>JARLJQ010000031.1 GCA_031291115.1 Legionella sp.
AGGAGCCTCATTGCCGGCCCCTTCACCCCGCTAGGATATTTTTAGAGAGTATTTTTATGTTAATTTCGTCCCTGTTCAGTAACATGAGTTATGAGGCAACGAAAAGACCCTTCGGTAACATTTACTTATGAGGCAACTGGATTAACACAACTGTATTTCGACAAAATAAAAATAGGTGTTTTTATGTAAACAGATTTAGAGAGATGAAGGTGTTGAGCAGAATTACGGAATGATTCAAAGCATTTTCTGGGATCTACTAAAAGCAAGTTAGCTCTTACTTAAGCGTTTCTTCATAGTAGATAAAACAGCCTCAGACATCGATTAGCTAAGAAAGAAGTTATTCTAGTTGTCTAATGTATTAGCCGAGCTCATTATGCGAAATTTAATCATCCACTTTAAATTCGATGTATAGTGGAGAAAAAAACATTATTTTAGTAAAGTTAAATGAATATTAATGATGAAAGCGGTCCAAACCAAGGTTTAACGAACGAAATACGAATTGATACACTTTATCAGAATACTGGTGTAAGCACCGCCGTACCTAGCTCACCATTTATAAAATGTGGCTGTGCTAATCGCGTGTTCTCGACATATCTCAGGGACCATAATGCCACCTTCAACTTGTTTTAAAAAGGATTTAACCAATATGTATGAATTGTTGCAAGCAGAAGAAAGACATACCGATCAACTTGTTCCATTGCTAGCCAGTACTGGATACTGGGATTTTGGATTAAAAAATAATACGTTGAATATAAGCAATCGTGAATTTATGAGAGAGTGGATTGTTAAGCCTTATCTGCCGTTTACTACGATCATTGTAAAAAAAGGTGATAATAACTGTGTTTTAGGTGCCGTTGTTTGTGCTACTAAAGAGGCTCTCTCTAATATCCCAGAAACCAGGTATGATACAGCTCTCGATCCTAGAACAACCAATCTATTCAAGAATGTGTTTGATTTTGAATTAACTGAGAGTTACCACATTAGTTTTCTTGCTGTTTTAAAAACATTTCGTGGTAAAGGATTAGGAAAAAAATTATTAGAGCATGCGGAAATGAAAGGCCATTCGGAATGGTTGTGAAACTCTATCTTTATATACTGTCAGTTGTCAAACCAGCGCAATTCAATTGTATCATCGATTTGGTATGATGATTACAAAAGTTATTACCGTTTCTGAACGAATGCAATTTCCACATTTTTTATATTTTGAAAAAAATAAAACCCTAATTGCTCAACATAATTATTTTGATACTGAAGAGTATCAAAAACTGGATGTGGCAAAGGTATTAGATAAAAAAGATTAATTATTTACTTTTATACATTGGTGTCGGGGGTTCGAGTCCCACCGAGCGCACCAATTTATGAAGGAAACCGTAATCTCATGGAGTTTGTGACCTATGGTTCCTAACAATCCATAATAAAGGGACGGCTAACAATTGAATCAGCAAAGAAAAAATTACTAATGCAGGTATGGAACTATCATAGATTATTCCCATAAAAAAACTGCCCAAAAACCAAAAAATCCCAAATCCCATATTGAATACACCATAAGCAGAACCACGTTTTTCTTTAGGTACCATATGAGCAACAATGGCACGCATTAGCGATTCATGAGCACCGACACCGATACTCCATAAAATTACCCCAACTAAAGCTAACTTAAAATTTCCTAAAAATACTAAGGGTGCAAAAAAGCTGGATACAATAGTTATTAGAATTAAAATTAAAAAACCCTTACGATCATAAAAGTACCCTAATAGTGGTGCTGCTATTACATTAGCCCCCATTGCAATCGAGTAAAAAACGGGAATCCACACGGGTGACAGTAACGCAGTTTTTTGAAAGTGATAGGCCATCAATGGAAAATCAGCATAACCTGCCGCGATTAATGAAGCGCCTGTTAAATAGAGCCAGTAAGAAGAGTCCATTCCATTTGCTTTAATAGTGTCATGCTCCATTTCTAAAGATTGGGGATTAGGATATAACCAACGAGCACATCCAAGGACGGATAATGCAAGAAGGGCTGGAATTAAAAGAATGGCGAAACTTTCATGATAGCCACCTTTAAAATACAGAACTGCAGCTACAATAAGAGGTCCTAACATGGCACCGGTTTTATCCAATGCCTCATGTAATCCAAACACCCATCCCATCCCCATCGTTTGGCCTGCATGAGACAACATAGCATCACGGGAAGGTACTCGCATGGCCTTACCCATTCGCTCAATTATCATGAGAACTGCTGCAACCCACCAATGGCCCGCGAGCGCTAAAAGTGGCACGGCTAACAAATTAAAAGCATAACCTACAATGGTGATTGCCCAATACCTACCTGTGCGATCGGCAAGATAGCCAGATACTAAACGTAATGCATAGCCCACCAATTCGCCAAATCCGGACACAAATCCAACGATTGCGCCATTTGCACCTAAAACAGCTAAATAAGGTCCGGTGATACTTCGAGCACCTTCATAGGTCATATCAGCAAATAAACTAACAACACCAATTAAGATGACGAACTTCAGAGCCGTTCTTTTTGATATATCCTCTTTTAATATAGCCTGCATAGGATGACTATCTCACAATAGTAAGTCTGTAGTTACTTAAGCAATTGACTTTTAAGCTCTTTAATATTTAGTATAGTCTGAATTTCCTGCCGACAAAAATAATTGTGCCTGCAGCTCACAAGATGAAAAAAGTCTTGATGAAAGTTAGCGAAAAATAAAATAGACTGCACCAATCATACAAAAGCCTGCCCATAAGTAATTCCACGATAAATCTTGATGCATATAAAGAACTGCAAAAGGCACAAATACGGAAAGTGTTATTATTTCCTGTAATATTTTAAGTTGAGCCAAGCTAATTTCACCGCTATTAAATCCTATGCGATTTGCAGGAACCTGGAATAGATACTCAAAAAAAGCAATACCCCAGCTAACTAATATAGCAATCCATAAAGCCTTATGATTAAGATTTTTTAAGTGAGCGTACCAGGCAAAAGTCATAAATGTATTTGAGCAGATAAGCAACAGTATTGTGTAGGTATAAGTCGATATCATTTATCATTTCTCGGTAAATTGATACAAATAAATTATTATATGTTAACCCCTTATAAAATTATAGGAATTGGAGCATCTCTTAGCTAAGTCCTTGCTGGTAGTATTGTGCGATACTGTGGTTATAGTGCGGACTTTTTATTTCTTGCAACAGTAGCACTGGCAGCATTCACACTATGGAGCGTTATATTTTAATTACCGCAGCACCTTCAAAACGACCATGGCGCAAATCATCCAGTGCCTGATTTACTTGTGCCAGAGGGTAAACATTAATTTTAGTTCTAATGGGTATTTTAGGTGCGAATGCCAAGAACTCTTCACCGTCTTTACGCGTTAAATTAGCTACAGAACATAATGTTCGTTCCCCCCATAACAATTCATAAGGAAAACTAGGGATATCAGACATATGAATACCCGCACAAACAACAGTACCTCCTCTGGCCGTATTAAGTAATGCATTAGGAACAAGAGCACCCACTGGAGCAAAAATAATTGCGGCATCTAAAATATGGGGGGGTATTTCATCAGAACCACCAGCCCATTGGGCACCTAATTGGTAGGCAAACTTCTGTGCCATAACATCCGCAGGGGCTGTAAATGCATAAACTGTACGTCCTTGATAACGAGCGACCTGAATAATTATATGTGCTGCTGCCCCAAAACCATATAACCCCAAATGGTTCGCGGCTCCTGCTTTTAATAATGCACGATATCCAATTAAACCCGCACAAAAAAGCGGAGCCGCTTGATAATCTGAATATCCATCAGGAATGGGAAAGCAAAATCGATGATCAGCAACACAATATTCTGCAAATCCTCCATCAATTTGATAGCCTGTAAATAAAGCATGCTCACACAGATTCTCACGACCCGTTAAACAAAAAGTACAAGTACCGCAACTTCCGCCCAACCAAGGAACTCCTATTCGTTGACCAAGAGAAAAATGAGTCACTCCGGATCCCATTTCTTCAATAGAACCAACAATTTGATGCCCTGGAATCAATGGAAGTTTCGGTGCTTTTAACTCATCGTCAACAACATGAAGATCCGTACGGCAAATACCGCATGCAGATATTTTAATTAAAACCTGATCTTGATTAGGGCTTGGCTTTTTTACTTCAACATATTTTAAAGGAGTAAAGGCTCTCTCCATAACCATGGCGCGCATTAAAGTTATCCTATTGAGCTGCATCTAAAAATTATAGTCTATACTTTTGAACAAATAACAACCTATTACAATCGCGAAAATCATACTAAACAAAAATATTATGCTGGCAATTGACAGAAGTGACGTCCAAACCCTGGAAACCAATGGTTTATTATTGGTCACAGCACTGTATGGTTTTATCTCAAATTTCAACTCATCGACACAAACAATTATTCTTTATTTAGCCAAAGTGACCACACATGACACTGAATTTTACTATAATGTAACAGTAACAACCCATTAGATTTGATGTGGAACATTCATCTTAATTAGTCATTCAGCTGACTAAAACAATGAGGTAGGAAATTATGGAAATTCAAAAGCAAAGGAATAATATTAAAACTCCGATTGACGTAATGGATGCGATATACAATAGGCATGCCACACGTAATTTTTTACCTGAAACAGTTGATTCTGACACTATTAAGCAACTATTAGATGCAGCGATACATGCCCCATCTGCTCTTCATGAAGAATCAAGAGGATTTGTTATTATTCAAAACAAAAACTTGTTAGATCGGATATCAGAAAGCGCCAAACTGATCGTCAATAATGAAAGCAATAATAATAAGAATCTTCAATCACAACATGTTTTTGAAGTAGTGAAACAAAAAGAATTTAACATATTTTATAATGCACACACTTTAATTGTTATCTACAGCACATTTAAAGGCCCCTTTGTCAGTGCAGATTGTTGGTTAGCAGCTCAAAATCTAATGCTTGCCGCACTACCTTTTGGTCTCCAGTCCTGTGTTATTGGTTTTGCAATCGCAGCCTTAAATTTACCTGAATGGAAGAAGGAGTTAGAAATACCCACAAAAATGACTGCAGTAGCACCTATCATTATTGGTTGGCCTAGTGCACAAACCCTACCTACAACTCATCAAGATCCACTAATTTTGAAATGGACTTAATTACTGGGCTCAGATTCTTCACCTGTACAAAGAAAATCTCAAATTTTCTTATAACAAACTATAATAAATAATATCCATATATTAAGGGATTATCATGGAAATTCAGTTTTTGGGTTCTACAATCGTGACCGGTTCAACATGCTTAGTTCAAGCCGAACAAATAAAAGCACTAGAGAAACTATGATGAACAGCCGATTATCTAAAGAATTAAATAAACTGAAACTAGTCAGATTAGGTATTGATACACGACAGGAGTTTATTCTTTTTATACGTTCAGATTGTTTTATTTGCATTTCAGAGGGCATTGAAACGCAAGCAAGAGTAATTGTGGAGTTAAATAAAAAATCTATAATTGCCTCATTGAATATTATTCATTCTGCAATTTTACAAGAGTGTGAAGCAAGTCTTTCCGAAAGCGCATGGGAAAAAATAGGTGCAAAAAAAGGCGATCAAATTAAGATCACCCACCTGCCCCCCGTACTTTCTCTCAACTATATCCGTTCTAAAATATATGGCAATGTTTTAACCGCCAATCAATTTCATGAAATTATCAGTGATATTGTAGCAGGAAAATATTCCAATATTCACTTATCCAGTTTTATCACTGCATGTGGCCATGACAATCTTACTATTGAAGAAATTATCTATTTAACTCAAGCAATGGTTAATACTGGAGAACGATTACATTGGGATCATCCTATTATTCTTGATAAACACAGCGTAGGCGGTATCCCTGGAAATCGAACAACTCCCATTGTTGTAGCTATTGTAGCCGCTGCTGGACTGATTATTCCGAAAACCTCATCAAGAGCAATTACCTCTCCTGCTGGTACTGCAGATACTATTGAAACAATGACAGCAGTAAATTTGTCTATTTCAAAAATCAAAGACGTAGTGGCACAAGAAGGAGGTTGCATGGTGTGGGGAGGCAACTTAGGGCTAAGTCCGGCAGATGATATTCTGATTCGTGTAGAACGAGTTCTGGATATTGATCCTATGGGGCAAATGATAGCTTCTGTGCTTTCTAAAAAACTTGCCATTGGAGCAACTCATGTACTTATAGATATTCCTGTAGGAGCTACTGCAAAAATTCGTTCAGATCTTGAGTTTTCCAAATATCAAAACTATTTTTCTTTAGTAGCTAAAGCACTCGATCTAAACATCATTACTTTAAAAACGTCTGGAAGCCAACCACTTGGAAGAGGTATTGGTCCTGCTTTAGAAGCTAAAGATATTTTAGCAGTGCTCCAAAATCATCAAGATGCTCCTGTTGATCTAAAAAACAAAGCCATCACGCTTGCTGCGATATTAATTGAATTGGGAAAAAAAATACCCCTCCAACAAGCCACAGAATTAGCAACAAATATATTGGAAAATGGAACTGCATTAAAAAAATTCTTAGCAATTTGTGAAGCACAAGGTGGTTTTAAAGAACCACCTACCGCATTGTTCACTCATAATATTATTGCACTTAAAAATGGTTTAGTGACAGAAATCGATAATAGAAATTTGGCTAAAATAGCAAAATTAGCAGGAGCTCCTTATGAGCCAGCTGCAGGCATCGAATTTTTTAGCAAATTAAATACTCCAATTGAAAAAGGGCAACTACTCTATCGAATTCATGCCGAGTCTAAAGGTGCTCTGGATTACGCCCTTACCTATGCCCTATCTCTACCCGATATCATTAAAATTACCATGCCAGGGCATGATTGTGGGTGACTCAATGAATAAACACCTTCTTATACCTTTACCAGGAAATGCAGAACTAACTCAAGCCATAAGTAATCTACTCTCTATTGAAATGGGTAAAATAGAAATACGCGCATTTCCTGATGATGAGTCCTATATTCGCATCCATTCCGAAGTTAAAAATAAAACGGTTATTTTAGTCTGCACGTTCAATCAACCTAATAGCAAAATACTGCCACTGCTATTTATCGCTAAAACACTTAAGGAACTGGGAGCAAATAAGATTTGCTTGGTAGCACCTTATTTAGCGTATATGCGGCAAGACATGCGATTCCATTCTGGTGAGGCAATTACCTCTACTATTTTTGCTCAATTAATTTCAAATTATATAGATGGAATAATTACTATTGATCCGCATTTACATCGAATACATCAACTTTCTGAAATATATAAAATTCCCTCCCTCACGCTCCATGCTACAAAAAATATTTCTGAGTGGATATCCTCACATGTAAAAAATCCTATTTTGATAGGTCCAGATGAAGAGAGTAGACAGTGGGTCTCAGAAATAGCTGCCTTTAACAATCTATCCTTTGTGATTGCTCACAAAAAACGTTTAGGTGATAAACGAGTTATTATAACTTTACCCGAACTACAGAACATGAGCCAAACCCCCGTTCTTATTGATGATATCATTTCTTCTGGAGTAAGCATGTTAGAATCACTTAAAAAGCTAACAGCTTCCAGGCTTAAAAACCCAATCTGTATTGGTGTACATGCATTGTTTAAAAACCAAACAAAAAAGAAACTCATGGATGCAGGAGCAAAAGAAATAATTACCTGCAATACAATAATCCACTCAACCAATCAAATTGATATTACTAATGTTCTGGCAAAAGGAATCATTGAACTATGCTAAAGAACCTACTTCACTTTACTGGAATATTATGAAGCTGACTCAATCTAAATACCAATGGCAATCCTATATTGCCCTTTTTTCATTGATTGCCATTAGCATACATCTTTTTATGCGTTTTTTTGATTTCTCATTTTCACTGTTTCCTTTATATTTACTCATCATTACTGGTGGAGCTCCTCTATTTTTACAAATTATTTATAAATTATTACATGGCAATTTAGGGGCTGATCTATTAGCCGCAATTGCATTAGCAACAAGTATTATTTTAGATGAATATCTTGCTGCATCTCTTATTATATTAATGCTGGCAAGTGGTCAGGCTCTCGAATTTTTTGCAATGAAAAAAGCCTCTTCGGTATTACTAAATTTGGTAGCGCGAATGCCCTCAATTGCTCATCGAAAAAGAGCAAAAAATATTGAAGATATTCCGTTAAATACAATTAATATTAATGATGAACTATTAATTTATCCTCATGAGACTTGTCCCGTAGACGGTACCGTTTTAGAAGGACATGGTTCAATGGATGAATCTTACTTGACTGGTGAACCCTATCAAATATCAAAAGCACCCGGAACTAACGTCTTATCCGGAGCGATTAATGGGGAAGCCTTATTAACAATTAAAGCCACTGCCTTACCAGCAGACTCCCGATTTGCCACAATTGTTAAAGTGTTGGAAGAAGCCGAGCAGAAACGACCTTCAATGAGGCGCTTAGGAGATCAGATTGGCGCAATTTTTGCCCCCATTGCGTTGACTGTTGCTTGCGCCGCCTGGTATTTTACTGGAGAAGCTGTGCGTTTTCTTTCTGTATTAGTGATAGCAACCCCCTGCCCCTTATTAATTGCTATTCCGATTACTCTGATTAGTGCTATTTCAAGAGCGGCGAAACAAGCCATTATCATAAAAGACCCCACTGTTTTGGAGCGATTAATAACCTGTAAAACAGCTATTTTTGATAAAACTGGGACTCTTACTTATGGAAAACCTACTTTAACAGAAATTATAACCACTCCAAATTATCAAAAGGAAACAGTCTTACAATATGTTGCCAGTATAGAACGCTATTCAAAACACCCACTTGCAAATGCAATACTAAATGCTGCCAAAAAAGCTAATTTAATCTTGCTTGACGCGATTAATGTTTCTGAAGAACCAGGAAAAGGATTGCATGGCCATATCAACAATCACCGCATTCAAATTACCGGACGAAAAAAACTATTAGAAAATATGCCTCAATATGCTGACTTACTTCCTCCAGTCTCACCTGGTTTGGAATGTATTGTTTTATTTGATAATGAATATGCCGCGTCATTACATTTTCATGATGCTCCACGCTCAGACAGTAAATCTTTTATCAATCATTTAGCACCATACCACCAATTTAAAAAAATCATGCTTGTATCAGGTGATCGAGAATCTGAAGTAAATTACTTAGGTAAGTTGTTAAATGTAACAGAACTTTATGCATCTCAAAGTCCTGAGCAAAAACTTGCTATTGTTCGTCAAGAGTGCTTAAAAGCACCAACAGTTTTCATGGGTGATGGTATAAATGATGCCCCAGCATTAACAGCAGCTACTGTTGGGATTGCTTTTGGACATGCTAATAGTGTTACATCTGAAGCTGCCGGAGCCGTCATTATGGAAAATACATTGACCAAAGTAGATGAATTAATACATCTCAGCTTATATACACGAAAAATCGCATTACAAAGTGCTCTTGGGGGTATGATTCTGAGTCTTATCGGCATGGGATTTGCCGCTACAGGATTCATCAATCCAGTTACTGGTGCACTGTTGCAAGAGCTAATTGATATTTTTGCTATTCTAAATGCATTAAGATTAACAGGGAGCGCAACCATTAAAATAGATTTACCTAATGATTCATAATCAAAAAATAACGGGGCTTAATGCAGCAGCTTACCCATTATTTTTCCTTTAATAAATTCAACTAAAAGCAAATAAAAGAAGGTTGCAGCAATTAAAAAAAGAAAATACATGGGGGGTAGAGGAACAAAACCAAGCAATGATGCAAGAGGGCTAAAAGGCAATAAAATACCAATAAAAACCATGGCTACTACCATAATTGTTAAAGATAAACTTGGTTTACTTTGCCAAGGATTTTTAGCTGTTCTAATAATAAAAATTACTAAACATTGTGTGGCAAGTGATTCAACAAACCAACCAGTCTGAAATAAAGACTCTGATGCAGCAAAGACAGTCAGCATAATATAAAAGGTTAAAAAGTCAAAAAGTGAACTAATAGGTCCTATAGTAAACATAAATTTCTTAATAATAGAAATATCCCAATGTTTGGGTTTTTTGATAAAACTTTCATCTACATTATCTGTTGGAATCGTAATTTGTGAGGCATCATACAAAAGATTATTTAACAATATTTGAATAGGGAGCATGGGTAAAAAAGGCAAAAATAAAACAGCAACCGTCATACTCAACATATTGCCAAAATTAGAACTAGTTCCCATCATCAGATACTTCATAACATTACCAAATGATTTACGGCCTTCAATTATTCCATTGAGTAAGACCTTTAAGTCTCTTTTTAATAAAATGATATCTGCTGATTCACGAGCAATGTTTACTGCACCAGCGACAGTAATTCCAACATCAGCCGCATGCAGTGAGGGCGCATCATTAATGCCATCACCAAGATAACCGACAACATGCTGTCGCGATCGCAAAGCCAAAATAATTCTCTGTTTTTGCATTGGTGAAATACGAGCGAATACATCAACCTCTTCGGCTATTTTTCCTAAAGCAGGATCGGTCATATGCTCCAGTTCATCACCCAAGACTATTCTCTGCACATTAAGCCCTACTTTAGCACACACATGTGCCGCTACTAAATCGTTATCTCCTGTAATAATTTTTACTTTCACCCCTTGCTCATTCAATTGTTTAATAATCGTTTTAATATTACTTAACGGTGGATCGTAAAATGCCAGATAACCAGCAAAAATTAAATTCTTTTCATCTTGAGAATTATATGCAGATTGAATCTGGGGTAGATTTCGATAAGCTACAGCTAAAACTCTGTAACCTTGTTGACTTAATGAATGAAAAACGGCAATACATTGATCCTTGATTTCATCATCTATTAATTTATTCATCCCATCAAAATCCAATGAAGAACATATATTCAATACATACTCAGGGGCTCCTTTAGTAATAAGCAAATGAGTATCATCTCGCTCAACTACAACACTGGAACGACGTCGTTCAAAATCGAAGGGAATTTCGTCTATTTTATTATAAGACTTTATATCCGGGTGAGCATGTTTCAAAATCGCGGCATCTAAAGGATTTGTACTTGTTTGTTTTAATATTGCTGTATTAAACGGGTTTGATATTCCTGTCCCATGAAAACTGTTCAAGTATGCCAGCAACATTACCTGTTCATTTTTTTTACCAAAAGGATCTATATATTGATCAAGTCTCATTGTACCACTGGTAAGCGTCCCAGTTTTATCACTACAGAGTATGTCAATACTGCCAAAATTCTGAATAGCCATCAAATTTTTGACTATAACTTTTTTCTTTGCCATGTGAATAGCGCCAGCAGCTAAAGTTACTGTAGTAATCATAGGAAGCAGCTCCGGGGTAAGTCCCACAGCAAGTGCCATAGCAAACAATAATGATTCAATAAGTGAACGCTTAAGGTATATATTTACCGCAAATACGAAAATTACCAGGATGAAAACGGTTTTCATTATAAACATACCAAAAAGACTTATTCCCTTCTCAAACTCCGTACGAGGTGAGGGCTTTTTAAGACTTTCCGCAATAGTTCCAAAAAGAGTATTGCATCCTGTAGTTACTATGATTCCAGTAGCAGCACCACTTATTATCGACGAGCCAGAAAATACAGCGTTCTTAGCTTCAATTATATTTTTAACTGGCACTGATAAGGCTGAAATTTCTTTTTTAACCGGCACGGACTCTCCAGTAAGAGCTGCTTGTTGAACGTGTAAGTCCTTTGCCGTTAATAATAAGGAATCTGCTGGTACCAAATCACCGGCAATTAAGCGAATAATATCGCCTGGAACCAGCTCTCTGCAGGGCAATGTGACCCACTTTTTATCACGCAATACTAAAGCTGTAGAAGCAATTTGCTGTTGTAATTTTTTGACGGTAACTAAAGCACGATGACTTTGATAATAATCCAGACCAATGCTAAAAATTAGAATTAAAATGATAAGACTTGAATTAAATAAAGTACCAGTAAAAGCGGAAACTAAGGCAGCAATAAGTAAGATGGCGATTAATGGATTAGTAGAATGAGATATTGCTTCCATAAAAACAGAACGATAGGATTTAGGATTAAATTCATTCGCACCAAACTGAACTATTCTTTTTTTAGCTTCAGCAGTACTTAATCCTTGCTCAGCGCTTCCTAGTCTTTCCAGGATTTGTTCAGCTTCCATATTAGATAGAAGCCTCATATCAATATCCATATTTGCCCTTAAAATACTAATCAAACCTTACTTAGTGTAGTATGACAATAGTTGTTTTGGGCAGTTTTACGTTCTAATAAAAATCAGAGTATAAAGATGAAGACAAACACGCTTACCCCAGATTTGCTTTATAAGATGGATGCCTATTGGCGGGCTGCCAACTATCTATCAGTTGGCCAAATTTATCTCTACGATAATCCCCTGCTTCGGGAACCACTAAAGCAATCGCACATTAAACCCTTTATTGTTGGGCATTGGGGTACAGTACCTGGCTTGAATTTCATCTATGTACATTTGAACCGAGTCATTAAAAAATACCATTTAAATATGTTCTATATCACAGGTCCCGGACATGGTGGCGCAGCATTGGTGAGCAATACTTATCTTGAGGGTACATACAGTGAGATCTATCCAGACATAAGCCAAGATGAAGCAGGGATGAAAAAGCTGTTTACCCAATTTTCATTTCCCGGAGGGATTTCAAGCCATGTTGCACCATCAACACCCGGCTCCATTCACGAAGGTGGAGAACTAGGATATTCGCTGAGTCATGCCTTTGGAGCGGTTTTCGATAACCCCAATCTGATAATTGCCTGCGTCATTGGTGATGGAGAAGCAGAAACAGGCCCATTGGCAACCTCTTGGCATTCCAATAAATTTCTCAACCCCATTACCGATGGCGCAGTGCTGCCTATTCTGCACCTTAATGGTTATAAGATAAGCAACCCAACTGTATTGGCTCGCATCCCCCATGAGGAACTGGATCAATTTCTACGAGGCTGCGGCTGGATACCTCACTTTGTGGAAGGTGATGAGCCAGAAAAGGTACATGAACTAATGGCCACTACCCTTGACACGATCATCAAAGACATCCAGAAAAACCAAAAGAAAGCACGGAGCACGAATAACACCACTCGCCCAAGCTGGCCGATGATAATCCTTAAGACACCTAAAGGTTGGACAGGGCCGAAAATGGTTGATGGTCTGCAAATTGAAGGTACCTTCCGTGCACACCAGATTCCTCTTTTGGTGGATTCACAGCATCCTCTTCATCTTAAATTGCTTGAAAACTGGATGAAAAGCTACAAACCAGAAGAACTGTTCGATGAACATGGCCGACTTCTTCCAGATTTAGCGGATCTGGCTCCTAAAAACGATAGCCGGATGGGCGCTAATCCTCACGCTAATGGAGGTATCCTATTACGTGATTTGCGCATACCAGACTTCCACTCTCATGCCGTTATTGTGCCCTCGCCTGGAGCTATCGATGCACAAGATACACTTATTTTGGGTGGTTTTCTACGTGATGTCATCAAGCTCAACCAAGATCAACGAAATTTTCGTATCTTTGGCCCTGATGAGACCCTTTCAAATCTCTTAGGTACTGTCTTTGAAGCAACCAATCGCCAGTGGGATGCCCTGGAAGTTAAAGAGGATCAATTTCTTGCACCTTCTGGACGCGTCCTAGACTCAATGCTCAGTGAACACCTGTGCGAAGGCTGGTTGGAAGGATATCTATTGACTGGTCGACATGGGCTACTCAACAGTTATGAAGCATTCATTCGCATTGTCGACTCTATGTTCAGCCAACATGCCAAATGGCTGAAAGTGTGTTTGGAGCTACCATGGCGCTTGAGGATTTCATCGCTGAATTTTCTCCTTACCTCACACGTCTGGCAGCAAGATCACAATGGCTTCACCCACCAAGATCCAGGTTTTCTGGATCACGTTATCAACAAGAAAGCTGAAATTGTTCGCCTGTATCTTCCACCAGATGCCAATTGTCTGCTTTCTGTAATGGATCACTGTCTGCGGAGCCGAAATTATGTCAACGTAGTGGTAGCTGGCAAACATCCCCTCCCGCAATGGCTGTCAATAGATGCTGCCACAGTTCATTGCACTGAAGGGATTGGGATATGGCAATGGGCTAGTAATGATCAGGATAGCAAGCCTGATGTAGTGATCGCCTGCAGTGGAGATACACCTACACTTGAAGCTCTGGCTGCGGTTTCCATTTTACGCCAAAATCTTCCCGATCTGAAAATTCGAATGATCAATGTTGTCGACCTGATGAAGCTAGTTCCCAACACGGAACATCCACATGGATTAAATGACAAAGACTATGATTCACTCTTCACAAAGAATAAGCCCATTATCTTTGCTTTCCATGGATATCCATGGCTTATCCACCGATTAACCTACAGGCGTTTGAACCGCAATATCCATGTTCGAGGTTACATAGAGGAAGGAACTATCACCACTCCTTTTGACTTAAGAGTACAGAACAAGTTAGATCGCTTTCATCTGGTGCAAGATGTGATCGATAGGTTACCGCATTTGGGTTCCAAGGGAGACTATCTGAAACAAATGATTAAGGACAAGCTCATTGAGCATAAGCAATACATAGACAAATACGGCCAGGACATGCCAGAAATCCGAAATTGGAAGTGGGATCAAGTTGCGCTCACAGGCACTGCGGACGAAGAACCTGCTCCAAGATTTGAGCCATGATTTTTATTTTTTAATTCAACAAAATCGTTCGTGCTGAGGAGGCGTTTACGCCATCTCGAAGCATTCACACAAGATTATAGTCTTGGCGAAGAATCTAAAGTAATAGCTCACTCATCTTTTAACAAGGTTGTATTAGAACTGAGTTCTTTAGACCAAAAATACTATATTTGAGGCTATCAGAACGCTCAAATCAATCAATTCGTTCGAAAAATCCCAAGGAACATACGAGAGCCTTATCCTTTTCCTTGTTTTGAGTCTTGCGTAAAATCAAAAGTAAAAACCCCATCTTTATTATTCGGGCGTTTAAATATTTTAGGATGTTGCAAAGCAAAAGAAGCATCTTGATAACCAGCTTGCCAATGATCTTCCATACTTAAACGAGAAAACTCATAGTCCTTAGAGTGACCTTCGTATTGTTTTGCATGATAAATCAATTGAACAATGCTATACGCTTTATGATCCGCCACTTTTTTCAATAGTTCCATTTCTTCATTATCTTGAAATTCAGAAGGTAATTTTGAAAGTAAATTAGCGAGGGCATAGCGAACTCGTTGAATATGTTTAAAGCGATCTGTGGCAGCACGTGTTCGACTAGAATATTGAATTTCTTTCTGGCGTGTTATCGCTCCAGATAGATTAATAGGTACAGCACCTCGAGCACTCCAAAGATCAACCTGAAATGCAAGAGTATCTTGGCGAGTTTCGCCATCTACTACCCATTGTAGGGGCGTATTAGAAACCAGTCCCCCATCCCAATAGAATTCACCATCGATCTCCGTAGCTGCAAATCCAGGCGGTAATGAGCCGCTAGCTATTATGTGTTCGGGACGAATATCTTCTCGTGTGTTATCAAAATAAATGAAGTTCCCAGTACGCACATTAACAGCCCCCACGCTAAATCGCACCTTTCCCTGATTGATGCGGTCAAAATCGATAAAACGCTCAAGAGTAGTTTTCAATATACTAGTATCATAAAAACTTGTGGCCTCAACCGTTCCATCGGGGTGAACAAAAGGGGCCGGAGAACGTGGGATAAAGAAATCATGAGCACCTTCCATCAAGGTATAATTGGCACTCATTTTATTAAATAAGCTGCGTTGGAGATCACCAACAGGTGCCAGATCAAACATGGTGACCCAGTCCAATCCAGGTTTAGCAGTAATGGTTTCCCAAAATCCTCTGAGTTTTGCTACTCTTCTCTCAGGAGGGTTCCCCGCAATAATAGCGGCATTGATGGCTCCTATTGATATTCCAGCAATCCAATCAGGATATATTTCAGCTTCAGCAAGTGCTTCATAAACTCCCGCCTGATAAGAGCCTAAAGCCCCGCCTCCTTGCAAAACAAGGGCAACGCATTCAAAAGGTAGACGCTTCTGTTTCGTGCTGTTTTTTTTTATTCGTCGCACAGATTTATGGGGTTGCCCTGTCATGAAGATTCTCCTTAATCTAATAAAACATAGTAGCTCACCATTCCCCTCATTATAATCTCCTTTATAATGAGGGTTGCGAGAAACTATAGTGAACCATTCGGACCATTTTTTTCATCTAGTGAATTTACAGGGGGATCAATTAGTGAATTTACAGGGGGATCAATTATTTTTTTTAGTTCCTCTCGCACTTCTTTGAATTTTTCAGAAAAATCAGTAACTTGTTTTTTACGTTCTGTTTCGACTAGTGAAATCTCTTTATCTTTGGGTAATACTTTATTTATTAATTTAATAAAAAAATTCAGTATGTTTTTACCTCTACTTTCTAATGTAGGGTCTGCCTTTGCCCCATCAATAGCTGTTGTTATAGAACTGTATAAGGTCTCATTTGCTTTTTCACTTTTGTTACCAAAATAAACATTTACTGCTGCTATTGTCTTACTATGCAAAGCCTGTAGAACTTTATATTCACGACCTTCCTTTAACTCATCAATTGAGATCTTGAGGGCATTCAAACCTAAAAGCTCATACATTTTTTCCAGCTCCGCTTGACAGTATAGCGGAACATCCCTTAAACCCCAGTCTATTTCTTCATTTTCATCCTCTTCATCTATATCGTCGTAAGGCGTGTCTTCTTGTTGTACTTGACTAATTGCTTGCCTCTGCGCAACATGAGCTCTATGTAATGAGGACAGTGCCCTCCTGTCAGGCTGCACATCCTCTACACCCCAATCTATATCTTCATCTGATGAATCGTCGTAAGGCATACGTTTCTCCACTATTTGATTAATCCATGAATAATAAGTATAAGTATAATACATATAAATTAATTTGATGGATTACCTAGGCTTTAAAATGATACTTAAGATGGAACCATGAAATCTCTATATGTTTTTTTACGAAAATTAGCGAGTAGGTATTTTTTCACGCGATGCAAATCTGGTTTCTTCTTTTTCTTTTCCACCGCCCCCGTTTAGTGAGTTCATTTATTTATCCCAAAAACATGGTACAATAAATACACTATTTTCATGAGTCTATTAAATTATAAATTCCGTAAACGGTATATAGGTTACACCTGCTTTTTCCATAAACAATCTGTATAATACATAAACATTTACCCACCAGAGGATTCACATTTGAATCACGAGAATCAAACACCCTATGCACAGCTCAACCCAAGTGTCATTTTGGATTCCGTTGAAAGCATTGGTTTTCTTTGCACAGGCAGCCTACTCGCACTCAATAGCTACGAAAATCGTGTTTATCAAATAGGGATCGAAGATGCCGAACCGCTCATTGCAAAATTTTATAGACCTCATCGCTGGAGTTCGGAAGCTATTTTAGAGGAGCATCAGTTCTCGCTCGAATTGGTACACCATGAAATTCCCGTTATTGCGCCCCTGATTACAAACGATCAAACCTTACACCACCATCATGACTTCAGATTCGCACTCTTTCCCAGACGCGGTGGGCGCCCGCTAGAATTAGATAATACCGAGCAACTGGAATGGATGGGCCGCTTTATTGGACGTTTACATAGAGTCAGTGCATGCAAGTCATTCAAACATCGAATCCAATTAAATACTCAAACTTACGGCCATGAACCTTACGAATTTCTGATAGAACAAAATTTTATTCCTGATTATTTAAAGGCTTCTTTTTGCCAAACAGTCGAAACAGCCTTACAGAAAATCAAGCAAATAGTTGAATGGATAGGTCCACTTGATCAAATACGCTTGCACGGTGATTGTCATGCAGGAAATGTGTTATGGAGCGAATCAGGCCCTCATATTGTAGACTTAGACGATTGCCTCATGGGCCCTGCAATACAGGATATTTGGCTGTTACTTTCAGGTGAGCCGGAGCAAATGGATGTGCAACTAACAAAAATTTTGAAAGGTTATTATGAATTTCATGATTTTAACCTGCGCGAACGTCATTTAATCGAAGTATTACGTACACTTCGCATGCTGCATTATTCAGGATGGCTTGCAAAACGCTGGGCTGATCCAGCATTTCCTTTGAATTTTCCATGGTTTAATACACCTGTATATTGGCAAAATCAAATAATGAGTCTTAATGAGCAGATTGAATTATTAAATCGCATTGAATGTTAGGCTGAAGGGCAGGACAATAGTGCAGTACCAATCAGCATTGACCAGAAATTGCAATTATTGATATGCTTTTTAAAATCACGATTAGCTTGTTTGCTTTTGTGCCTATATATGGTCTCGCATTAAATGCTTTTCGTAGAAACTATTTGAATAAATCAGTAGCTTAATTAAAAAGGGGCGGTGGTGATGGATTTAAAATCACTTTTATCAGAAGTCGGTGTCTTAAACGGAACCTACATTCAATTAGAACCCATATCGAAGCAACACCATCAGGGATTATGCGAGGCGGCAGATCATGAGCAAATTTGGCAATACATGCCCTATAAAGCCACCAAAAAATTCTTCGATCCCTGGTTTGATGAATGTCTTGAAAATATGCATTCTGGAGAGAAAATTACTTATGTGGTACGAGATAAAGCATCACAAATTATTTTAGGTACTACAGCCTACTATGATATCCAATTAGAACATCGCCGTCTTTCCTTAGGTTACAGCTGGTACAGCCCCAATGTTTGGGGAGGTAACGTAAATCCTGAAGCAAAACTACTTATGTTAACGCAAGCCTTTGAATGCTGGCCTATTCATCGTATTGAAATTGGTACCGATTCTCGTAACACACACTCTTATAATGCCATTAAAAAATTAGGCGCAAAAGAAGAAGGTTTATTGCGCCAGCACATGATACTTCATGGCAACATCATCACCGATACGGTTGTGTTTAGTATCCTGGCCTCAGAGTGGCCAGAGGTAAAAATACGATTAACCCAACGGCTGTAAGTGTTTTCCATTTCGTCATCAGACCCAGAGTGGTAGCATTGAATGGAAATGCATCAAAGGACCAGGCGATGCCCCAGGAACCCATGTAGAATTTAATCTGATTACTGGCAAAGACTGTCGAGTTTTAGTCGAATGCATTCACCAAGGTTTGTCAGATACAAATGGTAATTTTAGAAAATGTAACACCTTGTGGGGCATGTTGTTAGATCACCTAAAACACTTTATTGAAACCGGAAAACGCGAACCTACATTTAATTAAAAGCGAGTTAGCGTTTGATGACCTTAAGGAACCTGACATGCCTCAGCAAAGTGTACAAGATTACGCGAATGATTTGAAAAAGGTGATTTTTTAGTTCGCCTCAAAGAAAATGATAATACTATTTTATGGGCAATGGACTTTCGCTATATGCCACATCGTGATACTTTAACCCTGCCTGGGGTAACACTATGATTGTTGATCCCAGCGTTGGCGCTGATGCGCCCCCTATTAGCACGTCAAAAATAGGTTTTGATTGTACGATCCCCTTAGTAGGAGGAACCCATTATGTCATCCCCCCAAAAAAGAAGACTTGTAATAGGTATTAGTGGTGCTACTGGCATTATCTACGGTGTAAGATTATTAGAGTTATTAAAACAAACTGATATTGAAACCCATTTGGTAGTTACCAAAGCTGGGCACCAAACACGTGCCTATGAAACAGCGCTTTCTGCTAGTGCCTTAACTGACTTGGCAGATGTTACTTATAACAATGCGGATATAGCTGCGCCCATTTCCAGCGGTTCTTTTAAAACCATAGGCATGATCATCGCTCCTTGTTCTATGCGTACACTTGCGGATATCGCATGCGGGACTACTTCAACTCTTATCAGTCGCGCAGCGGATGTAGTACTGAAAGAGCGTCGCAGATTAGTAGTTATGGCCCGTGAATCGCCCTTAAACCTGGTGCATATTGATAATATGAGAAAAGTAACGGAAATGGGCGGCATTATTGCTCCTGCTTCACCTGCTTTTTACACACAGCCCACTTCGATTAATGAGCTTATTAACCACAGTGTTGGTCGAATGTTAGACTTATTTGACATTGATTTGGATATTGTAAAACGCTGGGAATCTCCTCCTCCATCCAAAAATTTGGCGTAAACAAACATGCTCTTGAAGGAAGTCGCAAAGCTCCATTATTGGGCATCGTACGCGGTGCGCCAACTATTTAAAGTTCTATTCCAAAATGTTTGTTCTTAACGAACCCCGTAAACTTTAAAACAATTTGAGTAATTCCAGACGGGATCGGGCCTTTAATATAACGCTGTTGACAATGAAAAACCAATTCTATACATTGCACTAATTTTAACTGCATTGGATGCTGATTATGCCTAAAGATATTTCCCGTAGTTTGACTGTAACAAGTGCCGCGTTTCCTGGAATACTGAGTGCGATTAGTTCTGGAGTTGGAGGTGGTCTTTCCCAATCGGTATCTGCTGCAAAAAAAGCAAGCGCGGTATTGTCAGAAAACGGTAGCCAGCGTGATTCTCTTCTCAAATCATTAAAGGCCTTATTTGATGATCAGCCTGAGCTGGATCACCAAGTTTTAGAAACGTACCTAGACGAACTTAAAGACGGATTAATTGCAACTAATGAATCCTCTGCTTTTATGGTCAGAAATGTCTTATTGGGTTTAATTAGCGGCGTAGGTCACGTGTCCCAAATTCCCCTTGATGCTACAGCAATAGCAAAACAAACAGGAAAAGGCTTATCGAATATAGAAATTCCAACAGACAAGATAAAAGATGCAAGCCAAAAAGCATCAAAATTCGATCTTAAAGTTGAGGGCTCCTCTGCCAGTGTGCACAGTGTAGCAGACGCTGCTAGTAAGCAAGGCGGTGAGATTATAGATAAAGTTTATATGGAAATTCGCATAGCCGATAACTCACATGCAGAAACACATGCAAAAACCGCAGCATCAACCAGTGCCGGCGGTAGTATACTCACCACTGCAGCGCTTCCAGTAACAACAGCATTAGTAATCGATACCATTGGCCAGGTTTCCAAAGAGGCAGGTGCTATCAATCATTTTTCTGGGGAAGAGTCCGCAAGCAAAGAAGGTAAGAATGTCTACGTTGCAAGCAAGGGTGTATCACAAGAAACCAAGGACAGCGACAGTCAAGCATCGAAGCTGAAGTCGCATGATCTTGAGGCAGCACTATCAAATATGGAGCCTGTTGCTGACTTAATGTCTAATCAAAGTGTTACGAGTCCTTTGAGCACCGCACTTATTCGCTTAATTGTTTTATCACTGTTTGTAGAGTCTTCACGTGGCGTCAATAAATCTGCCATTGCAACAGCCGAGGGACAAGTACAAAAAGCCCTTGCTGCAGCGACAGAGCAAGGACCTTCCGCAGGTGTCGACAGGATTAAGAGCATACACTCTAATTTGAGTTCGCTTTCAAATATTATGCGTCTTTGCGCAGAAAATCTGGGTGGATCGCCAGCAGTCAAAACAGCGGCACAAAGCAGCGAAATAGTATCTAGCCGTTCAATGAGCATCATGTTAAGTCATGTTAGTGAACTGGCTGCAGCATTGCGCCAACTAGTCAGTCCACAGCAAGAAAATGCACAGAACCCTTCGACAAATAGCCCGGTTAACTCTGTTAATCCAAAAATACTGGCGCAATCAGAAGCAATTATCCAAGCCGCACTCGATAAAATAGAACAAGAGAATGGACAGCATATCATTCCTGGACTTAACCAAGATATGGCAAGTCAAATAAACACTGCCACGCGCGCAGGCCTTGCTTCCCTTCTATCGACGCACAGTATATTTAGCAATCCAAGTATCCTGGCTGCTAAGGGAACAAAAGAAGCAGTCAAGATAAACGAGGCTCAAAAAAATGAAGCCTTGATGGCAACACTCCCAGGTATGACCCAAGCACTCAATGCCATTCAAGCCTCTACACGAAATTTGATGGCTGAAATGGAAAAAGCTATGGAGTCTGGTGTATCGCAAAACGACGGTTCTTTATTAGCAACTCATCGCTCGGTTGCCAGTAATACTGCAACCTTATTTTGGGCTACAAGTGCCATCCTTTTATTATGTGATGAATTGGTCAGTGTTTGTCGTTCGTTTACCTTAATCGATCAAGAACGTCTGAAAGCCGCTTCACAAAAAGCCAGTGACGTAAAAACCAAAGACGAATCGGCTCAAGCCGCAGAACAAATCTCTTGGGATAGTCATTCGGAACAAAACAACAGCGCTACTCATGGATTAACTGCCTTACGATTAACCTTATCGCATACAGGGATAGCCCTGATGAAAATCGCCATGGCTTTGCACCACGCATTGGAACCGAACATGGATACGGTCCAACAAAATATCGCGATGCATACCTTGCAAAAAACCATTTTGACTAGCAGTGCTTATGCCTCACAATACATTGCTGAAGGTTTATTGTTTTCAGCCGGTGGGGCTTCAGCAGCCCCTGTACTGTTGAATGGCTCAGCACACGGATCACACAAACAAGTCCACTCTACCGATGCTCACTTACATCCAGCACAAACACACCAGAGTGAGGAATCAAGTAAAAGCTGTGGTAACTCATCTCAAGTTACAGGTTTTAGCACCGACATGATTGCAGGAACAGTCACTAACGTACTTAAAGTTTTGGCGCAAGGCGGGCTGATTGGCCTGGATACGACCTTGAAACTGATTAAAATGCTGGAAATTATCAGCTTGCACCGTGATTCCCATATCGAACTGCGATTAGAAACCCAGGACTCTTCTGCTCCGAATGGCCTATCAAACAATACGCTCATAGAACCCAGCGTCGCATCCAGCGCGGGAATAAGTGCCATTTTTATCAACCTGCTGGCAGCCTTACGAACAGGCGATCAGTGTTCTGAAACCCAATCTACTTTAAACGCCCAAGACAAATTAAAAGACGTTGTCGACACACAGATTGAAGACATTGCCGTTCTAAAGGATGATGAGGAACTACGTGAGAACAAAAAAGGATTAAAAGAATTTTATAAAATTATCATAAGATTATTAGCACCTAACGCAAACGCAGCAGACTGTGATAGCTTGGTTAAACGACTTGATTTTGGCGGTATTTCTCTATCAAGCTACCACTCACTATTTGGCGCATACAGTGAGCATCCTGCGGTTGATTTAAGATTTGCAGCTGCATTTGCAAATGATGATGATGCACAAGGTGTATTGCGTCAATTTATAGATCAAGCAAAAGAAAATTATTCTTTAGTGCACTCATTACACACAGCGCTACCAGAAGCGGAAAGAAGCTCGAAGGCGCAAACCATGTGTGCCCATGTTTTTGAAGCGGTATTCCAGCATTATAAACAGGTCAAAATGAGCGACGTCGCTCATCATGGTTCTATTAGAAGAAAAATACCTACACGCGCTATGTTCAAGAGCGATATAGGTATGGATCAAGAGCAACCAAGAGTAGTAGATGATGTGCCTGCAATAAACTATCAAAATTGAGCAGAGGCTTAGGATAAAATCATGCCACAGTATCAAGCCGTTCCTGCACGCGATGATCTGGATGACCGCATCGCGTTATTAGAGCAGATTAGAATAAAACTGCCACATGTTATGCGTGATCAGTTGAACATGGAAACCCAATCACGGGCTTATTTCTTATTAGCCATGCTAAGTGATGATGCCTGTGTTCACCAACTACGTGGCCGAATGAAGGAGCAATACCCTGCTGCTCCTACTTCTAAGACACCAATAGAACAGGCTTTGGCATTAGTAGCTCAGTTGCAAAAAACTTCATGTGCTCCTAATGCCCCATTCAAATATCGCTTACCCATTTTTTTGGGCGAATACCCTATTCATAGTCGAGAGATCAACAGCAAGATTAATCAATTTAATCAGCTTCTTGAAACGTACCACACAAACACACAAGCTAATACGCTAGACGCTTCCGCATTAGACGAGTCCTATCAAGCCCTATTGGCTGCTATTGCAAAACATCACATGGGATGCACTACGCATAGTTTGTGGCAATTACTTAACGCTTTAAGTGCCTGGTCCAGCAGTCCTATAGAAGAATTTTTGCAAACCTACCCTTGTTTGTTGTCTGCAGTTGCCACTATAGATAAACCAGAACAAGCAAAACCTGCGCCGCTATCTACACAACCAATAGCCGAGATAAGCCAACCTATTTCAGCAAATAAAAAAGCAACCCCCAAACCCTTTACTGCAAATTTTAACTACACGATTGATGAAGCAGGACGTATCGAACAAAGTAATTATCTATTACTTAATGGATTTGCTTTAAAACCAGGTGGACACGCCGACGCATTAACCAAGAAAATCCCTGACTTTTTGCCTTGGGCACAATGGCAATGCAACATCAAACGTCAATTATCGCAGCTCATTGAACTCCCAATGGATGAGGAATTTTTTGACTGGCTACAGACCGTATTGCAACGTCTTGGGGTTGAATTTATGACACTACAAGCAAACTCACCTCACTGCTACGTCAGCCCTTTTCTGAATCAGAAGACGACATTAAATGCTTTAAATGAAGAAATGATTCTTCACATTCTGCAAGAGCAATGCGCACAGGTAGACCTAAGTATTGAAGTATCCCAGCTGCCAATAATCAGCCGGTATTTAATTAGGTTCTTGCAAGGATTTCAATTTAACCGAGGACAAGCATTAGGAATTGGTGCCAACTGGGGTGGAGTTGTCAGCGATTCTAATGAGTCTGGGGCTGATGCATTTCGCTTTAATGATTCTGAATGGGCTTCTCATTTTAGAAATTTAAGTCTCCATCGCCAAGGCCCTGCTGAGGCCCGTATGAATGCGGCAATTGGCATACAGTACGAGCTTGAAGCACTGCTATCAAGCTTTAAGTACATGACGCAACTCCAACCATCGGAACATGCTGACACGCTGTACAATGCCTTAGTAGACAATCTAGTCACAAAATTTCTTCCTGAGCCACCTTATTTTGAAAACGCTGCGTATACTAAATATCGTCGACACTATGCAGTCACTTATACCGATGAGGGCATGCAACAAATCAAGTTTTTTTACCAACCAGACCCACAAGGTACGTATTTTAAAACTAAAAAAGGCGACTACAAACAAACGCCCATGTTCCGACAAGCAGGGTCATTAGCAGTAGAGTCTTTTCCAAGAGATACGGGTTCTGGTGAGTGCTCTCAATCGCTATCAGTAGCGAATCCATTATGGCCATTGCAATTGCAGTATGCGCAATCATCTTCTAGCAGCATACGCGGGCATGTAGTTTATAATCCTATTGGACCAGATGAATTTATTCCAGATGCCTTTTATGGCCAAATCATTCGTGAAAGTGATGAAGTGTTTGTGCCATTTATAGGAGTGATTCCGAAAAATTTTGATGGCCATTTTAAACAAGTCGAGCTTTGTGCTTCATTTGTTGTGCGGATGTTGCAATCCTCGCGTTTAATGACTTATTGTCCCGCATTTAGCATTTATTATTTTGCCATCCTAACACGATTTTTACCGCCAATGGATAAGGCTACGCCACCATTACCTGAGCACAGCAATGCTGCAATAAAAGAAAAATGGGAACTACTCAACAAGGCATTACATGAGCCTGAGCGAACAGCTGTTGTCTGTCATAAAGCGTTCATCTCCTTATTTAAAGAATCAATTTACAGTCTTTATTCCTTAACTAAAGAAGATCCTGATTTACACCATTACTTTGTTGAACTAACGACTTCACCAGATGCATTTGAACCACTGACTCGTGCCACCTGCGCGCGTTTGCTTCGTGAAGTAACCACACTCAAACCGTTGCTAAACTCGCAAAACATGCAAAATATCCAACACTACGACTCTATTTTGCATTATCTTAATGAATTAACTGGTTTTTTCTATCCTAATCCTAGTGATGAGACAGCAAAGGCCATAGCAGAGCAAGCTCGACTGCATGTCGACACGTTACTGAAATTACCCCAAATAAAAAAATATTTTGCCGATCTAAGCCAACAACATCAAGCAAATATCTCAACTCACGTCTCCCCCGGGTTAATGCATGATGCTATAAAATATCAAGGCCCATCCCCCAATGTAGGCAAAGATTATTTTCATCAACGACATGATATCAATTTTCCTTCCGGCTATCGTGATCTAGATGGCAATCAAATTGTGAGCCCCTCATATCGTGAAATGTTTTTAGATAAGATAATAAAAACAGGCGGAGCTATATTACCTCTGTTCTATCGCAACAAATCCTTCTTCAGTTTGATAACACAGCCTTTCTCACAAGCCTATATTCAAGGCTATGAAATCTACAGTACCCAAGAGCAACACAAAATACTCAAAACGGTTTTGTCTGGCATTGGTGGATTTATTTATGGTACTGGTTTAGGAATATTTTATGCGCTGAGTAGCATTCCACGAGCTATATATAATGGTTGGTTTGCACCGGAGATACAACAGCACAAAGCCGATAATGCCCTTGCGATTTCCTCAGCGCCTAGTAACGAGCCAGGATTACGTGTTACAGCCATCATGGAGGTTCGTGATCACTTATTGCAACTGATGGCAACAGCGAATGGTCATGAACCCTCAAGCGAGCAATTAGTTACTTTGTTATTAACTCATGTGAAAAAAATACATCCGGCTCTATTGTCCAATCCTTTAACCACAGAGGCGCGCTATAAAAAACTCTTATTGGATAACTTTCCACTCGAAGCATCCGAATGGCTGCTCTTATTTGAGCCTGTGATTAACATTGAGAACAATCAGGCCTTACAAAAAATAACCAACCAATACGCCTTGCAAATTGATAGCGTATTAATTTATGCACTGTATGAATGCTTAACCACACCGGATTGTGAGCAAGCTCCTAAAAAAACCATTAACGCGGTTATTGACAAACACAAGATGAAAGAGCCACAAACTAATGCATTAGCGGCCTTAGTTAATTACTATGTCAGCGATCCTAAGGCAAAAAAACAAGATATGGCTCAATTCAGCTTTAATGGCAGAGCAATCATGAAATTAAAAGAAAAAGAACGAAAATTACGTAAGATACAAACATGGATGAATAATGCATTAGACAGTCAATGGGGATTAGATGCATTACTCTCTCGTTTTATGGAACAATACACGATGCTATTGAATCAAAATACGCTCCCAGTCGTCGTGGCACTCTTACCTGATAGCATCAAGGATGTCTTACATGAACTCTTATCTAAACCAGAAGATGAGGCACAAGTATTAGATAATTATCAATTGGACGAGTCACAAAAAACATTCCTTCTACAATGTGCTGCTTGTTATCAGGAAATCACTTCGAAAGAAAAACAAGATATCATTTTAAAACAACTTCGTATGAGTGACTGGAGTGATTCATCGTTAAGTGTTAAGGCACGCGAGCATTCAAAACTTACTCAGTTTATACAACGCGAATGGCAGCACCAATTAGTACCTATGGACAACGTCCAAGCCATTATTAGTGATATGAAAAAGCAGACAGCCTTGTCATATCATCCAGCTATTGATGAACTGGCTGCGTTATATAAAACGGGATTGCAAGAGACACAAAATCTTCAAGCATTTGATGCATTTTATGTTGAAGCCATGAAGCTACAACATAATTGCGCCTTAGAAAGCCCTCTACGCGAATGGGTCAATGTAACCATAAATGTATTTGTGAATAGACTCCTGGATGAGGTGCCATGGACTAATGATAAAAGTAAGGCAGTAACTAATCCATTAAACGATTCGCAAGCGATAGTGCACTGGTTAAAACACTTACTAACGCAAAAAAATGGAGTCCGCACGTTACTCGCCCAACAAATCGAGCAAGCCCATTCTTTTGATCATGCAGCATGGCGCTGTCAACATATTTTACATGCCTTAGAAAGGTTACAACCGGATCAAGAATACATCCGCGGTACCGGGATGCAAAAGTTATTGCGAATCATTTGCCAAAACACCAATACAATAACCCCAATAGGCGAGCACCAAGCCAAAAAAGTCCCTATAGCCGCATTATGCAGGTATTCCATTACGATGCAGCATGCATTGAGTCGTGTTAAAGAAAAAATCCCTGAGCATGATTTTGTTAGAGCTATTGATGTGCAATTAAAAGGATTAAGTTAGTGTCAGTTCGGGATATAAAACGCTGTAGATAGTTGTGTGCCCCAACAAATGGAGCGAAGCTAATCTGCTGGGCTTTACAGCCCAGCCACTCACTAAGGACTTAGTCCAGGTTGTTCCTCATTATCCACAGCTTTTGCCGCTTCACGCATTGCTTTGAGCTCATTGATGACCTTATCCAACTTATTTAACAATTGGCGAGCAGGTTGAATATTCGCTAACTTGAGTGGAGCTCGTGAAAGAGGATCGGGCTTATTTTCGTTATATAACTTTAATAAATCAGCCAGATTATAATATGTTTCATTGTAGCAGATAGGAATATCAGTGAAATAATCATTCCAAATAGTCTTCTCTATAAACTCATCAAATAATGGCGTTTCTTCTTCGGTTAAATTCAGCTCAGAAATACGGACTGCTATTGTTTTAACCCCATGCTCTCTAAATGTTTCAATATATGTCCGCGTAATATCAGGATAGTTATCCACCGCAGACGCTATAGGAGCAGCTGCTGGCGCAGGACGCTCTCGAAACAACGGAGGATGGTACTGCACGGGTTGTTCTGCAGGTGCACCAAGATTGTGACGAATATATCCTTGCCTAGGCGGCGGTAAAACCAAACGTGCACCAATAAAAATCTGTGCCACACCACCTCGATTTTTGATTGCACCAATGACACTCTCAGGAGGTCGACATACAAAAACTACCGGACCTTGGCCATAAACTGTTAATTTTAAATTCTCTGCCACAATCCCCTCAATAGTCAGTGCTCCGCTCCCCTCTTTGAGAATACTACAACCGCTACCAATAGCTCCTCTAATAGTTACATTACTATTTCCACGAATACTCATTGTGACACCGTGACCTACCGAGCCCGTGATAACAGTCGAACCACTCCCATCGCGCGTGAAATCGGTATCATTGGCAATTGTCTCCAAATTAATTACAGCGGCATCATTATGTGAAACCTGAGGTCTCCTAGACCTAAATAACCAATCAAACAACCCCATGATATCTCCTTATAAAAAGAGCGAGTTTAATACAGCAAATGGGGGGAAATCAATTTAAGAGTGATTGCTCTAATCCCTTGCGAAAGTTACCATAGCCAATTTAATCAAAGGTAATGGAAATTATGACGCAACATACAAAGCTGTTTAATTTTTTAAGCGAACTGATTGATGTGCAAATTAAAAAATACGTCAAGCTTACTGCAATAGGAATTGGGCCGGATGCACTGCTCAATGCAGCTCTTGTTTATGATGAAGTTGAGGAATTAATCGAGCTTTCCAGACACTTATTAGAAGAAATTGAATCTAATGCACACGCTGAGAAACCTACTAATACCGCCTTTTTGAATGCTTTTTATCAGATAAAATTTTATATAGAGCAAGAACAGGCTCGTGCCTCCGCAGGACTATTACTTGATAAGAACAATATCCATGCCACAGTAGATAACCGAACCTCTGAACAACTAGAACAAATTAAAGAAATAGCGGCAGCAGCCCAAATTGATTGCACAGAGAAATCAAAGCCAATGACAAAGATTCAGGAGCAATGTCAGCATGACAGTTGCCAAATTGCATTCTTGATTTTAAAGCTGGCCAGAGACATCCGAGACAATCCAAATATGGAATTTGATAAAAAAATTCCTCCTCATGCGCAAGAGATTTTAAGAAAAAATGCCAACACTAGATATCGAGATCTTGCTCAAGAAATTGATGGATCATATCAAGAACATGAGCTTTTTTTGCAAAATTCCAATTTGAAAAAACGCAGTTCAGAATTAACAGAAGAAAGTGCTAAAACATCTGCCGTAAAGCATACACAGGCACTTCAGGAACTCCTTGAGCGCTATAAAAAAATTGAACCCAATTCCCCTTTATTTTCTGAAGAGCATCCGTGGTATAAAGTAGCAGTCACGTCAAAAAAGGCTCCTCTAACCTCTAGTGCATCAACTCATAATCTAACCTTCTTTGGTGGTTTAACTTTTGCAGGTGCTGGAGCGGGAATACTCCTATGGGCACTGCTTCCTTATTTGACAAAACTTCTGCAAGATGAGGATTTATCATCAACATATAATTTTAATAGTATGCCCTGAATTAATGTAGCAACTGTCTTGAATTAAAATTCACGCCAGTTGCTACATTGCAGCGGCAGACAAGCCGATACTTGGCTCCGCTGCTTTTAAATAGCGTTCATTAATTTGTGATAAAAAATGAGTAACATCATACCCTGGATAGCATCGTCGTAATAAGTCCCGACCATTCTGATTAAGATGAGCCAAATTGATTGCCAAACCTTGTTCCGCGCCTTGGACGCGACGAGTTGCATCTAGTAAATAAAGATGAGCATTTGTATCTCTATAAATAGTTACTGCATGAGCAACACCTTGAGGACGAAAAATCGAACTGGCTTCAGGCTGCACTTTTATTAAATCAGTACGAAAACGATAAACAGCTGCTGAGCTTTCCGGGGCAATTTGATGAGTCCATTGAGCCAGTAAATAACCGACGAATAGTGCTCTGTGCCGGCACAGGCCTATCTCATTAGCCACCAATGCTTCAAGTGGAATAGCACGTCCGCAATTCCTTTCGTTTACTTTTTCTGCAATCATCTGTTCAAGAGTTAAAGCGTTATGTACCGAGGAGAGTTTTTTGACAACAAAACGAACTATATGCTGTAACGCAAAAAGAGGATTATCCAGATTAAATGCAGGCTCCACTTTTGGTGCTGAAGCGCTCGATGCGGCTACTGCTGCTGCCGGTTCCTCTACAGAATCAGGTAGTTGTGACATGAACTCATCGTCATCATCTACTGGCTGCGTTAAGTCTAACTGCTCTTCGGTAAGAAAGCATTCGTTAAATAGCTGCTTCAAAGATTCAGAAGCCATATCAAGCAAAATAGTCTCTCGCGAACTACCACAACAAGCATATTTGCCATTCACGCTCAAGGCATCATCACCACTCAGTTGTGGGTAAGAGTTTTCTGAATCAGCTATCGGGGCGTCACTCCCCTGCGCTTCCTGGGCCATACCAGTACGAGTTCTAATCATACTTTGCTTTTTAGGAATGGGATCCATAATACAATATCTGCCTTATTGCTTGTAAAACACAAGCTCAATTGTACAACAAAAGAACAAAAATGTCAGTGATTTTGTATTAATTAACTGGATTAATTTAACGGATTTACTGCATAAAATTAAAGCCGAGATACCATAATCAACATGCCCTTACCTACGAAATGTCCTAGTCTTAAAGCTTCCAAAATTCTACAAGATGGAAGAGATTTATTAGGTCTTTACAGTGTCTATTTTAAAATTAAAAAATATATATTGAAAAATTAGCTATAAAGCATAGGAAAATCAATAAATAATGGTATTTTAAAAGAGATGGTATTGCAGGTTAATTGCTTTAGCCAATAAGAATAATAAATATGGACTTACATCATGATTAAAGTGACTTTATTCCTCCATTACCTTAAAAAAATAAGCTTGATTTGGCCACTCTTTTTTTTCATTCTATCAGGAAATTGCTTCGCCAATATAAGTGAAGCAGAGCTTAAGAAAAAAATTAACTCCATTGAAAAAAAATCAAATTCGGTGATTGGTATTACTGCCATTTATATAGAAGACAACAAGGTCATTGCGCATAATGGTGCACAGCGATTTTTCATGGCCAGTACCATCAAATTCCCTATTGCTTTAGCTTTTTTACATCGTGTTGATGAAAAAAAAGAATCCTTGAATCGAAAAATTAACCTGGATTTAAACAATTCTGTTCCTGGTTCAGGGTCCTTGTATCATTCATTTGAGAAAAAAAGAATGAGCATGCCTTCAGAGCAAATACTTAAATACATGCTTACTGACAGCGATAACAGTGCCAGCGATACCATATTACATGCGGTGCACGGCCCAGAATACGTCACAAAACACATGGCTTATTTAGGATTTAAAAACATTTTAATCAACCGCTCCATCCTTGAAATGCTTATGGATACTAATTATGTGAATCACTCTTATTTAAACACACCACGTTCGGTCTATTCCTGGAAAAAAATATTTAACAGCACACCACTTAATAAAAAGGTATTAGCCTGGCAGCGTTTTGAAAAAGACACACGGGATACAACAACACCAAATGAAATGGCTCAATTACTCGTTAAGCTCTATAAAAAACAAGTGCTTTCAGAATCCAGTACGGAGCTTTTAATTCATATTATGGAAAAATGCAGAACAGGTAGAAGCAGAATCAAAGGATTACTTCCAGCTAATGTCAAAGTAGCTCATAAGACAGGAACATGGGCTATCGGAGAGCAGAACTATTTAAGATACCCAGGTTCTAAAAAATTATTCCGCTTTGCAAGCGATGTAGGCATTATCACCCTGCCGAATAATAAAGGGCATATCGCCATTGCTATCTATGTTAAATCACAATCAGCCAGTGATTACCCACGAACACGAGCCATCGCTTTAGCCAGCCGTGCTGTTTATGATCATTTCATGAAGAAGTAAGCAATTCAACCAACTCCTTGTGCAAAGAACAAGGGGTTGCATTATAAATAAAACTGACTAAATATAAAAAATCATATTTAACTAAATAATAAATGATAAAAATTAAATCACCATGTAACGATAAATAGTGATTTGTTAATATTTCATTAAGGATTTTCCTTTATAATAGCCAGTCATAATAAAAGTGAAGATAATATAATTATAGATTAGAGGTAGATTGTGCAGAGTAAAGTTGAAAAGACCCCCCCAAAAAAAAATCCTTCACCGTCCCAAAGTAGCAAATACCTCTCTTTGGAACAACAGAATGATTTATGGCGTTATACTAATATAGCATTCACTGCAGTAGTCACTAGCACAGCAATTACAGTTGCTGTAGAACCATTCAACCGCGCTTTAACAAATCATGCAATGCACGGCAAATTCAATCCTGCATATTTAGGAGTTTCCAGCTTTACTCCAGCAGCTTTATCATTTGCACGTTCGATTTATGGAAAATCGACCGTAACGTCAATTTATGGCGGAACAGCAAAATCAGGTGTTGCTGTCAGTGGAAAAAACAATACTAAAGCTGAAGAAATTCATGAAGAACCGGTACACAATAACACGCCCCCATTCAAAGGGATTGCAGCGACTGTTATGGTTGATTATCTTATAACAAAGCCTTCATCTACCTATGCAAATTTGCAAAAAGCAAACATAGTTCCTAATAATTTTTCATGGTTGAAAAATATAGGTGGGCTCATGAGAAGCAATATAGCCTCTACACTAACTTCAAGCTCAATTAATTTTTACATGATGTTGTACTTTCAACCTCAAATTGCACAAAAACTAACCATAAAAAATAAAGATACAAAGAACATATGCTCTGGTATTATTTCTGGTATCCTAGCCGCAGGTGCAACACTTCCCTTCAATACTTGGATTGATAAAACAGCCCTTAAAACCACTGTTAACAGTAATGGCAAATTGGTTAATCCTTCCGCTTTTACTTTAATAAACGACATGACACAAACAATCACTACTGACCCAAAAGTGATGAAAGAAGCTTTTACTAATATGATAAAAGCATATCCAATCAGGGCATTTCGTGTAGCTACAACCTTTGCCACGATTGCTGGAATTTCAGGAAAATTAGGACAGTTTCCATTAGGGAAGAAAACTCCTGAGCTGTCTGTTTCAGGAGTACCGCAAAGCTTTTTTGCCTCTTCCGCTAAAGCCAATACGCCACAGGAAGATTTAACGCCGCAAAATCAACAACATAACCCATAGTAATATTTTGAACCTTAAATATGGATAAAAAAGGTTCTATTTTTTACCAATTAAGCTACAATGAGCTATTACTATTAAAAATAGTTCATTGCAGTTATAAAAAAACTCATTTAAGGTGGAACTTAATGATAGCCTTCTACGCAAAAGCTATTGCAGTCAACACAGCTACAGCTGTATTAATAACATTAACCGCTGAAAAAGCTATAGAACAATATAATAAAATAACTAGAACCTCTATTCAGAATATGTTTTTTAAACGTATTGATTTGTGTACACACAGCCCCTCCAAATTAAACAAAGCTTCACCAAAAGAACCCGATGAATCGACTCATCCGTCCATGTAGCACCTGTCTACCTGAGTTTTTTTAATCAAACCTAGACCTCAGAATATGATGCACCATCTTGATTTAGGATCCTAATTCATGACCATGGAAATGCCTTTTAATCCTTATTCAGCAGACACCGCACTAAGCGATGGCAGACTAAGGCACGCTCAATTAAAAATGCTTGCCATGCTTGAAGTGATTGATGCTATTTGTTTGAAACATAGCCTGGATTACTGGCTTGATGCAGGCACACTCTTAGGCGCGATTCGCCATCAGGCATTTATCCCTTGGGATGATGATATGGATATCGCCATGCCTCGCGCCAGTTATGAAGAATTTTTACGTGTTGCGCCACTAGAAATGCCAGAGCATATATGGCTACAAACAATCCACACTGATCCCGGCTATTTTAACATGGCCACTCCTCTAAAAATCAGAGATCGCTCCAGCCGCTACATTGAAAAACACGAACAAGGTACTGAGCCTTACGTACAAGGCATATTTATTGATGTATTCGTCTACGACAGCATGCCAGAAAATCCCAAACAACGAAAACGCTATAAATTCCTGGCAAAAAAAATCTCCCGTTTTTTAGGCACTAAATACAATGCCGTATCTACCGGGCATTATGCCAAGGCTTATAAAGCAATAGGAACACTGCTTCCAAAGTCAATGTTAGAGTCTTCCTTGCAACACATTATCCATAAAGCCAATACCAGCAACAGCCCTTATTTAGGCCGTGGATATAACTGTGTAGGTAAAAATTGCATTAGGCAGGATGATATTTATCCATTAAAACGCATTGCCTTTGAATCAGGCGAATTTAATATACCCAGAAATGCAGAATTAATTCTTACGCAGCAATATGGAGATTACATGACACTGCCTCCTGAAAATCAGCGGACGATGCGGCATTGCAAAGAGCTGATCCCGGATATCAATCCAATTAAATAAAAAATACCCCATCATCCAATAGCGTGCAAAGAGGATTCACGCGACACGTCCTTCTTTGTGAACGTAGTGAAGCAAAGGCGGGAAAAAAGCCTATCCCAAAGATCTTACCTTTTATTCGTGTTCCCTATTTTGTGATGCCTGACGACACCTGATCAAAAATGTTACAAAAGACAACGAAACCCCACCCCAAGAGATCTCTTGGGAAATATTCCTATTTTATATCAATGATCAATGTGCGCAATTTAAGGACACTAATCTATAATCATAAGGTGCGCCACAACAATTTGATCCGCCAAGGATGCAATACTCGCGCGACATAAAAGGAGTTTGTTATGAAATTTAGCTATTTAATTGCCCCCCTGATTTTATTACCGCTCTATGCGTTCAGTTATCCTAAAGATGATTCAAAAACCATGTTCTTATCAGCAAAATCAGAAAACCAAAACACCCTATCCAAAACCTATTCCAATGAACAAGAACACAATAAAGAAATCAAAACATTAACTAGAAACACCGACTTCCCAACCCAAGTGATTCGCATGGATGGACTCATAGAAAATCAACAAATAACCTGCGAGGAAGTGCACGCACAAATCAATAGAATCTTTGTAGATAACATTGCTACCACTCAATTTATTCACGCAATGTACATCAGCTGTAATTATGATCCCAAAACCTATTATGCTACTCAGTTTACTATCAACAGTTATTTTGACCCGGTTAATGAGGAGGCTATTGCTTACTTAAAAACCTATCTTAATGAATATAATGGCTCTGATTTATTAGGTAATAAATTTAAAATTGAATCAGCGAAAGGTTTAATTATTTCTTTGCATATAGCCGCAGGAATTAAGAAAAATCCCAGCAAACCACCTTTTATTGAATACCGCAAAGACCGCAGTAATTTCTATTTCAAGAGCAATTACGAGATGAAGAATAAATTAGTTACAGATATTTATGAAAACTTCTACTCTAACAATTCAGAACAAATTCTTCCCTTCTTGGACAGATGGATTTTTGCCAATGCAAGCATCCTTTACAAAGCTGTATTAAGAGACTCAAATTATACAGAATTAGAACCAGAACGAATTTTTCTAATGGAAAATGGTGAGGAAATATTTGTATCAGGAGTAAAACAATACTTCATACATCACTGTGAAAAATACCAAAACCACCGCTGCCTCAGCACAAGCTGACTCCATCTGTCGTCGTACGGACAACCGACGACGACGGAATTTACGTGCTTAGAAGTTAAAATGCTAACCTAATTCAGGTTCAAAAAATGATTTGCGTTTCGGCGTTAGTTGTCCGAGCTCTTCAGCTACAGCCTTGTCATTAACAATTTTGGTGACACAGGCATCAGACCAAACATTCAATGCGGTTTCCAACATATCAATTAAGCCATAAAAAGGCAAAATAACTCCCATCAATACAATCGGCACATTCATACTGGATAACAGGCTAATACTCAGGAAAAAACAACCCATCGGCACACCAGCATTACCAATAGCAGCAACTGTTGCAACAAAGATCCATAAGACCATTGTTGGATAAGAAATCAGCATTCCATGGTTTTGCATTAAAAAAATCACGGTTGCAAATATAAATGCAGCACAACCATTCATGTTGATGCTGGTGCATAAAGGTAAAACAAAACGGCTTACTTCAGGTTTCACCTGTAAATTTTTCTCTATAGTATTCATCGTAACCGGTAAGGTCCCTACAGAAGACTTAGAGAAAAAAGCAACCGATAAAGCAGGAAGCATGGCACGCATGGCAATAAATGGTTTGATTTTATTCTTTTTTAACCAGAAAGGCAGTACCACAAAACCCTGAATTAAATTGGCTAAAACGATAATTAATAAATATTGGCCTATTCCTTTAATATCCATTCCAGAACGTAATTGAACGACAGTTGAAGTGATAAAACCAAATAAACCCAAAGGAATCACAGCAATAATCCAACGCGTCATTACTAAAAACATTCCGTGTGCCCCGCGGAAAAAACGAGTTAGTGTTTCACGCGAATCTTCGTCAGGAATCTGACGTACCGCAATACCGATAATTATACTTAAAAACAAGACGCCCATTACTTGCTGTTCAAGAAATGGAGCTAATAAATTCGTTGGTATAATATTGGCTAAATAACCAAAGTACCCCAAACTGCTTGTTGCTTGAACCGCATGAGGATCCAAATTAACCTGTACCGAACTGGGTTGAATCACGATATACAACAAGCAACTAATCGTCGCGGCAATTATTGTTGTAGAAAAAGTATATTTAATAGTTCGTTGCCAAATATTTTTCATCAGGCCATCTGTTTTATAATTTGCCAAGGTCACGATAATGGACAAAGAAATAATCGGTAAGCTGATGCACTTGAATATTTTTATAAATAAATCAGAAACTAACAAACCCGTATCTTTCAAAATAGCAATATTGGACATACCACTTGCAATACCCAGAGCAATCATCAAAGCATAAATAACAGGAGTACTAAAAATAAAATGATTCTTTTGCTGGTGTGCTGCACACATGATTTAACCCTTAAAAAATTGATAAAAAACAGAAAACAAGGTGGTGTTAGCAGCAACAACAACAAGAGAATAGCGTAGGATGCAAGAAGAGTGAACTGTGGAGCATGTGCTGAGAGTGATTTAACATATAAACCTTTAATATATGATTAAATTATGTGCAATAAGAGCTTATTCTAACATATTATACGCTTTCGTCAATAGATGAAACATTTTATCACAAAAAACCATAGTTCACGTCGTCCCGCACCTAGTCCGCGGGATCCCCGCCGCCATTAAGTTAAAAATTATATCCCTTCTCCCGTTTGGGAGAAGGGATAAACTCTTATGGCCCACCCAAGCTATTTTTACACTCTTAAGTCAAACTAATCTGTTGCTTTAAGCGAACAATTCGTCGATAAGCTTCTTCTATTCGTTTCTGGTCAATACGATGTTCCAAAACCAAACGCTCAATACGTTCAATAACCTCATGTGCCGTAATGGAGTCTAATTGATTTGAAAAGATCATCATATCAGCCCCCGCGTTAATCGTAAGATATAATGCTTCATCTAATGAATAATGATCAGATATAGCCTGCATTTGCAAATCATCACTAATAATCACGCCATCATAACCCATAGTTTCACGTAACAAACCGGTTAAAATTTTATGCGATAAAGTAGCGGGCAAACCATCACTGTCCAAGTGTTTATTAATCACATGTGCCGTCATAATCATCGTAGGCTGATACACATCTTTTATTAACTGATAGTACGGAGCCAACTCTTGGGCCTGAAAAGTATCCGTCACATCAACAAACCCATTATGAGTATCACCTAACGCGCTTCCATGCCCAGGAAAGTGCTTATAACAAGAAGCAATTTGATAACGTCGAAACACCTCAACAAATTGTCTGGCAACACGAACCACACATTCAGGATCATTTGAGTAACTACGCTCTAAAGCACCAATAATCCCTTCACTGTCATGAAGATGCAAATCAACAACCGGAGCAAAATTCAGATTAAAACCCAATGATTTTAAAGTCTCTGCCATTTGCTCTAACTCTTCTTCCAAAGATGGAGAAGATAATTGAGCCATCTCCGTGGCTCTCATCGTAAGCATACACCCATCGATACGTGTTAAGCGGTCTATCGCACCACCCTCATAATCAATAGCCGTTAATAAAGGCAGAGCATTATTGTCCTCATCAGAAAATTTCTTTGCATAATAATTAAGTTGATGAATAAGGTGCTTGATTTGCGGCTGACTCTTTAGGTTCTTGCCATAACTGTCTGTGGAAACGTCCTTATCAAATAAAACAACGCCCCCTAAACCATCTTGAGATAACCACTCAGCTACAGGACTCGTATCATGAATCTCACATCCGTCAAATCCCATGACCAGCATTTGACCAATTTTATTCCTTAAAGTAATCAATTTTTCATCCTCTCGCTGATGGTAAAACGAATCATACACAAAGATAAAAAGGAGCGCTACGCTTCATTATCTCTAAACGCCATCCTGAGCGCAGCCGTACTATTTTCAGGAGATCCAATCTTATTGCGGCTGAATTTCAGGAATGGATTTAAAATCACAGGTACAAGAATTAGTTGCTTCTGGAGTCATTGGCAGCTCAGAAAAGTCAGCAGAAAAACAAACCGAAACATTCCATGCCGTATCACCAGGATGTACTACATTAGGTAAAGACCAAGAATTTTTAGCCGAATAAATTTTACCTTTCTCTCTGTCCCAGATGGATGGAGTAAATTGAGCGCTGTATATTAATTGTTGTCCATGTATTTTACAAGGAAAAGTAGTTCGTGTCCAAGCTTGCCCTGCAGGCACAGTTACCGTAGTTAAAACATCCCCGCTTGTTCCATCCATTACTTTGACAGAGACATTATATTTGAGCCAGCAGTTGTCCTTAACCAAAGTATAATAGCAAGTTATAGCCCAAAGCGGGCTGGTAAACATCAGGCTTAATGATAAAATAAATAGTCTTATTAACATAATTCAATCCTTTTTGAATCATTAATTATCTATCTATTAGTATATACGATATCCAACAAGAACTACGAATAGAATAAATAGCAGATTCAGGATGTATAAGGGTTGATTTTATTAGCTGACCTGTATAAGCTTGCCCCATTGGAGAGGTGGCCGAGTGGTTGAAGGCGCACGCCTGGAAAGTGTGTATACGGCAACGTATCGAGGGTTCGAATCCCTCTCTCTCCGCCAGATTATTATTCCCAGCTTATATGAACCAATTCATTTAGGGATAAAAAAATGAAGAGAAACTTAGCGAAATTAAAACTTGTAATAGGGATTTTATTCTCATTCAATGCATGCGCTGGTAACTATTCCCCTAAATTTACTTCTCAAGATCAACCTTGGTCTATTACAGTCAGTGCAGGCAGTGCCCACTATCAAATATCTTCCGCTGACCGCAACCCAGCACTAGGCAGACTGGCTTTGGGTAATGAAGTGCTCCTCGCTGGAAATATTGCACTGGGTCTGGAGCTAGGCCTGCAAACAGGAAATAAAATTTGCCTGAATATTCCTAAAGAAGCTTTAAATTTCCTCGCATGGTTTCCTCTCCAAACCACTTTAGCTCCCACAGTCGACTTATTAATTACATCTAAATCTGATCCTATTGGTAACAGCGCGATTTTCGCTCAATTAAAGGGTGGCTTAGCGTACAGACACTGGCGTATTGACCGCATCCCGGTTAATGAAATTTCTCAATTAGCAGGCGAATTACAAGCCGGCTTTGGTTATCCTATCACCGCCTTAGCCAATCTGAGCGTACTTTATCAAGGCGTCTACGGTAACAAACCTTACCTGCAGGTAAATTCTTCTTCCAATAGAGAGCATTTAACTAATATTCCAACACTGCACTCAGTATTGTTAGGATTATCAGTTAACCTCTAATTTGTTTCTAGCTGTATTTCACCACGTAAATACAGCTACAAAATCACCATAAATCATGTGACTCCCTTTTTTAAAGACTATAATTTAACCAACAAGTACTGTTTTTCCATTGAACAATGGAGTGTCATCATGAAAGAACAACATTTTGCCTATAAAATCACTCGCGGTTCAGCCGGTTTTTTATACCCACATTTTGAGCTGCAAAAAGAAAAAATGCTTGATTTACTTAAGGAAATCGAAAGCCAGCCTCGAGAAGGATTATTCTGGGTATTTAAACAATTTGATAATAATCCTAAGGAACAACTCTGTATTATTGACTGCCAAAATCATCGAGTATACTACCATCACTCGGGAGAAGTTGATGATTTGAAGGATGCGATATCCAGGCTAACTCACTAGTTCCGGCTTGACCATAAGACAACTTTATATCAAAAAGATTATTTTCGTACAACATTGAGTTATTTTAAGCCATTAAGCCTCTGGACAAATGATCTTTTTTTAGTCACCATGCGGTTCGAGTTTAATTTTACAGGCGAGTACCGATGCGTGTCCCGAAAAACAGTTTAATCCTTTTAGTATCACTTATTTTAAGTCTCTTACCCTATGCCTATGCCACAGCAGCTGTGGAAAGCGATACAGCAATCCAAAATGAGATTCTGGTTCATATCAATGCGTACAGACAACATCGTGGATTATCCAAATTAACTATGGACAATCGAATTGTGCAGCAAGCCAAGCAGCATTCAATAGATATGGCAACCCATAGGATGTCCTTTGGTCATAAACATTTTGAAAAACGTATTGCCACATTACATTCACAAATTAAAAACTCTGGTGCTGGTGCAGAAAATGTTGCATACAACTATAAAAATGCACGTATTGTAGTAGAGCAATGGATACGCAGCTCAGGACATCAAAGAAACATTGTAGGCAATTACAATTTAACCGGTATCGGTATTGCTCGCGATAAACAAGGAAAAATCTATTTCACTCAAATGTTTCTGCGTACTGGTGAAAGTGCTCGTTACGTAGCAAGAAGACCTTATTTTGGTGTTGGGTTTAGAAGAGGCGCCTAAATATAGCCTCCTCTGACGTATGGATAAGGGATTTTTCCCCTCCCCTCAATCCGTTCGCAGTGAGGAGGAGCAAAGCTCCGTCTCGAACTGTCTGCACGAATGGTGCCAATCCTTCGAGACAGCGCTTAAGCGCTTCCTCAGGACGAACGGGGTGAGAAGTCGGTAAATATGAAGCGCTTTCTATAAATGCCTCATAGTTCAACTTGAGGCTATCTATCAGGCGTCAGCCAACAACACCGCAACAATTACGCAATCTTTGCACTATCTGGTCAAAACCAAATGGCTTTGGCCTATAAAATGACCTATTATTGAAACATAGGCAGTACACATTGTTCAGCCAACATTACGATACTGGGAACCAGATTGAGAGTGAGGCGCGCAGGCTTGGCATGTATCAAGAAGCCCAATCCACTCCGGAGGAGTCCACTTTTGTGAATAGGACTGTACTCAATCTTACTGTCTATGACCTATTTCCCCTTGGGCGCTAAAGCGCCCATTTTACTTTATAACATCCAACAAGGGTCTGTTGACATTTCGCTAGCTTGAGTCGAAATAGGTTGATTTTCGAGCACCGAAACGCAGCATACATGAGTATGTGAGTATCGGAGCGCAGAAAATCAGCCTATTTCGGCCAAGATAGTAGAAATTTCAACAGACCCAAGTAGAAAATCCGATTAAATTACAATAAGATAGATCCAACTTAGGTAAAAAGGATTTACCATGATTATCGCAGCTCTACTGGAAACAGCCCCTGAAACTCGCGTGGCCATTACACCTACCAGCGCCAAAAACTATATTAAATCAGGCTTTGAAGTCAGCATTGAAAAAAATGCCGGTCTTGCCGCCGGTTTTTCTGATGAGGCCTATGAACAAGTTGGCGTACACGTCAGCAAAGATAAAAAGAAAATCCTTGCAAAAGCCAACATCCTTCTTTGTATTAATGAGCCTGATCCTAAAAATTTGGCCGACTTACCACAAGGCACATTAATCATTGGTCATATAGACAAAGAACCACAAAGCAAACTCATTACCTGGTGCCTGGAACAGCAAATCACCCTCTTTTCAATGAACCTTATCCCAAGACTCAGTCGTGCCCAAAGCATGGATAGCCTCTCTTCACAGGCTAATCTTGCCGGTTACCGAGCTGTTTTAGAGGCAACCAATCAATACCGTCGCGCCATCCCGATGATGATGACTGCAGCAGGTATGATTCAACCGGCTAAGGTATTAATCCTTGGTGCAGGTGTCGCAGGTTTACAGGCCATTGCAACAGCCAAGCGATTAGGTGCTGTTGTGTATGCTTTTGATGTACGCCAAGCAGCCAAAGAACAGGTCGAGAGCCTAGGTGCTGAATTTATTGAAGTAAGCCAAGAACAGGATAGCGAAACAAAAGGCGGCTACGCTGCTGAATCCAGCGAAGAATATAAAAAATTACAGGCCGAACTCATTGATCAATACGCCAAACTATCTGACATCGTGATTTCTACCGCCTTAATTCCTGGAAGAAAAGCACCGATATTAGTGCACCAACATACCGTAGAACAAATGAAGCCAGGTTCTGTAATAGTTGATCTGGCTACTTCGCGTGGCGGTAACTGCGAGGTCAGTAAGCTTGATGAAACCATTAAATTTGGTGAGGTAACCGTTATTGGTATCAGTAATATGGCAGGCCTTGTTCCTACAACTGCCAGCGAACTCTATGCGAATAACTTGGTGCATCTGATTAATTTATTAGCCAGCACACCACCGGAAATTCAATTCAATGCAGCAGATGAAATCATCCAACAGGCAACTCTTTGTCATAAAGGACAGTATTTACCATTCCAAGCAACCAAGGAGACACAAAATGCATGAGAATTACGTCACCATACTCACCATTTTCGTCCTGGCATGTTTTGTAGGATATTATGTAGTTTGGAAAGTAACGCCCGCATTACACACCCCCTTAATGTCAGTCACTAATGCCATTTCCAGTATTATTATTTTAGGCGCTCTGATTGCCGCAGGCACTCAATTAACCGGACACATCACCTGGTTAGGTGGTCTGGCAATTTTCATCACGTCAATTAACATCTTTGGTGGATTTGTGGTCACACAACGCATGCTGAGCATGTATAAAAAATAAGTATCTATTCACCACATTTTGAATGCTTTAGGGAAAAAGTCAGATTTGAGTGCAGGTTGAGAGATCTTGATTCAAAAAAAGCGCAGCATACATAGGTATGTGAGCATTTTTTTGAATCAAGATCTCTCAAGATGCGCCAAATATGGCTTTTTGGTGAACGTGGTGAATGGTTACAAAAATAATAACAAAATGCGACCCCTACGAGGGAAACTTAAAAATGAAGGATGAATTCTTATGACAAACCTGGTTCCCTTATTTTATTTACTATCAGCTGTGTGTTTTATTCTGGCACTCAAAGGCCTGGCCAGTCCAGCTACCTCAAGAAGAGGAAATCTACTGGGAATCGCGGGAATGATCCTTGCTGTAGGCTCCACATTGATGATGCCTACAACACATCACCATGTATTGCTCCTGGGCTTGATCCTTAGTGGTGGTTTGATTGGAACCTATATTGCCTTAAAAATTAATATGACGGCCATTCCACAATTAGTAGCAGCCTTTCACTCCTTAGTAGGTATGGCAGCAGTTTTAGTAGCTTTTTGTGCCTTTTTATCCCCTGAATCCTTCCATATTGGCGTTCCTGGCGCTATCGCCAAGGCAAGCTTAGTCGAAATGAGTCTGGGCTTGATTATTGGAGCTATCACTTTTTCAGGCTCAATTATCGCTTTTTTAAAGCTTCAGGGAATCATGTCGGGCGTACCGGTGAAATTTCCTGGCCAAAATATCTTTAATTTACTGATTGCCTTGGGCATTCTTGCTTTATTAATCTCGTTTATGATGAACCAAACATTGATTCTCTTCTGTGTGATGGCTGGTTTGGCCTTTTTAATTGGTGTATTACTTATTATCCCAATTGGCGGCGCGGATATGCCTGTAGTGATTTCCATGCTGAACTCTTATTCGGGTTGGGCTGCAGCGGGTATTGGATTTACCTTAAGCAATGACTTACTCGTGATTACCGGTGCCTTAGTAGGTGCAAGCGGGGCTATTCTGAGTTACATCATGTGTGTTGGGATGAATCGTTCCATTTTTAATGTGATTTTTGGTGGGATGCACTCTTCAGGTGCTGTATCACAGACCCATGCTGGTGCTGAAGGACGTTCTGTACGCCAAGGTAATGGCGAAGACGCGGCATTTCTCTTAAGTAATGCAAAGGACGTAATCATCGTTCCTGGATACGGAATGGCTGTAGCTCATGCGCAACATGCAGTTAAAGAATTAGTCGATGCTCTGGAAGCAAAATCAATTAAAGTACGTTTTGCCATTCATCCCGTTGCAGGTCGTATGCCAGGACATATGAATGTATTATTGGCAGAAGCGAATATTCCTTATGATCGCGTCTTTGAACACAGTGAAATTAACCGTGATTTTGCCAGTTGCGATGTAGCTTTTGTCATTGGTGCTAATGATATTACCAATCCTGCCGCTAAAACCGACCCTAATTCGCCTATTTATGGAATGCCGGTCTTGGAAGTTGAGAAAGCAAAAACAGTTCTCTTTGTGAAGCGTGGAATGGCTCCTGGATATGCTGGTGTAGAAAATGATTTGTTCTTTCATGACAACACGTACATGCTTTTTGGCGATGCAAAAACAATGACAGAATCTATCTCCAAAGCGTTGGAAGGCCTATAAATTGAACAATTTTTCATTAAATTTGCCTAGGAATTTGCCAAATGATTAAAAAAAATGTATCTTAACCAATTAATTTTTACGTTGGAGTTATTTATGCTAAGAAAAATCAGCTATGGTTTATTATGTGTCGCTGCATCGTTAAGCACTACTACGTATGCTCAAGTAAGCAGTTCAACTCAAGTACAAGGTATTACTGTTGAATACGAATTACTGCCCAATGAACCCCAAGTATTCACCAATTACATGTTCTGGGCTGTAGAAGCAAACTGCAAAATCATCACTGAAGACAGCAGTAACCTACTTTATGTAGTTGCTTTGGCTAAAAAAGGTAAAATCAATGATATGCCTTTAGTTGCAGGCCAATCACTACAAGTTACGGTATACCCTGAAGAGTATTTAAAACTTAGTGCCGATTCTGGTGCAAAAGTTGAAATCACTAACTACGGCGATCATACGGTTAAAGCAATCTGCGCCGCATAGTTTTATATACCGTCGCCCAGAGCGCAGCGAAGGACCTCCTGCATGTGGCTTAGTGCCATTTGAAGGTAGGTCCTTCGCTGCGCTCTGGATGACGGTATTTTTTTTGTGGCGGCAACTTAATAAGTTGTGCCCTAATGTTCTCTGGTAGCATTGAATTGAATTTTCGGATAACGCTCTTGAGCCATCGTTAAATTAACTCGAGTAGGCGCCAGATACATCAAAGCCTCACTACCATCTAAGGCTAAATAATCAAAAGCCCTATCACGAAACTCGGCCATTGCTTTATCGTCTTCAGCATAGACCCAGCGCGCGGCAGAAATACTTACAGATTCATAAACACAATCTACTTTATATTCGTGCTTCAAACGATGCGCTACCACATCAAATTGCAATACCCCAACCGCACCAAGGATTAATTGGTTGCTGTTCAGTGGTCTAAAGACTTGCGTTGCGCCCTCTTCAGATAATTCAATCAGACCTTTCACTAAAGCTTTGCTCTTCAAAGGATCTTTTAAACGTACTAAACGGAATAATTCAGGAGCAAAATTAGGGATCCCAGTGAATTTCAATTGTTCGCCCTGAGTAAAGGTATCGCCAATACGGATGGTTCCATGATTATGCAAACCAATAATATCGCCAGGCAAGGCAATATCAGTATGCGATCGGTCACCAGCCATAAAGGTCAATGCATTAGCAATTTGTACTTCTTTGCCAATACGCAAATGACTTAACTTCATGCCTTTTCTATAAGTTCCAGAACACACACGTAAAAAAGCAATTCTGTCTCGATGTTTCGGATCCATATTCGCTTGAATTTTAAATACAAATCCAGAAAAAGCCTCTCCATCAGGCGATACAATGCGCTCTTGCGCTTCACGTGGTTGAGGACCTGGTGCGTAACGTGCGAAATCATCTAATAATTCTTTAATCCCAAAATTATTAATCGCGGAACCAAAATACACAGGAGTCATTTTTCCAGCCAGATACTCATCCAAATCAAATTCATGGGAGGCACCTTTGACCAGCTCAATTTCATCACGTAATTCTTGCGCGCTGTCACCTAACAACTCATCCAATAAAGGATTATCAAGTCCTTTAATTTCTACTGCATCCTGCTTTTGCGCGTTCTTACCAGACTGATAAAGATAAACTACATCGTCATAGCGGTGGTAAATACCTTTAAATCGCTTACCCATGCCCACAGGCCAAGTAATTGGTGCGCATTTAATACCGAGAACGGATTCTACTTCATCCAGCAAATCAATCGGTTCACGTCCTTCACGGTCAAGTTTATTAATAAACGTCATAATCGGCGTATCACGCAAACGACAGACTTCCATTAATTTAACGGTTCGATCCTCAACACCTTTAGCTACGTCAATAACCATTAAAGCAGAATCCACTGCGGTTAATGTTCGGTACGTATCTTCAGAGAAGTCTTCGTGACCTGGTGTATCAAGCAAATTCATCACATGTTTATTATGGACGAACTGCATAACCGAAGTAGTAATCGAAATACCCCGCTCTTTCTCCATCTCCATCCAATCTGAAGTGGCATGGCGGTCTGCTTTACGGCCTTTAACGGTACCGGCTAACTGAATAGCACCCCCGAATAACAATAATTTTTCGGTAACCGTAGTTTTACCCGCATCCGGATGAGAAATAATCGCAAAAGTACGACGTGTATTGAAATCCTGATAAAAATCAGACATGAAATTCTCTAAAAAATATAATAATTTACTTGAGGTGGATTTTAAGGCATTCCCACGTAAATACAAGTGTTGGAATTGAACAACGTCATCCAGAGCTACGCTCTGGATGATAGAGAGAGATTATAAATAACAACCAATACCGTCATAACCGACAATATGACAAGATTTATAAGCAGATTGATTCAAGTGATAGCTAACCGAGCCATAAGAGGCGACAATGCTGCCATCTTTAGCCTGAGTTAAATGCGGATTTTGGTAATTTGTCATAGATTCACAGCCGTCATGATCTTGAACCCAAATAGCATTACCCACTTGGATACGCTCTTTGCTCGGAGTTAATCCACTCTTGACGCATTCTTTAATTGCTAAATGCCCCATCTTTGGTGAAGAAAATAAAATATCGTAATAAGCTAATGCCGCTTTAATAGCATTTTCAGCATCCAAAATTCCGTGACCACAAGGTTTCTTACCAATACAGGACTTGTTCGCATCCGTACTGATGCCAAACTCATGCGTTGTTGTATAAAGGATTTGCTCAATCTGCTCAGGGCTTAATACTTTATCACTCGCTGAAAAAATCAATCCCGCAACACCGGCAACATGAGGCGTTGCCATGCTGGTGCCTTGATAGAAATCAAAGCCAGATCCATTATAGCCGCCACCAGGGTTCACCGTAGATAAGATTCCACCTGCAAGCCCATAGCGTTTATCACCACCAGGAGCTGCAAAAGTAACACTTGGTCCGTAATTGGAAAAGTACGAACGCAGACCTTCAGGTCCAGTAGATGCTACTTTAATAGTGCCATTACAAATTGCTGGCGCATTAAAATGCTCCCAAACGTTATCATTACCTGCGGCAACAGCTAAAACGGCTCCTTGATTACGCGCATAGAATACGGCCTCTTGTAATGCCTGATCACAATAATCAACTTCGTCTTTAGGGCCTCTATCCACACCAAAACTCATATTTAAAACCTTGGCAGGATGAATATTGGTGGGTATTCCGGGTACTTCTGCACCAACAGCCCAATAAATAGCATTGATTACTGAACTCTCATAGAACATACCCGATGAGCCAGGAATTTTTAAAGGTAGAATTTTTAAATTCTCTCCCATGCCACTCATTACATTGCCATAACCAGCAATAGTTCCAGCCACATGAGTACCATGAAACGACTTGGTTTCATCAGCTACATTGTTATTATTGGCGGCAAAATTCCACCCCCAAACCTTACCTTCACTGTCTTTTACAAGATTATTAATAATACTTTCATTTAAAGCAATACCGGTATCCAATACAGCAACAACTATGGGCTTTTTAGCAAGGTCTGTAGTATATGCCCAAGCACCGTCACGTGTTCCTGCTTTGGATTCCAACATCACACCAGCAGGGCGTGCAAACTCATCCCATTGACTGTCATGAGAAAGTAAATCAACCATATTGGACATTATGGGGTCGGGAACTGGAGTAAAATGCCCTACTCTGTCTTTAACAGCATAAAGTACATCGGGGTTTTTACGAAGACGTTCTAGAACCAACGAAGTAGCATCATCACTTCCTTTAGCAAAAGTCAGTCGTGAAGAATCTAAAATTATGGAATAGGCTCCATTTGCCATTGCGTTTAATTCCTGGACCGGCAATTGCGCAAACTGTGTAGCTTGAGATTTTAATGAACTTATATTTTTTATTTGTTGTTTGTATTTAATAATAACTCGAACTGTATCTTGAGTTGCTGCGGCAAAAACACCTTGAGCAATAGATAACAAACTTAATCCTATAATCCCAGATTTAAAATGCATCTAACTATCTCCTTGTAACTAACTTAAAGATAAAAGTAAAAAACGCAATTTCAGTATGCAATAAGAAAAATAGCAACACAAGAACTTACGAATGGATAAATTTATACCACGAATCCCTATTTTTCACCAGTTTCGGATAGAATGCAGGATAACGTAGCCCGTGTGCAACGCCAGCGAAACAGGGAATCGTGTGGCACTAAAAATCAACAAAAACAGCATATTCAGCATTCTTTAAATACATGGCTTCTGTTCTAAAATGCTGGTCTTTACCCGGCTTACACTACCTTGCACCCGGGCTATAATATTAGAAATCTAAAAATGATGGATTTAATGGGACACTCATAGAGCACTAGACCGCAAATTTAGAAAACCACATAAAATCTATTAGCAAGCAAGCTTTGTTATAGCAGCATGCGTTTCATCCTCAATTTTAGAATCAATATAGTTATTAGAATTAAATATTCCAAAGGTTTTCGTGAAAAGTGAAATTATTGCAAGAGCTACATTAATAGCATTTAACAACATAGAACCAAGCTCATACGCCATACCTAATACTATTTTTGGAGCTGCCGTTGTAGGTGAAATAAAAACAGCATTAAATAATAAATATGAACCATATATTAATCTGAAACCACTGAAAATTATTTTTTCAATAAAGTAGAATGGGTAGGAGAGAGTATAGTCCATAATCTTTTGAAAAAAATTTGAAAGCATAGTCAGTGAGTCTTACTCCTAAGTCTGAGGCTTGCTCAACGCGCCTTAAAGAGTCATCATGAAATAATCTGGCTTTCCCATCTATATAGGCCATCTTGCATCCCTAATTCATTAAATTGGTGTAAATTTAATCATGATGGAAGTGTTTTTGCAATATTAATTTTTAATATTTGATCTGCAGATAAGAAGTTATTAAATCGGGGATGAGGGCATGAGCCTTTTTGCAGCCTCAACCAATAGGTCAGACACTAATGGCCCTTAATTAAGCGAATAACTAATTATAAATACGTCAGCGTAACCTGGAAATCTTGTGATACTAAAAACCAGAAAAAATAGTGCTCAGAATTCTTTAAATACATACTCTATGTGTCAAAAAGTCAGTTCTGATCCCGGGTTACACTTCGTTGCACCCGGGCTACAAGCCTTTCTGGAGATCCTTCGCTTCGCTCTGGATAACAGCTAATAACGATAATGCTCAGGCTTATAAGGTCCTTCTGTATTAATACCTAAATATTTGGCCTGCTCGGCACTTAATTCGGTTAATTTCGCGCCAATTCGTCCCAAATGCAAACGAGCTACTTTCTCATCTAACAATTTAGGCAGAACATAAACCTGCTTCGCGTAATGGGCAGAATTTTTAAATAATTCCATTTGTGCCAGCACTTGGTTAGTAAACGATGCAGACATCACAAAGCTTGGATGACCTGTAGCACAGCCCAAATTAACCAAGCGGCCTTCAGCTAACAAAATAATACGTTTGCCATCAGGGAATATGACATGATCTACCTGTGGCTTAATATTTTCCCATTGGTATTTTTTTAAACTCTGAACGTCAATTTCAGAATCAAAATGACCAATGTTACATAATATGACTTGATTACGCATACGCTGCATATGCTCGTGTGTTACTACATGAAAATTACCCGTAGCAGTCACAACGATGTCTACTTGCTCCGCAACATCATCAAGGGTTACAACACGATAGCCTTCCATCGCAGCTTGCAGCGCGCAGATAGGATCAATCTCGGCAATATACACCGTAGCACCTTGACCACGCAGGGCTTGAGCACAACCTTTACCTACATCGCCATAGCCTAAAATCAGTGCCACTTTACCCGCAATCATTACATCCGTTGCACGTTTTACGCCATCTAATAAAGACTCACGACAACCGTATAGATTATCAAACTTGGATTTGGTTACCGCATCATTCACATTGATAGCAGGGATTTTTAAATCGCCTTTTTTTGCCATTTCATATAATCGCGCCACACCAGTAGTTGTTTCTTCAGAAACACCTTTAATCACCGCTAGCAATTCAGGATATTTTTCGTGAATAATTTGGGTTAAATCACCCCCATCATCCAATAATAAATTAGGAGTCCAATTATCAGGCCCCGCTAATGTTTGCTCCACACACCACCAATATTCCGCTTCAGTTTCACCTTTCCAGGCAAATACAGGCACACCAGTGGCAGCAATTGCGGCTGCCGCGTGATCTTGTGTTGAAAATATATTGCATGAAGACCAACGTACGTCAGCACCTAAAGCCACCAACGTTTCAATCAACACTGCAGTTTGAATGGTCATATGCAAGCAACCGGCAATACGCGCACCTCTTAAAGGTTGTGCTGCACCAAATTCTTCACGTAAAGCCATCAGGCCTGGCATTTCTGTTTCAGCGATTGCTATTTCTTTACGTCCCCAAGAAACCAGGGACATATCGGCCACTTTATAATCCGTTACTGTATTCGCTAGTTCCATTAGTTTATCCTCACAGTGCCTTACTTAACTCAGCTACTTTATCCAAACGTTCCCAAGGAAATTGATCACGCCCGTAATGACCGTAAGTAGCCGTCTCTTTATAAATTGGACGAAGTAAATCATGGTGCTCAATAATACCTTGTGGTGTTAAATCAAAATGAGTATTAATTAACTCAATGATTTCACTATTTCTTAAACGACCTGTACCAAAAGTTTCAACAAAAATTGAAGTGGGTTCAGCAACACCAATGGCATAAGAAACTTGAATTTCGCATTTATCAGCAATACCTGCCGCTACTAAATTTTTAGCGACATAACGTGCGGCATAAGCCGCTGAACGGTCTACTTTCGAGGGATCTTTTCCTGAGAAACAACCGCCGCCATGTCGTGCTGTACCACCGTAAGTATCTACAATAATTTTACGCCCAGTTAAACCGCAATCCCCTAAAGGACCACCGATAACAAAACGGCCTGTGGGGTTAATAAAATAACGTGTTTTATCAGTTAACCATTCTTTAGGTAATGTCGTCTTAATAATTTCTTCACGTACGGCTTCAATTAAATCTTTGTGCGCGATTTCTGCTGCGTGCTGTGTCGAAAAAACGACTGTATCCACTTCTACAGGCATGCCGTGATCGTATTTTAAAGTGAGTTGGCATTTCGCATCAGGACGTAACCAAGGCAAAGCACCTGATTTACGCATGCTGGCTTGTTTTTGCATCAGACGGTGCGCGTAAGCAATCGGAGCGGGCATATATACATCCGTCTCACGACTGGCGTAACCAAACATTAAACCTTGATCGCCAGCACCTAAAATTCTGGTTTCAGCATTATCAACACCTTGCGCTATATCAGGAGATTGCTTGCCTATTGCAGACAAGACAGCACAAGATTCCCAATCAAAGCCCATTTGTGAACTATTATAACCAATGTCTTTGACTACTTGGCGCGTTACTGCTTCTACGTCAACCCAAGCTTTAGTAGTAATCTCGCCCCCCACCATAACCATACCGGTTTTTACAAATACTTCACAGGCTACACGTGCCGCAGGATCTTGCTCTAAAATAGCATCCAAAATCGCATCAGAGATTTGATCTGCTATTTTATCAGGATGCCCTTCTGAAACGGATTCAGAAGTGAAGACGTAACTCTCATTCATTGTTAAACCTCTTAATAGATAAAGTATCTAACCGACCTGAATAGTACTTACATACTCGTCGTCCAGAGCGCAGCGAAGGATCTCCTGAAGATGGCTCGGTGTCATTTGAAGGGAGATCCTTCGCTGCGCTCTGGACGACAAGTAAGTACCATTTCAACCCGATCTTATTTACTTCATCAAATTGATAAATTCATTAAATATTAATTCAATATCATGCGGTCCAGGACTTGCTTCAGGGTGTCCTTGAAAACCAAATGCAGGCTTTTCTTTATGCTTAATACCTTGCAAAGTATTGTCAAATAAAGAACGATGCGTTATTTCCAAACAATCAGGAAGACTGTCTTCATTTACTGTAAAACCATGGTTTTGACTGGTAATAAAAACACGTTTTTTGCCTTTTGTTTCAATAACAGGATGGTTTGCACCACGATGACCAAATTTCATTTTTTTAGTCACGCCACCACAAGCCAAGGCCAAAATCTGGAAGCCCAAACAAATGCCAAACACAGGAATGTTATGATTTAAAAATTCCTGGGTGGCGCGAATGGCGTAATCGCAAGCCTCTGGATCACCAGGACCATTCGATAAAAAGATACCGTCCGGATTCATTGCTAGAACCTCTTCAGCTGAGGTTTGTGCAGGAACGATGGTTAAATGACAACCTTTATCATATAAAATACGTAAAATATTATTTTTTACGCCAAAATCATAAGCCACTACATGAAATTGCTGAGGCTTGGAATCTTGTCCCCATTCGCCTTGGCCTGTGTGCCAACGCTCTGATGTGTGTCGAGAAACCTCTAAAGCTAAGTCCACACCTTGCAAACCAGCAAAGGCCTTTGCTTGCGCCAAAACATGTTCTGGCCGGTCAACTTCCGTGCTAATGCATGCGCCTATTGCACCATGATCACGCAGTCTTAAAGTTAAATCGCGCGTATCGACACCCGCGATAGCAACCACCGCATTTTTTTTGAGCCAATCAGAAAGAGACAGTTCTGCCCGGTAATTACTGTATGTAGGCGTATAATTTCTCATGACCATACCTGAAGCCCAAATTTTATTAGACTCCATATCTTCATGCGTACATCCAGTATTACCCACATGTGCGGTAGTCAAAGTAATAATCTGACGTGCGTAAGATGGGTCGGTTAGCATTTCTTGATAACCAGTTAAGGACGTATTAAATACCAATTCGCCAACACATTCACCAGCAGCTCCTACTGAGATACCTTCGTATACAGTACCATCGGCTAATACTAAAATTGCTGGTTGACTCATCGTAGACCTACTCTATAGTTGTTCTGTGCGAATTAAAATCCTAACTCAGGTTAGGCTCTGTTGACATTTCGCTAGTTTGAGTCGAAATGTCAACAGAGCCTATAGAAGTTCAAAAAACACACATGAAAATAAAATGTGCAATTGTAACTTATTTATTTCAAAATTTCATGTCTTCAAAGAACTTTTTCACACCATCAAACCAGGAACTGGTTCTCGGAGAATGATTTGCCTTAGCCATCTCCAAAGATTCGTGTAATTTAGTTAATAATTCCTTTTGTTCGCGGGACAAATTCACAGGAGTCTCGACGACTACTTTGCATAATAAATCACCTTGACCATGACCACGCACCGACTTCATTCCCTTGCTTCTTAAACGGAATACTTTACCTGTTTGCGTTTCATGAGGAATCTTTAAGGTCACACGGCCTTCAAGTGTTGGTACTTCTATAGAGCCCCCCATTGCGGCAATCACAAAACTGATAGGCACTTCACAATGCAAATCATTATCTTGGCGCTCAAAAATGGAGTGTTTTTTAACATTAATTTGAACGTATAAATCGCCTGAACCGCCACCATGCATGCCGGCCTCACCTTCACCAGTTAAACGAACACGATCGCCATTATCAACACCTGCAGGGATTTTTACGGTCAATTTTTTGCTTTCACGAATCCGACCTTGGCCATGACAACTGGGGCAGGGATCGGAAATCACGCGGCCTTCGCCATGACAGCTGGGGCAAGTTTGTTGGATAGAGAAGAATCCTTGCTGAATTCTGACCTGGCCCATGCCATTACAGGTTTCACAAGTCTTTGGCTGAGTTCCTGGTTTTGCACCTGAACCACCGCAAGGCGTACATGCACCTTGTCTTGGAACTGTAATTTCAACCTCTTTGCCTGCAGCCGCTTCTTCAAGAGTAAGCTGAACATTAAATTGTAAATCAGCGCCACGTTGGCCATAGGCTTGTCGACCCGCTCCGCGACCGCCTGAAAAGATATTTTCAAAAATATCTTCAAACACATCACCAAAACCGCCGAAACCACCGCCGCCGCCATGGCCACCGCGCATAGAAGGATCTACACCAGCATGACCGAACTGATCATATGCCGCGCGTTTTTGTTTATCAGAAAGAATGCTGTACGCATTTTGAACTTCTTTGAATTTTTCTTCTGAAGTGGAATCATCGGGATTACGATCTGGATGATATTTCATTGCTAATTTGCGATATGCTTTTTTTATTTCAGCATCACTAGCAGTTCGACTTACTTCTAAAAGCTCATAATAATCCCGCTGTTCCATAACCACTCACACTATTAAAAATTAATAAAACACTTCTATGGACACTCAATAGAGCCACGTCGTCCAGAGCGAAGCGAAGGATCTCCCATCAAGTGGCACCGTGCCACATTCAGGAGATCCTTCGCTTCGCTCTGGATGACGCTGCAACTTAAATTATTTCTTATCGTCTTTAACTTCTTCAAACTCAGCATCAACAACACCATCATCTGCTTTTGCAGATTCTTGAGCGTGCTCAGCTTGTGCGCCACTTTGCTCTTGTCCTTCAGCTGCTTTTTTAGCATAAACGCGTTCAGCCATTTTTGCAGAAGCATCTGTTAAGACTTTTAGTTTGTCTTCGATTTGAGCTTTATCAGTACCTTGAACTGCTTCTTTCAATTCATTAATTGCAGTTTCAATACCTGTTTTTTCTTCATCAGAAAGCTCAGAAGCCAAATCTTTCATTGATTTTTCACAGCTGTGAATTAAGCCATCTGCCTGATTACGAAGCTCTGCCATTTCTTTAAATTTCTTATCTTCTTCAGCATGTGATTTAGCATCGTTAACCATCGCATCAACTTCTTCATCACTTAAACCACTGGATGCTTTAATCACAATAGATTGTGCCTTGCCAGTAGCTTTATCTTTAGCAGAAACGTTCAATATACCGTTCGCATCGATATCAAAGGTTACTTCAATTTGTGGCACGCCACGTGGTGCAGAAGGAATATCACCTAAGTCAAATCGACCTAAAGATTTGTTAGCAGAAGCTTGTTCTCTTTCACCTTGTAGTACGTGTACTGTTACTGCAGTTTGGTTATCGTCTGCAGTCGAAAATACTTGATTAGCCTTAGTAGGAATCGTAGTATTTTTCTCGATAAGCTTCGTCATTACGCCACCCATAGTCTCAATACCTAAAGATAATGGAGTTACGTCTAATAACAGAATGTCCTTCACTTCACCAGACAATACAGCAGCTTGAATCGCAGCACCTACAGCAACGGCTTCATCAGGGTTCACGTCTTTACGTGGCTCTTTACCAAAAAACTCTTCAACAGTTTTTTGTACTAAAGGCATACGTGTTTGACCACCAACCAAAATAACCTCATCAATTTGAGATACATTCAGTCCAGCGTCTTTCAGAGCTGTTTTACAAGGTGCAACAGTACGCTCAACCAGTTTCTCAACTAATGATTCCAATTTTGCACGAGTTAACTTGATGTTTAAATGTTTTGGTCCAGAAGCATCTGCAGTAATATAAGGCAGATTCACGTCTGTTTGTTGTGCAGAAGACAATTCGATTTTTGCCTTTTCAGCAGCTTCTTTCAAACGTTGTAATGCTAATGGATCATTATGCAAATCAATGCCTGAATCTTTTTTGAATTCAGCAGCTAAATACTCAATCAAAGCCAAGTCAAAATCTTCACCACCAAGGAAGGTATCGCCATTAGTCGCTAATACTTCGAATTGGTGCTCGCCATCAACTACCGCAATTTCAATGATTGAAACGTCGAATGTACCGCCACCAAGGTCATACACAGCAATAACTGAATCACCACGTTTTTTATCCATACCGTAAGCAAGGGCTGCAGCAGTTGGCTCGTTAATGATTCGTTTTACATCAAGACCAGCAATTCGACCTGCGTCTTTAGTTGCTTGACGTTGAGAGTCGTTAAAGTAGGCAGGAACTGTAATTACAGCTTCTTTAACTTCTTCGCCCAAATAGTCTTCCGCAGTTTTTTTCATTTTGCGTAATACTTCAGCAGAAATTTGTGGTGGTGCTTTATCATTATTTTGTACACGAACCCAAGCATCGCCATTGTCTGCTTTAACGATTTTGTATGGAACCATCTTAATGTCTTTTTGCACAACGGCATCATCAAAACGACGACCGATTAATCGCTTAATTGCAAACAGTGTTTTTTCTGGGTTAGTTACTGATTGGCGTTTTGCAGCTTGACCAACCAGAATCTCGCCATCGTCTGTATAGGCAACGATAGACGGAGTGGTACGATGACCTTCACTGTTTTCAATTACTTTAGGTTTGTCGCCTTCCATCACAGCAACACAAGAGTTGGTGGTTCCCAAGTCTATTCCTATAATTTTAGCCATTCTATTCTTACTCCAAATTAGTGGTTTTCCCGTATGATGTATTTCATATGGGGCTTATCCGCCTGATTTCAACCTGTTATTTATTATTTTTTTGATACAATTACTCGAGCTGGCCGAATTACACGGTCACTCAGCTTATAACCTTTCTGAAAGACTGCAACTACAGTATTCGGCGCAACACCTGGCGCCTCTTGCATCGTCATTGCTTCATGCTCTTGCGGATTGAATGGAAGTCCCATAGGATCCAGTTGCTGCACATCAAATTTTTGCAATGCATCTAGGAACAGCTTCATGGTTAATTCCAAACCTTCACGCATCGCAGCATCTTCTTCTTTCGCCGCCATTTGCAACGCTTGTTCCAAACTGTCCATTACAGGTAATAATGAGCTTATCAATTTTTCAGCCCCGTAACGATGCGCATTATCAATTTCGCGCTCAGCACGACGGCGTACATTATCTAACTCAGCCAAAGCACGCACTGATTTTTCCCAATTTTCATGGGCTTGTTGTTCTGCAAAAGTTAATTTTTCACTTAACTCTTCATAACTTAAATGCTCTAAACTCTCTTCTTCTTCATGCTCAGGCTCTGCACCTAAGTCCATGTTTTCATCCGTAGAATTGGCTTCTTGTGACTGGTTTTCTTCTTTAAATTGCTGCCAATTTTTTTTATCGTGTTTACTCATCCAAAATGCTCCTTTCAAACCTGAACTAAACAAATGGGGGCAAGCTTATAAAATTTCAAGCCCTTATCGTCTTAATTTCATATTTATCAGGCAAAAAGAACCATCTTGCAGTATGTGTTCATTTATTCCATACTTAGTCACCAAAAAAGTCACGTGGATTTATTATGCAAAAATGGTCGCCTAGTTCCTGGTTACAGCATTCCTATTTGCAAGCTGCAAGCTATGCTGATGAAGCACAACTAAACCAGGTTGTAACTCAATTAAGTCATTTACCACCGCTTGTTACCAGCAGTGAAGTAACTAATTTAAAAAAAGAAATAGCGCGAGCCGGACGTGGTGAAGCCTTTATTTTGCAAGGTGGCGATTGCGCCGAGTCATTTAATGATTGCCGCCCAGAAATTATCAGCAATAAGCTTAAAATCATCCTGCAAATGAGTTTGATTTTATTACACGGCTTAAGAAAACCAATTATCCGTATCGGTCGTATTGCCGGTCAATATGCCAAACCCCGCTCGTCTGACTTTGAAACCATTGATGGTATAAGCTTGCCAAGCTACCGGGGCGACTTGGTAAACTCACCTGAATTTACGCCAGAAGCACGCGAACCCAATCCGAAGCTATTAAAGCAAGCATACAATTGCTCAGCCAGTACCTTAAATTACATCCGTTCTTTATTAGATAGTGGCTTTGCGGATTTAAATCACCCCCAACGCTGGGATTTAAGTTTCGTAGAGCATTCCAAGCAAAAAGAAGAATATCAAACGCTGGTTAAATCGATTGCTGATGCTTTGGATTTTTTAGAAACCATTGACGGAATTCAATCCAGCAATCTATCAAAAGTAGATTTCTATACCTCACATGAAGCCTTACATTTGCATTACGAACAAGCCTTAACCCGGCAAATGGAAGATGGGCTGTGGTACAATTTATCCACGCACCTACCCTGGATTGGTATGCGTACCGCCCAAGCAGACAGTGCTCATTTAGAGTTCTTACGTGGCGTGCAAAATCCTATTGGCATTAAAATAGGCCCAGCAGCTACTCCTGAATGGCTGGAAGAGGTATTAACAATTGCTAATCCTAATCGTGAAGAAGGCCGTTTGTTATTATTTACGCGCTTAGGTGCAAAACACATCGACAAAATGTTACCGCCACTGATTGAGGCCGTAAAGAAAACCAATATTCCAGTAACCTGGTCTTGTGATCCCATGCATGGAAATACAGAAACTACAGCGGATGGCACGAAGACACGTCACTTTGACAACATCCTTTTAGAGCTCAAACAAGCCTTTGAAATCCATCGCAGTATGGGCAGCTATTTAGGTGGTGTTCATTTTGAGTTAACTGGTGATAACGTCACGGAATGCATTGGTGGCGCACGTGGTTTAGCTGCTGAGGATCTTAAAAAAGCCTATCACAGTTTGGTTGATCCCAGATTAAATTACGAACAGTCTATTGAAATGGCGCTGCAACTAAGTAGACAATTTAGAAGTTATTAATCTACCAGACAACGAGCTGTGTGTAATGTCGTCGTCCAGAGCGTAGCGAAGGATCTCCCTTCAGATAGTAGTGCCAAACTACGTTCTGGAAGCCCTTCAATTACACTCACGTGACTAAGACAAAGACGGATAAAACTGCTCCGCAATATACTCAGGAATTCGCTGATCCAGCCAATAGACTGGCACACCAAGCGTTTTACCGGTAATAAAGCCCACATGCCCGCCCTTTTTGCTCACCTCTAAAATGACCTGTGCTGATAATTCCTCTTCAGTAGGTAAAACAGCAGGCGTCATAAAGGGATCGTCTTTTGCATGTATAATTAAGGTAGGAATCTCGATACGTCCCAGATATTGCCTTGAACTGGACTCACGATAATAAGAATGAACGCCACTAAAGCCATGGAGTGGAGCCGTAACTTGATCATCAAAAGTCCAAAAACAATGACAACGAGACGCATTGTTTAACGCTGTTGGTGAATTAGGAAAAATTTCTGCCTTACGTGCAAAAATCGTTTTAAATTTATCTAATAAATGCTTTTGATAAAAACGGGTAAACCCCACATTCATTTGATCGGCAACAACATTCAACAGAAAAGGCACCGATACGGCAACAGCCGCACTCACGGGAGCATTTTCACCTTGTTCACCCAACCACTTCAACAAGACATTTCCACCTAAAGAAACCCCAACTACAGCCTTTTTAGTTTGAGCTTCTCTTTGATTGAGGGTGTGAACGACGTAATCCAAATCAGCCGTATCACCAGAATGATACGCTCTGGGAAGGCGATTAAATTCATCCCCAGCGCCACGAAAATGAACCAATACAGCACGCCAGCCTTGTTGATTAAAGGCTTGCATGAAACGCGCAACGTAACTTGAATTGATTGAGCCGCCCATGCCATGCAAAATAACAATCAAAGGAGCATCTTCAGGCAAATTAGCCGTGCTCCACAGCAAATTTAAAAAATCACCATCAGGTAATTCCAATTGTTCAACACGGTCTACTGATGGTTTTATTGGGTGTCTTAAAGACGAATAAATGGTTTGAATGTGTGCATTCGACAACCACCAAGCCGGCTTAAATCCACTTTCAATAATCATAATTACCCCAGATGATACTGTGGGCTTAACTCATGAACTGCATCAACCATCACCGCAACATGCTCTGGTGGCACATCAGGAGTAATCCCATGCCCTAAATTAAATACATGTCCTGAACCATGGCCGAAAGAGGCGAGTACCTTGCCTACTTGATCACGAATACATTGAGGCGAGCTTAATAAAACCGCAGGATCAAGGTTGCCTTGTAAAGCAACTTGATGCCCAACACGCTTACGTGCGTCCCTCAAGTCACAAGTCCAGTCGATTCCTAAAGCATCACAACCTGTAGCTTGCATTTTTTCCAGCCATTGCCCACCGTTTTTAGTAAATAAAATCACCGGAATTTCAGGATAAACGGCTTTAATAGTCTGTACAATCTGTTGCATGTAGCTTAATGAAAACTCTTGATAATTAGCCGGAGTTAAAATTCCGCCCCAAGTATCAAAAATCATCACAGCGTTTACGCCTGATTTAATTTGCTCAATAAGGTAATCGCTTACTGATAAAGCTAATTTATGCAACAGCATGTGTGCTGCTTCACTTTCAGTATAGATCAACTTCGAAATACGCTTAAATTCTCTGGTGCTACGCCCTTCAACCATATAGCAAGCCAAAGTCCAGGGACTGCCTGCAAAGCCAATTAAAGGCAATTCTTTAGGCATCTCCTGACGAATTAAACGCACGGCATTCATCACGTATGCTAAAGAATCATTAACCTCTGGTATTCTCAAGTTTTTAATTGCCTGAAGATCTTGTACGGGATTACTAAAACAAGGCCCCTCGCCTTCAGCAAAATACAAGCCCAGTCCCATTGCATCGGGAATAGTTAAAATATCAGAAAATAAAATAGCCGCATCCATCGCATAACGGCGTAAAGGCTGTAAGGTCACTTCACAAGCCAATTCAGGATTTTTACAAAGATTTAAAAAATCACCTGCCTGTGCGCGGACTTTGCGGTATTCAGGCAAATAACGACCTGCCTGACGCATCATCCAGATTGGCGTGCGCTCTACTGGTTCACGTCGTAATGCACGTAAAAACAAAGATTGATTCAGATCATACATAATCATTCATCCCAAAATCATTTAATTGGGCGTATGGTACCATAAACGTGCAAATGCCAATAACAGCAGATAGCTCTATCCATAAGGGTATTAATTTAGGGGCTGTTGACATTTCGCTAGCTTGAGCCGAAATAGGCTGATTTCCGAGCACCGAAGTACCGCATACATTGAGTATGTGAGCATCGGAGCACAGAAAATCAGCCTATTTCGGCCAAGATAGTAGAAATGTCAACAGCCCCTAGCTAAAATGGATTCACTATTTTATTTATGGGCAGAAAAAATTGGATACCTTAGTAATAAAAGCACTGAATGTAAGTACGAAAATTGGTGTTTATGCCTGGGAACAACGCATTAATCAGCAATTATTAATCGACATCAACATCCACACCAATTTCAGTGCCTGTAATGATGAGTTAAATAATACTATAGATTATGCCGTACTTTGCGAAGCCGTCACTCAATTTGTGGAATCCAAATCATTCCAATTGATTGAAACAGTAGCTAATGAAGTGGCTCATTTAATTCAACAACAGTTTAAAGTAACGAAGCTGACGGTGGCAGTGAGTAAACCACATGCGGTAAAAAATGCGGGAACAATTCAGGTGGTGGCACAGCGCTCGTAGCCCCGTCATCCAGAGCGTAGCGAAGGATCTCCTGCATGTGGCACGGTGCCATTTGACGGGAGGTCCTTCGCTACGCTCTGGATGACAAGCTCTTACCCAGCAATAATCACCCCGCGCAAATGCTCTCTTTGCGCTAAAGTCCCCTGCGCTTGCTGCGCCAGGTTACGATTAGAATAAGGACCGACTACGACACGGAACCAATTACCGCGAGTTGGATGACTTATTGGGCTAATATAAACGCTAAATCCCTTAAGGATTAATAAACCCTTCATTTCTTCTGCATCCTGACGGGCTTTAAAAGAAGCCACTTGCACCAGATAATTTCCTGAAGGCGCTGCTGCGATCACAGATTTTATCTCAGCAGGTTTCGAAGCAACCGTCGTTGTAGCAGCCGTTGCCGCGGCGACTGATTGTTGCGCCCTTAACTGAGCTGCTTTGGTTGCCACAGTAATCGTTTGGCTTGGTGTTGCAGGTTGAGAAACTGCCGCTTTATCATCAGCTAACAAAGTATAAAACTCAAACTTCGGCTTAGGAGGAAGCTTGGCTTGCTGCTGTGCTTGAGGCTTCTCATGCACATTATTCGTTTCTTGATGTGCTGTAACCTGCGCATTTATCCAACGCGTCAAGGTTTCCGCATCAAAGACTGTAGCCGTCAAATAACCTAATAAAAAAGTTATAGTGACAACCAAAAATTGACGTGGTGCACTTCGTTGCGCCTTTGAAGGGCGCCTGCTGCTGTATTCTCTTGCCATTACATACTCTCAGGAGCGGTAACGCCCAATAAATCCAAACCATTACTCAATACATGTCGTACTGCTACCAGTAAGCTCAAACGCGCACAACGCAATTGTTCCTGCTCACAAAGCAGTTGTACCGCATTATAATAGCTGTGTAAACCTGTAGCCAATTCACGTAAATAATAAGCAATTTGATGTGGCTCACAATGAATAGCCGACTGCTCTACAATCTCTGGATAGCGCGAAATTAAAGTAATTAAAGCCGTCTCATGAGGCTGATCTAACAAGTTAATATGCTCTAAGCCAATAGCCTGATCCCAAAACAGCGCCCGCTCTTTTAATTGTCTTAACACAGAACAAATTCGCGCATGGGCATATTGCACGTAATAAACAGGATTGTCACTAGATTCTGATTTTGCCAAATCCAAATCAAAATCCATATGCTGCTCGGATTTACGTGCCACATAGAAGAAACGCGCCGCATCATTGCCTACTTCCTGACGCAACTCTCTTAAAGTAACAAATGAACCACTGCGTGTGGACATTTGCACCCGTTCTTCACCACGATACAAAATAGCAAACTGTACTAAAAGCACGGTCAGTGCATTTTCATCATGTCCTAAAGCTTTAACTGCTGAACGCAGTCGCGTTACGTAGCCATGGTGATCAGCACCAAATACATCGATTACCCGATCATAACCACGATCGTATTTATTCCAATGATAAGCTACGTCTGAGGCAAAATAGGTTTTTTGCCCATTAGCACGTACCAAAACTCTGTCTTTCTCATCGCCAAAGGCTATAGCATTAAACCAAAGAGCGCCCTCTTTTTCATAAGTATGACCGGCATCTTTAAGTGCTTGAATTCCTTTTTCAATAGAACCGTCTTCAAATAAAGACTGCTCAGAAAACCAGCTCTGATAATTCACACCAAACTCAGTCAAATCGTCTTTGATGTCATCTAATACAGTATTTAAAGCATGCTGATGGAATAAAGCAAAATTTTGTGGTGTAAGTAATGCATTAGCCTTGGCAATCATTGCATCAATATAAAGTTCTTTATCACCACCTTGAGGCTCATCATCTGGTAAGCCATCAATAATAGCAGCCCAAGGATGAACAAAGGCCGTGCCATGTTCGTTCTGTAAGGATTGGGCAATCTCAATAACGTATTCGCCTTTATAGGCATTGGCAGGAAATACTACAGGTTCTGCAGCCAACTCTAAATAACGCAACCAGACACTGACGGCCAAAATATTCATTTGGCGACCGGCATCATTCACATAATACTCAGCACTTACATCATAGCCTGCAGCCTGCAACACATTATTCAAAGTCGCACCAAAAGCCGCACTTCGACCGTGCCCGACATGTAAAGGGCCTGTTGGGTTTGCAGAAACAAACTCAAGTAACACTTTCTGATTAGCACCGATGTTGCTGCGTCCAAATTCTTTACCTTTCTGCACTACTTCTGTAATGATTTGCGACAGTGCATTACTGCGAATAAAAAAGTTAATAAATCCAGCCCCGGCGATATCTACTTTGTCTACCGCTGCATCCGCAGGTAAAGCCTGAACCAAAAGCTCTGCTATTTTTCGCGGCGCCTGGCGACAGGGTTTTGCTAAAATCAAAGCTAAATTACTGGCATAATCACCATGAGCAGAGTCTTTTGTGCGATCCACTTTAATCTCAACATCCAGATCAACTGGTACTTCCCCTGATTTTTGCAAAGAAGCTAATGCTTGTCTTAAAAGGTGCTCTACAGTATGTTTCATCCGACTTAATTTCCACAAAAAAATGACCGCTATTATGCTCTTTTTCGTACCAGATGAAAAGGTTTTAAGTGGGGGTATATAATAAGCCATAAATTCAGGTTACACTGCGACATCAAATTTTTTCACGAATCCTATTGTGCTATCCAACTCTTGTGATGCGCTGACTGGTGTCGGCCCAACATTGGCAGAAAAACTGGCCAAATGCGGTATTCATACCGTACAAGACCTGCTTTTCCACTTGCCCTATCGTTATCAAGACCGAACCCGCGTTACAGCGATTCAAGACGTTCGCCCCAATGACTGGTGTGTTATTGCTGGCCGTGTGTGTAAAACGGAAGTAAAACCCGGCAAACGCTCCATGTTGCATTGCTATGTTGAAGATAAAACAGGCCTTATCAAGCTGCAGTTTTTCCACTTTAACAAACAACAAATTAATGCATTAAATAACTGCGCCATGATCCATGTTTTTGGCGAAGCACGTGAATTCAACAATCAGCTGACCATGACCCATCCTGAATACCAAACATTGGATGAGGAAGAGAAATGCAAGGTTAATGAGACACTCACACCCATTTATCCAAGCACTCAAGGTTTAACTCAGACTCGGTTACGGCAGATTATGCTGGTGGCACTGAAAAGCTGCGAACAAGAACTGCAAGAACTGGAATGGATGACGGAAGAACAATTGCACAGCAATAATTTTCATCCTTTGGCTGATTCCATTAAATTATTACATAATCCACCGCCCGATATTTCAGTACACGCTCTGGAACAAGGCCAACATCCGGCACTTAAGCGTTTGGTTTTTGATGAGTTATTAGCGCAACGTTTAAGCATGCAATTTGCCAGACAATCACGCAAAGCACTGCATGCTCCGGCCTTACCGGTTGATCATAGTTTAAGTCAGCGTCTTAAAGAATCACTTCCTTTCGCACTCACTCAAGCACAGCAACGAGTAACTGATGAAATCTGTCAGGATTTAATTCAGACCAAACCCATGCTGCGTTTGGTTCAAGGCGATGTGGGCGCAGGTAAAACAATCGTTGCCGCCCTTGCCGCCTTACAAGCTATTGCGAACGGACAGCAAGTCGCTTTCATGGCGCCCACTGATTTACTAAGTGAACAACATGCTAAAAATCTGATTCATTGGCTGGAACCATTAGGCATCAAAGCATTAAGGCTCAGCGGAAAGATGAAAGTCAGCGAGCGTCGTATCGCCTTTGCTGCCTTAGCCGATCACAGCTGCCAGCTCATCATCGGCACTCATGCCTTATTTCAAGAAGAGGTAAGCTTCGCACGTCTGGGGCTTATCATAATCGACGAGCAACACCGATTTGGCGTAGAGCAAAGACTGCTCTTACAACAAAAGGGACAGAGCGAAAACCTTATTCCTCACCAGCTTTTAATGACCGCAACCCCCATTCCAAGAACCTTGTCCATGACTCATTTTGCCCATCTGGATATATCCATTATTGATGAATTACCACCAGGACGTGTTCCAGTCACTACGGCAGTCTTAGGTCAAAGTAAACGCGACGCAGTAATTGAACGTCTGCAAGTCGCCATTGCTGATGGACGACAAGTGTATTGGGTGTGTACGCTAATTGAAGAATCCGAAAAACTACAATGCGTTGCCGCAACCGAAACGGCGCAGTCATTACAAGAACAACTACCTAATGCACGCGTTGGTTTAGTACATGGACGCATGAAACAAGTTGAAAAAGAAGCTACGATGGCCGCATTTAAATCAGGCGAAATTAATCTATTGGTAGCTACAACAGTTATTGAAGTAGGTGTGGACGTTCCAAATGCCAGTCTCATGATTATTGAAAATGCAGAGCGTTTGGGCTTGTCACAACTCCACCAATTACGCGGCCGTGTCGGTCGTGGCAGCGCTCAGTCTCATTGTATTTTGCTGTATCAAGCGCCCTTGTCACAGCAAGGGGCTGAGCGCTTGAAAATCATGCGTGCGACCAATGACGGTTTTGTTATCGCTGAAAAAGATTTGGAATTGAGAGGCGCTGGTGAGGTTCTTGGAACAAGACAAACCGGTTACCGTCAATTTAAAATCGCAAATTTACAACGAGATCAGGCTTTATTACCGTTGTTAACGCCGCTTGCTAAACAATTAGTGGAAGATGCGCCTGAAACTGCTTATAAAATCACGCGACAGTGGCTGGGTAATTTTGAGCAGTTTTTACAAGGGTAGTAAGGCTGTTCGCTGCCACCATAAGTTTCGGATAAAACACAGAGTGTTGCCCAGACGCAATGTTCCCCGTCCACGGCTTGTCCGCGGGACAACGGAATTTGCTTAACTTAACACCAGTTCTGGATAAGGGAGCCATTAGATCCAGTCTCTACCTTGATCCGTTCGTGCTGAGCAATAGCGACGTCTCGAAGCATTTGCGCCAAGACTATAACCTTGTGCGAATGCTTCGAGACGGCGTAAACGCCTCCTCAGCACGAACGGTTTTGTGGGAGGAGGTAGATCTTGTAGATTCCTTATCCAGAACTCGTGTTAACTTAATGACAGTGCAGCGAAATGTCACCCGGAATCAAGGCTCGCATTTTGGTAGATGAGTATGTATTTAAAGTATCTTAATACGGTAATTATTCTGATTTAGTGCCACATTATTCCCGGGTTACACTGTGTATAGGCCGGGCCATGTTACATTATCCACAACCAGTTAATAAAACCTTAAGACAAATAGTATAAAATTAGCACAAGAAAAATCAATTGGATATAGGAATTACCTTATGTTTAAAACTACTAATCTGGCTGTCTTTACTTTAATTGCATTACTAAGTAACGAAATTTATGCAAAAACCATTCATCTTAATCCCAATGAAACAAAATCATTAGCTAACAATAGCTTATGGACTGTCAACGCAACCTGTAATATTCAATCTAAAGGTCAAACTGCTAATAAAATTAGAATTGTAGTTTTAAAAAATCACGGCGCCGTAAATGGTAAAAATTTGTCCTCAGGACAGGCAACCTCCGTTTCTGTAAAAAACAACAGTAGTATTTCGGTAAGCGCCGATGCAGGTACTGAAATTAATTTAATTAATTTAAGCAGTGAAGGATTACAGGCCGTGTGTAGCAGTTAATACCTCCTGTACTAGGGATTAGAGCGTTGTCTAATCCTCATCACAAAAAATATTTTCAAAAATCACGAAGTCAAGACTGTTTTTTATTTATTTCTTTGTTACTATACCCCGGAACTAGCTTTAACCTCATCTAAAATTCCCCTGTGGATAATCTCGAAAGACAAATCGTGTAACAAAAAATCACTCTTCAGACTTAAAATGAGAAAACCCTTGTTCTATAAGGATTAAACCATCTTATGCACAACAGAACTTAAAAAATATTTATCCACAAAATCTGTGGATAATCCTGTGCATAGCCTGTAAAGCACTCTGTACAAACTACCGCACAAGCACTTACCAATGAGCTTGTGCTGGCATGAATCCTGCTTAAGGATTAAGAATAGAACCATTAGTAGGAGTCATTCCTGCATGCTTTGCAGCTTTCCTTAATAAATGGCTTAATTTAGGATGCTGGTACCCATCTTCATTATCACACTGCGCCTCTTCTTCCAATTGAATCAAGAAATCATAAAGCGAATCTAAAGCCTTTTTATTTCGCGCAAAAAGACGAACTGTTCCATAAGGATTAAGATCACTCATAGCTTGTTCATTTTTAAGCCCACTGCTAATCGAAAGCACGGCATCAAGCTTAGGATAATTAAAAAACAACTGTTTCAAAGTAGCATTAATTTCGCTGATCGTTGCTGAAGTGGTATCAATAGAACAAACTCTATCCTTCTTTCCAACTAATTCTTCAATCTCGGCCGGTTCCTTATGCGACGTATTACAATGATTCACATCAAAAAAAGTAATACTGCTTTTTTTCTTGGAATCCCCTTCATTATCTATCTCTAATGGAATTGCATGCTTTTTAAGCGCATCATCGGTTTCGTAATACATGTCTTCAGCCTGCCAATCAACATCCAGGGCATCTATCCCATAAGTTTCATTAAGATACAATTTTGACGCTGCAAATATTAATTGTATGGCACGCATTCCCGTTGCAGTAATCATCTTTTTTGCAAAAATAGAGTGTCTATTTTTCTTCTTATCTTGCCACTCGTCCTCTTCCTCTGAATCTGAGCCACAGCCATCATCAATCGATTTAAAAGGTACCGGTTGAAACATAAATTGTGTTTGCAATATTTCAAGATAATGATGTAACTGGCTTAATGTTTTTCTGGAAACAATAGACGTTATATCACCAGACTTCGCATTTAAAGCCAATCCAAATTTCTTGAACATACTCCAAAAAACGGCATCCGGGACCACTTTCTCTGCTGTCCATTGATACGTTTTAAGTGTGAAATTAGAACTGTCTACCGACAAAGTGTCGCTAGCGGTTAGATGCAAACTAGATAGAGTCGTTTTTAAAGGAGCGGCAAAGGTTTCTTTCAAATAAAGTGGCTTGTTAAAAATATCTGCAATAGTGTGTTTTAAACACCCATCAAATATAAGATCAATTAAATATTCTGTAACAAGGCTTGTACGAAACAACTGTTTTATAAAAGTTCCACCCTTTGCATCAGCAGGTGCCCAAAGAGTTTCCCATAAGGTATCTTCCAATTGAACTGTCACTTCCTTTTTATCAGTGCTTCTTTTTTTACAATATTTTTTTAAAGTATTCACTAAACTGAGTGGAGCAAATTGATCCGCAAATACTGCTTCATTTTGCAATAGTTTCTGAGTGTAGAGAATTGCCTCTGCAATGCACTCGGCATAAACGACTGGAGTAAGACCAAGATTAATCCTCAAACTCTCATCACAAGCCGCAATTGAGGGTCTTAGACAACCAAAACTGGAACGATACACTAACTCTACATTAAGCCCACGCTCCCATGCCAGTTTATTCGCAATAGGAATTAAAAATACGCCAAAAAGCTGACTCCAGAGTATGGCGTTTAATTTTTTATTAGGCTTTGGAATACTGACTAACACACAAGTGTAATTATTGTCCGCATTAATTGAGATGGAATTATTTTTCTCGCTCACCTTTTGCACAACATAACGTGCGTTAGTTTTTTGAAACTCTAAAAGCGAATCATATAAATAAGCAGGCTCTTTAGGCTTTGGTCTTGTTTCAAGCGGTTCAACCGCATTTTGATATCGTTTAAATTCTAATGGATTAAAAAAATTCCCTATTTTAGGATACATCCCAGGCATAACCGCTGATTGGTTGCCTGTAAATTTAAAGTCATCTTTTTTAACCCCTTGAAGAAGCTTGAAATCACTACGATGGTAGGTATTCCACTGCGCGGAATTAAGCATTTGAAAATTAGTCCCAAAGCGAGAGTGGTACTCACTTCTAGGGGTGTAGACGGTATCTTGTTCACTAGGTAATTTTGTGGTTAAGCCACTAGAGTCTTGAACCCATTTTTTTAATCCTGATGGCATTTAATAAACTGCTTAAAAAGAAACTGAGCCCATTATACATAAAAAATGAATTAAAAAATAACTGTTTGCTCGTTCAAATCTCAACAATCAGCGTTAATAAGAAAAATTCCCAAGTCAAGACTGTTTTTTATTTTTTTATTTGTTACTATGTCGGGGCAAATCTCTAATTTACCTCAATTCCCATCTGTGGATAATCTCAATAAGCAATTCGTATAACAAAAAGCTCATACTTCTCATTGAAACACTGAAAAGCCTTATTTCATAAGGGTTAAACCCTATTATTCACAATTAAAATTAAAAACTATTTATCCACAAAATCTGTGGATAATCCTGTGCATAGCCTGTAAAACACCCTGTACAATCAGTTCGATCGTCACTGCCTTAGAACTTGCCAGTGTGCTTTAGATAAATTGATAAGCATTACTTGTTGATTACATCCATGACTGAATTAGCGTAATTAATTCCTTCGAGATAAGAACGAGTTAAATCCTGCTTGTCATAAGTAGTGCGCTCTAGTTTTTTAAAATTAGCAGCTTCATAATCGATAGTGATTTGCAGAATATGGCCTAACTCACCCTTTTGATGCAGCAAGGCTTCATTAAACGCGTTGCTTAATTTAATCTTACTTAACAGTACATCCATAGGCTCATTAAGAAATCGGTCCAAAGTAGAAAATATGCCCACTGTATACGCTTGATGCGGGTCAGAATGTCCGGATATACATGCTAGCCCCTCACACATTTTTGCGCGAATCAAAGTACGCTCCAAAAGATCTGGGATTAAATCATCCTGACTTGACAGTAAAAAGAGACAGAGCCAGTTATGAACCTGATTTAAACCTAAGATCTTCAGTGCATCCATCAGTGATTCGATGACTTTACCACGGTATAAATAAACAGAGTTCGCCAGGCGCAATACTCGATAACTTAGTTTTGGAATTTGTAGAATAAGCTCCTCTACTCGCTCCATGGGAATATTCTGATTATTTAACTCAGCTAGTAACCTTAATAAATTACTTTTGTTTTCAGTAATTTGCTGACTTTTTAAGAGGTCAGGTTTATTAAGGAAAAACCCTTGGAAATAAGTAAACCCAAGATCAATGCAATCCGTAAATTGTTGATTGTCATCAATTTTTTTAGCTAAAAGCTGGCCTTTAAAATGTTTTAATGGTTTTAATTGCTCGGCGATTTGTTGTTTGTTCTGATAAAGAACATTCAGCTTAATGATGTCAACCAAATCAATTAAGAGTGAATTTTTTTCATTAAAAATAAAATTATGCAACGCGATTTTATAACCTTGTTCTCTTAATGAGAGCAAACTATTAATTAAAGGCTTATCGACATCAACCGTTTCTAAGACATCAATAACTATTCGGTCTTTAGGTAATAAGGTAGGGATTTTCTGAATCAAATGATTGTAAGTAAAATTAATAAAGGCTTTTTTCTTACCAATAATCGCGTCAATATCAAGATTGGAAAACAATTGCGTCACTACTAAAGAAGTTTCTTCTTCATCAGAAAAAGTATTGACTGCATCAGGCACCAGATCACGGTATAGCAGTTCGTAAGCATAAACCGCCCCCGTTTTACTGTAGATCCCCTGTCGCGTTAATAGTGTTGTTAGTAGTTGATCCACTATGATGACGTCTGTTTATGACACATGTCTTTAATTATATACCATTTTTTGAAACACAAATTATTATTCTTTTAAAATCAAAAAGCTTTATTCCCTAACAGCAACTAATACGGCACATAAGCTTGGTGGCCTCATCAAATTTTAATACAAATTAGTGTATAAGCATGTTTAAATAGAGCAATCCGCGATATGAAAAAAATAATCACATGAAGCAAAACGACCGATATTGGCAAGCTAGAAAAGTAACTCTAATAGGCGCTGTGGCTAACGCGCTGCTTGGATTTATTAAATTAATTGGTGGATTTTTATTTCATTCCCATGCACTTGTTGCTGACGGCCTTCATTCTTTTTCAGATTTAATTACTGATGCCATGGTCTTGCTTGCCTCGAAATACGGCAGCATTGATGCCGACGACACCCATCCCTATGGACATCAACGCATTGAAACCGCAACAACTCTGTTTTTATCTTTAATTTTAATCGTCGCAGGACTCGGCATTGCCTGGGATTCAGTACATGAATTACTCCATTCAACCTACACCAAGCCGGCTTGGTTGTCCGTACCTGTAATTTGCATTTCCATCCTCATTAATGAACTTTTATTTCATTACACACTGCATGTAGGAAAACGCATCAACTCTAAATTAATTACCGCTAACGCATGGCATCACCGCTCTGATGCCGCCTCTTCACTGGTAGTATTCATCAGTTTGCTCGGAAGCATAGCCGGATGGGTTTATCTTGATACGGTAGCCGCCATCATTGTAGCCTTGATGATTGTTAAAATGGGTTGGAACTACGGTTGGAACAGCATTAAAGAATTGGTAGACACGGCGGTTAACCCTGAGTTGTTAGCACAAATTGAACAAGTCATCCAAAATGTAGATGGCGTTAAAAAAATTCATCAATTACGCAGCCGTTTCATGGGTGAAGATGTGTTAATTGATGTGCATATTCTGGTATCCCCTAAAATATCCGTATCAGAAGGGCATTATATTGCACAACACGTACATCATTCGCTTATGAAGCAAATAAGCAGTGTTAAAGACGTCATTGTCCATGTCGACCCAGAAGACGATGAACTGTGCAGCCCCTCGTTACATTTACCTAATAGAAAGGTAATTCAAGAACAATTACTGAATCAAGTACGCGAGAATTTTCCGCAGATCCTTTTTTGGAACGTACACTATTTAGATGGAAAGATGGGCATTGATATAGTCTGTGATGAGCACGTTACTCAATGGCGCGAACTGCACCATGAAGTAGTCTTAGCCTTAAAAATTCATACAGATATTGAGGAAATTCGTTTACTGAGTTTGCATGAGGTGATGCATCATGACTAAATTAGGGGCTTTATAAGCAATATGGAACTTAAGTGGCAGTAGTTAAAACTGCTTTTTTTAGGTAAACTACGCGCTTGAGTGACTCCACCTTAATTAAAGATAGGCGCAACTAATGGTCTCAGCTAATTGTTTAAAAATACTTTTTGGCTTTTCAATTTTCGTAGTGATATTGCTTGCCGGCTGGTACCCTTTTAAAAAACGCATTAAAGACGATCAACATATAGATTTCCCTATTGGCGAGACGCTGGCTACTGGTGTATTTTTGGGCGCGGGCTTGCTCCATATGTTACCCGAAGCAAATTCTCTTTTTAAATCAATGGGTTATAGCTACCCATTTGCCTTTATTATCGCGGGCGCTGTGTTTCTGATTTTTCTCTGGTTTGAACATTTGGGCAAAGAACTGTACCACCATCATAACGCAGAACATCCCGCCTTCGCACTATTAGCCTGGGGAATGCTCTCTGTTCACTCGATGATGTTAGGTGCGGCCTTAGGCTTGGCACATTACAATTCCGTTATTATTATGCTGTTTTTAGCAATTATCACCCACAAATGGGCTGAAAGCTTTGCCATTGCGGTGCAGTTGAATAAAAGCTCCATGAGTATGAATAAAAGTCTGATATTCTTTATTTTGTTCAGCTTCATGACGCCTTTAGGTATTTATTTTGGCTGGTATTTTGGCCATGGAGTCGAAACAAACTCTATTTTTGATCCAATTTTAATGTCTGCTTCAGCAGGAACATTCCTCTATTTAGGAACACTGCATGGTTTGGAACGCTGCGTGATGGTGGAACGTTGTTGCAACTTAAGCGATTTCAGTTTCGTAATTATTGGCTTTGCACTCATGGCTGCGGTAGCAATTTATGTCTAAATTCATACAACAACAGGATATTATCCTGGCTTCAGGTTCTGTCATTCGCTACAAATTGCTGCAATCACTTGGTATTGATTTTTCAGTAGTTCCTTCTAATTGTGATGAAGAAACAATTAAAGCCTCTTTTCCTTCAGGCAATCGCGTTGATTTAGGTCTTGCTTTGGCCGCCTGTAAAGCGCTGGAAGTCAGTAAAAAATACCCAACGCATTTTGTCATTGCAGCTGATCAGCTGTGTCTCTTTGAACAGACTCTATTGAACAAGCCGCTAAATCATCAAACGGCAGTGGAACATCTGAATTTATTAAGCGGCCAAAAACACCAACAAATTGCCTGTCTTTGTATTGCTAAAAATAATGAAATTCTTTGGCAATATCATGAAATAGCTGATGTGACCTTGCATGATTTAAGTGAGGATACGATAGAAGCCTACCTACAAAGCGAACAGCCGTATCAAAGCTGTGGTGCCTATCAATATGAAACTCAAGGCAAATGGTTATTTAAAGACGTGCAAGGAAATGAAGACACCATTTTAGGACTGCCGTTGCTGCCTTTAGCTGCAGCACTAGTGAAATTAGGTGCGGTAAACTTCTAATAATAACGCTACTCAATTAATTACAACCAGGAATCAACATGCAAATAAGCAAAATTCATGCGCGCGAAATTTTAGATTCTCGCGGTAATCCTACAGTTGAAGCAGATGTTATTTTAAGCAATGGCATCATTGGCAGAGCTTGCGTGCCTTCTGGAGCCTCAACAGGAAGCCGAGAAGCCTGTGAGTTGCGTGATAATGATCCCAAGCGTTATGCAGGTAAAGGCGTACAAAAAGCGGTAGCGCATGTGAACCAGGAAATTAATCAGGCTTTGCAGCATACTTCTGTTGAAAATCAAGAAACCTTAGATAAGACCTTATGCGAGTTGGATGGCACCGAAAACAAATCACGTTTAGGCGCAAACGCCCTGCTCGCAGTATCACTTGCGGCAGCCAGAGCCAGAGCGAATGTGCTCCAGCAGCCTTTATACATCGCCTTAAATCAACCAGGCATGGCTATGAACATGCCCGTGCCGATGATGAACGTATTAAACGGTGGTGCCCATGCTGATAATAATGTTGATATTCAAGAATTTATGATCATGCCGGCTGGTGCTGCTGATTTTCCAAGCGCCTTACAAATGGGCACGGAAATTTTCCATGTACTGAAATCAGTATTAAAAAAACAAGGGCTGAACACTGCTGTTGGCGATGAAGGTGGCTTTGCCCCAAACATCAAATCCAATCGCCAAGCATTAGACATGCTCTGCGAAGCCATTACTACTGCGGGCTTTAAATTAGGCGATGAAATTGTACTTGCATTGGATGTAGCAGCATCAGAACTCTACAAGCAAGGCACTTATCATATGGCCTCTGAAAACCAACAATTCTCATCAATTCAACTGGTTGATTATTATGCTGATCTAGTTGCAAGCTACCCCATCGTCAGCATTGAAGACGGTTTAGATGAAAAAGATTGGGCTGGATGGAAACACTTGACTACCCAACTTGGTGGAGCAATTCAATTAGTTGGTGATGATGTGTTTGTAACTAATCCTAAAATTCTACAAGAAGGTATTGAGCAAGGTGTTGCCAACGCAATTTTAATTAAGGTCAATCAAATAGGTACCTTAAGCGAAACCCTGCATACAATAAAGCGTGCTTATGAAAACAACTACCGTTGTGTCATGTCCCATCGCTCTGGCGAAACAGAAGATACGTTTATTGCCGATCTTGCTGTAGCTACAGGATGCGGTCAAATAAAAACCGGTTCTCTCTGCCGTACGGACCGTATTGCAAAATACAATCAATTACTACGTATTAATGAAATGGCTTCTCTGCCTTATGCTGGAAAGTCTGTTTTAAATCGATAGGATTGTGGGGGTTCCGTTCTATGGTTCCTCGGTTGGGTGCGGTATTGTCTTAACATAGATTTATCCATTCCCCTCTCCGGGCGTATCACAAAGGCAAGGTAGGTCTAAGTGCCTGCAGTATTACCTCAAGAACAGACGTTGTCTGTTGCAGTACATCATGGTTCCAAAAGCGTATAACTTTAAAACCCTGCAACTGCAGCCAATCCGTTCTTTTCAAATCATAAGCCTGATTATCCAAGTGTTGGCCACCATCAAGTTCGATGATAAGACGTTTTTCAAGACATACAAAATCAACAATGTAAGTTCCCATCGGAACCTGTCTCTTGAATTTAAATCCAAGACGATTTGCTCGTAGATTATACCAAAGATGCTTTTCAGCATCAGTACTGTTTTTTCGTAAATTGCGCGCGTGTTGTCTTAATATAGCTTTATCCATTCCCCTCTCCCGCGAAAAAACACGTCACATTATTCAAATTCCTAGCGCGGGAGAGGGAGTATTCATTTTAGGGATATTAAGAAGCGGATTCTTTTTTATGAGGCACGTATTCAGGGATCTCTTTAGGATAGCATCCGTTAATTTTTTTATAATAATCAAGGATGATCGGGAAATCTTTATTAATATCGCCTGAGGGATAAAATGGTTCGCGAATCCGGATTACTTTGTTTGTGTAATCCAGTCCAACCATAGCAATCGGGATTTCTGCTTTGTACGCAATATGGTAAAACCCTTCTTTCCATCGAGTAACCGGACTTCTGGTTCCTTCAGGAGTAATAGCTAATCTGAATTCATCTTTCGAGCGAAATAAATCAACTACCCTATCTACATTATTATTTTTTTTAGAACGATCCACCGGAGCGCCGCCAACTGCTTTTAAAAAAGTGCCCAAAGGGAAAAAGAATAACTGCGTCTTAGCTAAAAAGTGTATCTTAACGCCTAATGAAAAACGCGCTAACAAACCCAAAATAAAATCCCAGTTACTGGTATGCGGTGCAACAACAACTACATATTTTTTATCTTTAGGTAAATCGCCTTCGATTTTCCAGCCTATTAATTTTAAACAAAGGTTGCCAAATTTTTGCATATATAGAAATCAGTAATTATTTTTTTAAGTATATACGGATTACATTCGGTTTTGATATATTTTTTACTTTTTATCCATTGATTGCCTTCTTTTTTACCTTATATTCACTGAAAAAGTACACCACAACCCATAAAGTGTACTAAAATTATACATGTAATGAATAATAGGGAGCCATCATGAAAAAACAGGATCTAGCACTTACTTTTTCGAATCCTCGTTTGCTGGCAGCAGTATATTATGGCGTATTGTCTGTTGTAGGAACCATTCTGATTAATGCATTTCTAACTATTCTTGGTTTTGAAGAAATAGTACCTCTCTTTCAAGCGATTATTATAGGTGTGATTGTCGCCAGCGCCACTGGCGCTTTATTTGGAAAGGATATTATTCATTGCCCCAGACCTTATAAAATGAAAACCTTTTGGCTGGGATTTATTATGGTCATTGCTTCTTTGCCCCTTTTTGCACTCGGTTTAGTATTATTCATGGCACACTCTGATTCCCATTTATTTTCCATAACTAATTTTCAAAGCCTGGTTTATACCTACATCGTCGTACTTGCGTACAGTTACGCCCTTTTTGGCATTTGGCTGGCAATCGCATCAGGACTTGCTTCTATGTATTTACGAGGCCAATTAGTATACGATATCTTACATACTGACCAAAGACGCAGCCAACGCTTGCCTGACTTTGTAGTGGCCAAGCCCAAAGCCAAGCCTTTACATAAAACGCATATGGCGCCTCGAAAAAAATTTTAAAAAAGGTATGTTTGATTCATGCAGATACTCAACAATAAAGAGCATGTTTTTGCTTTATTGGCCAAAGGCATAACGGTTATCACACCGAATAACCGACTTAGTGATTCCATTTTGCAACAATACTTTAGCTCCTGTAAGTTGCAAACAATAAATAAACCCATCTGTTTACCTTATGGTGTTGCTTTAACTAAAGCCTATGAAGCACTGCACTACACCAATAGCGAAATACCTCATCCCCTCTTGCTAAACGACACTCAATGCCAACATTTATGGCGAACAATTATTAAAGCCCACGACAGCATTACCTACAGCGACGGTTTACTGCAATCCGTAATCAACGCCTGGCAACGCTGTTTGCAATGGCAAATTGACTCAGAAAACCCTACGTTTCATTACACCCCACAAACACGGCAGTTTCAGCAATGGTGGCAATTATGTGAGAACCAGCTGGCACAAGAGGATTTAATTACTGAAAATCAATTAGTCCCCTATTTAATTCATGCAGAAAGCCACTTATTTGCCCAGCCGGTTGTTTGGGTGTGTTTTGATGAATTCACGCCGCAGCAGCTGCAACTGCAAGAGCATTTAGAAGCCTGTGGACTCAAACAATATCATTATGATTTAGACGAACGTGCCACGATACCTAAACTTCTAAGCGCCAAAGATGATAAAGAAGAATACCAGCAATTAATTAGCTGGCTGCAGTTACAAATCGAACAAGGACATCAACGGATTGGCGTAGTAGTTCCTGACTTGCAGCAAAAATCAAACGCCCTGCAAAGAATACTAGCCCAACATTTTAACCCTGCCCTCTTTAATATTTCTTTAGGCCAAAGCTTAAGTGCCTTTCCCTTAGTAGCTCATGCACTGTGCTGGTTGCATTTGGATGGCACCTCATTAAGCCATCATGAAGCCTCCCTACTCCTGCAATCCCCTTATCTAGGCTGTGCGAAAGAAGAGTTTCTGATGCGCTCAGAATACCAGCAAGAAGCCTCTTTAATGGAACATCAAAGACTTCCTTTGAAGACCTTTATCAAAGATCTTGAAGTACTTGCGCCCAATCTTGGCCAATTACTCACTAAACTGTGCGCATACCCTAAAGAAGCCAGCGTACACGAGTGGATTAATCTGTTTCAAGAACGCTTGAATACTTTAGGTTTTCCTGGAGATTATGGATTAAACTCGGAAAACTATCAGTGCTTTAATCGCTTTTCACTACTCTTTGATGAGTTTAGAAAATTAAGCCTGCTTAACGCTTGCCTAAGTAAAACAGAAGCACTGGAATCATTGCATTACCTGACTCAAAATACTATTTTCCAAGCACAAAAAACGACTGCTTCCATCCAGATTTCTGGATTATTAGAAGCTTCTGGCTGTGAATTTGATAGTTTATGGATGATGGGTTTAACGGATCAATGTTTACCACAAAAAGTACATTTATCTGCCTTTATTCCACCTCAATTACAACGCGAATTAAACATGCCTCATAGTCTTCCTGTACGTGAGTTGCAATTTGCCAGAAAGATATTAAAACGCCTGCAAAGTAGCGCTGATTCAGTAGTCTTTAGCTATGCGCAATTACAAGGAGATAATCCTCATCTGCCTTGTGCTTTAGTCACGATGTTTCCAGAATTTGAATTAGTCCCTATTGCTAATCCAGCGTTACATGCACTGGATTTAATCCATATTGAAGAAGAGTACCGTGTTCCCATCACAACAGAAGAATCTATTTCTGGAGGTACCGCCCTCCTTGCAAACCAAGCTAAATGCCCATTTAAAGCCTTTGCAGAACATCGTTTACGCGCTAAAGCCACGTCACAAACAAGCGATGGACTGGATGCACGAGAGCGAGGACAAATTATTCATAAAGTCATGGAACTGTTGTGGCAACAACTGGGAAGCCAACAAGCCCTATTTACTTTAACGCCTGCATTACTTGAAGAACACATAAACCAAGCCATTCATACGGCATTAGCTCCTTTAAAACAACAAGACAGTGACTCATTCCCGGCCTCCATTCAAGAGGTTGAATCAACACGGCTTAAACGTCTGGTCATTGCCTGTCTTAAGTGGGAAAAACAACGCCCTCCTTTTACCATAGCCGCTTTGGAGCAACAATACTCCATTAATTTAGCAGGCCTTGAATTTAAGGTTCGAGTAGATCGCCTGGATCAGGTTGCAGATAAAAAATGGGTTATTGATTATAAAAGCAGTCTTCCCAGCAGCAAACCCTGGTACGAAGACCGCCCTAAAGAGCCGCAATTAATACTTTATGCTCTTTTAGATGAGCAGATTAATGCCTTACTGCTCATGCAATTAAAAACCGGTAAAATTAGTTGCAGTGGCTTAAGTGAAGAAAAGCAGAGCATTAGTGGGCTTAGTGCTTTAAAAAAAGATGAAACTTGGCGTGAGTGCAGAGAAAGCTGGCAACACCAAGTAACACTTTTAGCAGAAGAATTTCAGCAAGGCTATTGTCCACCTCAGCCAGCGCAGTTAACTGTGTGCCAACACTGTGATTATCAAAACTTATGCCGTTTTCAGGCGAATGGATAAATTCAGCCAAGTACTTCAAAATCCACCATTTTTCTTTGGTTATTGCATTGATTATGATATAAAACAAAATGCAGCTACAGGATTAGGTCTGTTGACATGACGCCAGCTGATGAAAGTAATTTTAGTCGACTAATGCCCACCATTTTAAATACAGAGACGAACTATGCCTTATAATCTAGCAGAATCATACAAGCGTTTAGAAAACTGTAACACTGACTTAGCCAGTTTATTCCCCCTTTCAGATAGTAACATTCAGTCTCAACTAAAAGCCGTAAAAAATTACTACGACGAATCGTGCAATGATGCAAAAAATAAAGATGACATGGAGCGTATCATAGAAAACTATGAGCTTTTTGTTAGCAATTTAACAAAAATCAAACAATATAAAGAATCTTACAAGATATCTCAGGATCGAGACAAAAAAGAAAGCTTCCAGGAGCGTGTAGAGACAATAAATGCTCTAAAAAACATAAATGCGGCTCACAAAATCAACATTATTTTTGCAAATCTTGTCAAAGCATGTGAACTACTATTCTGGATATCTACATCACTTACTTTATTTGCCTCCATATTTGCCATTGCATTACCTGTATTAATTGTCCAGCCAGCTTTTGGCCTCGTTATATCAATAACGACTGCAGGGTTCATATTTAAGGCCATGCAAAATCTAATTAATTGCTTATCCGAATTTAAATCATTTCGGTCTCATGACAATGAGTACGACAGAGAAGTGCAGCTTATTTCATTTTTCCAACCCAAACAGCAAAAAGAGGTTTCACCAGAAGAGGGTTCTGAGATTACTCCAGAAACGGAGCATGGATTTTGTTTTTAATGCGCACAATACATTATTTCAAACCACCTGAATGCTCGTTTTTATTATTCGATGATACTCGTGACACTTTAGCCTGCATTGCGAAATTTAACCAGATGTTTAATAATGATAAAATCGCTAAAAATCGGGGTTTATATGCCACTTAATTTCACGAAAAAACATCTTATTTATTGTGGCTTAATCACGTGCTTATTAAGTAGTTGCTCTCATCCTCCCTATGATAATTTTAAGCCACGACATCCTATAGCCCGCGGAGCTACTTCCGGAGCCGTTATCGGCACAGCGCTGGGTGCAGCAGCAACAGGAACGCTACCTGGAGCACTCGCAGGAACTGCTGTTGGCGGTACTGTTGGCGCCTTAGTTGGATCGGGCACGAATCCCAAACGTGGTCTTATTCGCAAACTGCAAAAACAAGACATTCAATTCGTACAATACGGCGACACCATGACCTTAATTATCCCTACCGATAAATACTTCATGTTTGAAAGTCCACGTCTGAACGAATTACGTTATCCTGGCCTGCTTAATATAGCTGCCCTATTAAGACTATTCCCCCACAGCGCAGTATATGTCGCAGGATTTACCGATAATGTCGGAACACGCTTCCGTAAAAACAGCCTATCCCAGGCACAAGCAGAAACCATGCTCACTTATTTATGGGCCAATGGGATTAAAGCAAAACTGCTTAAAGCAGAAGGATATGGCGATAAAAACACCGTAGCAGACAATGCACTCATTCACGGCAGCGCCATGAATAGACGCATTGAAATCCAATGGTTTAACGGGACACCACCCAAATGTTGCGCTCCCAAGGCAACGTACTCAATGAAGTAAGGTTTTTTTAATGCATTCAAGATTTTTAGGCGGCATTCTTTTAATTGTTGGTACATCTATTGGCGGGGGCATGCTTGCCCTGCCTGTTGCAAATGCAGCTACCGGTTTTTGGCAATCTTCTTTTTTCCTGTTTATCTGCTGGGTATTCATGACTCTTGGCGCATTTTTTATCCTAGAAGCCAATCTGTATTTACCCAAAGGCAAGCATATGGTTTCCATGGCAGCAGCCACTTTAGGAAGATATGGTTTGCTCACTGCTTGGATAAGCTATCTTTTTTTACTCTACACCCTACTTTCAGCCTATATTTCTGGTGGAGCGGATGTATTAAACAGCTTGCTATCCAAAGCCGGCTTGCACCTTGATGATTGGCAAGCCAGCACGATATTCACCCTACTTTTTGGATTAATTGTTTATGGCGGCATTCGCTATGTAGATTACACCAATCGTGGCTTGATGTTTGGCAAACTGGCCGTTTTTGCTTTATTAATCATGCTTATTGCCCCACAGGTTGATGTACAGCATTTTCAGCATGGTGAACTACGCTATATTGGCGGCTCCATTATGATATTAATTACCTCATTTGGTTTTGCAATCATCGTACCTAACCTGAGAGATTATTTTGATGATGACATTAAACAGCTAAAAAAAGTAATCTTGATTGGCTCCTTGATCCCCTTATTTTGCTATCTGGCTTGGGATGCGGTCATTATGGGAGTCATTCCTTCAGAAGGCAGCCAAAATCTGGAAAGCCTAATGCATAACCCGCATACAACAAGTGCACTAGCAGGTTTGCTGTCTGATAAAGTACAAAACCCAACCATCAGCGCTCTGTTTCAATTTTTTACCTCTATTTGTATGCTCACAGCGTTTTTAGGTGTCTCTTTATGCCTGTACAGCTTTCTGGCTGATGGCTTAAAATTACGTGAGCGTGGCAGTCATGGTATTGGCTTATTTATATTAACCTTTGTTCCGCCTTTATTAATTGTTATTTATTACCCTGGTGCCTACATACATGCTCTAGGCTATGCGGGTATTTTCTGCGTCATATTGCTACTATTTTTACCGGCATTAATGTGTTATTTTGGCAGAAAATATCATCATTCAGTCTTCATAGTTCCTGGTGGAAAAGCAGTTCAGATTATGGTTATGCTGGTTTCAATAGGACTTTTAGCACATGAGTTGTGGTTATTGACGCATTAATCCCGTCGACAGTTAGGTCCCATAAAATTCGGGCACGACACGGTTCTTTTAACCGCAGTAGCATTGACTCAAAATGGGAAATAATGTAACATAGTGCTCTATATTTGAGCTAAATTTGGTTTTACTAAATGATCAATTCAAAACTAATCGGCGGGATATTACTTATTGTGGGCACCTCAATAGGTGGTGGAATGCTCGCACTGCCCGTATCTACGGCTGAAGTAGGCTTTGGTAATTCCATTTTCTTTTTATTTTTCTGCTGGATGGTGATGACCGCTGGCGCTCTGTTAATGTTAGAAGTGAATTTACGCCTTCCTGCCGGCAGTAATATGATTTCCATGGCGAAATCTACTTTAGGCTTACCCGGACAAATCATCGCCTGGATAACCTACCTGTTTTTACTATACACCTTGCTTTCAGCCTATATTTCTGGTGGTAGCGACGTATTTAACAGTTTATTACATAAATTAAATATCAACTTACCCAACAGTATTACCGCCATTATATTCACCATTTTATTCAGTTTAGTGGTTTATCGAGGAATTCGTTCGGTAGATTATGTGAACCGCGGTTTAATGTTTGGTAAATTAGGTATTTACATTTTACTCGTAGCAATTATTAGCCCGCATGCTTCCATAGCCGGACTTACTGGAGGTTCGCCACGTGCTTTTACTGGCACCTTAATGATCTTAATTACCTCTTTTGGTTACGCAAGCATCATTCCCAGTTTAAGAGACTATTTTGGCGATGATACACGCTCTTTAAGACGCGTTATACTGTTTGGCTCTCTAATCCCCTTAGTCTGTTACATCGTTTGGGATGCGGTTATTATGGGCGTTGTAGCCCGTGATGGAGAAAATGGACTCGTTGCCTTAATGAGCTCTGAACATGCAACCAGCGGTCTGACAGAAGCATTAAGCTTATCAGTGCAAAGCCAATGGATTAGCGGATTTTTTGGATTTTTTACTTCAATCTGTATGCTTACTGCTTTTCTAGGTGTTTCTTTAGGTTTATTTGATTTTCTGGCTGATGGCTTAAAATTTAAAAAATCAGGCAATCAGGGGAAATACACTTTGGCACTCACTTTTCTGCCCCCTTTAGCCGTGGTACTGATTAACCCAGGAATTTATTTACATGCATTAAGTTATGCCGGTATTTGCTGCGTGGTTTTATTATTACTTTTACCAGCAATCATGGCATGGAAAGGACGTAAAACCTGTGTACTCGCTACCGACAGTCACTTGGTACCAGGCGGCAATTCCAGCCTGGTATTGATAGGCCTTATTGCTATTGGTTTACTCGTTGTTGCACTAATGAATTAACCTATTATTATCTGTCGTCCAGAGCGTAGTGAAGGATCTCCCATCAAATGGCATTGTGCCACGAGGAAGAGATCTTTCGCTACGCTCTGGACGACGCTTAACATAAAACTAATTGCTCTGTTTCTTTATCGATCCGGTTAACAATTCAGATAAATCATCTGCATGATCTTCTTCATCTGCCAGGATGTCTTCAAGCATACGCCTTGTGGTTGGATCACTTGCACCAAACCATTGAATTAACTCACGATAAACCATAATAGCTATTCTTTCAGCCACTAAATCCTCTTTAATCAATTTTAATAAGTCGGTTCCTGTCCCATATTCAGTCGCAGTTCTTGTCAATACTGTGCCAGGATTAAAGTCAGGATTGCCTCCTAATTGATTAATCCGTTCAGCAATCATCATCATGTGTCTTTGTTCATCCTCGGCATGCTCTGCAAATTCAGCAACAACTTGTGGGCGATCAATTCCTGAGGCAATAACCTGATGATGCCGGTACCGCAACACGCACATAATTTCAGTAGCTAAAGCAGCATTTAAATGCGCACAAGCTTCATTAATATCCAGAGGATAGTCCTGTGTTACCGCTCCTTGGTCTAATGATTCACCTGCTTGCCTTTTAATTTCATTGAGATCATAAGGTACTTTGCTCTCGTGAGGCTTCATCATGTCCATCTCCTTAACAAATCATATGAATAAATTATTCATCTTTAAATTTTAGTTCAATCCGGTCTTTTTGCACTATTTTTAACCAAATGATAGGTGAGATTCCCTGAGATCCTTCTTAATAAAGGTGTCTCAGGGGATATATCAGGTTTTAATGATACTGTTTTTTTTGAAAATCGCTTATGGCTTTTCTAACTTCATTCAGAGTATAACCATAACGCTGTTGCAGTTTGCCGTAAAGAATTTGATGATTGCCTTCAATTTCGTCCAGATCATCATCGGTCAGTTTACCCCAGGCCTTTTTCATTGTGCCTCGAACCTCTTCCCATTTGCCTTCAAAAATATCCCTATTCATTTGAATGCTCCTATGTGTATTAGGCTAAGAAATAAGTTCATTAGCCAAAATAAATTTAGACAAAAATAAGTCCAATTGCAAAATAACAAACCATTTTTACTATGTACTTAATATACTCTTAAGCAAAATTGTCTATTATTAAGCTATATCAGTCCAATTAATGAGAGCTTACTATGAATAAGGATAGATGGCGTACTTTTCATTCCCACCATAGTCCTGCTGTTGTAACAGTAAATACAGTAAACCCATCGACTCTCGACGACTGGCGTCGTCTTAACTGGGACAAGTCATTAATCAATGGAAAAACGGTGCAAAGCTATATGGACGAGGCTGGAATGATACAAGCCGACTTGAGTGAACAAGAACTAAAGGATTTTCTAAAAAAAATAGTCCTTGCTGAAGTACCTGAGCGCAACAAGAGTTTTGCTCTTGATTACCTTATGAACTCATTTCACCAAGGAGGTTTACTACACCCTGTATCTACTGCAATGTCTCATCTTTTTAATGATAAAGGAACCGGCATAACTCCGTCAACAAACAGAAACTCTAGAGAAGTTAACATAGTGACAAATGAATCTGGATTTACTATTCAGGAAATTACTACAGCCAAACAATTTTACCGCACCGATGAGGCTTCTGAAAAATTAAAGAAAAAATACCCAGACTCGATCATTCTTCCTGATAAGGGTAATGATTTTTGTCTACAAGCCGAAGCAACAATTAATGTGTCTTTTGCAGAAAATAAATCCTCTTTTGAGGTGCTTCACCAAAGCATTAGCTACGGTAACTCAGATATTAAAGACTTAGCTGATACAAGAAATTGGTTTACTAAGTTTAAAGATTTTATTAAAAATCTTTTTAATAGCAATTCAGTGCTCGATTTATCTTCCGTTAAAAAAGAAAACAATCCATCAACAGCTCCTAACTTGGAGCAACCTGATAAAAGTGAAAGTCCTCCAATGACTGAGATAGCTGAACCAGAGCATGAAAGTGGTCTGAAATTGAGTTAGGCTCCTTAGGAGGAGGATGGTTGGTACCGATTAGGAGCGTTATAATGAATTATTTGTCCAAAGGTCTAATATGAAATTGTCCACATTATTAAAGCTGATACGCTTCTGGCCACCCTTTTTCGGCGCGGGAATCAGTGTAAAAAGCTTTAATCCTGAATATACTCATCTGGTCGTGCAAATGAAGATGCATTTTTGGAATAAAAATTACGTTGGAACGCATTTTGGTGGCTCCTTATATTCCATGACAGACCCTTTTTACATGCTCATGCTCATGAAGCTACTGGGTAAAGGTTATATAGTCTGGGACAAATCAGCATCCATTCATTATAAAAAGCCGGCTAAAGGTAAGATTTATGCACATTTCCACTTGTCTCAAGAACAAGTCGACACGATTCGACATGAATTAGACACTAAAACAAAGATTCAACCTGAGTTTCTTATTGAACTGACTAATGAAGCAGGTGAAGTGGTGGCTAAAGTCGAAAAAATACTTTATATCGCAAAAAAATAATTATTGGCAGCAACTGTCTTTGCTGTAAAGGTTAGATAGTTCACTGATGAATAGATACAGTTATTTTTCATGAAGAGAACAATCATGCGAAATAATACAAGTGATCAGACGTTAAAGAACAATTACATACAAACGCATCAATTTTTGCGACAATTCTGAACGGCCATCTCAGTTAGTGTTCAGATTATCAATAAACTCATGAACAACACCAACCATTTGCTCCGGGTATTCAACCTGAGGCAAATGCCCGCATTCAGAAAAACAGTAATAACGCGCGCCAGAAATATGGGCTACAAGAAATTTTGCTAAAGGTTCCCTAAAAATTAAATCTTGATCCGAGCTTAATACCAAGGTAGGCACATTAAATTGCTGCAACCAAGGGCGTGAATCAAAATGAGTCAATGCCGCAAGTTGGCCTTCATAGCCTTTTAAAGTAAATGGGAATGGATTAGCCAAAGCTATTTGAATAAGAAAATCAACTACACCAGGTTGTGCCATAAATTGAGGCGAAAAAACCCAGGCACACATCGCTTTGGATATAATTGCCGCAGGAACATTGGCGCGAAACATTTCAAGCTGCGCCTCCACATAAACACGAAAAGGAGTATTCGTAGTCGCAGAAGAATGACTAATAATTGCAGATTTAACTAATTCAGGATGATGATGAATTAGTGCTTGCAGAATAAAACCACCCATCGAATTACCAATAAAATGTGCTTTTTTGATACTCAACCCAGCGCAAAGTCCTGCCACATCATTAGCCATCTGCTCGATGCTGTAAGGTGCATCAGGAACATCAGTCTGACCGGCACCACGATTATCAAATACAATAACCTGATATTTGTCTTTAAAGCGAGTAACTACCTCACTCCAAACCGTATGATCAGCAGTAAATCCAGCAATCAAAACTAAAGGTTCACCTACTCCATAGGTTTCGTAATACATTGAAATATCATTAACTTTTAGATGGGCCATATTTACATTCCTTAATTAAGGTCAATTTGGCTATTAGAACTCACATTAGTTAAAATGAATTAACTCAACTACCAAATGTCACTGTATACATTTTAACTCCAGGCTCCGAAGCGATAAGCTCTAAATAACCGCCTTGAGCTTGCTGCTGAGATACCACTTCATAAATTGAATATTTATCCACTAAAATACTACTCTCCTCAACATCATTTCCTTTTTTATCAGTCAATGGTTCCCCATTTAAAAGCACCTTCACTTTGATGGGCTTGGCTGAACTGCTGCCCATCACAAGAAATACCTTTCGTGCATTGAAATGCATTTTAAACACAGTATTCGCCTCAGCATTACTGATATTATCGGCATTCACCTTCCATAAACCGTCCAAACTCCAAGCATTAGAAGGTAAATAGGCTGCAAAAGAATATCTGGACTCTTTGTCCTGAATTAATTTCGGACTAAATCGTTCCTCCGCGCGCTCATAACCCAAATAAGTTTCTGGTGTTTGCGAAAAAATAAAAGGCTCATTTTTTGCAGTCTTTAATTCCTTTAACGTATTGATACCCAATAAAAAACGAATATTATTCTCAGTGATGTCATAATCACCCTCACCAAAATGCTGATAAACCACCTTACCTTCCTGATTAATTAAATAATGCGCAGGCCAATAATGATTATTAAAATTAAGCCAAGTTACAAACTGATTATCAAGTGCAACAGGATACAAAATTCCATTACGCGTCACGGCTGCACTCACATTTTTCATATTTTTTTCAAAAGCAAATTCAGGCGTATGTACCCCGATAATCACAAGACCCTTATCATGATACTGTTTGTACCAATTATTTACGTAAGGCAAAGTTCGTAAACAGTTAATGCAAGAATAAGTCCAAAAATCGATTAACACGACCCTGCCTTTTAAATCACTTAAACGCAAAGGCTCCGAATTAATCCAACCACTAATTCCCTCTACTTTAGGCACAGAATAAGGACGCCATAAGTCATTTATTAATGAAGATGAGGTTTTTATTCCTACAGCAGTACTTTGGGTAGGCACGTCTCTGCCTTCAAAATAAATCATGTTTACAACGCTAGCAATCAATACAGCACCTAAAAACTCCCGACAAATTTGCATCCTTGATGGAGAAAGAGCAAAAGCATCTATTAGTTTTTTTCCATAAAAGGCAATAATAAGCATAGGAATTCCAGCGCCTAATGCAAAGGCGGCTAGAGTAAAAAAACTGATAAATGTAGCTTTTTGAGTGACTGTTTGGACAATAATTGCAGCAAGAATAGGACCGGCACAAGGTGTCCAAATGATCGCAACTAGACCTCCAAATAACATTCCATTAAAAAAACCACCCTCAGGATTATTCAGAGGAGCAAAGAACGAACCAATGCGTGTGACGCGTTGTGTGATTTGGCTGAATTTTTCGGTTAAATAACTGGAACACAAAACCACGCCTAACAATAAAAGAATAGCGTAGCTCACATAGCGTAAGACATCAAAATTAATACCTAAGTATGAAACCAACTGGCGTGAGAAAAATACCAAGACAACAAAGAACAAGATGAATCCAGCAAGAATACCTAGAGGACGTTTTTTAGATCCCGTTAACGAGCCGGCAAGAAAAACCGGTAAAATCGGCAAAATGCAGGGTGAAATAATAAGAGCAAATCCCTCGATAAATCCTAAAACTATACTAATGAAATCTGATGTCATTTTTTCTATCCTGAAAAAATTTCTATTAGAAACAACGTAATGTCTTTTTTATCTTACCGATTTTTTTCAAGAATAACTGCTGATTTTGCAAATCATTTAAAAAATAATAGAGGTAGAGTATGCCCCCCTCATTTTAAAAAATATCAAACCCCTCATAATCCTCCCAGGGTAATTCCTCGCGAGTGCACTCCTGTACCTGAGCCAACTGTGGTCCTTGTTGTAACCAACAGTGAAACTCCTCCAGCTGCTCGTTAGTACCGCAAGCAAAAACCTCTACCCGCCCATCGTCCAAATTTCGCGCCCAACCTTTTATGCTTAATAATTCGGCCTGTTTTTTTGACGAGGCACGATACCACACGCCTTGAACCTTTCCTGAAACATAAAAACGCATGCACAATTGCTCAGTCATAAAAATTTCTTGTTGGTTTTCATTGAAATACAGTTTATCTTATTTTTAAAAATAAGGGAGAGAAAAATGGCACTATGGTTTCAAAAACTTTCATTAGCAGAAATCAATCAACGCGGTACAAATACCATGTCCGAATTTCTTAGCATTCAATTCACCGAAATTGGTGATGATTTTTTAACGGCTACAATGCCTGTAACCAATCGAACCAAACAACCGATAGGCATTCTTCATGGAGGTGCTAATGTTGTTTTAGCCGAAACAGTTGCCAGTACAGCAGCAAATGCAGTTATTGATTTGAAAAAGTTTTATTGTGTGGGCCTGGAAATCAATGCCAATCACATTCGCTCAGTTACAGAAGGCTTAGTTACTGCCGTGACCTCACCTATTCATATAGGCCGTACGACGCAGATTTGGCAAATTAATATTTATAATGAGGCAGGAAAGCAAACCTGTGTTTCCAGGATGACCGCAGCGGTTATCACACGCTAATACTGGCTGAAGACAAGGAGTCATGATAATGAAACACCATACAAAACAGCATATAAAAAAACCAATTAACCTATACCACCATATAGCACGTAATACCTCTTGGGGCTTAACACTTACAGCAGTAGCACTTTATATCGGTATGCTAGGCTATCACCTTACTGAAAAAATGTCCTGGGTTGATTCATTCATGAATGCCGCCATGATTCTTTCTGGAATGGGGCCTGCATCACCAGTAAATACTAATGCGGGAAAATTATTTGCAGGATTTTATGCCTTATTTAGTGGGCTGGCTTTTATCGCCATTATTGTGATCATACTTTCCCCTGTCATTCATCAATTTTTCCGTAAAATTCACTTAGAAAGCAATGAGGTGAACGCCGATAATCAAGACTAATGAAAAATATGAATACCAATGCCTTCCGCCACGTATAGTGTGGGGGAAGGAAGAGTTTAAGAGTACTTATGCATCCTCTACTATGAGTTAAATAGTTACTGAGCAAAGTAACGCATTTGCATAGGTTGTACCTGTTTTAAATTGAGTTAATAATTGATTTGTTGTCTTAGAAAAATCGCCTTTACCCAAGTAAAAAAAGCGGTAGCCACATTCTAGTGGTGCTTGGCCAAAAACCTCACTTATTCTAAAACCTACTCCAGCCATGCCACTGAATACTATATTAGTTTGGCCTAAAAAGTTACGCTCCGAATTTGTAAAGCCATTATCCAAAGATTGCTGAATAACATTCCCCGTTACCATAATATTAGGACCAAGGCCAAAATCCATCGTGAAACCATAACGCTCATTGTTTTTATTGCCTATATCCAATTTAGCATCAAAATAAATAGGGTAGCTAGTCTGCGTGTGTTTGTAACGCCAAACCGGAGCAGGCTGAGCTTCTGCAGTCACCGTACCACTCACGTAGGTTTTCCCCAAATAAAAAGCATTGATGCCATAAGTGAAATTCACCCGTTCACCTTCAGCACCATTAAAAAATAAACCCAGACCTAAAAGACCATTTCCATCACTACTCGAATCGGCGCTAAAATGATCGCCAATAAGTCCATTAATATTTATATGCTGTGACTGAGCTTTATTGATAATAAACCCACCAGCTTGAATTACTACGTGCGGCCGGGAGCCGGGCACGTCAGTAAAATTAGACATATAGCTGTCTGCATGGAGTGCCTGCGCACCTAGTCCAGTTAAAAACATGAGTAATGTGCGGCTGCAAACGTGTTTTTTTAATAGCATTACAATCTCTCTTAAAAATTGGAGCGGATTTTTAGAGTTCAACTCTACGAGTAAGCACATAATATTTCAAGTGTTTTTATCAAGGATTCCAAAGCGTTAAATTTAAGTGCCATTCTTAACAAAAGCTAACTCAGACCAGCACGTAGTGTAACGCGGCGATCTCATTTGCAAGCGTGAATCCCAAGGTTTACTGTTGCCTTCCGCAGCAAGACGCAGCGTACTTTTACCAAATTTTTGATTAATTTTATCAAAAAGCAACATCAGCTCCTCCGTCTTTTCCTGCTCTTCATCTGTAGCCTGGTTAAAAAAATCCAGCTGACGTGATGCTTTAGGTGTCAGTGCTTCAAGACATACTCCAGTCTTTTTATAATGATGACCTTCTTTGAATAACTTTGATAAACAGTGTTTTGCTAAATGCGTAATGACTCTTAAATCATCTGTAGGAGAAACAAAGCGCATTTCAATGGATTGTGCATGTTGTGCCAAATCCTCACGAAATCGATTCGTAGTTACAAAAACAGATATTCTTTGTACCAATGATTTTTGATCGCGCAATTTCTCAACCGCACGCGCACAATGACTGCTTAACGCCTCTGCTACAGACGCGTATTCTGTTTGAAGGGAACCAAAACTTTTGGAAGACAAAATACTTTGTTTCACCTCTTCGTGCCTCAAATCACCACAAGGAGTACCTTGAAGCTCTAAAGCCGTGCGCATAACCATTACATTAAATTGCTTTTTCAATAAATGTCGGTCTGCAATTGATAAATCAAATGCCGTATAAATACCGCAGCCGATGAGTTTTTTGCTCCATTGTCGGCCGATTCCCCAAATATCATGTACCGTAGTTTTTTTTAACCATTCCTTTTGCTTATTTATATTAAATATGGGTGTTTTTAATACTTTTTTACACAAATGATTGGCAAGTTTTGCTAATGTCTTTGTTTGCCCAATACCAATAGATGTAGGCAGGCCTGTATTTTTTAAAATCTTTTTTTGCAGTGCCAGGCAAAATGAATCATGCAGATGACTCGGTATGCTGCTTAGATCAAGGAATGCTTCATCAATAGAATAGACCTCCATATGAGGCCATTCCTGCTCTATGGTGCTCATTACCCGATGAGATAAATCTCCATATAAAGCAAAATTGGAGGAAAAAACGTGCACTCTATGTTGTTGGCATAAACCTTTAACTTTAAAATAAGGTTCCCCCATCGTGATACCCAAAGCTTTAGCTTCGTTTGAACGTGCAATGACACAACCGTCATTACCAGACAATACGATGATAGGTTTATCACGCAAATCAGGACGAAACAGACGCTCACAGCTGGCATAAAAATTATTACAATCAACCAGAGCAAACATAGCTAATACCTCGTCAATAAAAGGAAATTAGACTGGGACATGAATCACGTATGTCACCACACCCCAGATCACTAAATCCTGTCCCTCTGTAATATCAATGGCTTTATATTTTGGATTCTCAGGCAAGAGTTGTACGCGCCCTGCTATTTTAGATAAACGCTTGACGGTTAACTCTCCATTAAGCGCTGCAATGACAATTGTTCCATGCACTGCATCAAGGCTTTTATCAACGATAAGCATGTCACCAGAATGAATGCCTACATCGGTCATGGAGTCACCTGTTGCCGTAACAATAAATGTTGCGGCTGGATGTTTAATTAACTGCTGATTCAAATCCAGATAACGCTCAATGTAATCGTCACCCGGCGAAGGAAAACCAGCTTGCACTTTACTAGAGTATAAAGGCAAAGCATGTGTTTTTGCTTCTTTGTCCAATAAGGTATAAATATCAGGAAGACGCGATACTGGAATACGTATTGTTTTAGTAGGTTCTGCTCCGTATTTGCCACGCCCTGAAGGTCGTCCAGCTCCTTCTCGCTTGCCACCACGTTGATTCATTTACAACTCATTTGATTTTTGTTTCATTAATCAATGATAGGCTTAAAGAGTAGGCTTGTAAATAAAACTATTCATTTAACGTCAGAGGACTATTAGCTCTACCACTTACAGCACAAACGGATCAAAGTAAAGACAGAATCCAATGATACAAGATTAGCGCAAAAAATCCTGTTTTTTTTCCTAAAAATAAGCAATACTCCCCTCTGAATCAATCGCGGTACAATTCATGATAAAAATAAGGCCTTTTCTTAAATGGGCAGGTAGCAAATACAACTGTCTGGATAAGATTATCCCGTTTTTACCTCCAGGTAAGCGCTTAATTGAGCCTTTTGCAGGCTCAGGCGTTGTCTTAATGAATACCAATTACTCTGCATATCTCTTGGCAGAAAGTAATATGGATTTAATCTCTCTTTATACGATTCTGCAAGAGCAAGCAAATGACTTCATCGACTATTGCGAAACTTATTTTAGCCTCGAATTGAATTGCAAAGAAACCTATTATCAAATCCGTTCTGACTTTAATCAATTGCCTTACACGCAACAAAGAGCCGCATTATTTCTCTACCTCAATCGCCATGGTTATAACGGCTTATGCCGATACAACTCTCAAGGATTCTATAACGTTCCTTTTGGTCGTTATGTGAAACCTTATTTTCCGCAAAAAGAAATGCAACTCTTTCACCAAAAAAGTCAAAATACCCAATTTATTCATCAGGATTTCAGAAAGACGTTCGCACAGGCAGAGCGTGGTGATGTTATTTACTGTGATCCACCGTACGTCCCTTTTTCAGAAAAGACTAAACTCTTGCCTTATACGAAAAAACCATTTACAAATACGGATCAAATTGAGTTATCTGAATTAGCCCAAGAAACAGCAGCCAGAGGCATTCCGGTTATTATATCTAATCATGATACAGAATTTACCCGCCAGCACTATAGCAAAGCAAAAATCAAAAGCTTCAAGGTATCCCGTTTTATCAACTGCCAAAGCGCTTTACGTAAACCGGTTAAAGAATTGGTTGCGGTGTTTAAGTAAGATTGATTCACTGCATCCTCGTCATCCTTCGCTACGCTCTGGATGACGCGCATATTATATTAACGCCAATTCTTGATAAAAACGCGATTAAATAGTTGTAGGTTGGGCTTTTAGCCCAACCTACAATGATTTTGACTGCTCTTATCCAGAACTCGCGTTATATTAATGAAGGGATGAATGATCTTTGATGAAGAACGCCAAGATCGTTACCATTAATAGTGAAATCGGCAGTACGGATAAAGCAACCTGATAATCTATAACCGTATAGATATGCTCACCACCTACTATGCCACTGTCACCAAAGGTATCTAATAATTTACCAACCAAAGGTTGGAACACTACGCCACCAAGAGTTACTATCATATTAGTTGCGGCGAATACTGTGCCCGATATCTCAGCACCACTGCATTCTTTAGCCATAATAAATACAATGATTTCTGTAGCGCTAAACACACCATAGAGAAACAATAAAATACTTAAACTGGTATGAGACAATCCGGGCCAATACAGAACGATGCTGATGCAGATAAAGGATAAAATTGCCCCTACAACTAATGGCAGCAATCTTCTCCCTGAACGATCAGACAAATAACCCGCAATAGGAGCACCTACAGCCCAGCCTAGAAAAACCGCTGATACTGTTCTCGCCGCTTCAACCTTAGTTAAATTATGCACTTGCTCCAGATAAGTTTTACCCCATAACTCACCAAAGACAGACAAAGAGGTATACAAACATGCCCCAATAAAACCAATGATCCACACTTCTGGTGACATCAGTACCTTAAGGACATTACGAAAAAATTCAGGTAAAGGATGTGTATTTGATTGATGACCAGTTGGTCCATCGCGAACCACAAGCCACATCAACACACTTAAACCACAACCAATGAATGCAATAAATAATAAAACATTTTCCCAGCCAACAAGCTGAGACCATTCAGTGATTTTCACTTCACCATAGACAAGACCTAGCATCCCTAAAGTTGTCATTAAACCCGCAACCAGAGAAAAATAACGTCTGGGTAACCAGTGTAATGCCAGAGATAACACGCCCACAAAAGCAAAGGAGGAACCAAATCCTACTAAAAATCGGCCTGAACCAACTAAAAACATGGATGATGTTAAAGTAAACATCCAGGAACCTAAGGTACAGCAAAGACATGCAATAGTTAGAAGCCTTCTGGGACCAAATCTGTCCATCAGCATCCCTACAGGCATTTGCATAGGGGAATATGCAAAATAGTAGAGTGCTGAAATTTGGCCAAAAGTGGTCGCAGAAATATGACCTAAAGCGGTACTAAGCTCGGTTTGTAATACGCCTGGTATAATACGTAAAATAAACTCGTAGCAGTAAAATACAGCCCCAACAAAGCAAATAAATGTACCCCAAACCAACTGTTTTCTTGTCGTCATTTTATTTATCTACGTGTGCGTAAGTTTCTTTCAAGAAGAACGTTAATACAGCCGCAAGAAAGATACCAAAAGGAATAACAGCTAATGCAAACTGATAATCACCTAAAGAATATAATTTATGGACATTATCTACAACAACACCTGTTAGCTCCGCAGACCCAGTTCTCACAGATAAGCTGTAGTCTAATAAATACCCTACTAAAGGTTGCAGTAATAAAGCACCTAACATGACGATCATATTCGTAATTGCCATAGCGGTACCTGCTGCTTCACCAGGACTTAGCTCTCTACCTACTGCAAACACAATAGCTTGCGCGCTGTAAAGAAGACCTAGTACAAACATAAGTACCTGAATGTTTAATTCAGTTAAACCCGGGAAATACAAAATGGTTAACATAACAACCACAGCGCCACTGGCACCCAAAAACATCGGAAACTTTCTTCGCTCTAATCGGTCAGAAATATAACCCATTAATGGAGCGCCTAAAGTAAAGCCTAAAAACAACAATGAATTAGCGAGGCCTGCAGAATTCGCAGAAAGATTATAGGCATGTTTTAAATAAGGAATACCCCAAAGTTCAGCAAAAACTGTCGTTGGCAGATAAACCAGACAACCGTACATCCCATTCACCCAAATCTGTTTATTACGAGCAATAATACCTAAATCAACCAGACCATTTTTAAAGGAAGAGACGGTACCATTTTGTCGATGACGGCCTTGTTTGTCTTTAATACCGGCCCATAATACAAACATTAAACCGATACCAAAAATTGCAGTCACGTTAAGGGTTTTTACCCAGCCTAACTGATGTACAAACATTTCTAAAAAGTTATCGCCTAGCATCGCACCAATAGCACCTAAAGCTGCGGTCATACCTGATACCATCGCCAATCTATTTTCTGGTAACCAAATAGTTGCAAGCTTTAATACCCCAACAAACGCAAACGCCGAACCTAAACCTACTAAAAAGCGACCAGACATAGCCACCCAAAAGTTTGATGTCCCGGTAAAAAGAAAAGTACCGATAACACAAATCAAACAGGCAAAGGTTAACAGTCTTCTGGGGCCGTACCTGTCCAACAACAAACCTACAGGCAATTGCATAGGTACATAGGCATAATAGTAAACTGAAGAAAGATGCCCAAAACCTGTAGCAGACAAATTAAAATGTTCGCGTAAGGCGGGTTCCATGGCACTAGGTGCGATTCTTAACAAGTATTCATAACTATAAAATACTGCACCAAGACCGCAAATAAGCCATCCAATTATTGCGTAATTCTTACGATTCTCCGAAAGCAAAGTCATCTCCTTAACTATTGGTTAAGCAAGAGCGTCCGCTTCTTCTATATTTCTATGAAGAAGCAGCAGGCTCCGTTTTATTTTAAATTATTATTAATTTGACTCACGCCACTTTCAATTGCGGCCTTCGCCACGGCAGCAGGAACCCTGTCTCTTAAACGAGGGTCGATGGGTTTTGGGATAATATAATTAGGACCAAATTCCCAATGAGTAACACCTGGGTAATTATCCTTCACTACCTGGGGAACCGGCTCATGCACCAATTGACGTATTGCTTCAACTGCTGCAATTTGCATGGATTGATTAATACATTGAGCACGGACATCGAGTGCGCCGCGGAAAATGTATGGAAAACATAATACGTTATTTACTTGATTAGGATAATCACTACGTCCAGTAGCAATAATCAAATCATCCCGAACATCATGTGCTACTTCAGGTCTAATTTCAGGATTAGGATTAGATAATGCAAAAATAACGGGTTGTGGTGCCATTAAATTTAACAATTCTGCATCTAATAGGTCAGGTTTGGCCACACCAATAAATACATCAGCGCCAACCAAAGCATCAGCCAGAGTACGGCATTCTGTCGTACGTGCAAAAGCAAATTTATAAGCATTAAGATCAGTACGACCTGAATGAATAACTCCGTTAGTATCTAAAAGTAACATGTTTTCTTTATTGGCGCCTAAGGCAACCAATAATCTCATCGAAGCAATACCAGCAGCTCCCGCGCCGATACAGACGATTTTAACCTCCGATAATTTTTTTTGTTGTAATTCAAGGGCATTTAATAAGCCCGCAGCAATAACAATTGCTGTACCGTGTTGATCATCATGAAACACGGGAATATTCAGCTGCTCAATTAAAGCTTGCTCAATTTCAAAACATTCAGGCGCTTTAAGATCTTCTAAATTAATACCACCAAAAGTGGGGGAAATACGTTTTGCTGTAGAGATAAAAGCTTGTGGATCATGCGCATCAATTTCGATATCGAATACATCGATCCCTGCAAAACGTTTAAATAAAACTGCTTTACCTTCCATAACCGGTTTACTGGCTAAAGGACCAAGATCACCTAAACCAAGCACAGCTGTACCATTAGTCATTACCGCTACCAAATTACCTTTATTGGTATAGCGATAAGCGTCTTCAGGATTTTCAGCAATAGCCAACACTGGAGCAGCAACCCCTGGCGTATAGGCCAGAGACAAATCATTCTGAGAGTTAGTTGATTTTGTAATGTGTATGCTGAGCTTTCCTGGAACAGGAAACTCATGATAATCCAGCGCAGCTTGTTTTAAAACTTCATTATCCAAAATGCATCTCTCTCATAAAAACCAAAAAACTATAGGCCGTAACACAATATCTCAACAATTATCACCAGTCCACGAGTTATCCGAAATATTTTAGACAATATAAATAACTCTCTATTAATTTCTGGTTTCTGAATAAGTAAACCGTGAAGGATAATGTTAATTGAGGAAAATATTTTGGGAACACGAGCCCTGATAATCTACAAAAAAGTTAGTATAAATAACTATTTATAAAAAAATCAAACAAAAGCGCGCACTGTGCGCGCTTTGGCGTTACTCTTCGTTTGCTGTAGTTTGAGCTTTAGCAGAACGTAGATTATAACGATCACGGAATTTCTGAACTCGGCCACCAGTATCAACTAGTTTTTGCTTTCCAGTATAGAAAGGATGACACTGTGAACATACTTCAATGCTTAAATCTTTGCATAAAGTTGAACGAGTTTCAAATGCTTCGCCACAACTGCAAGTGACTTTAACTACTTCATAATTAGGATGTATTGCTGCCTTCATAATACTACTCTCTTATAGTTCTACATGAATATCGCCACCTGAACCCACCGCCAAGCACCATATTCTACACAAATGACGCGAAACAATAGCAGAAAAATTTCTGCAAAGCAATTTTTTCTCAATAAGGAACAAATAAATTCCTCTTTCTTGAATGTTAAACACTAGGCTCAACAATTGATTACTGTCAGGGTAACATGTTATTGATTCGCACTTCTATTGAGCTTCGCTTGTCGCCATTTCGCCAGGCGAAATAACAACAAACTCAAGCCTAATTCTTCTTATATTATAGTTTATTTTTAGACCAAAATATCCAACTCAACCCATACAGGCGCATGATCTGATGGTCTTTCTGCTTTGCGAGGCTCTTTATCAATAGCTGATTTTCGACATAACTCATTCAATTCATTACTTAATAAAATATGATCAATTCGTAAACCACGATTACGTCTAAACCCTGCCGCACGGTAGTCCCACCAGCTAAATACTTGCTCTTCTTGTTCAAAGTTTCTAAAACTATCATACAGGCCTAATTGCATTAGGTCAGCAAAAGCTTGTCGCTCTGCGGGACTAACTAAAACACAATTGTTCCACTCTTCAGGATCATGAACATCACGATCTTCAGGAGCAATATTAAAATCACCAACTACAGCGACCTTAGAATATACGCTCATTTGCTGTTGAATAAAGGCCGTAACCTTTTGCAGCCAATTCAATTTATATTGATATTTGTCGGAAGTCAGATCTGCACCATTGGGTACATATAAATCAATTAATCGTATACCAGCAATCGTTACAGCCAAAATTCGGCGCTGTGGATCATCTAAATCAGGGATATCTGTAAGCACATCGGTAATCGGATAGCGACTAATTACAGCCACTCCGTTATATGTTTTTTGCCCGGAAAAAACCAGATGAAATCCTTTTTCAAGAAACGCCTGAGCAGGGAAGTTCTCATCAATCAATTTGGTTTCTTGCAAAGCAAGAACATCAATTTGTGATGACTCCATCCATTCTATAACCTGATCCAGTCTGACTTTTAATGAATTAACATTCCAACTGGCTAATTTAAGCACACAAATCTCCTTTATATTCGATCATAAACGGTGCATGATCGGATAAACGGGCTTCACGAAAAATCTGACTGTTCACCACTGAATCCATCAATCCTGGAGTGATCACTTGATAATCAATTCTCCATCCCACATTTTTTTCCCAAGCACGACTTCGATAAGACCACCAGGTGTATTGCTCTTCTTCCTGATTATGTACACGAAATGCATCAACAAAACCCATAGAACCAAAAAGCTCATCCATCCAAGCACGCTCTTCAGGTAAAAATCCTGAGTTTTTCTGATTACTACGCCAGTTTTTTAAGTCAATTTGCTTGTGTGCAATATTATAGTCACCGCAAATAATCAGCTCACGCCCTTCATTTTTTAATTGAATCAAATGTTTGGCAAATTGCTCTAAAAAAGAATATTTTACTTCCTGACGCCCATCGCCACTAGTACCAGAAGGCAAGTAAAGTGAAATAACGCTTAAATTAGGATAATCAAATTGAATGTAACGTCCTTCATCATCACAATAACCATAGCCTATGCCTTTAACCACACGATCTGGCTTTTTTCGGGCGTAAATAGCAACCCCGCTGTAGCCTTTTTTTTGTGCTGAATAATAATCACAAAAATAATCGCGCGGATAAAAAACTTCCTCAGGAAGTAATTGATCCACTTGAGCCTTGGTTTCTTGAATGCAGACAAAGTCAGCATCCTGAACGGCAAGCCATTCATAAAACCCATTGCGTGCCGCAGCACGAATGCCATTCGCATTAAAACAAATCACTTTCATTTTATTTACTCAATTTAAGAGCGGTGTGCGCCAGACGCTCACCTAAATTTTTAGCCAGAGTAATCTCATCCTGACTTAGAGGATGATCATTCGTCACTCCAGAAACATGAGTAACTCCATAAGGTGTTCCACCCGTTGCTGTAGTATTTAAAGCAGGCTCCGTATAAGGAACACCTAATAAAACCATGCCTTGATGTAATAAAGGGATCATCATACTTAATAAAGTACTTTCCTGACCACCATGCATACTTGCTGATGAAGAAAACACACAAGCCGGTTTATCTACCAAATCTCCAGCCAACCACAAGGAAGAAGTCCCATCTAAAAAATACTTTAAAGGAGCAGCCATATTTCCAAAACGCGTTGGGCTTCCTAAAGCCAATCCCTGACAGTGACGGAGATCATCCAGAGTCGCATAAGGTGCTCCGCTGTCTGGAACAGCTTCATCCACTGCCTCACAAGTAGTAGAAACAGAAGGAACCGTTCTTAGACGAGCTTCAATTCCCGTAACACGTTCTACTCCACGCGCTATATATTGAGCTAATTGAGCTACAGAACCGGTGCGTGAATAATACAGGACTAAAACATAAGGATGAGACATTAGCCAACTCCACATTAATAAAGAATATAAATCAATCGTCGGATAAGAACACAGGATAAAGTAGCCTGGGTGCAGCGTAGTGTCACTGCCATTATTAACGCCAGTATGGATAAGGGAGCCACAAGATCTGCCTTCTCCAACAAAACCGTTCGTGCTGAGGAGGCGTTTACGCCGTCTCGAAGCATTCGCACAAGGCTATAGTCTTGGCGCAGATGCTTCGAGACGGCGCTATTGCTCCTCCTCAGCACGAACGGATCAAGGTAGAGTGGACTAATGGCAGCGCAGCGCACTCCGGCTACAATCTTCCCGCTATTTTAAAGGATATAACGTGCCAAATCTTCATCAGCGACCAATTGACCTAAGTTCTTATCAACATAAGCTCTATCAACAAGTACTGACTCACCTGATTTATCAGTAGCTTCAAAAGAAACCACTTCCAATAAGCGTTCCATCACTGTATACAAACGTCGCGCACCAATATTTTCCATACGCTCATTTACCTGCCATGCCACTTCAGCAATACGCTTAATTCCTGATTCATCAAAACTTAAAGCTAAGCCTTCAGTTGCCATCAAAGCAGTATACTGTAAGGTCAATGAAGCATTTGGTTCGGTAAGAATACGCACAAAATCATTAGTAGAAAGCGCGGACAGCTCAACGCGAATCGGCAAACGTCCTTGCAGTTCAGCAATCAAATCAGAAGGTTTGGCAACATGGAATGCGCCAGAAGCAATGAAAAGAATATGATCTGACTGAATCATACCGTATTTAGTTGAAACGGTTGTTCCTTCAATCAAAGGCAAAAGATCTCGTTGCACGCCTTCACGCGATACATCACCACCACTGCCTTCAGAACGCTTGGCTACTTTATCCAACTCATCAATAAAAACAATACCATTTTGCTCCACGCTTTCTATTGCGCGAACCTTAATGTCGTCTTCATTAATCAACTTTGCAGCTTCCTCTTCACGCAAAATTTTCATCGCTTTAATAATCGTCATTTTACGTGTTTTAGTGCGTGTAGTGCCAACCTGCTGAAACATAGATTGCAATTGACTGGTCATTTCCTCCATACCAGGAGGTGCCATAATTTCTATGCCTACGGGTGTCGCTGACACATCAATTTCAATTTCATTCTCATCCAGAAGTCCTTCACGCAATTGCTTGCGGAACATCTGACGTGTGCTGTTGTCTTTCTCCCCGGGAGTTAAACTACCACGCGCAGGAGGAAGTAATACATCCAACACTCGTTCTTCGGCCGCATCTTCAGCTAAATGCTCTACTTTTTTCATCGCAAATTCGCGTTCTTGCTTAATCGCAATATCCGCCAAATCACGTAAAATTGAATCTACATCGCGTCCTACATAACCTACTTCAGTAAATTTGGTCGCTTCTACTTTAATAAATGGAGCATGTGCCAGTTTCGCCAAACGCCTGGCAATTTCTGTTTTACCCACACCGGTTGGCCCAATCATTAGAATATTTTTAGGCATTATTTCATTGCGCAAGACAGGATCTTGAATCTTCATACGGCGCCAGCGATTACGTAAAGCAATAGCTACGGCTCTTTTCGCATCGTCTTGGCCAATAATGTGTTTATCTAATTCCTGAACAATCTCACGAGGAGTCATTACCATACTATTACTTACTGTCATTGTTTAATTCTTCTATAGTTAGATTGTTATTGGTATAAATACAGATTTCACCAGCAATAGTGAGCGACCGACGAACTATTTCCAAAGCGGATAGTTTTGTATTTTGCATTAACGCGCGTGCAGCAGCTTGTGCGTAAGGACCACCTGAACCAATGGCAATTAAACTCTCTTCAGGTTCAATCACATCCCCATTACCTGTAATAATGAGCGAGGATTTACTGTCTGCTACAGCTAGAACCGCTTCAAGACGGCGCAGTATACGGTCTGTTCGCCAATCTTTAGCAAGCTCTACAGCCGCGCGCACCAAATGACCTTGATGCATCTCCAATTTACTTTCAAAACGTTCAAAAAGAGTAAAGGCATCCGCAGTACCGCCGGCAAAGCCTGCAATAACCTGATCTTTATAAAGGCGACGTACTTTGCGCGCATTGCCCTTCATAACCGTATTACCTAGAGTAACCTGACCATCACCACCGATAACGACCTGATTACCACGCCTTACTGAAAGTATGGTTGTCCCGCGAAATTGTTCCAAAATTAAATCCTCAACTTAGGCTGAAAAATTAAACGTGCGCCAGACCTTACGGTCTACGCGCAACGCTACATGGAATTTAAGATGGGGATTAAAAAGAAAAAAACAATAGGGATTAGATTAAAAAAGACAAACCGTGAGATAAATCTTTTAATCCTAAATGCTGTGCAATACTCTGACCAATATCTGCAAAACTCTCGCGACGACCAATAAAGCGCCCCTTTAAACTCGGTCCATAAGCCAATACAGGAATATGCTCACGAGTATGATCTGAACCAGGGAATGTAGGATCACAACCATGATCTGCGGCAATAATAACGATATCATCCGGTCGCAAAAATGCTTCTAATTCAGGCAAGCGCGCATCAAATTCTTCTAACGCATGTGCGTAACCCGTTACATCACGACGATGCCCAAAAGAAGAATCAAAATCAACAAAATTGGTAAAGACCAAACTGCCTTCAGGAGCAGTTTTCATGGCCTCCAAAGTCGCATCAAACAAAGCCATATTACCATCTGCTTTAATGGTTTGTGTTATTCCTTGGTGCGCATAAATATCCGCAATTTTTCCAAGAGCAATAACCTCTCGACCGGCTTCTTTCAAATAATCCAATAAAGTTTTTGCAGGCGGTAATGTCGCATAGTCTTTACGATTTGCAGTCCGTTTAAAAGACCCTTGCTGGCCTAAAAAAGGACGAGCAATAACACGACCAATCTGATACTCATCAACTAATTCACGAGCAATCTCACAAATCTCATACAAACGCTGCAGACCAAAATGCTCTTCATGCGCTGCAATTTGAAATACGCTATCGCCAGAAGTATAAACAATCGGTTTACCAGTGCGAATATGCTCTTCACCTAGCTCATCAAGAATTGTTGTACCTGAAGCATGCTTTTCACCAAGAACGCCTGGCACACCCGTGCGTTTAATGAATTCATCAATTAGTTTTTGAGGGAAACAAAAGGGTTGCTCAGGGAAATAACCCCAATCAAAGGTTACCGGTACACCGGCTATTTCCCAATGCCCACTAGGTGTATCTTTGCCAAAACTTTGCTCCACAGCATAACCGTAATGCCCCACTGGTTCAGCAAAATCCGCTAACTCAACAAAGCGTAAGCCAGAACTGGCCAAAGCCGCATGATGTAAGCCCAGTTTTGCCAAATTAGGCAAAGTTAATGGTCCTTGACGTAACCCCGCTTTATCCCCCTCACCACGTTCACAACATTCATGAATGTGTACAAAAGTATTCGCACCTTCATCGCCATAGCGAGAGGCATCAAGGCTTGCGCCAATGCCAAAAGAATCCATGAGTAATATACAAACTCGCCCGATCATACTTATTCCTCAATTTGTTGGCAACGTGTTTCTTTTAATCCGAAAAGCACGAAAAAGGCAATTAATAAACCTAAAGGTAAAATCACTGCGGCATGTTGATAGGAGTCCAGTAAATACACTGGAGTTCCATTAACGAACTCCACACTACTGTGGCTCGTTAATAAATTACTGAATAAGTTTTGGTAAACAATATACCCCCCCTGAGTGATGATAGAAATAACACTGACCGCTGTTGCAGTCATTACAGGGGAGCTGCTTTCAGCAACTAAAGCATAGCTGATTACTTGAGCGGAAGTGAAAAGACCCAACAAGAAAAACAGTACCGTCATCATCGTTAATGAAACCGGTAAATAAAGCACTGCTAATAAAGTGAGCAATGAAGCAAGAACACCTAATTTCATAGGCAGAATACGCAAGCCTATTTTATCAGACATCCAACCAACCAAAGGAGAACCAATAATAGCGCCTAAAAACAACATGCCATTAACCATTGCCGCTTGCTCAAGATTGATATCCATACGCTGCACTAAGTATAAAGTACCCATCATCGCGCCAAATACAGCAATCGCCATATTCATTAAACTTGCATAAAAAGCAGCTCGCAGATATTGGGTATTGAAATAAGCTTTTTTAGCCGCAGTAAGCACATCAAGCGCTTTACCAGGCTTCTTCACCGCAACCTGTGGTCTTTCTTTAATCCAGAACAACATAAAAATCAGCATCACAAAACCAAGGATTCCTACATTTTGTACTGCATGACGCCAGCCAACTAAAGAAACCAATTTAGTTAAGGGGTATTGCGCCAACATACCACCAGCCATAGCCATAGTTACAATGGCACCCGTTACTAAAGCCATCCGTTTTGGTGGAAACCAATGAGAAGCTAAACGCACAGGGCCTAAAAAGCAAAACGCGCTGCCGATACCGGTAATAAAACGTGAGAATAAAGCAACATAAAAAGAATGGGAGTGAGCCAGCAGAAAAGTACTGATGACACATAAAAACATCGCGATAATTAACGTATTTTTAATTGAGAAGCGATCCAGTACGAAGCCTGCAACAAAGAGAAACAAAACATTAGATAAGTAATAAATACTGGATAACCAAGCCATTTTATCTGCCTGAATATGGAAATCCTGCATGATATTTGCTGCAATGGAAGCGAACATATTCCCTTGGATGAACTCATAAAAAAAGAACAGGGTCGCGGCAAAACATACTATCCAAGGTAAAAACGAAGATTCTTCTTCTTTACATCCTTGAATTTCATCCACCATGTGCATTTTTACTCCTCAGATTTAGCGTTTGCAATACGTTTCACGGGTTAACAATACAGCAATTAATGCTGCAACAGTAGCTATTGGAAACATCCACATGGCAAATTGAAAATCAGCAACCGTATAAGCTGTTACAACAGTGCCTGCGTTATGCGCCATTAACCAACCAAATAAGACCTGCCCTACTCCGCCACCGCCCATAATAATAACAGAAGCGATTCCTGTTGAGGCACCAGTGTTATCTGCAGAATTACTCTCAGCAATTAAAGGATAAGAAATCACTTGGGTGCTGGTAAAAAACCCTAAGGCAAAAAAGAGGATGCTCAACGTAGTTTGTGACAGAGGAATATTTAAAAATAAAGGAATGACCGTGATTAAAGTGGCAATCGCGCCCGCAATCATTAATGGCTTACGACGACCTTGTGCATCAGAAAGCCAACCAGCAAAAGGGCAACCAATCACACTGCCCATAAAAATCAAGCTCACCACATTACTGGCCGCTATTTCTGGTAAATGATGCACTACTTGCAGATAACTAGCGCCCCATAAAGCGCATAACACCATAATGGGCAAGTTCAGAAAAGAGGTAAAAAAGCCTGCCATCCAGTTTTGTCGGTTTGATAAAGCTTTAATGAATCCGGCAATAATGTGTCCTTGATTTGCTTGAGTTTTCTCAGGGGAATTTGCTGGTTTATCTCTAACAATCCAGTAAATCCAAAGCAGTAAGACGACACCAACTGCTCCATCAATTAACAAAGCACGACGCCAACCAAAGAGTTCATAAAGAAAAGCAAACGGTGTATGAGCCATCATGCCGCCCACAAAGGCCATTGTCACTAAAGAACCTATAGCCAGAGCTTGTCTGCGTGGTGGGAACCAATGTGAGACTAAAACCACACAGGATAAAAAGCAAAATGCATTACCTATTCCTGACAGGAAATGAAAGAACGAAGCAAGAATAAATGAATTAGTGAGGGCAAAACCGATGGTGCCAAAGATACACACAGACATGGCACTTAGAATTACTGTACGCGTAGAGTAACGGTCGAGAATAACGCCTGCAGGAAGTAGAAACAGGATATCAGCCCATAAATAGGCACTGGACATCCAGCTTAATTGAGCCGCGTCAATATTAAATTCATCGCGTAGCGGTTGATTAATTACATCAAAAATATTGAGTTGAAAGAATTCATATAAAAAAAACAGCCCAGCAGAAAGACACACAACCCAAGCCATCAGGTCACCACGAGGTACAAAAATTCTCGAATCCACTGCAACAGAATGCGACACGGCTACTCCTCACATCTTGGCCTAAAAATTGCGCTAGAGTATATCAAAAATTAAACTAAATTGGTATCTTATTTGAACAAAATTTAAGATGGAAATTGGGGTAATCACTAAAAAATCCCAATATTGTCATCCTGAGTGCAGCCGAAGGACCTCCCTTCAAATAGCATTAAGCCACATTCAGGAGATCCTTCGCTACGCTCTGGACGACGAGACTCTTCATCAAAAAAATACCGTCATTCATGAAAATACCGTCATCCTGAGCGCAGCGAAGGACCTCCCTCCGAATAGTACCGAGCCCCATCCAGGAGATCCTTCGCTTACGCTCTGGACAATGCTTGCTGACAACTCAAACCAGGACTACGTAACAACAACAAAGGCCTACCATTTGCTGTAACACGCCCAACCTCCGTCATTTGCGAAAACAGATCTGCTGGAATTTGCTTCGTTCGCGTAGGAGAAATCACTATATAATCGACCGAATGACTCGATAATAAATTACAAAGCTCTGTTTTACTTTCAGCAAAACTCACCTTACCTCTTGCATAAAATTGTGCTGAAAATTCCGTTTTATAATCCCAATAAATAAGTTTACTTCCTGCAACGGGTGCTTGTTTCAGCCATTTTGCAATCACTTCTTTTTGTGTTTTGGACACAGCATCGGGCATAAGATAAAAGAGAACTGTTGCCACCAAGAATAATGCACCACAAATCATAGAAGCACCTAATACCAGCTTTTTTGCACGCAACATCGCGCCAGCACGTACCCAATATTCTGTAAAAAACAAGGCAAACATCGGCATGCATGGAAACACATAGGTATAAATAATATTGCTGGAAAAGGTAAAAAAGAATAAGGGAACAACAGTACCCAAGAAAATATAGCTCATCCAACCGTCTTGATCACGAAACATAGCAGGCAAGCTTTTTCGGTATGTTACGAACCAGACTGCGCCAAGAAGGCACCAGGGAAAAATACCCATAGCCGCAAAAATCCAAATCATCCCCCACGGTTCCTGATGGGCGAAACCGTATTTATCTCCAGTCCAGCCGGGGGTTAAAAAGCGGTTTAAATGCTCGCCAACAATAAAATAATTTAAAAAACCTGGAGTACGAATCTCTGCCCAAATATACCAGGGAAGCGCTATCGCCAAAACAATACAAATACCTTTGATCCAAGGTAATCTATTCCAGATAGTACGCCATTCATTGCGCAACAAAACCCAAAAAAAGACAGGCATTGCAACCAAAACCACAGCTACAGGCCCTTTTGCCAAAAGACCTAGCCCCAAACCAACAAAAAACAGATAAGACCAAGTCTTATTCCCCTTGGCTACCGCATGCCAAAAAGCAACCTGAACCAATGTGATGCAAAAAACCAAAGCAGGATCAGTCATCACCGTTCCTGCATCCAGGAAGAAATATAAAGTTCCAGCAAGCACTAAAGTCGTCAACATGGCAACTACAGAGCCACTCTGTTTTTTAGCAACGTCCCAAATAAGCCATAAAACACCTAAGGATAAAAGTAAGCCCGGTAAACGCACGGCAAATTCATTTACACCCAAAAGCATCATCGAAGCTGCAGACAACCAGGTTGATAAAGGCGGCTTAGCCCAAAATGGAACGCCGTAATCATGGAGCAAAGTAACCCAGTTCCCGGTTTCCAGCATTTTACGCGCAATCTCACCATAGCGCGCTTCCGACACATCATTCAGAGGAATAAACCACATGGCAATAACGCGGCAGATAAGAAGAAAGATCAATGCATACCCTGCATTAGTAAGGAATTGCTTCTGCGACAACTTATCGTTTTCTATACTCAAAACAGGCCTCATTTAAGTTACGTCAAACTAGTTAAAACGAAAAATGATCGGCCATATTACTCGTTATTAGAATTAATACAAATTTTTTCAGGATTTTTTTCATCAATTACACCCCAAAATACCAAGCAAACAGCCTGTTAAGATAATGAATTCACTATTCTTTTTTTAGACATTTACTTTGTATAATGAAAATACATGACGAGTGGATTGGTTTAGTTTACACTGGGTGCTGTAGGAAGGCGTTACACTATCTTTTTATTGTAAATTGGAGGTTATCATGACGATAGGAATAAAGGATTTACGTGCATTGAAAATAGATTTTGACAATGCGGTCAAAAGCGTTTTAGCAAACGAAAGCTCTTTAGCCAGCGGAGCCAAGAACATTGGAAAAATTGAAGATACTGGGGAGACAAGAAAACCAATTCTTGTATTACTGAATGTCGTTTTAAATCATTTAATTGCCCAAGCTGAAAAAAATGACAAAAGCATCGGCTTGCCAATTGCATTTTACCCACATGCATTCTATGGTTTAGTAGGAATCGCCAGAGCACATATTCATAAAACGCGCTGGACAGCACTTTTTGATAGTACACTCGATCACATATTATCAACTATTGGACAAGATAAAAAATCCCCAAATAAACCCGATGTAGAACAAGCTGCCGAATTCACTATAGCAATCAATGAATACTTGAAAACGCTTTTTAAAGACAGTGACTCTCGTCAAGGAATAAATGCCCAACACCCTCTACATGAAATCCCAACGGAGTATTTAAGAAAGTTTCTAACACTAGGCTATGAATTAGAAAATGTGGCTCAAATAGAGCGTATAAATGCAGCCAGTATAAAAACAATTGATGAAAGTGCCGACACGAACCATTACAAAGCTAAAAAAGAACCTCCTAAATCTGCCATAGACAGTATTAATAAAGAAGGCGACTGGGGCACATTACACACCGTAATTAATGATCTCTACTATCATGAGCTGGGATTGCAGGGCGGCACTATTGAAAAATTTGCACTCAACAGTCCAAAACGCGCAACTGAAATGCAATTTCTTTTTGACCTGAAAACTATCCTTATCAAGGATGCAAAACTACTTTCAGATAAAGAACGAACAGCAATTCTTGCCGGAGCCATGTACCTAATTCGCGCAGAAATTAAAGCAGAATATAAATACACCGATCCAAATAAGTCACATGTATACAAGACATTATCCGAGCTGTTGAATACAGGTACCACTTCATATCAAGATAAGGAAGCATTGCTTTCTGCTGCCAACCACTTCTGTCGTTTTGTCACACTGAAAGCTGCTGATGAACAAAAAATATTTAGAACTAATCTCTCTGAATTTTCAAAAGCTCCGGCATTTGACTTTCAAAAAGCGCTTATATCATTTCAAACAATGACACTTGACTGCCGCAAAGAAGCTTTGGCAGAAGCTATTAATGCTTTTTCAGTTGGCAATAAGCCCGCGGAAAAAGCGTCTTCAAGTAGTTCATGGGGATGGGGTATGTTCAGTGATAGAAAACAAGCTGCAGCAACAGATGAATCTAAACCACCAGTAAAATCTGTTACAACAGAAGAAAAAGCCCCTTCACATGGAATGTAATTAAGGCCTTGCATCATAAATTTCTACGATTAAGCAGCAAAGTTGTTCCCACTGCTGCTTAATCTTTTAATATTTCGCCCAAAAAAGCACTTCGTATAAGCCATTTAGCTTAATTTTTGTTACAATGCCTTTTTTTCTTAACACAGTTGTACCTGGTTCTAATGAAAATTGAATTAATTATTAAAAAAATCGCCTCTGTTTTAATGCTTTTATTTGTCGTACATTCAATGAGCTTTGCGACAATCGCCAATAAAATAAAAGAATCTGCTCCAAGAAAACTAATCGCCATTACTATTGATGATTTACCCTTTGTAGGGGATTACCGCAATTTTCATTTGAACATGATACTTGAAACCATGACGAAACAGCGCGTAACGGCAACAGGCTTTATTATTGCCAGCGAAGTGCGTAAAGACAATTGGGAACTATTACGAAAATTTCGTGACGCAGGTTTTAGTTTAGGAAATCACACACTCACGCATGCTAATTTAAGTAAACTCGGCCCTAAAGGCTACATGCATGAAATTCAAGGTGCCGATGCTATCTTGGCCCCAGTGCTCACTGAACCCAAATACTTCCGCTACCCCTATCTGGCTATGAGTTCAGGACAGAAAAAAGAGGACATCATTTGCTTTCTCGCCAAAAAGAATTACCATATAGCACCAATCACTATCGACTCCAAAGACTTTGCCTTTAACCATCGTTTATTTGCGGTTTCAGAAATGGATCGCCGAGCTTATCTTGATGAATTAAAACCTTTTTATCTGGATTATATTTGGCAACAAACACTACAAGCAGAAGAACATAACAAATACCACCACAATACCGAACAAGCACAGATTTTATTGATCCATGCTAATTTACTAAACGCCTACGTATTAGAGGATATTATTAATTTATACAAACAAAACGGCTATACTTTTGTGAGCCTGGAAAAAGCTTTAAGTACATTTAAATACCCTATTCGCTGTTCCAAACCACAACTCCACCCCAAACCCGAACCCCGTCCTGAAAATGATGAAGATATTGAAGCATTTGTAGATTGGGATTAAAAAAATCAAAATAATTTATTAGGCAGCACCTATACCTGTTAATTTATGGTATAATTGCACCAAAAATAACCACATCGAGCAGTCTTGAATTAACGAGAAACAGCCATTATGGTACTGCAATAATGAGGTTTACTATAAGGAAACACCATGAGTTTTACATCTTTAGGTTTAATTGAACCATTATTAAAAGCCATTGAAGAATCAGGCTATAAAGAACCTTCTCCTATTCAAGCACAATCCATACCTGCTGTATTACGTGGCAATGATCTTTTAGCTTCTGCACAAACCGGAACCGGTAAAACAGCAAGCTTCGTATTACCCATTTTACAAAAATTGCATAACCAGCCTCGCGCTAAAAGCAATCACATTAAAGTATTAATCCTGACGCCCACACGCGAACTGGCAGCACAAGTACATGAAAGTATTGTCCAATACGGCTCCCATTTATCCGTACGTTCTGCCGTTGTATTCGGTGGCGTTAAAATTAGCCCACAAATGATGAAACTACGTGGTGGTGTTGAAATTTTAGTAGCCACACCTGGTCGTCTGATGGATTTATACCAACAACGTGCCATTCAATTTGGCGAAGTAAACACGCTGATTTTAGACGAAGCAGATCGCATGTTGGATATGGGCTTTATTAATGACATCAAACGCGTCATCGGCTTATTACCAAAAAACCGTCAAAATTTATTATTTTCTGCAACCTTCTCTGACGCGATTCGTACTCTGGCAAAAGGCTTACTCACTGCACCGGTTGAAATTGATGTAGCACCGCGTAACGCCACAGTGGCCGCAATCACCCAAACCGTACATCCCGTTGATAAAGGACGTAAGCACTCTTTATTAAGCCATTTAATTCATAAAAATAAATGGGGACAGACTTTAGTATTCGCAAGAACGAAACATGGCGCTAATAAATTAGTAAAACAATTAGCTGAAGATCATATTTATGCCGCAGCAATCCATGGTAATAAATCGCAATCACAACGTACCAAAGCATTAGCTGAGTTCAAATCAGGTGAATTACATATTTTGGTTGCAACAGACATCGCCGCGCGCGGTATTGATATTGACCAACTTCCATGTGTTGTGAATTTTGATCTGCCACAAGTAGCCGAAGATTACGTGCACCGTATCGGCAGAACAGGACGTGCAGGAGCTTCTGGATCTGCAATTTCTTTAGTATGTGCTGATGAAGTAGGCCAACTGCAAGCTATTGAGAAGCTTATTAAACGCAAACTGGAACGCATTGAAATAGAAGATTTTGAGCCCAAACATCATGTGCCTAGCTCATCCATACCAGCACAATTTAAACAACATATTCCCAGAAATAGAAAACCTGTCGCTGATGCCCGAAAAACAGGCAGTAAGCCGCAACAAAAAAGAACATTTAAAAAATAATTTCAAATAAATCAACCTTAAAAGGTACTATTTATGCAAGAAAAACAAGATTCAACAATTGTACGAGATTCTCTTAAACCTACGTTTAGTGAACATAAATTTAAATCGCAAAATCTTGGCAGAAGTAAATTTAAAGCGCAATTTGAAATTCATACAATAAACACTGTATTGCAATTATTGCAAGAAATGCAAGCCAAAAATGAAGAACCTGTACTACGCTATCTGGTTGATCTAACTAATACCGCTTTATTTGCCAGAGAGAAAGGCGGCGTTATTTCGCCACCACATGCCCTTATGACCGGTGATATAAAAGGGGGGCGTTGTTATACAGCAGGAAATCTAGTTTTAAATGCAGAATTTGATACCCTTGTTAAAGTGAACCATCAAAGTGGTGATTTTCGACCTTCATTTGAATCGCTTCAGCGATTTTTAGCCCTACTGGTTTTAAATGAAGAGACACTTCCTTTTTCATTACCAGAAGCGCTCATTGTAGAAGAGCTAGACAGTAGTGGCGGCTCCCTCTTCGAGCATTTATTTTCGTTATTAGAACTCAAAGCATGGGTAAATACTATTACAGATAAAGACCTTGCTGCGTTAAAAGATCAGACGAATTTATCCAGAATGGTGCCTGAGCTCAGCGAATTAGATAAATCTAGATATCGTGCCTCAAGAGCTATTCCCATGTTTGGTATGGATGATGTAATTCCTGCAACTCAGGCAAATACAGCAAATCCTGGTAATGAAGCTGCTGCTGCAAGTAGCCCCCCTTCCAAGGGTTCCTTTCGACAAACAGGCAGCCCAACAGCAGCGGCAGCTAGTCCCTTTTCCATAGACTCCTTTCGACAAACAGGCAGCCCAACAGCCGCGACAAGCAGCCCCTTTTCCAGGGATTCCTTTCGACAAATAGGCAGCCCAACAGCGACTGCAAGTAGTCCCTTTTCCATGGGCTCCTTTCGACTAACAGGCAGCCCAACAGCAGCGACATGTAGCCCCTTTTCCATGGGTTCCTTTCGACTAACAGGCAGCCCAGTAGCAGCTACAAGTAGCCCCTTTTCCAGGGGTTCCTTTCAACTAACAGACAGCCCAGCGGCAGCTACAAGTAGCCCCTCTTCCATGGCCTCCTTTCAACTAACAGGCAGCCCAGCGGCAGCTACAAGTAGCCCCTCTTCCATGGCCTCCTTTCAACTAACAGATAGCCCAGCGGCAGCAAGTAGCCTCTCGTCCACTGGCTTCGCTCGACTAGCGGCAGCAGCAACAAGTATCCCCTCCTCGATAGGATTCTTTCGACGAACAGATACCCCCCCAACAAGCAAGATGACTGGAAGTGTAAGTCCTTCTTCTTCGGAAAGCACACCAAAAAAGCGAGGAGTTAATCACGCTCTTTTTTCTGATACAGGAAGCTCTAGTGATGAGATAATCTCTCCTAAAAAACCAGCGCCATCTGAAGACACCCCCCCCTCTTCATTCAGAAGAAAACTTTTTTAAAAAAGAGTCTTTATAAAATACCCGCTTGAGCCACGCTCGAGTGGGAAAAAATTAATAAAAACAACGATTATCTAGTGCTCCAGGTATTGCAGGAGCGCTTCTCCCCTATTACACTGATATTACACTGAATTTCATAAGTACTATTGTGGCACTTTACACTTGATGCAAGCACCATTAAAAAGGACAAGACTTTGAAATCAATGCCAGCACACCAAGCCGCATTTACCTTAGTTGAATTATTAGTAACTCTAATGGTGTTTTGCATTATTTTAGTATTAGCCCTGCCCGCCTTAAGTACCCTACTCATGAATAATCACTTAAAAGCAAATACTGATTTGTTTGTGAATGCACTCAATTACGCACGCAACACCGCACTAAGCCAATCAATTAATGTCATGGTATGCCCTCTTGGCGCTTTAGGTTCTACAACCTGCGGCAGCAACTGGAACTCTGGCTGGATAGTCATCACCCAACCGGTCTCAGGAACCAATACCCTGCTGCAAACACAGCAAGCTGGCCCCAAAGATCCAAACCTTTCAGGCAGCGTGAGCAGCGTCTTGTTTGATCCTCACGGTTTAGCAACCACCCAAAATAATTTTACCCTATGTGACAGCAGAGGCAGTACTTTTGCATACTCCGTAGAAGTATTGGCAACCGGTTTTATACAGTCGGGATCAACAGCAGGACAAGCAGTTTGGAATAACGGTGCACTCACATGCCCTTAATCGAGATTTATTTTATGGATAAAACCCATAAGCAAAAAGGCATGACTTTAATCGAAGTTTTGGTTGCTTTTGTAATCTTAGCCATTGGTATGTTAGGCATTGCCAGTATGTTATTACTCTCTAGCAAAGTGAACAACTCAAGCTATGCCAAACAACAAGCCGTGCAATGCATTTATGATATCTTTGATAAAATGCGTACTAATTCTCAAGCCGCAATCAGTGGAAGCTATAATATCAGTAACCTGAACAGCAGCGGTTCCCCCACAGCGCCGACCAAACCCGGAGTGATGTGCGATGCAAGTGCCTGCAACAAAACCCAATTAGCAACGTACGATACCTGGAATTGGTTAACTAATAATGTCAGCAAGTTACCCAATGGCAGCGGCTCCATTACCTCAGTTACAGCACCTGGAACCGCGGGAAATACCTTACTTACTGTCACCGTTCAATGGGATGACAGTCTGGCACAAAATCTAGTGGGTGCAAGCAGCGCTGTTTCTGCATTAAATCCTAATTACGTCCAACTCAGCATCCAAAGTCAGCTATGAATTATAAAAAACAACACGGTTTTTCTTTAGTCGAATTAATGGTTGCAACCGTCATTAGCATATTGCTCAGTTATGCGGTGATGGAAGTCTATGTGGCTCAAACCCTAATCTATAAAACAGCCAACTCACAGGATCTCATTCAAAGTACAGAAAATGCCATTGCCAATTTGGTAACACCCGTAATTCGCTCCGCAGGCTTTGCAGGCTGTGCAACTATGAACACTGCCGTTTCCAATTTAAATGAGGGCGGATCCAACCCTATTGGCACATTAAATACCCTACCCACACTGGTAGCTGGTTATAATTGCAGCAGCCCCAATAGTTCTCAAAGTAATGCGGCAAACAGCAATAATGCCAGCAATTGGACGCCGACTCTCGATGCAACACTGGTAGGCAATGTACAAAACAGCAGTGATGTGCTGGTGATACTTGGAGCAACTCCTGGTAGTTTCCCGACAGGAATAACGTCTATTGACCCAGGAAGCAGCTCTTTTACAACTCAAAGCACTGGTGGCATACCCTTGGCTGCAGGTCAATTTGGCGCTGTATCGGATTGCGTCAAAACGTCAGTTTTTCAAATCACAGCAGTCAATGGAACAACCATTTCTCATGACTCAGGCTCGGGAGCCTATACCAATGCAAATGCTGCATTTTCTCTAAATTATCAAATCGGGTCGCAATTCATTTCTTTGCAACAAACCGCATTTTTCGTAGGACAAGGTTCAGGTGGCCAAAGTGCCTTAATGCGCGCAACTCTAATTGGTGGTGCCTGGACAATACAACCACTTGTGCCCGGAGTTTCCGCCATGAAAGTACAATACGGGATTGGTAATAACGGCAGCATGACCCAATACGTCACGGCTGACGCAGTAACTAACTGGGCGGCAATCTACTCCATACGCCTGGGATTTTTGATTGAAGGGCAAGTAGCTTCTGGAACCAAAAACGCAACTCAGTACACATTATTAGGCACCTCCGTTACTGTACCTGCGGACAATCGACTGCGCCATTCCTATGAAATTACTATTAATTTGAGGAATGCAACCTAATGAACTACCCCCTCAATCGACGCGCTCAAAAAGGTTATATTCTGTTAATGACGCTGATTTTACTCATTATGCTCACAGTTCTTGCCTTAGCAGAGGTTTCGTTAAACAGCACGCAAACACGAATCGCAGCGAACGCAACCGATACAGAAATCAGCTTTGAAAAAACAGAAGCTGCGCTAAATGAAGCAATCAACTATTTATTGAATGGCACCTATTCAGCCCATGCTTTTCTACAAAACAGTAATGGACTGTATTTACATGACCCCAGTGCCGCCCCCTTATGGACTACAGTTAATTGGGCCAGCACCACCGCAGTAATTAGCAGTTTTCAAGGAAAATCAAATTCCAAAGCCAGCTACATCATTGAGCAATTGCCCTCAGTCATTCAACCGGGACAGAATATGAAGTCATTTACTTATATTTATCGAATTACCGCACGCTCTGTAGGTGCCAATGGTAATACCGCGGTTTTATTACAAAGCAGCATCCAAATACAAGGATAGGTTAAACGCATGATGAGTGATGTAAGCACTAAAAAAAACCAACTGAAGGCTGTATTAACAAGCGCTTTACTGTCACTTGCCGCAACAGCCAGCAGCACGCCAACGTTAACCATTCCTCAAATCCCATTGATCATGGCAAGCCCTATTCATCCGCAAATATTAATTGCCATAGGAAATTCCGAATCAATGGACGGTGATTTAAGCGGTGCCATCATGACAGGCTCTGGAGCCTTGATAACTGCTTTAAGTTCGTTAAGCAACTCCAGTTCGCCAACCAATTACCTCGTTCCAGCAGGATTCACGCCCCCAATACAAGCCGCAAATGGCAGTGGATTGGCACCTTATACCGTAACTCAAAGTGGTAATCTGGTAGATAACAGCGCCAGCCGTTTAAACATGGCTAAAGCCGGAATTCAGGCTATTATTCAAGCCTACATGGCTTCTTCTGACTTTGCTTTAGAGGTATACAATACCAGCAGTGCTCAGGTTTATAATACCTGGGTGTATTATATGTCACCACAAAACAGTAATTTTACCTTTACCAGCACACCTGTAGCAGGCAATACCTACGTTGCTAACCCTTGTTATAATTATGCTTCTGCGTCAGCAACCATTAAAACGAATTGCACGGCTATTGCGTCTTATTTCGGAGGTACTACGGTAACGTCCAGTACCTATATGCAGGTAGGAACAACCAGTGATGCTCCGTCAATTAATGATGTACTTTATGCAGGAAGCGGCTTCCCAGGGGTATTTTTAACCTATTCAGGACCTACCCCAGCAACCCCTTATCCACCCAGTTTTTCTCTTGCTAATTACAACAGCGGCAATGTATTAATCAAGTACAGCCAATCACAGCCTACCAGCGTTGGTAGTTTTGGCACCAGTCCAACGAATGCAGGATTTGTTCCTTATTCTAAACAAGTAATTTATTCACAACGTGGTTTTGGTTATAACGGCAGTCAATCTGCTACATCAGGAACTATCTCTGTTCCCATGACTACTGCAGGAACCAATCCCACGGCAACCAGCATTAATAATGCCGTTACTGTATTTAAACCCTTCTTACGTCCTGAGACCAATTCATCATCAACAAATGAAATTAAAGCCTCAGCCACGCAATCGCCAGTAGCTGGCCTTTTGGCAACCGCTAAAACCTACCTTTCAACGCTTAGCACCACCAGCGGCAACGGTTGTCCGCAAAAAAAATACGTTATTCTGATTTCCGATGGCTTACCCACTGAAGATCTGAACGGCAAAGCATGGCCACCTTTAGGTAGTGCTGCCGCAACAGGTTATAACGTTACCGCTACGTTTAATACAGACGGTTCTTTAAACTCCACTAATTGCCAAGCATTAACAGATGCCATCACCAATATTACAGCGCTGCAAAAACTAGGCGTTCCAACTTATATTATTGGCCTTGGGGCAGGAGTTAATCCCTCACTTAACCCACAGGCCGCAGCAACACTCACCGCAATGGCCGTTGCTGGCGGCACAACCAATTACTATCCGGCAACCGATTCGACAAGCCTTGTGAATAATTTAAACTCCATCATGATAGCCATACAAAATGGTTCCTTCACAACGTCTGCCGCCGCAGTAAGCTCAACTCAGCTCAGTAATAACAGTGTAGAATACATCGCTAATTTCATTTCGAGTGACACGCCTTATCAGGATTGGACAGGCAATTTGCTTGCAATGCCATTAAGTCCTGTTACCGGAATTCCAACAGGCTCTATCAACTGGAAAGCACAACCGCTTTTAGACACACTGGTGGCAGGCTCTGGTTGGTCAACTAATCGTTTTCTGGCAACATGGAATCCCTCAACCCATGCCGGAGTTCCTTTTCAATGGGCCAATATCAGCAGTGCCCAACAAGCTCAACTCCAACCCAGCGACCTTCTAGGACAAAACAGACTGCAATACCTGCGCGGTAATACGGCTCTGGAACTGCGCAATGGCGGCGCATTTCGTAATCGCTCCCATATTTTGGGCGACATCATCGACAGTCAGGTGATTTATGTAGGCAAACCCTCCGCACCGTACTCCAATACCAGTTACGCAGCCTTTGCCAAAGCACAGGCTGATCGCACCGCTATGCTCTATGTAGGTGCTAATGATGGAATACTGCATGCCTTTAATGCAACAACAGGTAACGAGATGTTTGGTTTTATTCCTAATGGAGTATTTAATAATCTGGCCAACATGACTTCCCCACTTTATAACTTAAGCCATCTGTATTTTGTGGACGGCTCACCCCAATCTGCTGACGTGCAGTTTACGGACAACAGTTGGCATACCGTATTGGTTGGTGGAGAAAATGCGGGGGGAACGAGTATTTACGCACTTGATATATCAAGCCCTCAATCTTTAACTACAGAAACTAAACTGGCTCAGGCTGTTCTTTGGGAATTTACTGATGCAGATATGGGTTTAAGTTACAGCCAGCCACAAATTGCTAAAATTGGTCTTATTAATGCAGATCCGGCTAATTTTGCTGTATTTTTTGGCAATGGATACAACAACCCCAATAATACTTCCGTCTTATATGCCATTAACCCACAAACTGGGGCTGTGTTAAGAAAAATTGACCTTTGTGCAGCAGTAAGCAATTCATGCAGCAGCACCGCACCACAAGGATTATCCTCTGTAGCCGTAGCCAATCAAGACGGCTTACAAAACCAACCGATTACTAATGTGTACGCAGGTGACCTGCAAGGCAATCTTTGGTCTGTCAACGTAAGCGATATGAATCCTGCAAATTGGACGGTCAGATTACTATTTCAAGCAAAAGACTCAAATGGAGTTACCCAGCCCATTACAACACCGCCTGTAGTCACGCTCAACCCCAGTTACCCACGTGTTCCTGGTTTATTCGTGATGTTTGGTACAGGACAACTACTGCAAGCCAGTGATTTGCTCAGTACGCAAACCCAAACCATTTATGGCGTCCTTGATAAACCGCAATCAAGCGATACCTACACCCGCACAAACCTTCAACAACAAACCCTGAACAGCGTCTCAACCGCTACTTCCGGCTTGTCTGTTCCCATCCTAACCGCCTCATCAACACCGGTTAACTGGCATAGTGTGTATGGTTGGTATGATGATCTGGTAATATCGGGTCAACGTGTTGTTACAAACCCCACAATATACAATGGAGCGTTTATCAGCACCTTAAATGCACCTCCTGGTGCAACCTGCGGCGCAGGCTTTACTTCGATGCTTTTGGAATTGAATTTCTCCACAGGCGGCGCCTTTCAGAATCAACGCATGGGTGGAGTAAATGCAGATGGCACTTTAAATAATGCTTATTTATATCCTAATCTTGTAGGCATTCAGCTGTCTAACAGCTTTGCCAATGCAGCCACTCTAATTGGCCCCAATCAGGGAAATAATATTGTACTGCTCATTACTCAATCGGATGGCACCCAATCCGCTATTCTAAACCCCAATGACATGCCAAGAAAAGTAGGCTGGTGGCAACTGCACTAAGGATTAATTATGCATCAAAAAACAGCACGAGGATTTACATTAATTGAGCTTATGATAGCGGTACTAGTAGTGGGTATATTAGCAACCATCGCTTACCCATCGTACGTGAACTTCATCATGAAAACACGCCGCTCTGACGCATTGGCGACATTGACCCACTACCAAATTACTTTAGAGCGTTGTTACGCCCAAAATTTTTCATACAACCAAGCCTGTGGCTCACTACCAACATTCCCACAAACCTCAGCTCAAGGCTTTTACAGCATTGCCCTAACCAACCTCGGCTCCACAACCTACACACTGACCGCAACGCCTTTAGGCAGCCAGCAAAAAGATACCAGCTGCGCCAGTATATCGGTGGATCAAAGCAATGTGAAAGCTGCAGCAGACTCCTCGGGAACAGTGCAGAGCGTTTGTTGGAATCCGTAGTACATAGGATAAAGGAGCTATTAGATCTACAACCTCCAGAAATCAGCCAATTATGGATAAGAACGCGATTAAATAGTTGTAGGTTGGGCTGTAAAGCCCAACAAGTGACGCACCACGACCTCAATTTAAGTAATTTAGCCAATAAGAAGTCGCTGCGCTCTCCTGTTGGGCTTTACAGCCCAACCTACAACGATTTTGACTGCTCTTATACAAAACTCGCGTTAAATTACTGGAGCGGTGCCATCCTTTTGCTCTAATAAACGCTGAGATACAACTTCTTTCATTTTAAGCAAAATATCAAACAATTCTAGTCCACTTCGCCCTAAAATCCGTTCACTCCAAGTTCTTGGCGTAGTAAAAAAAACATATAATTTTAATGTAGGAGTAAAAATTTTGTCTAAAATGATTTTCTTATCTGCTTCAGATTTTGATTGAATAAATGAAATAAGTCCCTCTTTAGCATGGGGGCACTCCGCAAGTTTTCTGATCTCAGTATCATTCATTTGCCCATTTAATAATCGGGTATACAGTTCTTGCATCGAACGCTCATTGAGTGTCATTTACTTGCCTCCGCCTAACCCTAGCTATTTATTAAGAATTATTTCAACGAACCAAATTCATCACTTTGTTAACAAAAGTAGGCCCAGGATCTGTTTTATCCGTATAATAATTAGGATCTTTTTCCAACCAAAGTGCGGTGTTTTTAAATTTAAAATAATCCTTATGACCAATTACATGCTTTATCGTTGGGTATTTCTTCTTTAAATAACAGACAAGAAACGCGTTTGCCTTAACCTGAGCCTTAGTTAAATCGTCTTTACCGTCTATTCCGCCTATATTTTCAATACCAATCGCATAATGATTTAGGCCAATCACATGTCTTGCCATCCAATTCTCCGGCATCAACTGGTAAATAGTACCGTCACGATCAACCAAAAATTGACTGGATACATTTAAATCATCAGGCAAATCTTTTCTTCGTGGTGAATTTTGAGGAAAAGTAGGTGAATTAAAAACTCGGAACGTTGTCTTAAATGTTGCCGTACAGGTCCAATGCAGCACAATCATTTTCGGTTCAATTTCAATTGATCTGGAGTTAATGCCGTAATGAGTTAATTGATATTGGCGCGTTAAAGCGATGCGCTCCTTATCAAATTGAATCGGTGTTTGATGAATCGTCTGCGCGTCATGACAAGAAAATGCCTGCACCTGTGTGCTGATAAAAACCAGGAAAAGTAGAATCATATTCCTGTTCATTGTTTTACCACCATAAAATACGCCGCGACATAATCAGGTAAATGACGATTTGCCTCATAAAAAGCACTCTTACCCGCATAAACTCCAGTTAAAAAATCGACCTGATACAAATTATTTTCAAAAGCCCCACCAGTATCCGCAAAAATACCCGCACGGGTCAACAAACGTCCAGTCTTGTCATGATATTGAATCATAAGCAATTTCCCCAAACCAAGTTGCTCCAAATCAGCTGCAAAAGTGACTCCGCCATTGACTGTAATTTTATGATCCGCGTCTTTACCATAACCTTTAATACCGTTTACTGATTTGAAATACCAAAAACGTTCTTGTGTGTATGGGTTTTTAGCTTTATCGTAGGAAATATTGTTGCAGCGATGCACATTAAACGTTTTTTCCTGACGAGCTGTAGTACCAAAGTCTGCGACAACAGTACCTTCCATTAACGCTTCCTCAAAATCATTACGCGTTAAATAAGCTAAAACGGGAACCTTTTTATGGATTAAAGCACCTTTTAATATCGCCTGCTTACCAAAGTTTAAACGCGTAATCCCAGGTCTTGCGTTAGCTTCTTCAAGAGTTAAAGAGTGCTCATCTTGCGGTAAAGCATAAAGTGCAACAGGGTATGTTGCCGTAGGCTTCAAAGATGCTTTAGCACGGTGCACGTAATACTTGGTCATTAATATTTTATCATTAGGCAAATGGGCAATTAATGGTTTTGTGCGCTTCAATGGAGCAGCTTGCGCTGCGTCAGGATACCAGCGAATAAAATCAAAATGTTGTTTCACAAAAGCAGGATTATTTAATTGATTTTGATGTTGGCAAATGAATTCTAAAGTGGCTTTAATCCGTGAAAGCGGCAACTTAAAGACTTTCCCCTCATGAATGACCCTTGGATCATAATGAGAGCCTTTATTTAAATAAGCTAATGTTTCTTTAGCAGTAGCGCACAAAGCCGCGCCATTAATCGAATACGACGCAGCAGATTCCGGTTGCGCAGGAGCAAAACGAGGTGCCGCAACCGCTTGAATGCTCAACAGCAGACTGAAAAAAAATAATCTTGAATTCATTAAATACAACAACTTTAGAAAAAAGAAAATGATATCATATCTCCCATTAAATGATCTGCATTTGCAACAAATCCTTCTTGCTAAATAGGGCAAAATGCCCTATTCTATTTTTGAAATCCGGGTGCAGATGCTCTGGGTACTAAGCAAGGAAGAATTTAAATGCGTCATTTAACGACAGATGAGAGCACCGTAATTGATCAGGCAATAAATATTATTGATTCAAAACATAGACGCTTTAAGTCTATTTGAAATAAAATTAATTGACCACTTTATTGTAGGTCACAATCAAATAAACTCGTTAAGAGAACTTAATTTGATCTAAAGGAAATTTATGGAGCACTTTAATTCATACAACATCCAGGGTGGTATACGTCCTGAATGTTTACATAAACCCAATCGTTGGGAAAAGCCTACTGGAGAAGAAATTAAAGTTGCTTTATCAATGGCAGGATGGTCTGGTGTTGAATTATCCCGAAGGATAGACACCAATGATCGAACGGTCAGACGCTGGTTAAGTGGCGACCAACCTATTCCTTACGCGGTATGGTGCATCTTGTGCGTGGAAGCGAATTTAGGCCAAATTTGGAAGTAAAAATCACTTCCACATTCGCGCACAAATTGCGCATTCCGTTGAGAATAAACACTATTACAAATCAACCACTGCGAAAAGGCGCAAGGATTTTATTTTAGTAAACCTATAACTACAGATGAGTTGGAAGTTATCTTATCTTACAAAAACTTGAGGAGTAAGGTTTTATTCTACATTATAATCCTAATCTAAATTTATTATCGTATTATTCAATGCTTCATCATACTGAAATAAAATTAATTGCTCATGACATTATACTATTTACCTAATCAGACCTAAGAATTCCGCCTCGGCGGATTCAACTTGTAAGTGCAATCAATTAAATCCACCTATTACTAGTTCCTATCGCAAGTAGACAATAAATCAAATAATTTTAATTTATTGTATTGGGCTTTGTGACTCAGGTAAAGTTATTTTTTGAATCTTATTAGCAAGCGTGTCACTTGCTGAAGCTGATTTGAATAGGCCTATTTGACTTGTTTTTTCTACAGCCTTGTCTCTTTCAGGTTGAAAAATCTTTATTTTTAATAAGCCACTGAACTCCTTTGAAAATTCAGATGAATTTATATATTCATGAATGAGCTTCTTAAATAGCTGAAGACTGATTTCAAGCAGCTTAGGATCCCACGAGACTTTTTTCTGATTACCAGCTACGCTAGGTGTTTTAGCCATCATATCGAACATTTCACCTGGTTTTGGGCCATCTAACGGTACACCAGGAATATATTCTTGAGCTGGGTTTCCTCTGCCCCAAATGTGAGTGTGTAACATGCTAGGTTCTTTTAGATTTCCTATATGAGTTACGCCGCTCTCGTCTAGTGATTGGGAGTTATTCCCTGCTTGAGCAGTTTGCACAATAGGTAAACCCATTTTTTTAAATATCTCAATTACAAATGCTGTCACTTCGGACAAGCCTCTTTGCTCAGCTGTTGTATATTGACGATTAAATGTTGTTTGAATATTCGTATTATCTTCGCCAATTAATGTTACTAATGCTCTATAGCCTCGGCGATCTGTAGGGTTAAGTTTTAAGGCGTAAATTTGTATGTTATTGAACGTTACAAATCCAATGCATGTTCCATCTTTGGTGTTATCATTTGCCCAATGATCAGCGGAGTAAGTATGATGTACATAAGTGTGGGTAGGACTTGGACTAGCAGAGCTGGTTGACGATGGATTTACTTCTTGAATCTCTTTTTGGACGTCCAAAGGTTTTAACCACTGTTCCATCATTTTTTCCGAGGTTTTATATGTGCATAATTCCATCATATCATCAGCTTCCTCATTATCATTTGGAAGGCCTATTTCTTGGAGTGTAGCAATAAATTGTTTTGTAGTTCTTCCTCCAAGCTCTCTCAGTTTCGAACCCCAATCGTTAAAATTGTCCATGGTTACGCCGTTTCCAACGATAAATGCTTTTGTGACTGATAATTCAGATAAAACTGCTTCAATAAATAATGGTAGATTATTATTGATAAATTCTTTATTAGCTAAAATATATTGGGTTATTTTGCTAAAATATGGAGGTAAATCACCTTCTTTATTAATAATTTTGGTTATTTTATCAGTTACCTCTTCTGTAATCATCGCTCGTTCAGAAGGGGTTAATGCGAAGGCTTGGAAAATATGTGATGAGGCAGACATTTAGAGTTTCCTATACGGTTAAATAAATCAGCTCGCAATTGTATCACTCACTTTTTGTATAGCCAAATTTAACACGAGAAGCATCTAAATTCAGCCTTGCTCTACCCTGTTCAAAGCCTCTTATGGCGCCTAGCTATAACGATGAAACTAATTTCGGATAACGTTTCATTTCGCAAAAGGCGCATAGGTCAAGTCCTATTTTTTTGCCCAACTATCACTATTTAGGCTATTTTGAGATAAAATATTTCATCAGGAGTAGCGTAATTTAACGATTTTCTAGGGCGAGAATTTAATAGCGTCTCTACCTGATTTATCTTTTCTGGTGTTAAATCAGCAAAGGAACTTCCCTTAGGAATATACTGCCTAATTAAACCATTTGTATTTTCATTTAAACCTCTTTCCCATGAATGGTAGGGGTGTGCAAAAAATATAGATGCCTCTAAGTTTTTCGCTATCCACTCATGTTGGGCAAACTCAGTGCCATTGTCAGATGTTATTGTTAAAACATGAGATTTTATTGGAGATAATAATGAAACAATTTCTTGTGCTACTTCGTGCGACTTCTTTGTTGTCACACGACCAATTATTGTTTTTTTGGATAACCGCTCAACAATTGTAACAATGGCGTCTTGATGGCTCTTACCAATAATTGTATCAATTTCCCAATCCCCTATGCGTGATTTTTGGTTAACCTCCTCAGGTCTATCATCAATAAAAATTCTGTTTTTAATAGTATGAGTTCGCTTGGGACTGCCATATCGTTTACGATATCTTTTTTTTCCACAACGTAAATGCTGATACAGGGTACCTCCAGTTTTTTTGTCAGCCAAAATATATTGATATATTCTTTCATGACTAATTTCAAAAAGACCGTGGCGCTTACCATAACCACTAATTTGCTCAGGACTCCACTCGAACAATAACTTCTCTTTAACTTGCTGTATAACATTAGGAGTAAATTTTTTTGGCTTCCTTGAATCTTTTCGGCGTGTTTTATAAAAAGATGTAGCCTGTTCAGGACAATAGACACCATTCCACCGTTTATTCCTTCTTAATTCTCTTGAAATCGTTGATGGACTAATACCTAGTTCATTGGCAATATCCTTTTGCAAATACCCGGCTTTATATAGAACAGAAATTTTACAACGCTGTACAAAACTTATATGTTTATATGACATCTGCAATCCTTTACTATTTTATGAGCCAATTATCTCATTGAATATAATGGAATTGCACTTCAGAGTTGAATCAGCCTTCTAATGCAATGTGAACCCGTTGCCCTAAAGACGCCGCAATATTAACCAAGGCATCTAATGAAAAGCGAGATATACGGCCACGCAATAAATCATTCATACGAGGCTGAGTAACGCCACAATGCTGAGCAGCTTCAACTTGTTTCCACTCGCTTTTATTAATAATATCTATAATTTGACGCATTAATTCTGTTTTTGCTTGCATGCTAGCCGCCTCACCTGCTGTATCAGCAAGTGCATCCCACACATTTTCATAAGATTCAATTTTAGTCATTTCTATTTACTCCGTATTAACTCAGCGAAACGAGATTTTGCAAGAT
>JARLJQ010000032.1 GCA_031291115.1 Legionella sp.
ACAAATTTTTTAAGTAAAGCTCCATTGATAACTTCCCCATAAAAATTGTCCCTTATAATTTTTTTATTTCGGTAACATTAGTTATGAGGCAACGAATCTAAAATTTCCTGGTTTCGGTAACATTACTTATGAGGCAACTCGGTACGGCGAGCTTCCATTGAATTCTTGGCCAGACTGGTATAAAATACGCCACAAATTACATTAAAGAGTCAAGTCCATGCAAAATAGGGGTGTTCCATCATCATATACACGTCAAGATTGTTTGCAGTTATTAGCACAATTACCCAGTGTAGCTAGTAATTCAAATATAATGATTAATCAATGCGTTGATTTTAATGCACTTTATAAAATTATCCAACGTTTATCTGCCTCAACCCCTTTGAATGGTGTTTCATTTAAGTTGGCTATAGATTTCATCAATTTTCTACATCCTAATAATGAAGGTAAAATCGAAGATACATTAAAAGCCATTATCGCTGTTCAAGCCGCATTGAGTCAATTTGGGGGACAATTTACTTCGGGTGATTTTTTATTATTTAAAAGGCGTCTGCCACAGGTTTCTTTAGTGGAATCTTTTACTTCATATTATTTGCCTTTATTCAAGCTAGGACTTCTGGATTTGGTGGATGAGATCTTTGCAAGAAGTAATGCTGTCGATCTTATATCCGCACTCCGTTTACTAGATGGAAATGATTTAGCTACTGATGAACGAGTGGAGGAATATTTACAATTAGAAGAAGATTTGAATTTATCCCTCAGTGCTCGAGCGGCACAATTGATTACTCGAACCCGCTATCGTTTAGGAAGCGTTGCGGATGCTGCCGCTGCCGCACCCGCTTTAATGCTAGGGGCTGTCCCATTACGAATAAGAGATTTGGCGCCAGATGCATCCGCACCACTTGCTTTAGCGCCAGTCGCAGCAGCAGTATTACCCACACCTGCTTTAGCTCCAGCAGCAGCTGCTCCAAAAATAAGTCTTCCGGAATATGATTTTACTCAGTCCAAGAAAAAATTAATTGCAGCCGGAATATGGTCTGATGAAATGGGGATGTCAATAAGGAATTCCCCTCATCATACAGCACTATTTTTAAAATTAAAGAAACTTAATATGTTTACGGAAGATGCAATTAAATTTGCCAACCATTTTGATACACAATACGTAGATATTTTTATTAAAGTCCTTTCTGAAAGAAAAATGTTAACCCTGCCAAATTTATTTCTTAGTTTGACTAACAGTTTAGCTACGAGAGATCGTAATTTTACTGAGTCAAAAAGCTCCATCATTAATAAGATTATAAAAGAAGTAATCGGATTTAATGAATTAAGTGAAGTTGAATTAACTAAATTAAAGCGTTCGCCCTATGATTATATAGTTAATAATAGATTATATACGCTTGTGAACCGCAAGGCACTTTTAGTCCTTAAGTCTCATAACATGCTTCAATTTCAAGATATTGTAATGAGACAGGAGCGTTATGCTCCTAGATTAGTGGATGTTTTAACGCGTCTTCCTGCAGAATTAAAAACTGATAGGATCTGCAATGCAATTGTAGAGTTTGGCTCAAAAAAGAAAGCTTTGCCTATTGAAGCTTTTGTAACTAAGATTCTAAATTTTTATTCTAGTGGTCTTTCAGTTGGTCAAATTGAGCAGGAGCATCTTCCGCGTTTAACAAAATCCACTTCTCGCAAAAGTGTAAATAATTATGGTGATGCGGTGTTAGGTTTTTCCAAAAACCAAAATGCAGCAGGGGCTTACGATAGAAGAGCACTTGAATTTTCTGTAGTTTTAAGAAAGAATTATCCCGGCAGCGTTGTTACAAATGAATTAATTAATACATTTTACTTGCATGAAAGAAAGTCAGCTATACTAAGTTTTTTAGGACATTCTTTTTGGCATCGAGTTTTATGCAACGTGCTTACAGTAGATGTAATTCAATCGCTTATTAATACTAATTTTATTTTAATGGATAGGCGTTTTAGACATTTATTTAATAGTAAGCAATATGAGCCAACCGCTATTACAAATAATATATTTACATTGTTTATAGCGGCTTGTGCTAATACGCCTGATGACCCACTCCAGTTAGCATTGGATTTACAAGAAATCATTGATAGAGAAATTTTGATACCGCAGCGGGCAGCCGAACAAGCTGCGCAAAATGATCGACGAGCGATGCACGTTATGTTGCGTGGTCCTGGATACATCCGTAACGTTGAGATTAATGATGCTCAAAGCACGCATGCGGTAAGTATTCATGCTTCAATTTCTCAAACTGCACTAAGATTGCATAATCATTATATTCAAGAAATGAGTCAAGAGGGTTTAATTAAAGCCCATAAAGAAATTCTTGTTTGGCTTACTGCTCTAGAAAAAACGTTTCGTAATACTGCTGCTTTGAATGGATATCACCATTGCTCTTTAATAAATTATACGGACAACGTTTCTGATGTGAGTATCAGAGAGCTTATTGCATTATTCTGGGTCGCCATTCACGATGACACTAAACGTATTGGTACGCTGGACGATGCGAAGAAATTTTTTATAACAGCGTTTTATGAAATTAGACGGGGTTATAATATAAATGAAGCGGGCGTCGATGATGGAGGTCCTGATAGGTCTATTTGTACAGGTGGATCATTTAATAAATTGATTAATCAACTTCAGGGAATACATTCGCTTGTTCTTGTGAAAGTAATTAATCAAGGTTTGGCTAATTATAAATTTAAAGCCTTAATTATAACTGCCGCAATTGAATTTTTCAAAAAATGTGATAGTTCAACGAGTAGTTCTTCTGGCGTCAGCAAGAAAGATAGGGTTTTCGACGCTATAATGCTTGAGGACGCCGGTATAGAGGCAATTTGGAATGATGTTAAAGAAGATGTAATTAATAAATTTTATGAAGAGTTTGGTTCCTTATACCCAGGGGGTATAGCGGGAAAGAAATTCCAAGATTATATTATGAATTATACGTGCATTGATATTATAGAATTAGATATTTTTCAAAAATATGGGGACGCGCGCAAAGTTGCTAGCTCTGCCTCCTCATCATCAGCAGCTGCGTCTTTAGATACTGTTAAAAAAGAAGATAATTCTGAGTCCGAAAGTATATCACCTGATTTGGTAGTCGGGGCTGAGACTAATCCTAAGCGTAAATCTGAAGATGAAAGTGAAGATAGAAAAAAGCGTGCGCGTTTAAATTCGCAAGGACAAGCTACTCCATCCGCAGCTGCGGATGAAAGCAAAAGTTCAAATTCTTGTATGGCTGCTAGTGCACAGGCAGCATCTTCGGCTAGCTCAAGTGCAGCAGCATCTAATAGTTCTTACATGAGCGCGGGTTATCATGGAGGGGCGGCAGCAGCTGCGGCAAGCTGTATGCCATCTTATGACTTGTATCAAAGTACCTGTTCGACCTTTTTGGATGATGAGTCATGTGTTAATGAAGGCGAATTTGAAAGTGCTATTTGCGCTGAGGATGAGTTTGATAATGACGATAATTTTGGTTGTAGCTCAATAGCTGCGCCGGCAAATGGGGCTGCGGCTTCCAGTAGCAGCAGTAGTGCAGCGGCAGCTTCGAGTAGCAGCAGTAGCGCAGCAGCGAGTTCCTCTTCGAGACATCGTTTTTTTAGTTCGTCTCAACTTACTGATAACTTTAATTTGAGTTTAGCTTTGAGATTGAGTCGTGAAGCTTATGAAAAGTCTCAGGCTACTAGTAACGCTATAGACGGGGCTTCTGCGACTGCATCTAGTATTCCGGCAGCTGCTGACGCAGCTATGCCACTTGCTGCAGCGCCAGGGGCAGTCCAGTCCAGTTTAGATGTTCCGACACCAATGGAATTGGATGTGGAATTGACGACTGATATACAAGCCAGGCGTTAAGTTTAATAAATCCCCTTCAACCTCCCTTTGAAAAAGGGAGGTTGAAGATGGGAAATTATGGAGACGCTTATCAACATGATTTACCACAGATTATACTATTTCGTGGTGCCCCCACTAAGACCTCTTTAGCTGAAAATAGTCCATGATTCATAATAGCTACTCTGCCAGGATTTCCTCTAATTTGTTGATCTGCTTTACTTTCTAGAGTGCTGAGTGCAAATGTTAATTTCTTAGTAATAGCTTGATCGGCATGAAACAAACGCAATAAAGTCTCTTGCTGAGCTTGTGAAAGTACAGTCAGTTTTTTCGGCAATAAACGGGGTGCGGCATAAGTTGTTAATGCTACATAAGCATCTAAAAAATATCTTATAGGAGTCGGTAAATTATAGAAAGTTAGCGGTTGTGATGGCCAATAATGCACACCTTTAGCTAAAAGCTCTACTAGTAAATCTAATTTATTTTGATGAGCACAGGTATGGATAAGCACATAGCCATTGAAGGTGGATGAGGATACAGGGACTAAGCTTATTATATTATATAACCTTGTTAGTAAATCTTTTTCCACATAAGAGGCTAGCGTCTCGGCTTGGACATTCTGAGGTCCAATTTGCTGAACAAAGAAGTTAAGTATTAGTGGATAATCGGCAATATTTGATTCTACTAAGTCTTTATTGAAGGTTATTATGCCCGGAGTATAGTCTGCATTAGGCTTATATAAGCATGGTTTTCCGTTGGTAAGTTGCTCAACGAGATATTCTTGCCAATTGGACGAACATGACTTACTTAATATTTCAAAAATAAAGCACCAGGTAAGTGTCATAGGTTGAACGGTTGTAATAATCTTCAATGCCAGTTCTGAATTAGCAGCCATCAATGGTATTAAATCATTTAAACACAATTTAAAGGGATTTTCACGGTAAGCTATAAGGTACATGTTCTTAGCCAAGTCAAAATCCGTTTTAAATAACTCAATTAACGCATTAATATCAGGCCCCGATCGAAAACGTGTTGAGCCGAAACTATCAATTTTACAGAGGCCACGCACTACCTCAAGATCTTTTGTTTCAATAGCCTTTTTCAATCGTTCACGACTGCAACCATAACTACTTTGAAGTCGCTGTAAAGAAAATGCAAGAAAATAAAAACTACCATGCGTAGTAGCAGAAAGATTAGATTCACCGCTAGGTCTTGTGGGGTTCTGTTTAATCAAAAGATCAATACACGCTCTTCTTCTGCTGATTTCTGCTCGCCTTGGTTCGGGGTATTCGTTAATATTTTGATTGGAATCTTTATAAAGCGCAGCATAAGTTAAAACGGTATAATTATTGGGTCCTAATTCATCGACGTTTGGTTTAAACCGGAAAGAAAAAAAAGGTGGGTTAAAAAGCCAATGTAATACGCCAATATGGCCGAGTTTAGCGGCAATCATCGCTGGGGTTTCCCCATCCATATTTTGGGCTTTTTTGCCTACATGAGGATGTTGTTTGTAAGCCGCTAGCAAACGAGCATCCACCAATTCCTGAGGGGCATCCAGAGGTAAAGAATAAATTGTATCTATTAAAATAGTATTCAATTTTTGACTTCCTTGTTCTGTAAATTTCTTTATTATAAAGGATGACATATATCAAAAATTTAGATTAGCAGACAATTATATATAATAATATAGGGCTGTCGAAGTTGAGGCTGTTTACTCACTTTTTCGATTTTTAAAGAGTCTACTGATGTACTGACCTGTTGCAAAAGGTGTTGTATTCTTAGTCAAAAAATTACTGGGATAATTTCAAGATTATTAGTATAGTTGCCTTCATTCTAGGTTTTTTAATATGTAGTAATAAGGAATAGATATGAGTGAAGGAGTTAAAAAAGTTAGCCTGGGCGCATGTGGGATTACCCTATTTTCAGCAGCTGTTGCGACGAGCGGTGCAGTAGCAGGGGCTATAGGTTCCTCAATATTAAAAGCAGCAGGGCATGATGCATATAATGTGTTACAAGCTGTTCGAAGCAGGTGGCGCTGTAATAGCAGTGCCAGCAGCAATAGTTTTAGCGTGCTGTGGGGCGCTTGGTGGAAAAGAGCAAGATAAAAATAATACCATAGGCCAATTTGCTTTGTCTGCGGGTATAGCAGCATTATCTGGCGTTGTAGGATATGCCATGATTTATGCTCCAAATGACTCATCTGAGATGAGTGCTAGTCAATTTGCAGCAGCTACTGCCGTAGGTTCTGCCGTATTTAACGGTGGGATAGCAGTCTTAGGTGCAATGTGTAGCCGATAGAGTTTTCTTTTAGATAAGTCTGTGACTAAGTTGCAGACTTTCTACCTGTTGTAAAGTTAGTACCGCTTTATCTCATAAGATGTACTAAACTTTTAATGTTAAAAAAACAATGCATGCCTGAATCTAAATATCATTTATCGCCTTTAGAACGGCATGATATTTATAATCCATTCAACTTCATTTTTTACTATAAGAAATAAATCAATAAATCTGAAATGGTTAAATTAATGACAGAAATAGGTGGTCTTGGTCGCATTTGCCTCGTTCCTGTTATAACACCCAGTAATGATATATCATATAAACATTATGGTTGTTTTGTAGTCTATAATTAGCACATAAGAACTATTCTATCCATGGGATATGACTATGGCCAAGCTTAATGCCACAGGTAATAGAGCTTCTCAACGAAAAAGTGAGCCGGAAGATGAATATTTTTATTCAAATTACGGTAGGCCTATGGAGGAAAATTTCACTAATAAATTAGAGGAAGCAAGAAAACTACAACAACGTTGTAAGGATTTTTACGGCCCACCAGCACGTGAGTTATTAATACAAGATCAGGATAGGAAGGGTATCAGAGGGATTAATGTCACTGTATATACTCATGGAATCCACCGCTCCGTAATGCTCCATCTGCCTAAGGATGCTTCTGAAGAAACAAGAGAGCTCTTTAAAAAAATTCGAACTAAAGCTGCTGCTTTTTGTCAGGGAGAGCATGAAAACTATAAAGTACTATCAAAAAACTGTGTGACTTCAGTTTCTAGTATACTTAATTATTTGGATCCTAAGATTACTCCTCCTGATACGGTGTTACCGTGGAGTCTAGATGCGAATATGAGAAAACACGCAAAAACCTACGCGGAACATTCTTTAGAACAGAATTTTATTACAAAATATCAAGAAATAGCGAATAAAGAAGTCTTCTCTTCATTTAAAACTCATCATTGGGCAAGCAACACAATTAATTCATCTACAGATATAGTGTCTCACGCTTATGGAAAAGCAGGGGGTACAGGTGAAAGGACAAAATCAACGCTTGTTGAATTAGGATGGGTTGTGGAAGATAAAATCACTCATCTATTATGGCCTACTGATAAAGCACCTACAGATTTCCAAACAGGGTTAGAAGCATATAATAACGACTATGGAAAAGTACAAGAATTAAAACAGCTTTATAATGAGAAGGTAACGGGGTTCTCCAGAAATAACCTTTTTAAAAATGATCCGGATTATGAAACAGCAATAAAAAGAATTAAAGTTCAAGCTGAAATTAATCCTAATGGAGCATCTGCTGCCGTCCTTAAAGCACTTAATGATCGGCAAATAAGTACCCCATCCACCACTAATAATGCGACAACCAATTTTAAAGCGTCCTTGAAACAAAGCATGAGTCAGATCAAAACTAGCGAAGAACAAAAATCAATTGAAAAAGTAGAGCTAGTTCAAGAAGAAGGGCTCAGGAGCTCAAGTACTCAACCTACATAATTTAACTTATTATAATACTATAATACTTAATCGAAATAAACTTTGCCCCTTCGCCCTTTAAAAGGGTGAAGGGATTCATCTTAACTTGACGGCTATAGGGCAAAAATACTCCAATCCATGCTTAATTGAAGACGAGTTTCATCTCCGATTTCAACAACCAGCAGCTTGCCTTAAAACAGTAATTTCTGCTTCTGTTTGGGCTTGATGTCCTTTAATTTCTCCATTTATCGCTCTGATTTCCCGATTAGCCGCTGACAAAGCTGCTTGTGCTTGATAAAAGTAATAAGCGGTTCCCTTAGAGGTGTAAAAATTACGACTTGCATCACTACCACTTTCTTGACTTTCAATAGCTTGCCTGATTAAAGGCTGATTACGTTCCTTTAATTGAGTTAATTTATTTTGAATATCACGTGTTAATTCATATTTCACTATGTCACTAGAACAACTCTCAATGACGGGCATAGGCAAAGTAGCTGGCGCCACATCCTCTAATGGAGCCAGAGATGGAGGAGCGTACAGTTGATAAGTATCCGCTTTTGCAAATATGAATCCATATGAAGATTTAAATTGTTGGGTACTGTCTTCTAATGATGATTCAGATAAGGTTAGTCCTGAGTTTGTTTCTGTTTGTGAGTTTTTCAGCCCACTTCCCAATAAACCTACAATTGTCACTGTTAAAAATTTAAGCCAAGGTGATAGGAATGAATTTTTTCTATTCGTTGTATAAATGCCCATTAGTTTTTTCCTTAAAAATTTTTCGAATTCGCCCTAATGTTTCAAGACAAGGCATCATATCTTATAATTATTTTACCATCAACGATATAGCCTGTTGCGGCACGGTAAACGCATCTAAATTTGACCAATCACTAACGTGACTATCGACTGGGAGCGTACTAACTGGAATATACAGGTTTTCCATATCAAACTTTTTCGTTTTTTTTATTTTACACTTCCCAAGATCCAATAAATTATGACCGGCAACGAGATAAAAGACAAAACTGTAGTCAATAACACCAGTCCTGAACTTTCTGCCTCATAAGCACTATATTGATAGGCCAATACCGATTGCATTACAGCAGTGGGTAATGATGCGATAATTACCCCCATTACAATTAATTTTGGATTGACATGAAGCCAATAAAAAAAACAGAGTGCCACTAATGGATGAACAACTATTTTTAGTATTACAATCGCATAAATTTCAGATAATTTCTTTATTTTAAATACAACAAGCATTTGCCCAACACCTAACAACGCACACGGTATTGCTGAGTTTCCTAAAATCTGACAAGTATTTAGCATAAACGGCGGTAGGGTTAAATGATAATAAGAAATAAGTAATCCAGAAATAGTTGCTACTAAGAGGGGGTTTTTCATCATTGCGTAAAGCGCATCAAAAAATGCCATTCGAAAACCGGATTTATTAATCTCTAAAATAATAATCACAATGGAGAAAGGAGCCAACGTCAGTAATGTTGAAAATGCTGCTGTAGTCAAACCTATTTGCCCAAATAATGCAGTTAATATTGGAATACCAATAAATCCGGAATTTGGAAAAGTTGCTCCCAATCCTTTTAATGCTGCTAAATTGCTTGCATTACCCTTAATAATAAAATAGCCAAAAACACTTATAAAAAGCGCCAACATAGATAATACAAAAGCTAATGAATAGTTTTGATATTCTTTCAAAGCGATAGGATGTGTTGCAATCGACGAAACCAAGAGTAAAGGCATACCGATGTAGTACGCAAAATTATTAATTGTTCGATATCCTTGCGTACCCAATAATTGTTTTTTTTCAACCCAGATTCCGAGAAGTATAATAATTACTATTGGTACTATTTGATTCAATATCATGCAGAAGCTTAATCAGAAATAATAGACTATTATTTATTCTATAAGATTGCGGCTATTTTTCCAAGCAGAGGGATGCGCTATGAATATTGCAGAACATATTTGTAATTATTTAGCTCTTTATAACGTACATCATATTTTTGGATATCCAGGCG
>JARLJQ010000033.1 GCA_031291115.1 Legionella sp.
AATATTTTCCTATTTCACGCTTGGAAAATTAATCATCGAGCACAATAAAATCGACCAGATAAACTTTTCTGAAGAAAGTCTTGCCCAAGTCATTCAAAATGAATTGAGCAGAAATTGGTAGTTTTCGTGGGGATCTTTCAGTTCGTGCTGAGGAGGCGTTTACACCGTCTCGAAGCATTCGTACAAGATTATAGTCTTGACGCAGATGCTTCGAGACGTCGCTATTGCTCCTCCTCAGCATGAACGGATCTAGGTAGAGCTGGATCTTATGGCTCCCGTATCCAGAACTGGCGTATAAATGGACCTATTTGAAGAGTCTCAACTGTTCATCAAAGCAGCTAACCTGATTCCTTGCAGCACTAAATCTGGAACTAAATGATCGTATAAACCTTGTTTATCAAATAGAGAAGCAAAACCACCCGTTGCCAAAACCAAAGGCTTATTCGTCACAAAAGCTTCCTGACTCATGCGCTGAATTAATTCACGACAGGCACCAAGAGCACCATAATAGACACCCGACTGGATGCTCTCTGTTGTAGAACGGCCAATAGCGTTTTCAATTTTGATAATTTCTACAGCAGGTAATTTAGCTGTATTTTTTGATAAAGCATCTACAGATAAGCGTACACCAGGTAGAATTGCTCCGCCCAAATAAGCTTTTTGTGCGCTAATAATACAAAAAGTAGTTGCGGTGCCAAAATCAATAACAATAATATTTTGATTAGGATGACTGTGTGTTGCAGCAATTGCATTGGCAATTCGATCTGCGCCCACTTCGACAGGATTTCGGTATTTAATATTTAATCCGGTTTTTACGCCTGCTTGCAGCAAAAATGGCTCAATGGAAAAATACTTCACACAGGCTGCCCGTAAAGAATAATCTAATTGAGGAACTACAGAACAAATACCAATATGACTGATGTCTTCTGGAGCGCATTCATTTTCGCGTAATACACTTTTTAAAAAGATACCCAATTCATCAGAAGTGCTGACCTTGGAAGTATGCCGAAAACGCAGCTTAATTTCGTCTCCATCAAATACACCACCATATATATGAGAATTACCCACATCAATACAAAGAATCATAATAAATTTATGCCTGATAAAAAAACATGATAGTAAATTGTGATTCTATTATTAGCAAGTCCTTTGCCACGCACAAAAAAAAGCCCTGCATTGCAGGGCATGAGTGGAGATACGTTTGTTATTAATATAAGTTTAGTACGGTTTCACAATTACGGTAGTGCCAATATCAACAAACTCTTTGTTTAACCATTTTGCAGCACTTGGTAAAACCCGGATACAACCATGGCTTGCATTGTAGTTAGGTACTTCGTATGCCGCATGGATGGAATAACCACCTTGGAAGTGCATACAATAAGGCATTCTTGCCCCGCCATTTGTTTCTATTGGATAAAGACTGGAAGTACAGTCTTCACCTTTTTTGGAATACACTTTATATGTTCCAGTCACTGTGCGACATCCCCGACCCGTGTCCTCACAGAAATCTTTACCACCTGAAGCACTACCGGTATTCACTCGTTTCCCATCGGCATCATAAGCAGCCCATGCAGTTGCTTTAGGATCAAAGATAAAGACCTTTTTCCCTGTAGCTACTCGTTGTTTAGGAAAATTTCCTGTTCCTTTATGGTCACTACTCATACTTTTTGTGTAGTGAGTGTATCCGGCGTCATCCACAACAGGCACGCCACGATCCATCGAAGAACAAGATACAGCTAAAGCACTAACAGGTACTAACAGTAGATATTTTTTCACTTTTTTTCTCCCTCTTTTTTTTACTGTATCGGGAGAATTGGAAATTTATTTAGCATTTTTTACAAATATTTTTTACTTTCTGCTCATTTTATGACTATCTCGTTCATTTGATTGATATTTTTTTTTGCTTCGGCAACATGTATTTAATTGCCAAAATAAGCTGTTTATCTGTACATTCGAAGCATCCACCACGTGCCGGCATCGCATTGAATCCTTCGTTGCTGTGTTGAAACAATACTTCCATCCCTTGTTTTAAACGTATTTTCCAATCTTTCACCTCACCTATTCTTGGCGCGCCCAAAGGAATTAATGGTTTGGCTGCATGACAATTCACACAAAAATGATTATAAATTTGTTCGCCTTCATTTTTAGAACCACTGATTGATTGCAAAAATTCCTGTGGATGATGGCTGTCTGCATGTACTTTAAAAACAAGAACAGCAAACAGCATCATGCAAAAAATATTAGAACGACTCATCATGATATAAACTCCCAAAACTGATACACTATTTGCTAACGGATAGCCGGATTCAAAAAGAGGATTGTAGTGAAAAAGAGCATACTAAGTGTTTTACTATTTTTTGCAAGTGCGGGTTTGTTTGCAGAGGCTACTCAGTCACCTGAAGTGTTAAGTCATAAAGTGGAAGAATACGTTCATAAGAAATTAGCATCATATAAAGAAGGTAAGATTCACGTCAATGCCGATAGAATAGATTCACGCCTGAGCCTTAAAGAATGCGCTGAAGATAAGCTGGCAGTTTTTAATCCTTATCAATCTCCTATATTGAGTACCAACACCCTTGGAGTAAAATGCAAAGAACTGGATAATCATTGGTCTTTGTATGTTCCTATTAGAATCACTATCTTAAAAACCGTCTATTTGGCAAAACGCTCTCTTCTTAAAGGAGAACTAATCACTAAAAGCGATCTCTATCGAGCAGAAATAAACATTCATCGTTTAAAAAACGGCTACTTTAATGATATTGATGATTTAATCGGGCAATCGTGCAAACAAAATATTCCTATAAACACCCCGATTAACCCACGCTATGTAGAGCTGGAAAAAGTAATTCATAAAGGTGAAAAAGTCGCTATCATTATGAAAAGTAACAACTTAGTAATCAGCATGGATGGCATTGCAATAAATGAAGGTGCAATAGGCGAAACGGTGCGTGTTAAAAATCTGTCTTCTAAAAAAATTATTGAAGCCCAGGTTGCCGGGAAAAAGAAGGTAAATGTAATTATTTAATAAATTTGCAAAAAAATACTAAAGGTTTTTTCAACACTGCCGATAAAGTCTTTGCTGGCGCGTTTTTTTGCAGTCTATAGGTCGTCAGTACGAAAGATACACATATCAAACGTGATCGAGGATAAGTTTATGTTTAATCAAATTAGTGATTCCGCTCTTGCAAAACCTATAGAGTCAGACAACCGTTTGAAAACAAAACAGCTTGAAATCAATAAAATTTTAACCGATGGCGCCTCATCCTATGATGATAATGTCAGTATCAGCAGCACCTCAAAGCAATTAGAAGCAATTAAAAAGATGCTTCAAGAGGTTCCTGATATCAACGCAGCCCGTGTTTTATATTTTAAAGCTGAAATTGAATTAGGTAATTATCAAATTAATAGTGACAAAATTGCCACAAAAATGTTAAATAATGCCGAGACGATTTAATTTTTAAGGCAAAATAATGGACAATGCTAAATTAAATGCATTATGCAGTCACTTAGAACAGGAAGTTACCTGGGTCGAGGCGCTTAATGCTTTATTACTGGAAGAAAAAACCATTCTGGAAACCCGCCAATTCCCGCTATTAGAAGAATTAGCGAGTAAAAAACAGGAATTATCCGGCAAGCTTGAAGAAAGTGCTAGTAAACGCTTGGCCTTGATTAATGATAATATAGATCAAACAGCTGCAGCCGCACTAAAAGATTTTCTTAAAGAATGCTCTCCATCAGAGGCACAACGAGTTACAACATTAAACAGTAAATTAGTTGATTGTTTGGCTATCTGTCGCGAATTAAATACAGTGAATGGCCAAGTAATCGCCAATAACATGTACGTTCGCCAGGAAATTATTAATACTTTATCAGGAAACAAACCTGATGCAGTAAGTGTTTATAATTCTCATGGTGATTTATCGTCATCAAGTGAAAACAGACACCACGAAAAAGCTTAAGCTTTCTTCTTAAAAACGTCACCCATAGCGTAGCAAAGGACCTCCAATCAAATGGCACTAAGCCACATTTAGGAAATCCTTCGCTACGCTATGGACGACGTTAACTTTCACAAAATAGACTTACAGACACATTCATGAATAATTGATTATTGGTCGCGGACCAGTATAAAATCACTATTGTTCATGAGGTAGTAAGTAAAGCATTAAATAAGTTAATAGCAGAAAACCACCCTGTACCATGTGATTTTCTTCCAAATCAAATTTCATTACCAATTGATCTGCCAGGAAAAATGCCAGCCAAAAAGTAAGTGAAACAACAAATGCGATATCCGCCCTTCTCATCCAGACCTTAGCTTCTTTATTTAAACTAAAGCAGGTCCAAATAAAAGCCGCAGTTGCTACAAATGCCCCCATTAGAATACAAATAAATAATAATAATGGCGCCCAAGTTGGCAAAGGATACATCTTTAGTGAGTTAACTAAAAAAGGAAAATTGGTGTCAGGAGCCCAACTTTTTATAAGCATTCCATAATGAGCTAAAATACCCACCACATCAGTCCACAAGGCAATAAGCCACCAAAACATCCAAAAAATAATAATTATTTTTTTAAAAATTTCTCTAATATCGTTTGGGTACATAAAATATAACCTCAATAGAACACCACTTTTCATTCTTAACTACATCATAGTTATAGTCTTGGCGCAAATGCTCCGAGACGTCGCTATTGCTCCTCCTCAACACGAACGGATCACTGTAGGAACTGGAGATCTAATGGCCTCCCTTATCCAGAACTGACGTTAAGTTAAGAGTTATAGGTTGGGCTCACATAAAGATAACCACTTAACGCATACGCAGCGCACCGTCTAAACGAATGACTTCACCATTAAGCATCTCATTCTCAATGACATGCGCCACTAAAGAAGCAAACTCTTCCGGTCGTCCTAAGCGTTTAGGAAAAGTAACCGTTGCAGCTAAACTATCCTGCACTTCTTGAGGCATATTCAATAACAACGGTGTGGCAATCAATCCAGGGGCAATCGTATTTACTCGAATAGCAAATTGCGCCAGCTCACGGGCGGCAGGCAAAGTCATAGACACAATACCGCCTTTAGAAGCACTGTACGCAGCCTGGCCTATTTGGCCTTCAAAAGCAGCAATAGAGGCCGTATTAATAATCACTCCTCGCTCCTGCGATGTACGTTCCAACTCCAAACCAGACATTGCGTGTGCCACTACGCGCATGACATTAAACGTACCAATCAAATTCACTTCAATCACTTGTTTAAAAGCAGCTAAAGGCATGGCGCCCTCTTTACCTACGATGCGTTTTGCCGGAGCTATTCCTGCACAATTAACACAGACACGAGGAGTACCTAATCGTGCTATGGTTTGTTGCATGGCTTGTTCTACCGACTCATCTTGAGTCACATCGCATTGAATAAACAACTCCGCATCGCTTTGAGCGTCTTCTTGCTTATCCCATATCACAACACGCATTCCCCGTTGCTGCAGATACTGTGCGCAGGCCTTTCCCATGCCCGAAGCACCACCGGTAATTAATGCAATTTGATTTGTAAAATTCACTATAATTCTCCCTAACTTAAAATTCCTGAAATTACAAAAACTCTTTGCTTAGCTCTTTAAACTCTGGAGTTCCTGCTTTTCTTATCCATTCAAAGAATACCATTTCCGCAGTAACCAAATGAACGCCTTCTTGTTTCATCCGCTTCAAACCGTATTTCAAATTTTGCTCACCTCTGCTGCTTACCGCATCAACAACCACAAAGACCTCAAAGTCTTGTTGTTTCATTTCAAGTGCTGTTTGTAACACGCAAACATGAGCCTCAATTCCAATCAAAACTAATTGTTTTTTATTAAATTGCTTTAAATGACGAACGTAATTTTCATCGCTCATACAAGAAAAATGCGTCTTAGCAATGCAGTGTTCCTGATTATAATACGGATGAAATTGTTCGAGCGTGGGACCAAGCCCTTTAGGATATTGTTCGCTTACTAATATGGGGACATCCAACTTTTGGGCTAATTTTAAAAGCCATTCGCAACGAGCAATGAATGCTTCACTGTCCAATACTGCGGGAGTAAGTTTTCCCTGTACATCAATTAATAATAAAAGTGATTCATCTTTAACAAGTAACATCCCTATCCCCTTAATGTAACGCGAGTTCTGGATAAGAGCAGTCAAAATCGTTGTAGGTTGGGCTTTTAGCCCGACAGGAGAGCGCAGCGACTTCTTATGCGTCAAACAAGAGCTTGGCACTAAACCAATTATATTGAAGTCGCAGCGCTCTCCTGTTGGGCCGAGGCCCAACCCACATTGAATTGTTCTCTTTCCTTATCCAGAACTGGCGTTAATATACTGCTCCAAAAAACAAAAAAACGCAGCGTATCAACGCTGCGACTTGGTAACTTTTTAAACGCCTGAAATATCTATAGTGTTCATTGCTACATCAATTTGTCGATTACCGCGTTGAACCGAAATAGTTACCTTCTCACCTACTTTTATTTCAGTCAGCAGATTATATAAGGCATCATAATTATTCACGGCGTGACCATTAAGTGCCACAATCACATCACCTAAAACAACACGCCCCCAAGCATCACGATGTGTGCCTTGCAAATGCAAGCGGGATGCAGGAGTTCCAGGCAATACATCAGCAACCAATATACCCTTATGCACACCTAGTTTTTGAGCGATATTAGGAGCAACACTTTGAATTCCAATACCTGATAATACCACACGTCCATGCTGAATAATTTGTGTTACCAAATGGGCAATATCATCTGCTGGAACAGCAAAGCCAATACCTGCTGAAGAGCCGGTATGTGAATAAATCATGGTATTTAAACCAATTAATTGACCTGCGCTATTCAATAAAGGACCGCCTGAATTACCTGGATTAATTGGTGTATCCGTCTGGATCATATTATGGATTGTAACACCACCCACTCCTGGAACTTGCCTGCCTAATGCAGAAACAACGCCTTTAGATAAACTGTGATCCAAACCAAAAGGATTACCAATAGCAATTGCTTTTTGGCCAACAATCAAATCAGTAAGATGTACTATATCAAAGGGTTTAAATGTTTTTAACAAAGCTAAAGCACGTGGTGCTTTTATTTGTAAGACTGCGATGTCTTTACGAGGCTCAGCACCCACTACTTCTGCAGGGACGGTCATATTGTTCAAGGTAATAGCTAATTTATCAGCGCCTTTAATAACATGATAATTAGTTACAATATGTCCTTTATCATCCCAAATAATACCTGAACCGGCTCCATCAGGAACTTGCATTTTTTGTAACGAATGCTGTTTAATTACGGTCGCCAAACGATGCACATAAACTACTTTTGGTGATGCTTGCTGAAATACTTTTATTGTATTTTGCTCATCAGGAAGAAGAGAATCCAAACTCAAGCCATAACTTGGGACTGCGAAGATAAAACATAAAATAATAGAAATAAGCCATAAACTACGTTGTATCATACTGTTACACTCCAAACCAAATTATTAAAATTACCGCATTCCTCTCTATGCTGCAAGATTGTAATATAGATTGACAAAAATGTCATCATTTGACTTAAAAGAATGAATTTAGCGCACATGGTTGCGATCAAGACAAATAGAGCGGTTTTGATCGCTAATGAGGGGTATTAAAACATTGAAAGTGAATACGAGTCTTCGTTTACTTCCACCGGCTCAGGTACTTGATCCTTATCCCCCTGATAAGCATCCTCAGGACTAGGACTGTTAATCTCCTTCTCCACTTGATCAACATTCATTCGCGCAACATGCTCCACCTTTGTATGCATTAATGAAATACCTGGCACCACCGCAACACGACCAAAATAGGCCATTAATAAATTTATAGGTGCCATCAACATGTCTTTAAAAGACGTTGTTCCTGCTTCAATGCCTTTAACTGCAAATATCCCGCCAGCATCAATATGACGAAGAAATACTTTTTCTAAAATACTGGAATGCTGTTTGTATACTTCATCCAAACTGGCATTGCGCGCCGCTTCTTGCTCTAAAATCTTTTGTTGTAACAGGGTATGATTGCCCCATTCTGCAGCTCTTTTTTCTTGAAAACCCTTAAGCTCATTATCATACATTGTGATAAGTAACTCACAACTCTCTCTTAATTGATCGCAGGCTGCTTTTACTTCAGCTGAAATCCCTCCAGAGCTTACAATAGCCATGGATTTTATAAGTACCTTTTGGCCGTACATCTCAATGCATTTTGCTTTCTCTTTAAAAATCCTGTCTATTTGGGTATCTAAATACTCAATAGCCTCTTTGTTGTCGCCAAGCATATTATAATGATTGATGAAACGATGATTATTTTGCATTTGTATACGTATTTTTTCAAGCTCAAGAGCCTCCTGAGCCAATGCCCTGCTTTGCGCTTCATCATTTAATTTTTTATCTCGGCTTAATAATATTTGCCGTACAAATGCCGCAATAACCATTACCGTTCCAAACGCCGCAGCACAAATTAGCGCGATACTTACAGGCTCCATGAACAACTCCTTACTGAGGCAAATGTATCAATTGTGTATGTATTTCAATAGCAAAATACTTGCTGAATGATTGAAAAGAATCAATCACCGGCCATTGTCGCGATTGATTTGATATACGGCTCATAGCAGTTGAAAAAAGAGGCTGGTAATAGTGTTTTATAAAGGGTTTAATTTCCGTTAAATTAGAAAAATTCTTTACCAACACCGTAGCATTTTCTTCTAAATGAGCGAGTTCCACCCGCTCTACTACCTCCACTAAATCTTCCTGGTTTTCCGTTACTGATTTAAGCCAATTCAATAATGCCATCCGTGGTTTTAGGAGTATTAACTGTCGTCCCTCAGTAATTGACGGTTCCATCAAAATAATATGATTATGCATTTCAAATTTGAAGCAGCACAGAAAATCCAGAAAATTGGTTTCCATTGCACTGCGCGCTTTATCACCTAACCAACGACAAATCTCGTGTCGAAACATCGTAGAAAAATGTTTTTCAATCTCATCAAGAGTCTCTTCATCAGAATCTCGTTTGGGGATTACATAAGCCGTATTATCAATTTGCAATAATCTTAAATCAGGTAATTTAGTCTCAGGTAATTGCGAAGCCAAAAAAGCCAGAAAAACAGCTGTTGGTTTTAGCAAGACTATTTCATAGTATTTTTGGCGCATAATATCTCCTTGATTTGACGAGCAAATCCTGAGTTTTAATCGGGGACTAATAAAACGATAGACTATATATCAGCACTTCGCTATGCATTTAAAAAAAAAATTTTTGCATCATGGACAGGTATTAATCAATTGAAATTTAAGGTACCATTTTGCAGAACAAATAAATAAGTATTAATAGTGAACACTGAGAGATTATACGAGCAATTTAGCAAACCTTTACTCAACTGGTTTGCCGTGCATGGACGCAAAAATTTACCTTGGCAAATTCCACGGACAGGGTACAGAGTCTGGGTTTCTGAAGTGATGTTACAGCAAACTCAAGTACAAACCGTTATTTCCTATTTCGAACGATTTATGCATCGCTTTCCCAACATTAATGACTTAGCCAATGCAAGCGAAGATGAAGTACTTTCTTTATGGTCAGGTCTTGGTTATTACAGCCGCGCCAGAAATTTGCATCATACAGCACAAATAATCGCAGAAAAATATCAGGGTATCTTTCCTGAATCCCTAGATTTATTGATTGAATTACCCGGAATCGGGCCGTCAACTGCAGCGGCTATTTTATCGCAAGCGTATAATCAACCAACAGCTATTTTAGATGGGAATGTAAAGCGCGTTTTAACCCGTTTTTTTGCTATTAATGGTTATCCTGAACAGGCTCAAATAAAAAAAAATTTATGGGAACTGGCTGATGCCTGCATGCCCGAAGAACAATGCGCTGATTACACTCAGGCGATTATGGATTTAGGTGCGACTTGTTGTACCTTAAAAAAACCAAATTGCTTGAATTGCCCCTTACAAAATAATTGCCTGGCTTTGAAGTATCAAGAACAGCATTTATTTCCAACGAAAAAAATTAAAAAACCGGTACCCGTGCAACAACAGCAATTATTGGTTTTATGCAATAAAGAAGGACGTATCTATTTGGAAAGAAGACCCTCCGCAGGACTATGGGGTGGTTTGTGGTGCCTGCCCAGTTTGGATGAAGGCAACTGCCCTCTTGAATACATACGTCGAAAGTATGATTTATCTGGAAACGAGCCAACAAAACTAATTGCATTTAAACACCGCTTTAGTCATTTTCATTTGGAAATTAACGCCCTGAAAATAAAAACTAAAGCCTTGGGTAGATCAGTAGCTGAAGTGAAAGGACAATGGTTTGCAAAAGAGGATTTGAGTTCATTAGGTTTGGCCAGACCAACGAGTAAGATTTTGGAGTTGGTTTAATTCCGTCACGAAGGATCACTGCACTAAGAGTCTATCCCTTCTCCCAAACGGGAGAAGAGAAATAAATCCAGCTCTGGACGACAGGTGGTTATTTTGTCGTATTCCCATCTAAAATCTGAATCGCGACTTTTGCATCAGGCTGCCCTAAATTAGCAGCGGCATTAATCCAAAACCATGCTTTTTTACGGTCTTCCACAACACCTCTACCGTAATAATACATATAACCTACTGCATACTGTGCATCAGGCATTCCTCTTTCTGCCAAAGGTTTAAGACGAACAAATGCTCTTCGATAATCTTCAACTTTAAAACTGTTAATTCCTTCGCGCAAACTTATCGATCCAAAAACGCAAGCTGCCAGTGTTGGAATAAAAATGACAACCGATAATAACTTAAATAAACGTCTCATGAGATTTATTCCTCTTTTAATGGCTTAGCCACTGGCTCAAAAGTTAATTCATTTTTAGGTAAACTTAAACTCTCTAAATTCCCTTGTCGCTCAACCAAAACCCCGTTTGCCATAATACGTTTAATCACAGCATCTCCAGGTATGCTATCACCTAATTTATAAGTTCGTTCCACACCACCTGCAGAATGAATGATCACTTGGGAGTCATTAATGTTGTCTGCAAATAATATACCAACCAAAGTAACATCCAGCATGGATTTTTTAACACTGGATTCACTTAAATCATTAGGAACGTACACACCAAATAAAGAAGAGTCTAAAATAGATTCAAACGAATCACGTTTAGCGGCCACAAGCAGAGTTTTATCTGTTTCAGGCACAGGTGTCACATTGCCTGGAGAAAGTCGCAACATGCTGCATTCAGTAATAATTAATACTAAAAAAAGCAAAATTAAAGCAAGGCTTATCCATTGTGCGTACTTTGATGACAATAAATAATGCAAATCAAATTTCATGTTCCAAATACCCTTGATTAATTTGTATAACTTATCTTAAATACTACCCTATTCTCGCTGAATTTCTTAAAAATTGATACCTTGCCTATCCCAGGATACATCACTAGAATAGCTCACATAAACTCTGACGACCAGACAAAAATAAGGAAACCGTATTAATGAAAAAAAATCACTTTGATACACGCGCCATTCATGCAGGCCAAGAACCTTGTCCAAGTACTGGTGCCGTCATGACACCTATCTATGCCACATCTACTTACAGACAAAGTGCCCCTGGCGTACACCAAGGCTATGAATACTCACGCACACAAAATCCTACACGCGCAGCATACGAAGCCTGCATTGCCAGTCTGGAATCAGGTCAACGAGGTTTTGCCTTTGCTTCAGGAATGGCCGCAATCAACACAGTGGTTGATCTATTAGACTCTGGCGATCATGTAATTGCAATGGATGATCTTTATGGCGGTACCTTTCGCCTGTTTGATAAAGTAAAAACCCGCACTTCCAAATTGTCCTTTTCTTTCGTTGATATGACTGATCCACGCACTATTGAAGCAGCAATCACTCCGAAAACACGGATGATTTGGGTAGAAACTCCGTCGAATCCGATGCTAAAATTAGCTAATTTACGTGAAATAGCTGCCATTGCCAAACGTCATAAATTAATTAGTGTGGTAGATAATACTTTTGCAACACCATGGATTCAGCGTCCACTTGAATTAGGATTTGATCTTGTTCTGCATTCAGCAACAAAATATTTAAATGGTCATTCGGATGTGGTCAGCGGTGTTGTAGTGGTTGGTGATAATCCCGATTTAGCCGAAAAAGTTGCATTCCTGCATAATTCCTGCGGTGGCGTTGCCGGACCTTTTGATAGCTTTTTAATACTCAGAAGTTTAAAAACCTTGTCTTTGCGCATGGAAAGACATTGCGAAAACGCGCAGCATTTGGCGAATTGGCTCAGTACACATCCTAAAGTACGCAAAGTGATTTACCCAGGACTGAGCAGTCATCCACAGCATCAATTAGCAAAAGAACAAATGAGTGCTTTTGGCGGGATGATTTCCATAGTACTGCAAGGTGGTTTGGAAGAAGCCAAACGATTTTTAGCCGCTTGTAAATTATTTACTTTAGCTGAAAGTCTTGGTGGTGTTGAAAGCTTAATAGAACATCCAGCAATCATGACTCATGCCTCAATACCTCCTGAAAAACGTAAAGAATTAGGCATAGAAGATGGCTTTATCCGACTTTCAGTTGGGATAGAACACATCGATGATTTGCAAGCTGATTTGGATCATGCTCTGGCTCAGTGTTAAAAACAAAGGCCATAATTATATTTATAAAAAAGGAACACCACATGCACACATTACAAACTATTATTGAACAGGCTTTTGAAGCACGTCAAACTTTATCCATCACTAATGCTGCTCCAGAATTAGTGACTGCAGTTAATGAAGTATTATCTTGCCTTGATAGTGGCCAGTACCGTGTTGCAGAAAAAATAAATAATGAATGGGTAGTACATCAGTGGATCAAAAAAGCCGTTCTTTTATCCTTTAAATTATTCCCCAATCAAATTATTGACTCAGGCTTCTGTCAATTTTATGACAAGGTTCCTCTTAAATACACGGGTTATACCGAAGAACAGTTTCAACAAACAGGCGTACGCGTTGTGCCTGGCGCGGTGGTACGGAAAGGAGCGTACATCGCTAAAAACAGCATCTTGATGCCCTCTTTTGTAAATATAGGCGCTTATATTGATGAAGGCGTTATGGTTGATACCTGGGCAACTGTGGGTTCTTGCGCGCAAATTGGTAAAAACGTTCATCTTTCTGGTGGTGTAGGCATTGGTGGTGTATTAGAACCCTTACAGGCTAATCCAACAATTATCGAAGACAATTGCTTTATTGGCGCCCGCTCTGAAGTAGTTGAAGGAGTGATTGTCGAGCGAAACTCCGTAATTTCCATGGGCGTTTATTTAGGACAAAGCACCAAGATATACAACCGCATTACAGGTGAAGTCAGCTACGGTCGCATTCCTGAAGGCTCTGTGGTTGTTGCTGGTAATTTACCCAGTGAAGACAAAAGCCACAGTTTGTATTGCGCAGTCATTGTGAAACAAGTAGATGAAAAAACCAGAGCTAAAGTCAGCATCAATGAATTGCTAAGAGCCAATTAAAATGTCAGAACTAAAAAACCTTTTATCACAACTTATCAGCTTCGCATCGATTACTCCTGATGATGCGGGGTGTCAGGAATTTATGATTCAATATTTTCAGCAAGCAGGATTTAGCTGCGAACGAATGAATCAAGGTCCAGTATCCAATTTCTTTGCTTCTTATGGAAACGAAGGTCCTTTGTTGGTATTTGCCGGACACACTGACGTGGTACCTATAGGCGATGCAGCAAAATGGAACACCGATCCCTTCGTATTAGTTGAAGAAGATGGCATGCTTTATGGGCGTGGCGTTGCCGACATGAAGGGAAGCCTTGCTTGCATGATGTTAATGGCGCAGCGCTTTACTGATGCTTATCCTGATTTTCCAGGTCAATTAGGTTTTTTGATTACCAGTGGCGAAGAAGGTGATGATTACGACTTAGGTACGCCTTACGTCATGCAGAAATTAAAAGACCAAGGCATTCATATTGATTATTGTGTGGTTGGCGAACCTTCCAGCACGAAACATGTGGGTGATGTGATAAAAATAGGCCGACGTGGCTCCTTAAGCGCTAAAATCAGCGTGCAAGGAAAACAAGGACATGTGGCTTATCCTCATTTAGCGGAGAATCCCATCCACACAATAAGCCCAGCACTTACTAAGCTGACCTCCACATGCTGGGATAAAGGCAATGATTATTTTCCGCCAACTTCCATGCAAATTACCTACATTCATTCAGGTGGCCACGCTTCCAATATTATTCCTGGCGAATTAGTCCTGCATTTAAACTTCCGCTATTCAACAGAGCAAAGCCAAAACTCATTAAAAGAAAAGGTAATAGCTACCTTTAATGAATTCCAGCTGCAACCGAATATTGAATGGCGTTTAAGTGGCGAACCTTTCTTAACCGCTAGGGGCGCACTTTTAGACAGTGCACAACAAGCCATTACTGAAGTGTTAGGAACTGCGCCTGAATTATCGACTAGTGGTGGTACTTCTGATGGTCGTTTTATTGCTCCATACGGAGTTGAAGTAATTGAACTGGGGCCAGTTAATGCCACGATTCATCAGATTAATGAGAGCGTTTTATTAAACGACCTGCATCAATTAGAGGCACTATATTTTTCAATTTGTAAAATACTATTACTTAGTGAGAAGTAGATCTATAATTAATTTAGGTTAATTGTAATTTAATTAACTAAATTAGGGCAGTTAACATTATAGGGAGATAAGGACGATGAACGGTTGCAAATTAAACGCAGTAGCTTTAGGGCTTGCATTTGGTGTTCTCTGGGGTATCGCTATCTTATTTTTAGGCTTAGCGGCTACTTATTACGCTTACGGACATGATTTTGTGGTTTCGATGGGTAACTTATATCCTGGTTATGCTCCATCAATTAAAGGCAGTATCTTTGGAGCACTTATCGCCTTTGTTGATGCCTTTATTATGGCCTTTATTATTGCTTGGCTATATAACAGATTCAATAACTGTGCATGTGCTTGTTGTGGCACTAAAGAAATGAAGAAAGAGAAAAAGTAAAAGAGGTTTAATTATACCGTCATCCAAAACGCAGCGAAGGATCTCCCGAACGTGGCACAGTGCCATCTGAATGGAGATCCTTCGCTACGCTCTGGATGACGGCATTTTTTAGTGCACTACATGCCATGAACCATCAGGCTGACGGCAGGCACTTCCCCGAATTATTTGAGTTTGTCCATCAATCAATGCCCTTGTAGTGTATTCACGACAAGGCAAACGCTCACGGTAATACGTTCTTGTAGGTTGCACTGTGTAACGATAACCAGTATCTGGGTTTGACCAGACTACAGCTCTACCTGTGGGCGCAGTTTCTAAAGCGCGTTGCATTTCCATTCGGTCTTGTCTGTCCATACTCTTACCAATTTGGCCACCTAAAAAAGCACCAATAAGCGCACCGCCAGCTGCTGCAGCTACTTGACCAGAACCACTACCAAATTGACTACCGAGCAATCCACCAATAACACCACCAGAAATGGTACCCACACCTTCATTATTCATTTCGGCACAGCCTACTAACAATAAAGACAAAGATAATGATGCAATAGCTAATTTTTTCATGACATATCACCAGATTTAAGGAGTGTAAAAATCGAAATCATTCTAACACCACGTACAATTATTATCCATACCTAATCGTGACGCACTCTTTCAGAAATTTGACATAGTAATTCGTAGCCTATAGTACCTGCTGCCTGGGCAATTCGCTCCACCAAAACATGCGTTCCCCAAAGCTCTACTGGCGCACCAGGTTTAATATCCGGATGATCGGTTAAATCCACAGCGAGCATGTCCATAGAGACACGACCCACAATAAACACTTCCCTACCCTGCACCCAAACTGGAGTATTCGCAGCAATATGACGTGGATATCCATCACCATATCCTGCAGCCACAATCCCAATACGGGATGGTTTCTCACTGCTCCAGGTGCCGCTGTATCCTACCTGAGCAAACGATGGATTATCATGCACCGCACTAATTTCAGAAACAAAACGCATTACAGGAACCAAACCTAAATCAATAGCAGTCTTATTAGCAAAAGGCGAAACACCATAAAGCATGATTCCAGGTCGTACTACATCAGCATGGGTGTGTGGAAAAGAAATAATCGCTGCAGAATTTGCAATACTGCGCTGATTAAAACCCGCCACAGATATACGTTCAAACAAAGCAATTTGCTGCGCGTTTTCAATACGCTCAGGCTCATCAGCACAGGCAAGATGAGTCATTAAACCAATGTCTTTATCAACCCAGGGACAGCCCTGCAACGCCGTCATCACGCCCTGCAACTCATCAGGCTTAAAGCCTAGACGATGCATGCCTGTATTCACTTTAATCCATAATTTAACAGGGGTATCTAATGGCGTATCCAAAAGCCATTGTACTTGATGGGGTTGATGTAAAACGCAACCTAGCTGATATTGGGAAACCATTTTAAATTCATCAGGACTAAATACGCCCTGAAACAAAATACACGGGGTTCTGCTGCCCATTTTGCGAATGACTTGAGCTTCTTCAATGCAGGCTACTCCAAAGGCATCAACCTTCCCTTCCAAGACAGGAACAACCGCATGCAAACCACAACCATAGGCATTTGCCTTAACCATAGTAATAATTTTTTTCCCCGGAGCAAATCGTCTGATTTGCGCCAGATTGTGCAGTAAAGCACTAGGCTCTACTACTAAGCGTGTGGGTCGTGACACGTTAATCTACCCCTTGGTAACCATTAAATGCCAAATCTTCAAAGCGAGTATATTTACCAATAAAGGCTACGCGCACTTTACCAATAGGTCCATTTCTTTGCTTGGCGATAATAATTTCAGCGGTGCCTTTATCAGGACTGTCTTCATTATAGACTTCATCTCGATAAATAAAGCAGATTAAATCCGCATCCTGCTCAATCGCACCTGATTCCCGCAAGTCAGACATAACAGGTCGTTTGTCCGCACGTTGCTCAAGACTTCGGTTTAACTGAGACAGTGCAATTACTGGTGCTTGCAATTCTTTAGCAAGCGATTTCAAACTTCGTGAAATTTCCGAGATCTCAGCAGTTCTATTTTCAGCGTTAAAGCCAGGGATTTTCATCAATTGCAAATAATCCACTACGATAAGGCCAACAGAGCCATGCTCTTTGGCTAAACGCCGTGCTCTGGCACGCATTTCCGAAGGACTTAATGCCGGAGTATCATCAATGAATAAAGGTGCTTCTGAGAGCATGTGAACGGCTGAGGTCACACGAGGCCAATCATCATCATCAAGCTTACCGGTTCTAATTTTATGCTGGTCAATCCGTCCTAGCGAGGACATCATTCTCATTGCCAAAGAATCCGAGGGCATCTCCATGGAGAATACCAGTACAGGTTTCCCTGATTTAATGGCAGCATGCTCTGCCATATTCATTACCAAAGTTGTTTTACCCATCGATGGACGACCGGCTACAATGACCAAATCTGAAGGTTGCAAACCAGAGGTCATTTCATCTAAGTCAGATAAGCCTGTGGCAAGACCTGTAATTGAATCGCCATTGTGGTACAAGGCATCAATTTTTTCTACTGCGCGCACTAAAACTGATTTAATACTTTCAGGGCCACCATCGCCACCAGTTTGTTCACCAATAGCAAACACTCGGCTTTCAGCCATATCCAACAATTCAGGTACTTCCCTTCCTTCAGGATTATAAGCTGAATCTGCAATTTCAGTAGCTACTGCGATAAGCTGTCTTTGAACTGATTTTTCGCGAACGATATCAGCATACGCGCTGACGTTAGCAACACTGGGTGTATTATTAGCCAATTCAAATAAATAAGCTTCACCACCAGCATCATCCAGTTCATTAACTGATTTTAGAGCATCAAGTAAAGTGACCACATCAAAAGGCTGATCTTTTTTTGCTAATGCGATAATGGATCTAAATAAAATTCGGTGTTCAGTACGATAAAAATCTGCTTCGCACAATTTAGTACTGATTTTATCCCAAACCTGATTATCCAGCATCAAGCCACCAATAATGGCTTGCTCCGCTTCAGCTGAGTGAGGAGGACGCTTTAATGGATCAACGGTTTTTTTGGAGTTTTTCAGATCATACATATTAGGCACGCATTAGCAATTTTGGACAAAAAGTATTGTAATGATCTTTTGAGAGCTTGTCATCCTGCATGTAATGCAGGATGACATATAAATCAGATTATCTGACCCAAACTTGTGTACGACCTAATAAAGATACGCCTACATAACCTCTAACATAAAGCTTATTTCCCTTCAGGGACATTTTAGCTTTATAAATTTTACCTGTTTTAGGATCAAGAATAGAACCACCACTCCATTCGTTTTCGCCGTCTTGTTTCAAGCCCCATACAAAACGTAAACCTTGAACTTTTTTACCCTTAAATGCACCTGGGCATGAATGGCACATTCCGGTATCGCCTGGTTGTGGATATACTTTATCAATCACACCACTCAAAACACCACCTGATTCACTGATAGTAACTACAGCTCTTTTTTCACCAGTCTTATCATCAACTGTTGTCCAGTTACCTACTGGTGACGCAGCGATAGCTGTAGAAGCGCAAGAAACAGCAAAAATAAAACTACAAGCAACTTTCCATAAATTCATATTTTTCTCCATGATGATAATCATGTACAAGCTTAAGCTAACATTTGTCATGATGCCAGTTTTTAATTTAAAAAAAATCCAGTCGTCTGATTAGATTTACCACCTCCCGCAGAACCGTTCGTGCTAAGGTGGCGTTTACGCCGTCTCGAAGCATTCGTACAGGGTTATAGTCTTGGTGCAAATGCTTCGAGACGTCGCTTATTGCTCCTCCTCAGCACGAACGGATCAAGGTAGAGACTGGATTTAAAGGCTCTCTTATCCATAATTAACGTTAACTTAATGACAATGATCCTTCCCTTCACTCAGAATAACGGAACTTTTTTAACTCAAAGGCATAAAAAACTGTTCAATGTCTTCTTCACTTAAACTAATCGCTTTACCAGGTTCTGAAGACAAAATACCATCAACCAATTGTCTTTTGCGTTCTTGCATTCCTAAAATGGCTTCTTCAACCGTACCTGACGTAATTAATTTATAAACAAACACCGGGTTTTCCTGACCAATTCGATGACTTCTGTCCGTTGCCTGATCCTCAACTGCTGGATTCCACCAAGGGTCATAATGAATTACCGTATCCGCACGTGTTAAGTTCAAGCCTGTTCCACCCGCTTTTAAGCTGATTAAAAAGACCGGAGTTTTTCCCTCTTGAAACTTCTCAACCATATCTTGTCGGTTTTGTGTTTGTCCGGTTAATTTTAAATAATCGTATTTTCTGGCAATTAACTCATCTTCAATTAATTTCAGCATGGATGTAAATTGTGAAAAGACTAATACTCTTCGGCCTTCTTCAACCAAATTATCCAACAAATCCATCAAAGCTTCGAGCTTCGCTGAAGTGCCATGAGCAATTGCTGCCTCAGGCAAAGACAACAAGCGTGGATCACAGCAAATCTGCCGCAATTTAAGCAATGCATCTAGAATAATAATATGACTTTTACCCAAACCTTGCTTCACAATTGCATCGCGAATCTTCTTTTCCATGCTCATACGGATGGCTTCATACAGATCACGCTGAGGACCTGCAATTTCTATGGTGCGAGTCATTTCAGTTTTAGGCGGTAATTCACTCGCCACCTGATTCTTGGTTCTTCTCAAAATAAAAGGTTTCACCCTTTTTGCCAGTACTTCACGTCGCTCAGCATCTGCGTGTTTTTCGATAGGCGATCTAAACCAAAGTCTGAACTGTTTGGCATCACCTAATAATCCTGGCATCAAGAAATGGAACAACGACCATAGCTCACCTAAATGATTTTCCAAAGGCGTACCCGTCAAACATAAGCGATGGGAGGCACGTAATTGCTGAATAACCTGAGTGGTCTTGGTACGCGCATTTTTAATAAATTGCGCTTCATCCAAAATAAGGTAATAAAACGGATAAGTTATAAATTTCTCTTTATCACGATGAATCAAGCCATAAGTAGAAACCACTAAATCATAATCATCAAAATTATCCTGATGCCGTTCGCTGCCATGATAAATCAAAACCTTCAGTTCAGGCGTAAAACGCTTGGCTTCAGCGAACCAGTTTCCTACAAGACTTGTCGGTGCAATAATTAAAGTGGCTGTTTTTAAACGACCTTGTTCTTTTTCATATTGTATATGCGTCAGAGTTTGCACTGTTTTACCCAAGCCCATGTCGTCAGCCAAAATACCGCTAAAACGACTGGTACGTAAAAACTGCAACCAATTTAACCCGTAACGCTGATAATCTCTTAATTGTGCTTGCAAACCTTGAGGAACAGGAATTTCAGGAATGTCTGTCGCTTTAATTAAGCGTTTTAATTCATCCCTTAAAAGCTCGGCACCCTGCCAACGTGAACGTGTTGCCTCAATCGCTAATTCAGCTTCTTGCATTAAGATAAGTTGGTACTTATTAATTTGCAGATGCTGTTGCTCGTCAATATGACGCAAGCCAAATTGCAATAACAAACGAACCAAAGGCTTAATTCGCCCCATTTCTAATTGCAAGGCGCGCCCATCTTCTAAAGGAAGTTTTACTAATTGCTCATCTGGAAGGCTATCTAACTCATCACCGCTGTAATGCTGAATTAATTCAGCAACCAAGGGCACAATACTCACCGTTTTACCCTCAACCAAAATACCCAATTGATAAGAAAAAAAGTCTGTTGTGCTTTCTTGCAAGTCAGAAAACCACTCGACATCATCTGCACTGACCACTTCCTGATACACCGAACTAATAAATTCAATCTGCCAGCCTTGGCTTTTTAAACGAGGTATGGCTTGGCTGTAGAGAAATTCGAGATCAGAAGGTTGAGTAATGTTCTGCAAAATATAATCAGCATGCTTGGCCTTAGCCCATTGATTTCTCTCCCAGGCTTTAGGTGCCCGCAACTGCAGCAAGCGATCTACCTCTTCCAATTTTACGGCTTCAAATTCTTTATCGCGCTTATATTGAATTAAAACATCTTCATCCTGACAAACCACTGTATCGCAGTCTTCGCTGCTTGCAATAATTAAGCCCGCATAATCAAAAACAACTTGTGCGATAAATAAAGCATCAAGTTCCTCTTCATCTTCATCAAGCCAAGAGAATTCTTTATCATTCTCACTGATGGTATCAAGAATCAATCTGGGTATCGGCGTGATCTCACGTACTTCCTGTTTTTCAAAAATGGTAGGTACAGGAAATTCAGGACAGGTTTGCGCCATTTTATTAGCCAACAACTTGCTTTGTTCAATAGGAATCGGCGGCGCCTCTAATAAATGGCCTAATTGCTTAATAGGATAAGGTGTTTTTAAATAACCCATTCGTACATCAGGGTAATCAAAATACCAACTTTCATCCAGCAATAAAGGTTTAACTACTTCGTCTTCATGCATTAATAATAAATTTTGCGTGCCATTATTGGATAATACCCACTGGCAAGTGCCTTGATAGGTTTCGCCCATTTGAATAGCGCTTTCCTGATCATCAACAAAAAAGGCTCTTTCTGTGGCAATAATGCGCGCCAGTAACTCACTGTTACGAATAGTTAAAGAATCAAACCAGTTTGCAACACCGCATTTAAACAATAATTGCGCCACCAGATCATTGTCGTCACCAATAAAGTGCTGTTTTTTAGAATCAGAGAGTGTGTTAAACGGAATCATTTTTCCATAACCACCACGCTTTAATAATTTAGCCAAGGCCAAGCGAACTACTACTTTATGTTCGTAGCCATCCAGCCTTAACTCAACAAGATAGATTAAGTGATGTGTTGATTCATGTGTTTTAACTATTGAAGCTTCTTGCGCACGCAGATTTTTAAGCCAGCTGTCCAAACGTTTATCCAGCTTATGTGCTGGTTGAGACAAGGAATTTACCTTTTCTCGATCACGCAAGGCAAATAAACATGCGGCTGCATGCTTGCAATTTAATTGATAAGGACAAGTACAACTGGCCCGTTTTCCTGGCCAAGATTTTAAATCCATATGCACGTCATAAATCTGACTGGAACTGCCTTTAACGCGGCCTTTGAGCAAGCCGTCACTAAGGCGAATATTCAGCACATGCCCGTTTTCAAAGTATTCTTGCCCACGCAATAATATTTTTGCCTCGAAGGCTTCTGGCATTTTTGATAGTGCTTCATTTAACATAATGTTAGATTTACCTAGACAAAGGGTTTATTTTATTCAATTTATAGTCTATTTAATAATAATAACTTTAAATCAAAATCAGTGTGCATTAGTTTACCGCACTTTCTACCAGGATAATTTATAATTATGCAAAATAAGCTAAGAATTCTTATGGCACAGATAAATCCATGCGTAGGTGCTTTGAGTGCCAACCGGGACGCAATCATTGAAATCATAAAAAATGGACAAGCCGAACATGACGTAATTATAGTTCCTGAACTGGCTCTAACAGGCTATCCACCAGAAGATTTACTCTTTCGCAAAGAATTTCAGCACGCTGTAAATGAGCATTTAAAACAAATTCAAGCCGTAATAAAAGAGTGCCACGTGCTTATTGGTCATCCCAGTGTAGATAAGGAATGCCGCTACAATACCGTCAGCGTCTTTCATCAAGGGAAAACAGTGGCACAATACCACAAGCAAAAATTACCTAATTATGAAATTTTTGACGAAGCACGCTATTTTACTCCAGGACCAAGATCCGCATGCATTCTGGAAATAAATCAATACAAAGTAGGAATTTGCATCTGCGAAGACGCATGGCAAGTAGGCCCTGTCGATGATTTAATTGATAATGGCGCATCTGTTATTTTAAGTTTAAATGCTTCTCCATTTGATGAAAACAAACAGCAAAAACGCGAAGCACTATTAAAATCCTACGCCACTCGCGGTGTTGCTATTATTTATGTGAATCAGGTTTGTGGTCAGGATGAGTTATTATTTGATGGCCAATCACTAGCAATCGATGGGCAAGGAACTATTTGCGCGCGCGCCCCAGCCTTTGAAGAGACTTTATGCAGTGTTGAATTACAAGGTCAACATTTAAGTGGTTCTATAACCCCTTTGCTTGATAAAGACGCTTTGCTCTATAAAGCATTAGTATTTGGTACCAAAGAATACGTCACTAAGAATAAATTCCCCGGAGTTTTACTTGGCTTATCAGGCGGCATTGATTCAGCCTTAACCTTGGCAATTGCTGTAGATGCTCTGGGAGCCGCGCACGTTCATGCAGTCATGATGCCTTCACGTTACAGCGCACAAATAAGCCATGATGATGCGATGAAGCAATTGGAAACTATGAACGTCCCTCATTCAACATTATCAATTGAACCTGCGTTTGAGGTCCTGCTAAAAACTCTTGAACCAGAATTCAAAGGATTACCCGCTGATGCGACTGAAGAAAATATTCAAGCAAGAATCCGCGGTATCTTGCTGATGGCGCTTTCCAATAAAACTGGAAAAATGGTGCTAACCACCTCAAACAAGAGTGAAACTGCTGTAGGTTACGCAACTTTGTATGGCGACATGGCCGGTGGTTTTGGGGTATTAAAAGACGTACTGAAAACCCAGGTTTATGCACTAGCTCGTCACCGTAATACACTTGGCAATGTTATTCCTGAGCGCGTTATAACGCGCGCGCCTTCTGCTGAATTAAGAGAGAATCAAACCGATCAGGACAGCTTACCTGAGTATGATATTTTAGATGCGATCATCGTGGCTTATATGGAACAAAATTTAAGTCCCAATGAACTCATTGTGCAAGGTTTTAAAGCTGCGGATGTGAGTCGCGTGATTCAATTGATTAAACGGAATGAATACAAACGCCGCCAAGCAGCTCCTGGAATTAAAGTGAGTGGTACGGCTTTTGGTAAAGATTGGCGTTATCCGATAACGAATGGTTTTAGTAGCATCTAACTTAGATGTTTATCCCAAGATGAAGTCGAGACCTTGGTTTTGACGTTATTTTCGACTAACGATTCTTCAACAAGGGTTCGGTTTTATTCACCTTCCTCGCTCCTACCTCGCCAGTTTGAGCTGACTTTCCTTAATACTCACTACAGCAGCTTAAGGTGGTTTGTAGCCAGCTCCTGTAAGCAGACTACGGGGGGTCCTTTCATATAGTTTCGCTATGGCACACCAACTTCGTCGCACTATCTCGATAAACTGGTACTCCGTATATAGCGCCATAACAAAACCTAAAATTAATGACCCGCCTCCCAGCTTAGGCAAAGCAAGGTCAAAAAAAGGGGCGAAGGGCTAAAGAGTTAACGCCCTAGAACAACGAATACTATACGAATAGCTCTTATCAGAAGTACGCTGAGCGCTGCCACCACTGGAAGCGAAGAACTCGAACCACGCGTTATCCAGAGGAGAGGAGGTCTCGGTAGAGCTCCAGTAGTTACCTGTTAAGCTACCAATATTGCCATTGTCGACTAAATTAGACTGCATGTTTTGCAGCAGGGGTGCTGCTGGTGGTACGCCACAACCAGAATTAAGACCAACTGTGTCATAACCCATTTCACAAATCGCAGGCAGATACCAATCTGTATAACAAGTTCCCGTACTGCATGGACTATTTCCAATGGAATCAATTGGTTGGGCGCAAAACCAGGCTGAGTAAGAAGTTCCCGCGACATAAAATTGAATCATGTTATTACTATCACAAGCTCCATCGGTACTTCCATTGCAATTTAATTGGTCTGAGTGCAATGCGGCTGGCTGAAAATAAGATGCATTAGGGATTGGAGTTGTTGTAGTAGAGACTTGCGCTATTCCCCAGATACTGTCAAAAGCAAAATTAGGAGACCAAAAAATAGTATTTTGAGATTCGTGCGCCTGGTCTTGAGAGGCAGCCACCTTGCCGCCGATACTTCCTATTGCAGGTGTGGTGTCATCAATTGAAAAAAGATAACCTCCCTGATACTGGCAGCCATAGCCTAAAACCACAACATTGACTGTTACAATGTTACTATTACTGTCCATTACTGTAATGGCACTAGGTGTTGGTGCTATGCCGGTTGTGCATAAAGCGCTTCCTGCTCCTGTGCTTACTGTTGAGCCAGGGGCTATGGTAAGCGTGCAAATACCACCGTTTGCAAGCGCCAATCCGGGAACGCACGCATTAGCTTGCGATGTATCTACTGTTGTGCCTGACGGAAGACTAGGGGATGGCGCACTCACCGAGCCAATGGTCACCGTACTTCCAGAATTGTTTGTAATGGTAATGGTTCTTGC
>JARLJQ010000034.1 GCA_031291115.1 Legionella sp.
AAATCTTCATCAATTTGTCTTTTGAAGACCAACGATTGAATTGCTGATAAATAGAATGCCAGAATCCAAATTCTACAGGTAGGTCCCGCCAAGGACAGCCAACGCGCATACGGTATAACATTGCTTCAACTATCATACGAAGATTAGGCTTGTTATAAATCTGATGCTGTAGCATGATCTCCTTTAGCTTTGCCCACTGCTCGTCACTGAGCATCAGTCTAGCCATTGCAAACGCGTTTTATATTTGACTTTAGAATCGTTATATTACGAGCTTGCTCTTATTTATCAATTGAATGAGTAATTAAATTGGTTCTGTTTTAATTTGACCACCTCATGGATGCCGCGGACAAGCCGCGGCACGTAGGCGTTGGGGATGAATTGTAAACACGCCCTAATATATTTGAATTAACTGGAACTTAGTGCCATGAATTCTGATAGTCCCAAACCCAATGAACAAATTGCAACGTCTATCGTACATTCAATGACAGGAGAGAGTGTTCTATCTGTGACACGAATGGCAACAGGAGATCAAAATTTTGTATATGGCGTGAAGACTACTGCCTCAGAATATGTACTTCGGATGACTGATATCAGTTACAAACATAAATTTTACGCCGCTATTGCATGGCAGAAAATGCTACTCCCACTGGGAATTCCTCTTGCTGGGTTTATCAAATCAGATTTGGATGGTAAGTACTCACCGTATCCGGCGTTACTCATGATGCGCTTGCCTGGCGATGATCTTATTAATGTCTATCCATACCTTACAGATGCAGATAAGAAAAGTTTAGCTCATGAGATGATTCATATACAGGCCCTATGTAACAGGCTTCCTGACGGTTCAGGTTACGGTATTCTCGACAGTTATGACGATATTTCAACAGAAAAAACATGGTATGATTTTTTGTCCAAAAGATTAGAGCTGTACAAAGAGCACATAACAAGCAAGGCACTTTTTAACCCACAACTGGCTACACACGCTCTTATCATAGCAAAAGATATGGAAGAGAGTTTTAGAATTATTCGACCAATGCCATTCTTATGGGATGCCAGCGAACGAAACGTACTAGTACATAATGGTAAGATTACAGGTATCGTAGATGTCGATGAAATTTGTTTTGGCGATCCATTGCTTGTGATTGCATTGACGAGTACCTGTCTTGAACTAGAAGGCCATGATACAAAATATACTGATTATTGGGCAGCAGGTTTACATCTTGATAAGCCAGCACAAGCCAGACTGGATTTTTATAGGCTATTCTATGCTATAGCATTCATGCGAAAACATTCAATGCAAACAGCAAATAGTAAGAAAGTCATGTTTGATACTGAGAAGCTACTAAGCATTTTTCATCACTCGTTAGATCGGCTGAATAAATAAGCACTAGAAACAACCCCCATGAAACTAAACTAAACTTATTCCATTTTAGGCTTACTAATATCTGCAAATAGGGCAAAGCTCACTAATTTGCAATAATCACTCGTATCGATCGCTACAGAGCGATCTAGCCGACCCACATTAAAAAATATTTTTTGACTTTCCTTGATTGCATTATCAACAATTAATAACAAATCATCATGAAAAGAGAAGGGAGGAATAGAGCCTGATACGCATTCTGTTATTGTTTCACTAATATCTAATTTTGCAAATGATGCGCCTTTTGCACCCATCAGTTTTTGTAACGCTTTCGTATCCAACTTGCGATCGAATGGTAGTACAACTAAGCAAAAATTATCTGGTTTTTTTAATTGCACAACAATGGCTTTAGCGCCACATCGTTCATCTAAATCATGAAATTGCGCGACATTAATCCCGTTGCCATCGTGATGATGTTCTTGTTCACTATAGTGGATTTGATGTTCATTAAATAATAGAGTGACACGTTCATAGATAGTAGGCATTACGTCTTCCTCTCCAGATTAAACGGGCTGGTATTTATTCCGCCACATACAATGACTAAAATAGAGTTGTATTTTTCTATAATAGGATGGTTGTTATAAACCAACGAAAGGGCTGCACCACTAGCAAGTTCAACCAGTTGACGCTGGTCTTTGGCAAATGAAAAACATCCATTTTCAGCATCCATATCGCTGACCACGATGTTTTTAATGGGATGCTCCTTGGTCCATTGTAGTAATCTTGAGGCGACATAGGTCGAACCTAAGCTGGTTGCTTTACTGGTAATTGAAGATAAATTGACAGGATGATTCGCGATTACCGATTGCGCAAATACATCAGCACCAACAGTTTCAACAGCAATGAAAGGGATATCGTTCCAACTATGGCGATGCATTCCTTCTAGTATGCCACAAGCTAATCCACCGCCACCAACGGATACAACCACAGCATCAGGGGGAGTTGGATTCTGTGCAACCACTTCATCGATAATAGTTGAATGACCTTTCCATATTTCTGGATGATCAAAGGGATGAATATAGGCAGCATTATGCTCTTTTGCAAAATCCATGGCTGCAACTTGTGCTTCACCTGCATTGTTACCGGCAATAATAACATCTGCACCAAAGGATTTAATCGCTTCTATATAGATAGGATGACTGCTACTGGGAATAAAAACAGTGGTTGGTTTATTTAACTTCATACCACTATATGCTACGGCTACACCTGCATTACCACCAGATGAAGCTACAAAAGACATTGCTCCATGCGCACATTTCTGCTGACATAAAGACCCAATCCCACGCAGTTTAAATGAACCTGATGGTTGTAGGGACTCTAATTTGAAATAAATATTTTTACCTAAGGTATTTTTTAGGTATTGTGATGAAATCAGCGGGGTTTTAATGTGTAAAGGCTGCATACGAAACCCTCCTTCAGGGTTAATAGTAAAATCTATTGTGATAAATCAAAATGTTGGCCCATTTGATTTGCTATCGCATTCTTATATACCATTTCAGCCACACTGATATCTTGTATGGCCAGCCCCACAGATTTAAATACTGTAAGATGGTCTTTGAATGTCAATGATGCATCGCTAAGTATAGGGCCGATTTCAAGTAATGAATCGGGGAGAATCACGTTCGATTCGATTGCATGGATGATTTCTCCAGCCTCCGATAAAGCTGCTTCAATTTGGTCAACTACAGTGATTGCTTGTTTAAAAACATCCGATGCAATTTCGCGCATATTTCTTGTATGCGAGCCAATGGCATTGATATGAGCATCTGGTTTGATATCATCATAATGAATGAATGGGGAAGTACTATTTGTTGCCGTACAAATGATATCTGCCTCTTTGACCGCATCTGCACTATCGGCAAATACTTGTATCTCAAATTGATGCTCAATTTGTTTTGCAAAAGAAATTGCGTGTTCATGTGTCCGAGACCAAATGGAGACGTGCGTAATATTACGTACGTGCGCTATCGCTTCTAATTGTGTCATGGCTTGTGAACCGGATCCCATAATTGCAACATGGGATGCATCTTTACGTGCCAGTAATCGTGTGGCTAAACCAGATATAGCGCCAGTGCGTAATGCCGTTAAATAGGATGCATCCATGAGTGCTTTGGGTTGCCCTGTTTTGGCATCTAGTAGCAGGATAAGACCGTTAATTGTCGGTATTTTTTGTGAGAAATTATTGGGAAAGAGTGAAACAACCTTGATGCCAAGCTGTTGTTCTTGTTCTAAATAAGCAGGCATTGAAAGGCTTATCGCGTGTTCATTTTTTATTGGAATTGCCGTTCGCAATGGTAATATCACTTGTTGGCGTGCCAATTGTAAAAAGGCACTTTCCATAGCGCTGATGGCGTCCGTCATGGTGATGCATTTTTTTATCTCACGTTCTGATAAGCAAATTATGTTCATGTATAATCCTCATTTAGCTATAAATTTAGTTTTTATTTTTATAACCATACAATACTAGGTTATATTAACATGCCATGCTAATATATAGCAAGCTATGTATATTGGAGTAATAAGTGTATACATCAACATTGATTAAAAAAGCCGCACGGCTATTAGAGAAAAAAGCGAATGTTTTGTTAAAGCCGCACAACATTATGCATGGCTTTACTTATTTTTTAATGGCGCTTTATGAACAAGATGGTCAGACTCAAACAGAGTTACAGAAAACCATCGGTATTGAACAGTCGACAGTGGTTAGAACCTTAGATCGCATGCAACGTGATGGGTTGATTGAGAGAAAACAAAGTCCTACGGATAGACGGGTGTTTAATATTTATTTGACTAAAAAAGGACTTTCTTGTAAGGATGCGGTGTTGTCTAGTGCTGTAAATTTAAATGAATTATTATTACAACCGTTTTCTGAAAATGAACAGGAGATTATTCGATCGTATTTGCAGCGATTAATTAATAATTTAGAATCAAATTAAATTTTAGTTTTGACGTTAGTGGGTAATAGTGCATCAATGGGGCTCGTTAGATCGGCTGAATAAATAAGCTCATTAACAACGTTTTGAATCAAACATAGGATCTGTTGACATTTCGCTATCTTGAGCCGAAATAGCGAAATGTCAACAGCCCCTAAAATTATACGACGTAAGAAATATGTGTTACCGTTAAATTATGTTCCTCATCACCAATTCGTAAGGTCAGACTATCGCCAACTCTAGCTTTTAATAATGTTTTCGCCACGGGTGAGACCCAGCTTATTTTTCCTGCATTAATATCAGCTTCATCCAAACCTACAATTTTGACTGAATGAGATTCACCATTTTCATTGAGGTATTGGACCGTGGCGCCAAAAAATACTTGAGTAAGACCCAATTGAAGTTTAGGGTCGACTATTTCTGCGCTTTCCAATCGTTTCGTTAAATAGCGAATGCGTCTGTCAATTTCACGTAAACGCTTCTTTCCATAAATGTAATCCCCATTTTCCGATCGATCACCATTACCCGCGGCCCAACTGACTACTTTTACAATTTCAGGTCTTACACTACTGACTAAATCACGTAGTTCAGTTTGCAGCATTTCAAAACCAACAGGGGTCATATAGTTTTTGATACCTGGCAACACTAAGTCTGGGCGCTCTGGTTCAGTATACTCATCATCCTCTTTAGTAAAAGCCTTATTCATCACAAAATCCTACATGATAGTTGTTATGACTGTGTACTTTGATTATATCACTCTTATAAAATAGCGAGGATTTTCTGTGGAAGAAGCCTAACATCAATGGGCGGACAACTTGGATTCGTCGTCCCGCTTGTCCGCGGGACGACGGGATAAGAAGTCGCTGCACGCTCCTGTTGGGCTTTACAGCCCAACCTACAACGATTTTGACTGCTCTTATACAAAATTCGCGTTAACTTAGTGCGACACCATTGGCTTTCCTGGCTGATTAGCGCCGCGATTAGATCCCTGCGCGTATTTTACGTGCTTGGTGTAATTTACTATAGCTTTCAATCAGTCGTAAATGAGGTTCTATGCCTTCAAGGGCCATGCTGGTTTTGGTTAGGCCGTAAAAACGAACCTGACCTGTGACTGAGCCAACCACGTTTTCCATCACCTCGATACCAAACATGCGGTTGAAGCTTTCGATAAAGTGCTCAAGCTCAAGATGTTCATCTAAGGTGACTTCGAGTACCGCATTTACTGCTTGATAAAACAGACCGCGCTGGGCTGTATTGTCGTTAAATTGTAAATACTCACCGACTAATTCGATGGCGTCTTCATGAGCGCCAAGTGCTAGATAAATCAGGATCTTAAGCTCGATAATAGTCAGCTTGCCCCAAACCGTATTTTCATCGAACACTATGCCAATCAAGGTACGAATATCGGTATAGTTATCCAGCTGACTTTCTTCTAAGCGTTTAACTAAGTTGCTTAGCGCTTTGGTGCTTAATGAATGCAGATTTAAGATGTCTTCACGGTAATCTAGCGCTTTGTTTGTGTTGTCCCAAATAAGATCGTCAACCGGATACACTTCTGAATAGTCAGGTACTAAAATACGGCAAGCGCAGGCGCCTAAATCGGTGAGATCAGCAACATACACTTCTTTGCCCATGGCTTCTAAGATACCAAATAGTCCGTTAGCTTCTTCTTCGTTAGTGCCAGAGAAGTCCCATTCACAGAACTCATAGTCGTGTTTACTGCTAAAGAAGCGCCAAGAAATTACCCCTGTAGAGTCAATAAAGTGCTCAACAAAATTTTCAGGCTCCGTGACGGCCATACTATTAAAGGTTGGCTTGGGTACATCGTTTAAACCTTCAAAACTGCGGCCTTGCAGCAGCTCAGTAAGACTGCGCTCTAGCGCCACTTCAAGGCTTGGGTGGGCACCAAATGATGCAAATACACCGCCAGTTCTCGGGTTCATCAGAGTGACACACATGACAGGGAATTGTCCGCCTAATGAGGCGTCCTTCACCACAATAGGAAAGCCTTGCTCCTCTAAGCCTTTAATGCCCGCTAGAATACTAGGGTATTTTTCGAGCACGCTCATTGGCACATCGGGCAGGACAATTTCTTGCTCAATGATTTGGCGTTTTACGGCGCGCTCAAAAATTTCTGATAAGCACTGCACATGGGCTTCTTGTAAGTTGTTACCTGCGCTCATGCCGTTACTTAAGAATAAATTTTCAATCAGGTTGGATGGGAAATAGACGGTCTTGCCATCTGACTTACGGGTATAGGGAATGGCACAAATACCGCGATCTTTATTGCCTGAGTTGGTATCAATCAGGTGCGAACCCTGTAATTCGTTGTCTGGATTATAAATATCCAGGCAATAATCGTCTAAAATGCCCGCAGGCAGTGCATCATCATCTTCTAATGCAAACCATTTTTCATTGGGATAATGAACAAACTCACTGTTGGCGATTTCTACGCCAAAGAATTGATCATTATAGAAAAAGTTATTATTTAAACGCTCAATAAACTCGCCTAATGCCGAGCACAGTGCGCTTTCTTTGGTGGCGCCTTTGCCGTTAGTGAAACAGATAGGGGAGGCGGCATCACGAATATGTAAAGACCATACATTAGGCACTATATTGCGCCATGAGGATATTTCTATTTTCATGCCAAGGTCGGCTAACATGGCGGTCATGTTTTTAATGGTTTGTTCAAGAGGCAAGTCTTTACCCAGAATAAAGGTGCTCGCATCCTCATCAGGATGGCCCATCAACATGGCATTGGCGTCAGCGCTTAGGTTTTCAACAGTTTCGATTTTAAATTCCGGGCCTGTTTGCACCACTTTTTTTACGGTGCAGCGGTCAATCGAGCGTAAAATGCCTTCTCTGTCTTTGGCTGAAATATCATCAGGCAGCTCGACCTGAATTTGGAAGATCTGGTTATAGCGATCTTCGGGATCGATAATATTGTTTTGCGATAGATGGATGTTTTCAGTGGAAATATCACGGGCCTTACAATACACCTTGATAAAGTAAGCGGCGCAAAGGGCTGATGACGCTAAGAAATAATCAAACGGACTAGGAGCTGAGCCATCACCCTTATAGCGAATAGGTTGATCGGAGGTGACGGTAAAATCATCGAATTTGGCTTCGAGTCTTAAATTGTCGAGAAAATTTACTTTGATTTCCATTGAATATCTCCGAAGTCATACGTAGCCAACAGGCTGGTTTCACTGTAATTAGGTTTAAGAGCCAAAGAGTCATTCAATGTTTAGTTAGCGCTTTACTGTAATTTTTGAAGAAAATCTTTCATCTTTTTGGCAGAAAATAAAACTAACAAGCTAAAAGTGGTGAAATATATCATAGAGAACAATATATTTGCAAAAATGGTTTTTAAAAGCGTCGTTTTTTGAGAAGGGTTAGATAAATTTCATAAGACTACATAGAGACAGGATCTTTATATATTAAATAACTCATCTCAAAATGTACAAACAGTGCGCAATAGTGTAATATATTGGACATTAATCGGTGATTTGGAGATTTTAAATGCCACCTATGCAACTCAGTAATTTACATAAAGATGCTCTTTTCTCAATTTTGAAATTTAATGACGGTAGTGATTTAATAAAATTTTCTATGGTCAATAACGCTTTTAAAAATGAATTAGATGATAAATTTTGGAGCATGGTACTAAGGCGTGATTTTGGGATGCGTACTGAAAACAGTAATAAATTAACCCTTATTCAAAAAAGAAAAGCTTATCTTCGTTTAGGCGTTCTAGAGGAAAATGCGCCAAAAAAAATGAAGTGGTTGAAAGAAAATATCTTCGATGCAGGTTTGGACTATCCCGTTCTATACGCAACTGAGCTACCCGAAGAAACTGATATTAAACTTCGACAGAAATATTTTGATGAGGCTTGCGCGCTCAATAATATGGAATTATGTAGATGGCTAAAACACAAAGACCGTGGAGAACAAAGGGTTGACCAAGACCTAGCAACGATAGAGGAGACGATCGAGCATGGTAATTATACTAGGGTAAATGAATTAAGCCCAACATGGATGCAGGAACCTTGTCATTTCTATAACGCTCTGCGGACAGGTAATATAGAATCCCTGCTTCAGGTTCTATTGCAAGCAATGGAACCTCCCAATATATCGCTCCAAAACTACGGCCGACTTGATAAGCATTGCATTGTAGAAGGTGATATTGATTTATTTCAAAGAGTATCTATATTATTTCCGGGAATGAAATCACACTATGAAAATGCTTCTATTCTATTTTCCACTCAAAGACATGAGTTTTTATTATGGATGTTGGCGGATCCTAACGGGCCACAAATACAAGCACAACTCCAACATTATGAGGAGGCTCTAGATAGTGCTTTGGAGTCTGGTAATGAATTAAACATTCAATATGTAATGACTACTTATAATGTTAAACCAACATCAATTAAACACTTAGAGAAGGTCATTAACTCCGGAAATTTCGAAATGTTCTCTAAATTGTACAATGCGTTGCAACCCAATGCTGAAGAAACTCTTCAACTTATGTATGCGGCAGCTAGTAAAGGTTTATTAACTGTCGTTGAATATTTACACCAAGAATTAAAAACCAAAAACCCAAAAATAGCGCAAGAGTTTTATAGAGAAAGATTATTTGATAGCTCGGTTGAATCTGGAAGTGTTCAACTGGTGGAGTGGGTTGTTAAAATGTTTGATGTGCGGGCAGATAAATACACCCTAGACCTTGCAATTCAGAAGTACTCGCCTCCTTTGATTAAAAAAATAGTAGAAGCTAAAGAGAATGAGCCACTATATGTAGATCTTACACCTAAGCATTTGGGAAAACTTTACGATGCCTCACGACCTTCATCTTCCGCAATTATTGACCTTGTTGAGAAGCAACTTCAAGCTCGTGCAAATAGACCGGGGTTAAATCCATAATTTGCCCCAAGCTATTCATTTTATTAATGTTAAATATGCTACCATCTAAGGCATTTGTATAACTCAGGAGTAATGATGCCTTCACCAACTCAAGCTGTAACTAAAACATCTGGTTTTCAATTTAACGTTTGTTGCAGCATATTTTCATGTGGTTTTCCTTATGCAGAATATGGTCAATATATATTTCCTGATATGCCAAAGCCAATAACTCAAGTAATGGAGCCGGATGAAGGACTTCCTTTTCAGCCTTCATTTTCCCAAGATTTTAATCAGACTGAAACGAATGAAAAGCCATACACAGTTACTGCTGAGCGTGCAGGGGGCTGTAATTTATCAATACCCTGTGTCTTATCTTTTGGTTGCCCAGCGTTCGAGTATAACTATAAAAATAAACAAACTGGTGACATGATTTTTTCTCTCCCTCAAATAACTAAAGAGCAGGCAGCTCAAGACCCTTCAGGAGTTATAAAAAGTACACTATCAGCACGTTCAGCGCATTTAAAAGCCTGCTGTTGTTGTGGACCAACTGTTTCATTAAGTAGTAAATTAGGATTTTTTAAGTTACCAAATGCTGCTGAGGAACAAGGCCCACCTCCTTATCTGGCCCCCCAGGCAATGTCAATGAGCTAAGAATTTTAGGCGAAGTGTCTGCTCAACCATTCTCTTCATTCGGCTATAACCGATGTGCATCAATGGGGGCAGACATCATTGGTTCTTGTCTAGGTCTTCAATCATCTGATCATTATAAATAGGTGCTCTTCAAATATCATTGATTTCATTTTTTTCTCAACAAAAAATGTTTATACTAGTGCAATGACTAAAAATAAAAAACTATCCCTCAAAGCTCCCTCTAAATTACATCCGCGAAATAAGCATGATGGCCGCTATGATTTCAAATTGCTTATTAAAAGCTGTCCCTTGTTAGCTTCGTTTGTTACCTTAAATCCTTACAATGAACTCACCATTGACTTTTTTAATCCCGAAGCAGTACTCATGCTTAATAGGGCGCTTCTCAAGCATTACTACGGCATAGTTCATTGGGATATTCCTAAAAATTATTTATGCCCTCCTATCCCCGGCAGAGCAGATTACATCCATTATGTAGCTGATTTGTTGGGCACTTGTAATCAGGGAACGATACCTAGGGGGGAAAAAATCACTTGCCTGGACATTGGTGTTGGGGCTAATTGCATCTATCCCATTATTGGTGCCCATGAATATGGCTGGTCATTCATTGGTGCTGACATCGATCCTATTGCTATTAAATCCGCAAATAAAATAATTGCAATGAACTCTGCTCTAACAGGAACCATTAAACTTAGGTTGCAAAATAATCCCAGCGATGTTTTTCAAGGAGTGATTCAGCCTAATGAATTTATTGATCTCACCCTATGCAATCCACCGTTTCATGCTTCTGAAACCCAAGCGAGGTCTGGCACGCAACGCAAATTAACTAATTTGACTGGGAATAAAAACCACCAACCCATATTAAATTTTGGCGGACAACAAAATGAATTATGGTGTAAAGGAGGAGAGAGCGGATTCGTGCGACGCATGATTGTGCAAAGCAAGCAATTTTCCAACTCGTGTTTTTGGTTTTCTACTTTAATTTCCAAACAAACCAATCTTGAACGTGTTTATAAGGAATTAAACAAAGCATCTTGTGTTGAAATAAAAACTATTCCAATGGAACAAGGTAATAAAACAAGCCGAATTGTTGCTTGGACCTTTCTGTCGCCAGAACAGCAGGAACAATGGGTCACTACACGATGGAACACGTGAAGTCATTTTCTAACAGAAAAATTGATAGATAAGTAAAGGAATATATGCATCAATGGTGTCTGATCCATTGATTTCAGATAAAGGAATATAATGTATCAATTAAACCGTTATTCGATTGCTCTTATTGGTGTTTATTTTGCAGCAGTTTTTGTTATGTTGTATGGTTCTGCCACTAATTGGAGTGAAGGAATAATCATGACCTTACCTCTTATTATAATGATTGTAGTCTGGTCAGAGCTATTAACTACGCGATTGAGCTACAAAAGATCTATATCAACCGCTGATAGCTTTCAGAGAGATTTTTTCATTATTAGTTATGCTACTTTGTTTGCATTTATGGTTTCTTTGTTAGGTGAGCATAACAATACTGATGCAAAAGGATGGTGGCCGCTTTTAATTATAATTTTCGAATTATATGGGTTAATTTGGGGGGGGGTGGGCATCATTGGCTTTATTGTTAGATAGGCAACATTTTAGATATACCTTGATTTTTGCTGTAGTTTTAGCAATAAATTTTAGTACGTTACAATTAATAATGCCTCCTTATATTCATACAGAAATTCTGGGGGATATCAGCACTTTCCTTTTGTGCGTTGTTTTATTACTAGGAGCGCATGCGCTTTTATGCATAGGATATAGTTTTTCCAAGCATAAACCATCCACAAAATAACGAGAACAGAGATAGCTAATAGTAGGAGCTCTAAAGAGGGCCGACTTGAAATGACTATACTTGATAACCAACGATATATTAGTAAAGATAAATCATAACCAAATGAAAAAAAGGAAATTTTTATGAATATCACATTTATTGGTCTTGGTGCTATGGGTACCGCCATGGTGGAACGATTACTAAAAGCACATTATAAAGTCACGGTTTTTAATAGAACACCTGAAAAAGCAGAGCCTCTTATAAAACTAGGGGCAAAGGGTGCTGCTTCTCTAAATGAAGCAGTATCTCATGCGGATGTTGTTATCACTGTTTTGCTTGATGACCATGCCGTTATGGACGTGGCAACAACCATGGTGTCCGCTATGAAGCAAAATGCGATTCATGTGGGTTTATCAACAATACTTCCTGATACTGCTGAAAAACTCCTGGAATTTCATCGTACGCACAATACCCATTATGTTTCTGGTGTGGTATTAGGTGTGCCAGCCGTTGTGAGAGATGGGGGCCTAACTACTTTTTGTGCTGGCAATACAGCATTGTTGGAACAAATATCTTCTCTATTAGCTAGTTTTTCAGAACATGTGATTCCTTTGGGGAATGAGCAGGATATTAAAGCCCCCAATCTAATGAAAATTTGCATGAATTACAGTTTAATGACGGCTATTGAATTGATGAGCGAGCTCTTTGTATTTGCAGAAAAAAGCGGGCTTGATAAAGAGATTGTCTCAATGGGATTAAATACTATTTATGGCCATCCTGGATTTAAACGTTACATTGATAAAATTGCCGAAAGAAATTTTGATGAAGTAAACTTCACTATGACTGGAGGCCAAAAGGATGCCCGGATATTTAAGCAAGCCTTTCAAGACGCAGGAGTAACACCTGAATTAAATAATTTGCTTAATCAACGCTATGATAAAGCCATATCGCTTGGCATGAAGGACAAAGATTGGAGTGGTATTTATGAGGTAGTGCGCCAACAATCGGGGCTTGATGATTAAATATGAATAAGTGTTAGTAGGGCGTGATAAGCAATTGAGTCAGATAAGCATGGAGTGCTTAATCGAAGCAAATGGTAATACTATTAAAATGTAAATTAAATTAATATTAGAATGGCCTTGGCTTTATAAAAGCATCTATAATTGGTTGAATAGGAGAAGTTTAAAGTAAAAGAATAAGGATGTTTTATGTGTCGTTTTGCAGCATATATAGGAAATGACTTACTACTAGCCGATGTTTTAGTAAAGCCTGAAGACTCTTTAATCAAACAAAGTTTACAGGCGAAAGAATCATCCACTCCCACCAATGGTGATGGCTTTGGTATGGGCTGGTATGCTCCAAAAATAAGCTCAAATCCAGCTGTTTTTTTATCCATTTTACCTGCATGGAATGATGAAAATTTATTGAATTTAGCCAACATGACTAAATCTTCTCTATTTTTTGCTCATGTCCGAGCAGCCAGCATTGATGGGGTTAATACTTATAATTGCCATCCTTTCATCTATAAAAATTGGATGCTGATGCACAATGGGCAAATACATGATTTTCCTGCCATTAAAAGGCCCTTAAGAAATTTACTTGATGATGATATTTATAATTGGATTAGAGGTGGAACAGATTCAGAGCATTTTTTTGCCCTCTTTTTACAATTGGCAAAAGAAAAGGACATGAGCCAATTATCTATTATTGCTGAGGTCTTACAAGCTACTTTTAAAGCCATCCAGGAATTAATTAATCAATTTGGAACCCCTGGAGCATCCTATTATAACATCTGTATCACTGATGGGGCTCGAATCGTAGCAAGCCGTTATTGTACTGATAAAAAAATTGAGCCAGAATCATTACACTATGTGAAAGGACGATATTTTTGGTCTGAAAAAAACTATCGGGATAAAAAAAACTCCAAGCTTGAACAATGTGTGCTTATTGCCTCAGAAAAGTTAACCGATTTTAATGCTCAATGGCAAACAGTACCCACTAATCATCTGATTTTAGTGAATACAGATTATTCAGTCCAAATTGTGTCTATATCAGTTTGATTAGGAAATAAAAACACGTGCCAAAAACAATTTAATTAGTTTAGTCATTTGGCCGAAGAGACTCTCGGCCGGGATCCTTGTAAAAAAGAGGCTGGTAAATTTTAATCCAATATAGGCGGTCTTTGATTATTTCATATAAGATTTAATATAGCAGTTGCAGCCTTCATATCAATTAAGGCTATTCCAACGTTAAGGCTGATAGGTTATCAGTTAACAGTAATTTATGTCACGCAGCGCCACCGGAAGTCAACGATCCATAGATAACTCTGTTGCTTGAAACAAATTGTTCTTACCGCATGACGGCACGAGAAGGCCCGGGTTCAGATTCTTCATTAGCTTCATTTGCTAGTTGAGAGTAGTCTAACGAGACGACAGATTGCCTTGGTGGTGTACTCTTATGAAAAAAGCCTCCATCTCGTCGTACTCTTGCAACTGTGAGGCCACAAGTTACTGAGCCACCTATTCCCGCACCAACAGTCGCCGCTAGTCCGCAATTAAGAGGGGGGATAAACAAGCGAGACCAGCTAACGTAAAACTACCTACCCAAATAAGCGTTGTCACTAAAATCTCACTAATACGCTGAGAAAATAACTGCAAACCATCATTAATGATATTGGCTCTACCCCAATTAAGGGGGCACTTTAATCAAGTTAGTCTAGACTAACTAATTGATTTCGCGATCAAATTGGAGATTAAAGTGCCCAAGCATAATCTTATCTTAAATTTACCTGGTTTTACCATAGAAAAAGTGGGT
>JARLJQ010000003.1 GCA_031291115.1 Legionella sp.
ACCAGTTTTCCTGGCGACCATAGCGGCTTGGAACCACCTGATCCCATCTCGAACTCAGAAGTGAAACGAGCTTGCGCCAATGATAGTGTGAGGTCTCCTCATGTGAAAGTAGGTCATCGCCAGGGTTTTATTTTAGAGTTAATTTTCTAATAAATTATCTCTGTTAGTTACAGAAGTAAGTTAAGCGTACATGCTGGCGTAGCTCAGTTGGTAGAGCAACTGACTTGTAATCAGTAGGTCCCGGGTTCGATTCCTGGTGCCAGCACCATCTAAATAAAGTTGTTTGTTAACTAAGTGTTGACATTCTATTCATCTTAAAAGACAATAGCGTTCTTTTTGGAGGGGTTCCCGAGCGGTCAAAGGGATCAGACTGTAAATCTGACGGCTCTGCCTTCGAAGGTTCGAATCCTTCCCCCTCCACCAGTTTAGTAAAAAGATAGAAAGCGGGTGTAGTTCAATGGTAGAACTTCAGCCTTCCAAGCTGATAGCGTGGGTTCGATTCCCACCACCCGCTCCAGAAATACAATAGAAATATAAGCTTGTTACAGCTACTGCGTCAGCAAACTTATATGTAACGCCCACATAGCTCAGTGGTAGAGCACTTCCTTGGTAAGGAAGAGGTCGTTGGTTCGAGTCCAGTTGTGGGCACCATAAAATATTAATTAGCAAACTTTGGGGAGACTTTCCAATGGCGAAGGAAAAATTTGAACGTAAAAAGCCACACGTTAATGTGGGTACAATTGGTCACGTTGACCATGGTAAAACAACACTAACTGCAGCTATTACAACTATTATGGCGAAGAAATACGGTGGTACTGCAAAAGCGTACGATCAAATTGATGCAGCGCCAGAAGAAAGAGAGCGTGGAATTACAATTTCTACAGCTCACGTTGAATATGAATCTGCAAACAGACACTACGCTCACGTAGACTGCCCAGGCCATGCTGACTATGTTAAGAATATGATCACTGGTGCTGCGCAAATGGACGGAGCAATTTTAGTGGTATCTGCTGCTGATGGCCCAATGCCACAAACAAGAGAACACATTCTGTTGTCTCGTCAAGTTGGTGTGCCATACATCGTTGTCTTCATGAACAAAGCGGACATGGTTGATGATGCAGAGCTATTAGAATTAGTTGAGATGGAAATCCGTGACTTGCTAAGCAGCTACGATTTTCCTGGTGATGACATTCCTATTATTGTTGGTTCAGCGCTGAAAGCTCTTGAAGGCGATACTAGTGATATCGGCGTCCCAGCAATTGAAAAATTAGTTGAGACAATGGACTCATACATTCCTGAGCCAGTACGTAACATTGATAAAGCATTCTTATTACCAATTGAAGACGTATTCTCTATTTCTGGACGTGGTACAGTAGTAACAGGTCGAGTTGAGAGTGGTATTGTTAAAGTTGGTGAAGAAGTTGAGATTGTTGGTATACACGACACTCAAAAAACAATCTGCACCGGCGTTGAAATGTTCCGTAAGTTATTGGACGAAGGTCGTGCTGGAGATAACGTAGGTGTGTTACTACGTGGAACTAAGCGTGATGAAGTTGAGCGTGGACAAGTATTAGCTAAGCCAGGTTCAATCAAGCCACACACTAAGTTCGAAGCTGAAGTGTATGTATTATCAAAAGAAGAAGGCGGACGTCATACTCCATTCTTCAACGGATACAGACCACAGTTCTACTTCAGAACAACAGACGTAACAGGTACTTGTGATTTACCATCTGGAATCGAAATGGTTATGCCAGGAGATAACGTACAGTTAGTTATCAATCTGCATGCACCAATCGCGATGGATGAAGGTTTACGTTTCGCAATCAGAGAAGGCGGCCGTACAGTAGGCGCTGGTGTTGTAGCGAAAATAATCGAGTAAGACGGGTAAAAGCTTGGCATGAATTAAAATTAATTCATGCCAATTAAAATTAGGCCAGTAGCTCAATTGGCAGAGTGGCGGTCTCCAAAACCGCAGGTTGGGGGTTCGATTCCCTCCTGGCCTGCCAACTACAAGTGAATATGAACAGCTCAAACGTAAATCAAACAAAAGATATATTATCTTGGCTCGCTGTAGTTCTACTAACTGCAGGTGCCTTTTTTTGCACTTATTACTACACTTTTTCAGGTTCAATTCAGTCAATCATTTGGCTAGGATGGTTCTTGTCAACGTTGTTTTTTGCCTATTTGACAACTACAGGTAAGCAAGTATTTCAATTCGCTCAAGAGTCTAGAATTGAATTGCTAAAAGTAGTTTGGCCAACTCGCCAAGAAACAATTCAAACAACAACTATCGTTATTGTCATGGTTACATTAACAGGGTTTATTCTCTGGGGTGTTGACTCAATGATGATGTGGGCAATTGCAAAAATAACTCATTTAGGGTGAATTCGGTGGAAGAGCAAAAAACGAAACAATGGTATGTTGTACATGCCTACTCAGGATATGAGAATTTTGTTATGCGCGAAATAACATCACGTGCATTACACCATAATTTGCAAGATAAAATTGGCGAAGTTGTAGTCCCTTCTGAAGAAGTTGTGGAAATGCGTTCAGGTCAAAAACGCAAAAGCACACGCAAATTTTTCCCAGGTTATGTCTTAGTGAACATGGTTATGGACGATCAAACCTGGCACATGGTACGAGCTATTCCACGTGTATTAGGTTTTATTGGCGGAACAAGTCAGACTCCTACGCCTATCACTGATAAAGAAGCTCTTGCTATTATGCAACGAGTTGAAGATGGTGTTACAAAACCAAGACCTAAAGTTCTTTTTGAACCTGGTGAAGTCGTCAGAGTTAAAGAAGGTCCATTTATCGACTTTAATGGTGTGGTAGAAGAAGTCAACTATGAGAAAAACCGAATGAGAGTCGCGGTTCTTATTTTCGGTCGATCTACACCTGTTGAACTTGAGTTTAGTCAAGTAGAAAAAACATAATTTGTTAAGTGCCTGGACTGGTAATCACATACTTAGTGTTTAAAAACTAGGTAATGTGCTGGTCTAGGTTTTTTTGTAGAACTGGGGAGCTGGGACTTAAGTCGGTAACTCTTGTTATCCCTGAAAGCCAGTGCTTGACCCATAAGGAGTAAACATGGCAAAAAAAGTAGAAGCATATATTAAGTTACAAATTCCAGCGGGTAAAGCAAACCCAAGTCCACCAGTAGGTCCTGCTTTAGGACAACGTGGTGTGAACATCATGGAATTCTGTAAGGCATTTAACGCTGCAACACAACAGTTGGAACAAGGTTTACCTATTCCTGTTGTAATTACTGTATACAGTGATCGTAGCTTTACCTTTATTACTAAAACACCACCAGCCTCAGTTCTGCTGAAGAAAGCTGCTGGTATACAAAGTGGTAGTGGTACACCAAATACTAAGAAAGTGGCCAAACTTAACGTCAGCCAACTTGAAGAAATTGCGAAGCTGAAAGAGCCTGATTTAACAGCAGCTGATTTAACAGCAGCAGTTAGATGTATCGCAGGTACAGCGCGTAGCATGGGTATTGACGTTGAAGGTTTAGAATAGGGGCTCGCTATGATATCTAAGAAACAAAAAAAGATTTTAGAAGTAATAAAGCCTAGCCATTTATACAGTGCTAGTGAAGCAATTGGTTTATTAAAGCAATTTACATCAACTAAATTTAGCGAAAGTTTAGACATAAGCGTTAATTTAGGTGTTGATCCACGTAAATCAGATCAAGTAGTTCGTTCATCTACTAACTTACCTAAAGGTACTGGTAAAGTGGTACGTGTTGCTGTATTCGCTCAAGGTGATAACGTAACTAAAGCGAAAGATGCTGGTGCAGATATCGTTGGATTCGAAGATCTTGCTGAGCAAATTAAAGCTGGAAAAATGGATTTCGACGTTGTTATTGCAACTCCAGACGCTATGCGTATCGTTGGCCAATTAGGTCAAGTATTAGGCCCAAGAGGTTTAATGCCTAACCCTAAAGTTGGAACAGTTACAACAAACGTTGAAGCTGCTGTTAAAGATGCTAAATCCGGTCAGGTTCGTTACAGAACTGACAAAAACGGTATCATTCACTGTACAGTGGGTAAAGCTTCTTTTGATGCTGATGACATTATTGAAAACATAGTGGCATTGATTGCTGATCTTAAAAAAGCAAAACCATCTGCTGCTAAAGGTCAATATTTGAAGAAAATATCATTATCTACAACAATGGGTCCTGGAATAGCTATTGATATTTCATCATTACCTGTGTAATATATCCACCCATTTTTAGGAATTCACGGCATAGATTTGGTTCCATGCCGTCGAAGACCGCAGGTGCTAACGCTTAATTTCCTGCGCAGACGGTGAACCGGCTCCAATAAAGAGACGGCCACCATAACTACAAGTCCTTGTGACTTGTAAAAATTAGGAGGTCAGTAACGTGACATTAAATTTAGCTGCAAAGAAAGCTGTAGTTGAAGAAGTGACTGCGGTCGCCTCTAAGGCTATTTCGGCAGTTGTTGCTGATTATCGTGGTTTAACTGTTAATCAAATGACGCATTTACGTAGTGAAGCTCGTAAGTCCGGTGTTTATTTGCGTGTTGTTAGAAATACTCTAACACGAAGAGCATTTAAAAACACTGAATTTGAGTGCTTGAATGACTTGCTTGTTGGCCCGTTATTCATTGCTTTATCCTTGGATGCTCCAAGTGATGCTGCAAGACTACTTAAAGAATTCACAAAAACATTTGAAAAGCTTGAGATCAAAGCATTATCAGTTGGCGGTAAAGTGTACCAGGCAAATCAACTTGATGTTGTTGCCAGCTTACCGACTCGTGATGAAGCAATCGCCAAGTTGATGTATGTGATGAGAGCGCCAGTTGAGAAATTTGTTCGTACACTTGCTGAACCTCATGCTAAATTGGTGAGAGCTGTAGCAGCTGTAAAAGATCAAAAAGCAGCAGGTTAATACCATTTAATCATTAATTAATTATTTATATATCAGGAGCTAGTAATGGCTATGTCAAAAAATGAAATTTTAGATACTATATCAAACATGTCAGTAATGGAAGTTGTTGAGTTAATCGAAGCAATGGAAGAGAAATTCAACGTTTCTGCTGCTGCTGTTGCAGTTGCTGCTCCAGCTGCTGCTGCTGCCGCTGCTGTTGAAGAACAAACTGAATTCAACGTTATTATGAGCAGTTTTGGCGCGAACAAAGTTGGCGTTATTAAAGTAGTTCGTGGTCTTACAGGTCTAGGCTTAAAAGAAGCTAAAGACTTAGTAGAAGGTGCACCTTCAACAATTAAAGAAGCTGTATCTAAAGACGAAGCTGCTAGCATCAAAAAAGAACTTGAAGAAGCTGGTGCTTCTGTAGAAGTTAAATAATAAAGATATATCAGTGAGATTGAACCCGGCCATGTTTACATGGCTGGGTTTACGTGTTTGAAGTCATTAATAATTTACAGAGGAAACTCCATGGCCGTTGCAGAAGCTAAACCTCAATATTCACATGCTGAGAAAAAACGATTTCGCAAAAGCTTTGGTACGCAAGCCGATAAAATGGCAATACCAAATCTGCTTGAAATTCAACTAAAATCTTATCGCGATTTTCTCCAGGCCGACAGCAAGCAAAGCGAACATTTCAATACCGGCTTACATGCCGCGTTTTCATCTGTGTTCCCTATTGAAAGCTTCTCTGGCAATGCAAGACTTGAATATGTTGGGTACAAGCTAGGCGAGCCAGCATTCGACGTTCGTGAATGCAAGTTACGTGGTTTAACTTATTCTGCGCCATTAAGGGTTAAAATAAGACTTGTAGTTCTTGATAAAGAAGCAAGCGAAGACCCAAAGCCAGTAAAAGATATTAGAGAACAAGATGTATTCATGGGTGAAATACCCTTAATGACCGATGTCGGTACATTCGTAGTGAATGGTACTGAGCGAGTTGTGGTATCACAGCTTCATCGATCTCCTGGTGTTATCTTTGAACATGATAAAGGTAAAACACATTCATCAGGAAAACTTTTATACTCTGCACGAATTATTCCTTATCGTGGATCATGGTTAGATTTCGAATTTGATCCTAAAGATTGTGTATTCGTACGTATAGATAGAAGACGTAAACTACCAGTAAGTATTCTGCTACGTGCCTTAGGTTATGAAACAGAAACTATTCTAGGTGAATTTTTTGAAATGACCAGTTGCCATCTTAAAAATGGCGAATACCATATTGATTTAATCCCGCAGCGCTTAAGAGGTGAGATTGCATCATTTGATATTCTTGTACCAGGAACTGGTGAATTAATTGTTGAGCAGGGCAGACGTATCACTGCACGTCATATCAAGCAAATGGAAAAAGCCCAGATGCAGGATTTGATTGTTCCCAGAGATTATTTAATCAGCAAAACATTAGCTACAGGTATCATTGATACTTTAACTGGTGAAGTGATTGCACAAGCAAATGACGACATAACCGAAGAGCTATTGGACACAATGGCTGCTACTGGTATTCATGAATTTAACATGATCTATACCAATGATTTAGATCATGGTTCTTATATTTCTGATACGATTAAAATTGATCCAACTTCAAGTCAATTGGAAGCATTGGTTGAAATCTATCGTATGATGCGTCCTGGTGAGCCACCAACTAAAGAAGCTGCTGAAGCATTATTCAAAAACTTATTCTTTGTTGACGAACGTTATGATTTATCTGCTGTAGGTAGAATGAAATTCAACCGTCGTGTTGGCAGAAAAAATGATGATGGCCCAGGTACGTTGACTAAAGACGACATTATGTCGGTAATTAAAACCTTGATCGACATTCGAAACGGTATAGGTATGGTTGATGATATTGACCACTTAGGTAACCGTCGTGTTCGAAGTGTTGGTGAAATGACTGAGAATCAATTTCGTGTAGGTTTAGTTCGTGTTGAAAGGGCAGTAAAAGAACGTTTGAGTCTTGCTGAGTCTGAAAACTTAATGCCACAAGATTTAATTAATGCAAAGCCTGTCTCTGCAGCAATTAAAGAATTCTTTGGCTCAAGTCAATTGTCACAATTTATGGATCAGGTAAATCCATTATCTGGTGTGACGCACAAACGAAGAGTATCAGCATTAGGCCCAGGTGGTTTAACACGTGAGCGTGCTGGTTTTGAAGTTCGTGACGTACATACAACGCATTACGGTCGTGTATGTCCTATTGAAACACCTGAAGGTCCAAACATTGGTTTGATTAACTCATTATCTGTTTATGCGCGCACAAACGATTATGGCTTTATTGAAACTCCTTGCCGTAAAGTAATTGATGGCCGGGTAACAGATGATATCGAATATTTATCAGCAATTGAAGAAGTAGATCAGTACATTGCTCAATCAAATGTTGCACAGGATGAAGCAGGAAATATTCTTGCGGATCTAGTTCCGTGCAGACATCAAAATGAGTTTTCGTTGACTACTCCAGATAAAATCAACTACATGGATATTTCTCCAAAGCAGATCGTTTCAGTAGCTGCTTCGTTGATTCCATTCCTTGAGCATGATGATGCGAACAGAGCATTGATGGGTTCGAACATGCAACGTCAGGCAGTACCTACGTTACGTTCTGAAAAACCCTTAGTTGGAACAGGGATGGAGCGTATAGTTGCTTCAGATTCTGGTGTATCAGTTGTTGCCAAGCGTGGTGGAATAATCGATTTAGTTGACGCATCACGTATCGTAGTTCGAGTAAATGATGATGAAACAATTGCTGGTGAAACCGGGGTTGATATTTATAACCTTACTAAGTATTTCCGCTCAAACCAAGATACATGTATTAACCAAAGACCAATCGTTAATACGGGTGACTTGATTCAACGTGGTGATGTGCTTGCTGATGGTCCTTGTACTGACATGGGCGAATTGGCTTTAGGACAAAACCTGTTAGTTGCGTTCATGCCTTGGAATGGATATAACTTCGAGGATTCGATTCTTCTTTCAGAGCGTATTGTTCAAGAAGATCGATTCACAACGATTCATATTGAAGAGTTAACTTGTATCGCTCGTGATACAAAATTAGGTACTGAAGAAATCACTGCAGATATTCCTAATGTGGGTGAGTCAGCACTATCTAACCTTGATGAAGCGGGTGTTGTATACATCGGTGCTGAAGTTAATGCAGGCGATATTCTGGTTGGTAAAGTAACACCTAAAGGTGAAACGCAACTGACTCCAGAAGAAAAACTATTACGTGCAATCTTTGGTGAAAAAGCTTCTGATGTTAAAGACTCATCATTACGTGTGCCATCAGGAATGAATGGTACTGTAATTGACGTACAAGTATTTACACGTGATGGTCTTGATAAAGACGCGCGTGCGAAAAGTATTGAAGAAGAGCATCTGGCCCGAGTTCGTAAAGACTTAGTAGATGAGCGACGAATTCGTGAAGAAGACATTTATCACCGTGTGACTAACTTAGTTTTAGATAAAGTTGCTACTGGTGGGCCAGCTAATTTGAAACCTGGTTCTAAAGTAACACAAAGTTATCTGGATTCAGTAGACAGAGTAAAATGGTTTGATATTCGTTTAGATAATGATGCATCTAGTCAGCAATTAGAGCAGCTCTCAAAGCAACTTGAAATGCTTTCTAAAGAAATGGAAAAACGCTTTAACGACAGCCGTAAGAAAATTATCCAAGGTGATGATTTGGCTCCTGGCGTATTAAAAATCGTTAAAGTATACCTTGCAGTTAAAAGAAGAATTCAGCCTGGTGATAAAATGGCTGGCCGACATGGTAACAAAGGGGTTATCTCCATTGTTGTTCCTATCGAAGACATGCCTCATATGGAAGACGGTACAGCAGTAGATATCGTATTGAACCCATTGGGTGTACCTTCGCGTATGAACATCGGTCAGGTATTGGAAACCCACCTTGGTTTAGCTGCTAAAGGCTTAGGGCACAAGATTGCGCAAATGCTTGATACAAAACAAACAGGCGCTGAAATTAAATCGTTTTTAACCAAAATATATAATCATGATGGTGTACAACGAGTTAATCTTGATTGTTTGAATGAAAGCGAATTATTCAGATTAGCAGACAACCTTCGTGCTGGTGTACCGATGGCAACACCTGTTTTTGATGGTGCTTCTGAGGAAGAAATCAAAAGCATGTTGGAACTGGCTGGTTTGTCACGTGATGGTAAAACTACTTTGATCGATGGTAGAACAGGAACCAAATTTGATAATAAGGTAACTGTAGGTTACATGTATATGTTAAAACTGAACCACTTGGTTGACGATAAGATGCATGCTCGTTCAACTGGCTCCTACAGCTTGGTAACGCAACAACCATTGGGCGGTAAAGCTCAGTTTGGTGGACAGCGTTTCGGGGAGATGGAAGTGTGGGCACTTGAAGCATATGGTGCAGCATATACATTGCAGGAAATGTTGACTGTAAAATCAGATGACGTTGCTGGTAGAACAAAGATCTATAAGAACATAGTCGATGGAGATCATCGTATGGACCCAGGAATGCCCGAGTCTTTCAACGTATTATTGAAAGAAATTCGTGCCTTGGGTATTGATATCGAATTAGATCACGATTAACTGTTCAGCGATACATACTGATTAACCAATTTTTGGAGACATAGACTTGAGTACTCTAAACGACGATTCGATACATGAACCGATAAGAAAGGCTCCTGTTATGAGTGATTTGCTAGGCATCCTCAAACAACAGGGCCAAAATGAAGAATTCAATGCAATTAAAATTGCATTGGCTTCTCCTGAGCTGATTCGTTCTTGGTCATATGGTGAAGTTAAGAAGCCAGAAACCATTAACTACCGTACATTCAAACCTGAACGTGATGGTTTGTTTTGTGCTAAAACTTTTGGTCCAGTAAAAGACTATGAGTGTTTATGTGGTAAATACAAGCGATTAAAGCATCGTGGTGTTATCTGCGAAAAATGTGGTGTTGAGCTTGCATTAGCTAAAGTACGTCGTGAACGTATGGGACACATTGAACTGGCTAGTCCAGTAGCACATATTTGGTTCCTGAAGTCATTACCATCCAGAATAGGTTTATTACTGGATATGACTTTAAGAGATATCGAACGTGTTCTTTATTTCGAAGCATTCGTAGTTGTTGATCCTGGAATGACTGAATTAGAGCGTGGTCAATTGCTGAATGATGAAGTTTATCTTGATGCAATGGAACAGTATGGTGATGAATTTGATGCACGTATGGGCGCTGAAGCTATTCGCGACTTACTACGTCAGGTTAATCTGGAAGATGAAATTAAAAATCTTCGTGAAGAGTTACCTACGACAAACTCTGAAACAAAAATTAAGAAGATCACAAAACGATTAAAACTATTAGAAGCGTTTTACGAATCAGGTAATAAGCCTGAGTGGATGATCATGGACGTGTTGCCTGTTCTGCCACCCGATTTACGTCCTCTGGTTCCTCTTGATGGTGGACGATTTGCTACTTCGGATCTTAACGATCTGTACCGACGTGTTATTAACCGTAATAACCGTTTGAAGCGTCTTCTTGATCTGAACGCGCCTGACATCATTGTTCGTAATGAAAAAAGAATGCTGCAAGAGTCAGTAGATGCTCTGTTAGATAACGGACGTCGTGGACGTGCTATTACAGGCACAAACAAAAGACCACTGAAATCCTTAGCTGACATGATCAAAGGGAAGCAAGGTCGTTTTCGTCAAAACCTTTTAGGTAAGCGTGTTGACTATTCTGGTCGTTCGGTAATCGTTGTGGGTCCAACATTGAAATTACATCAGTGTGGATTACCCAAAAAAATGGCTTTAGAGCTATTTAAGCCGTTCATATTCAGTAAGTTAGAATTCAGAGGTTTGGCTACAACTATTAAAGCCGCCAAGAAAATGGTTGAACGTGAAGAGTCAGTTGTATGGGATATTCTTGATGATGTTATTCGTGAACATCCAATTTTATTAAACCGTGCACCTACACTACATAGACTAGGTATCCAAGCATTTGAGCCAGTATTGATTGAAGGTAAAGCGATTCAGTTACACCCGTTAGTGTGTACTGCATATAACGCTGACTTCGACGGTGACCAAATGGCGGTCCATGTTCCCTTGACTATAGAAGCTCAATTAGAAGCTCGCTCGTTAATGATGTCGACAAACAATATTTTGTCCCCAGCAAGCGGTGAACCAATTATTGTTCCAAGTCAGGACGTTGTACTCGGCTTGTATTATCTGACTCGTGAACGAGTTAATGCATTAGGCGAAGGCAAAATATTTGTTAGCGCACAAGAAGCACAGAATTTTTATGAATCAGGTCATCTTGATATTCATGCGAAAATTAAAATTCGTATGGATAAAGAAAATGATGAAGAAGGCTACCGTTTAGTTGAAACAACGGTTGGCCGTGCGATTCTTGCTGAAGTGATTCCTAAAGGCATGCCTTTCGCAACAATCAACCGTACAATGACTAAAAAAGTAATTTCTAAAGTTATTGACGGTTGTTACCGAACATTTGGTTTAAAAGAAACCGTTATTCTTGCAGACAAACTAATGTATACAGGCTTTAAGTATGCTACACGTTCTGGTATCTCCATCGGTATTGAAGACATGGAAATTCCAGAGGATAAAGCCAGCATTATCGAACATGCGGATAACGAAGTACGTGAAATTGAATCTCAATTCCGTTCAGGTTTAGTAACCAACGGTGAGCGTTATAACAAAGTAATCGATATTTGGTCTCGAACCAATGAATTAGTTGCTAAGTCGATGATGACTAGAATCGCAACAGAAGCAGTTACTGATGCGCAAGGCAACGAAACTCGTCAAGAATCATTTAACCCAATCTTTATGATGGCGGATTCTGGAGCGCGGGGTTCTGCAGCTCAGATTAGACAACTAGCAGGTATGCGGGGTTTGATGGCGGCGCCAGACGGCTCTATTATTGAAACACCAATTACTGCGAACTTCCGTGAAGGCTTGAACGTATTCCAATACTTTATTTCTACTCACGGAGCGCGTAAAGGTTTGGCCGATACCGCGTTAAAAACAGCGAACTCAGGATATCTGACACGACGATTAGTAGATGTGGCACAAGACGTAGTTATTACTGAAGACGATTGTGGCGTAGATACTGGTGTATTGATGCAACCTCTGATTGAGGGTGGTGATATTGTTGAGCCATTGCATGAGCGTGTATTAGGTCGAGTTGTTGCGGCAGACGTTTACATTCCTAATCATACAGACCCAGTTGTTAAAGCGGGTACGCTGTTAGATGAAGAATGGGTTGAGAAGCTTGAGAAACAAGGTGTCGATCAAATTTTGGTCCGTTCACCAATTACCTGTCAAACACGTTTTGGACTGTGCGCCGCGTGCTACGGTCGTGATTTGGCTAGAGGACATCTGGTTAATACTGGTGAAGCCGTTGGTATTATTGCAGCCCAGTCAATCGGAGAACCGGGTACACAGTTAACGATGCGTACATTCCATATTGGTGGAGCCGCATCCAGAGCTACAGCTGCAAACAATATTCAAATTAAAACAAAAGGGGTTATTCGTTTACATAATATTAAAACGGTAACTCATGAGAACAAAAACCTGGTTGCTGTTTCACGTTCTGGTGAAGTGACTATTGTTGATGAATTTGGTCGTGAGCGTGAGCGTTACAAGCTGCCCTATGGTGCGGTAATTTCTGCTCAAGACAGTTCAGCAGTAGAAGCAGGACAAGTTATTGCCACCTGGGATCCACATACTCACCCCGTTATTTCAGAAGTAAGTGGTAACTTGAAGTTTGTTGATTTGATTGATGGTATTACCATGAATCGTCAAACTGACGAATTAACAGGTTTAAGCAACATTGTAATTATTGATGCGAAACAACGCAGTAGCGCTGCAGGACGTGATTTACGCCCCATGGTTAAACTGGTTACTACAGCTGGTGAAGATATTTTCCTTGCTGGTACTAACGTTCCTGCGCAATATTATCTGCCTGTAGATGCGATTGTTAATTTTGAAGATGGCGGTTTAGTAGGTGTGGGTGACGTAATTGCTCGTATTCCGCAAGAACGTTCTAAAACACGTGATATTACAGGGGGTCTCCCAAGGGTTGCTGACTTATTTGAAGCGCGTAAACCTAAAGATTCTGCTGTTATGGCTGAGGTTTCAGGATTAGTAAACTTCGGTAAAGAAACTAAAGGCAAACGAAGACTAATCATCAACGTTTCCGAAGATCAATGTCATGAAGAATTGATTCCAAAATGGCGTCATATATCAGTATTTGAAGGGGAACACGTTGAGCGTGGCGAGATGATCGCTGATGGTGCGCTAAACCCTCATGATATATTGCGTCTACTAGGTGTTGGTGCATTAGCAAATTACATCGTAAATGAAGTACAAGACGTATATCGTTTACAAGGTGTAAAAATTAATGACAAGCACATTGAAACCATTGTAAGACAAATGCTACGTAAAAGAGTTATTACTTTTACTGGTGATTCAAGATTCTTGGTTGGTGAACAAGTCGAAGAAAGCGTTATGCTTCAAGAAAATGACAAGCTCATCGCTGAAGGAAAACAGGGTGCACGCGGTACACCAATATTATTAGGTATTACCAAAGCGTCCTTGGCTACAGAATCATTTATTTCTGCTGCATCGTTCCAGGAAACAACTAGAGTTCTAACTGAAGCGGCTGTAAGTGGTAAAACTGATGATTTACGTGGCTTAAAAGAAAATGTGATGGTTGGGCGCCTAATTCCTGCGGGAACAGGTTATACCTATCATCAAAGCCGCAAGGCAAAAAGAGCTAAGGCAGCAGCTGGTGAGCACTCTGTGCACGCTGTAACTGCGAGTGATGTTGAGCATGCGTTAAGTGAAGCATTGAACGCAGATAATCAAGAACACTAGTACGGATTCAAAAACGGCAGATTTAAACTTGACAAATCTGCCGTAGCTATATAGAATCCGGCCTCCTTATGCATTCGAAATATTCACAAGAGACAGATCGGAGTTAAGTACAAATGGCTACTATTAATCAGTTAGTAAGAAAGCCTCGTGCGGACGTCAAAAATAAAAGTAACGTACCTGCACTAGAGTCATGTCCACAAAGACGCGGTGTTTGCACACGCGTTTATACTACTACACCTAAAAAACCTAACTCAGCTATGCGTAAGGTTGCTCGTGTACGTTTAACTAATGGATTTGAAGTTTCATCATACATTGGTGGAGAAGGCCATAATTTACAAGAACATTCGGTTGTTCTTATTAGAGGTGGTCGTGTTAAAGACTTACCTGGTGTGAGATATCACACTGTAAGAGGTAGTTTAGATACTTCAGGTGTTAACGATCGTAAACAAGGTCGTTCGAAGTACGGTACAAAAAAACCTAAAGACAAAAAATAACTGATTGTAGGAAATTGAAATGCCTAGAAGAAGAGAAGTCCCCAAAAGAGAAATTTTGCCAGATCCTAAACATCATAGTGAATTGTTAGCAAAATTTATCAACGTATTAATGGTCAGCGGTAAAAAATCAACTGCTGAAAAAATAATCTACGGTGCTTTATCTGTAATGGAAGAGCGCGTTAAGAAAGTCAAGAAGACAGATGAAGAAGGCGGTGAGTCTGGTTCAACTACTTCCGGTACTATTCTGCGTCAATTTGAAGATGCTTTAAACAACGTTCGTCCAAGTGTAGAAGTACGCTCACGTCGCGTTGGTGGAGCTACCTATCAAGTACCTGTTGAAGTAAGACATGATCGCAGCATCGCTTTAGGCATGCGCTGGATTGTTCAAGCTGCTCGTTCTCGTGGTGAAAAGGGAATGATGTTGCGTTTAGCAGGGGAACTGATGGATGCCTTCGAAAGCAAAGGCTCTGCAGTAAAGAAACGTGAAGACACCCATAAAATGGCAAAAGCTAACCAAGCGTTTGCGCATTTTAGATGGAATTAAGAGAGGTAGTTCGTGTCTACTCCATTGAAACTGTATAGAAATATAGGAATTGCAGCGCACGTTGATGCAGGTAAAACTACAACAACGGAGCGTGTGCTGTACTATACAGGTATGTCTCATAAAATTGGTGAAGTACATGACGGTGCTGCAACAATGGACTGGATGGTTCAGGAGCAGGAACGCGGAATTACCATTACCTCAGCAGCAACTACTTGTTACTGGCAAGGTATGGACAAACAATTTGAGCCACACAGAGTCAACATCATTGATACTCCAGGGCACGTTGACTTCATGATTGAAGTTGAGCGTTCTCTGCGTGTACTCGATGGTGCTGTTGTCGTATTTGACTCTGTATCAGGGGTTGAGCCTCAGTCTGAAACCGTTTGGCGTCAAGCAAACAAATACGGCGTTCCACGTATCGTATTCGTTAACAAAATGGACAGAATGGGGGCAAACTTCCTGCGAGTTGTTAGCCAAATTAAACAAAGATTAGGTTCAACGCCAGTTGTTGTTCAGTTACCAATTGGTGCTGAAGAAGAATTTAGTGGTGTTGTTGACCTAATTAAAATGAAATCGATTCACTGGGATGAAGAAAACAAAGGTATGACCTTTGAATACGGCGAAATTCCTGCTGACATGCAAGCACAGTGTGAAGAATACCGTGCATTGATCGTTGAAGCCGCTGCTGAAGCCAGTGAAGAGTTGATGGAAAAATATCTTGAAGGTGAAGTATTCACTGAAGTTGAAATCAAGAAAGCATTACGTGAATTGACTGTTACTAATAAAGTAGTTCCAGTGTTCTGCGGTTCTGCCTTTAAAAATAAAGGCGTGCAAGCGGTATTAGATGGAGTGGTTGATTATTTACCCTCTCCTCTTGATATTCCTGCTATTACAGGAATCGACGAAGATGGTGAAGAGACACATCGTGAGACTAGTGTCGATGCTCCATTCTCCGCATTAGCATTTAAAATTGCTACAGACCCATTTGTAGGTACTTTAACGTACTTTAGAGCTTATTCAGGTGTTGTGAAGAGTGGTGATACCATTTACAACTCAGTGAAAGGCAAGAAAGAGCGTATTGGTCGTTTGTTACAAATGCATGCTAATTCACGTGAAGAAATCAAAGAAGTTCGCGCTGGAGACATTGCCGCAGCTGTCGGATTAAAGACAGTAATGACAGGTGATACTTTATGCGCTCTTGAAAATCCAGTAATTTTGGAAAGAATGGACTTCCCAGATCCTGTTATTGCAGTAGCGGTTGAACCAAGAACCAAAGCTGATCAGGAAAAAATGGGTATAGCCCTAGGTAAATTAGCTCAAGAAGATCCATCTTTCAGAGTTCATACTGATGAAGAATCAGGACAAACGATTATTGAAGGTATGGGTGAGCTTCATCTGGAAATCATTGTTGATCGTATGCGTCGTGAATTTAGCGTTGAAGCTAACGTTGGTAAACCACAAGTTGCTTATCGTGAAACATTGAAACAACCAGTAGAGCAAGAAGGTAAATTTATACGTCAATCAGGTGGACGAGGACAATTCGGACACGTATGGTTGAAAATTGAGCCTCAAGAGGCTGGAAAAGGTTATGAATTCATTAATGATATCGTTGGTGGTGTGATTCCTAAAGAATACATCCCGGCTGTTGATAAAGGGATTCAAGAACAAATGCAAAACGGTGTTATTGCTGGCTTCCCAGTGGTTGACGTTAAAGTTACCTTATTTGACGGTTCTTTCCATGAAGTGGATTCCAGTGAAATGGCATTCAAAATTGCTGGCTCAATGGGTTTCAAACAAGGCGCGCTGAAAGCTAAGCCTGTTATACTTGAACCGATTATGAGTGTGGAAGTCGTTACTCCTGAAGATTACATGGGGGATGTTATGGGTGACCTAAACAGACGTCGTGGATTAGTTCAGGGTATGGAAGATTCACCAGCAGGCAAAATCGTTAGAGCTGAAGTACCACTTGCAGAGATGTTTGGTTATTCTACCGATTTACGTTCTGCTACCCAAGGAAGAGCAACATATACTATGGAATTTTCTAAGTATGCTGAAGCTCCAAATAACATTGCTGAAGCAATTATCAAGAAACAATAAAAAGTTAACGAGGTTATTGAAATGGCGAAGGAAAAATTTGAACGTAAAAAGCCACACGTTAATGTGGGTACAATTGGTCACGTTGACCATGGTAAAACAACACTAACTGCAGCTATTACAACTATTATGGCGAAGAAATTTGGCGGTACTGCGAAAGCTTACGACCAAATTGATGCGGCACCAGAAGAAAGAGAGCGTGGAATTACAATTTCTACAGCTCACGTTGAATACGAATCTGCAAACAGACACTACGCTCACGTAGACTGCCCAGGCCATGCTGACTATGTTAAGAACATGATCACTGGTGCTGCGCAAATGGACGGGGGTATTTTAGTAGTATCTGCTGCTGATGGTCCAATGCCACAAACAAGAGAACACATTCTGTTATCTCGTCAAGTTGGTGTGCCGTACATCGTTGTATTCATGAACAAAGCAGACATGGTTGATGATGCTGAGTTATTAGAATTAGTTGAGATGGAAGTTCGTGACCTGCTAAGCAGTTACGATTTTCCTGGCGATGACATTCCTATTATTGTTGGTTCAGCGCTGAAAGCTCTTGAAGGCGATACTAGTGATATCGGCGTCCCAGCTATTGAAAAATTAGTTGAGACAATGGACTCATACATTCCTGAACCAGTACGTAACATTGATAAGGCATTCTTGTTACCGATAGAAGACGTGTTTTCTATCTCTGGACGTGGAACAGTAGTAACAGGTCGAGTAGAGAGTGGGATCGTTAAAGTTGGTGAAGAAGTTGAGATTGTTGGTATACACGACACTCAAAAAACAATCTGTACTGGCGTTGAAATGTTCCGTAAACTGCTGGACGAAGGACGTGCTGGAGATAACGTAGGTGTGTTACTACGTGGAACCAAGCGTGACGAAGTTGAGCGCGGTCAAGTTTTAGCCAAGCCAGGTTCAATTAAGCCACACACTAAGTTTGAAGCTGAAGTGTATGTATTATCAAAAGAAGAAGGCGGACGTCATACTCCATTCTTCAATGGTTATAGACCTCAATTCTATTTCAGAACAACAGACGTAACAGGTACTTGTGATTTGCCGTCTGGAATTGAAATGGTTATGCCTGGAGATAACGTACAATTAGTTATCAATCTGCATGCACCTATTGCGATGGATGAAGGGTTGCGTTTTGCAATTCGGGAAGGTGGCCGTACAGTGGGCGCCGGTGTTGTCGCTAAAATAATCGAGTAATTAAAATGAGTAGCAATCAAAACATTAAAATTAGATTAAAATCCTTTGACCATCGATTGATTGACTTATCAACTCGAGAAATCGTGGAGACAGCAAAACGTACTGGGGCTCAAATTAGAGGACCAATACCTTTGCCAATTCGCAAGGAAAAATTTACAGTATTGACTTCACCGCATGTGAATAAAGATGCGCGAGATCAATACGAATTACGTACTCATAAACGCCTGGTCGTTATCGTTCATCCAACTGAAAAGACAGTAGATGCTTTGATGAAACTGGATCTGGCTGCTGGAGTTGACGTTCAGATAAGCCTTGATGACTAATTGTTAGGGTGAAGGATATTAAAGAGGTGTTACAATGATGATCGGTTTATTAGGCCGTAAAATCGGTATGACGCGGGTCTTCACAGCGGAAGGGGTTTCAGTACCTGTATCTGTTGTTGAAGTTCACCCTAATAGAGTTTCTCAAATTAAAACTTTGGATGCTGACGGTTATTCTGCAGTTCAGTTGACAGGTGGCACTAAAAAAGCACATAGGGTTAGTAAACCTATGGCTGGTCACTTTGCTAAAGCTGAAATTGAAGCAGGCGACATGCAGATGGAGTTTTGGATTGACTCTGAAGATGAATTTAAGGCAGGCCAAGTACTGTCAGTTGCTGATGTATTCGCAGCTGGTCAATACGTAGATGTTTCAGGCACAAGCAAAGGTAAAGGTTTTGCTGGTACTGTTAAACGCCATAATTTTAGAACACAAGATGCAACGCACGGTAACTCACGTTCGCATCGTGTCCCTGGTTCTATTGGTCAAAACCAAACTCCAGGCCGCGTGTTTAAAGGTAAAAAAATGGCAGGCCATTTAGGTAACGTTCGTTGTACAGTTCAAAGCCTTGAACTAGTGCGCGTAGATGCTGAAAGAAATTTACTTTTGATCAAGGGTGCCATTCCTGGTGCGCCTGGTTCACGAGTTGAAATTAAGCCTGCAGCTAAAAAGCAAGCGCGAGGTGAGTGATGGAAATTACTACTATAGATAAGAAGACAACATTAACTCTGAATCAAGAAGTTTTTGCGTACGCATATAATGAAGGATTAATACACCAAGCTGTAGTAACTTTCATGAATAATGCACGTAGTGGTAACAGCGCGCAAAAAACTCGTTCGGAAGTAAGAGGCGGAGGCAGAAAGCCTTGGAACCAAAAAGGTACTGGTCGTGCACGAGCTGGTACTATCCGAAGCCCTCTTTGGAGAAGTGGTGGAGTAACTTTCGCATCTAAAAAGAGAGATTATTCACAAAAACTTAATAAAAAAATGTACAAACGTGCATTACGTAGTATAATCTCCGAACTTTGCCGCACTGAGAACTTGATAGTCGTTAGTGATTTTCATTGTGAAACTAGAAAAACTAAAGATTTTATCACCAAAATGAATCAGTTAGACATTAAAAATGCCCTGATCATTATGAGCGAAGTTGGCGAAAACGAATATTTCGGGTCAAGAAATTTAATTGACTTCGATATCTGTGACGTTGCAACGATTGATCCTGTTTCTTTACTCAGATTTGAGAAGGTTGTTGTTACAGAAGCTGCAATTAAAAAAATTGAGGAACAGTTACAATGAATGCTGAAAGATTGTTGATGGTTCTTCGTGAACCACATACTTCTGAAAAAGCTACTATTTTGGCTGAGAAGCTAAAACAGTTCACTTTCAAAGTATTAAAGACTGCAACTAAAACTGAAATTAAAATGGCGGTAGAGCAGATATTTAACGTTAAAGTTAAAAACGTATCTGTGCTCAACGTGAAGGGAAAAGCTAAACGCTTTAAACAAACTGCTGGAAAACGCAGTGATTGGAAAAAAGCGTTTGTAACTCTTCATGCTGATCAAGATATTGACTTTACAGCTACCGAATAAGGCAGATTAAGATGGCACTATTAAAATCTAAACCTACATCGCCCGGTAAGCGTGGCGAATTACGTGTGGTTCATAGCCACATCCATAAAGGAAAGCCACATGCTCCTTTACTTGAAAAATTAAAGAAGTCTGGTGGACGTAATAACCAAGGTCGAATCACTGTAAGACATATCGGTGGTGGTCAGCGTAATCAGTATCGTGTTATTGACTTTAAACGCAATAAAGACGGTATTGAAGCACGTGTTGAGCGTATTGAGTACGATCCAAACAGAACGGCTTTAATCGCATTAATCGTCTATAAAGACGGTGAAAAAAGATACATGATTGCTCCAGCTAATTTAAAAGCCGGTGATACAGTTGTAAGTGGTCCTGATGCTCCTATTAGCGTTGGTAACTGTTTACCTCTGAAAAACATCCCAGTTGGTAGCACGATTCATTGTGTAGAGATGAAAGCTGAAAAAGGCGCTCAGATGTTACGAAGCGCTGGTGCCAGTGGCCAATTAGTAGCAAAAGAAGGTCTTTACGCCACATTAAGATTAAGATCTGGTGAAATGCGTAAAATACATATATTATGCCGAGCCGTTATTGGTGAAGTAAGTAATAGTGAACACAGCTTACGCTCATTAGGTAAAGCAGGTGCTAACCGCTGGAGAGGGATTCGTCCTACCGTTCGTGGTGTTGCGATGAACCCAGTAGACCATCCACATGGTGGTGGTGAAGGCCGTACATCAGGTGGTAGACATCCTGTATCTCCATGGGGAATGCCTACTAAAGGTTATAAGACTAGAAGTAACAAGCGTACTGATACTTTTATTGTCAGAAGACGTAAGAAGAAATAATTACTGAGAGGATTTCAAGTGGCTCGTTCTATAAGAAAAGGTCCATTTATTGACCATCATTTGATTCGCAAAGTTGAAGTTGCAATCGAAACAAAATCAAAAAAACCAATTAAGACTTGGTCCCGACGATCAACAGTCGTTCCTGAGATGATTGATTTAACTATTGCGGTTCATAACGGCAAAGAACATATACCTGTTTATATCACAGATAATATGGTCGGTCATAAACTAGGTGAGTTTTCCCAGACTCGTACATTCAAAGGCCATTCTGGTGACAGAAAAGCTAAAGGCAAGTAAGAGGATATGATGGAAGTTACAGCTAAGTTAAAAGGTGCTCCCTTATCCGCTCAAAAGGGCAGATTGGTAGCCGATATGATACGTAATATGAAAGTATCTGGTGCGCTTGATGTCCTCAAGTTTACACCAAAAAAAGGTGCTCAATTAATGCTTAAGTTATTGGAATCAGCTATTGCAAATGCTGAGAACAATAACGGAGCAGATATTGATGCTCTAAAAGTAGGTATGGTCTACGTTGATGAAGCAACAACTTTAAAACGTATTAGTCCCAGAGCTAAAGGTCGCGCAAACAGAATTTGCAAACGTACCTGCCATATCACGATTAAAGTGTCTGACGAGGAATAGCAATGGGACAAAAAGTCAATCCAATAGGCATACGCCTTGGTATCGTTAAAGATTGGAACTCTAAATGGTTTGCTGGCAAGAAATATGCTGAATTCTTAATTCAGGATATTAAACTGCGTACTGAACTAAAGAAAAAGCTTATGTCTGCTGCTGTAAGCAAGATTCTTATTGAACGTCCAGCTAACAATGCTGTAGTTACAATTCAAACTGCTCGTCCTGGTGTTATCATCGGTAAGAAAGGCGGCGGAATTGAAACTTTGCGTAATGAAATTTCTAAGAGATTAGGCGTTCCTGTTCATTTGAACATTGAGGAAATTAAAAAGCCTGAGCTTGATTCTACATTAGTTGCTGAAAGCATTGCTCAACAATTAGAGCAACGTGTTATGTTCCGTCGTGCTATGAAGCGCGCGGTAACAGCAGCTCTTAAATCAGGTGCTAAAGGAATTAAAATTTGCGTAAGTGGACGTCTTGGCGGTGCTGAAATCGCTCGAAGTGAATGGTATAGAGAGGGTCGTGTACCCTTACATACTTTTAGAGCTGATATTGATTACGGTACAGCAGAGTCTAAAACTACCTACGGTATTATTGGTGTGAAAGTCTGGATCTTTAAGGGCGAAATTATCCCACAAAAGAAAAGATCTTCTGACAGCGCCCAGTGAGTGAGGATTAAGAATCATGTTACAACCAAAGCGTACGAAATACCGCAAACAAATGAAAGGCCGTAACAGAGGTTTAGCTTTGCGTGGCAGCAACATTAGTTTCGGTGAATTTGGCTTAAAAGCCCTTGAAAGAGGCCGTCTGACAGCTCGTCAAATCGAAGCTGCTCGACGAGCTATGACCCGTCACATCAAACGTGGTGGTAAAATCTGGATCAGAGTATTTCCAGATAAGCCTATTACTCAAAAGCCTTTAGAGGTAAGACAGGGTAAAGGTAAAGGTAGTGTTGAATATTGGGTTGCTCAAATACAACCTGGTAAGGTTTTATTTGAAATGGAAGGTGTCACCAGAGAGCTCGCTATGGAAGCTTTTGATCTGGCTAAAGCAAAACTTCCTTTCAAAGTAATCTTTGAAGAAAGGAAGGTAATGTAATGAAAAAGACTGAAGAATTACGCAGTTTAACAGTTGAAGAACTGCAAAATGAATTGCTTTCATTACGTAAAGAACAATTAAATTTACGAATGAAAAAAGCAAGTGGCTCACTAGATAAAACTCATCACATTACTTTGGTGCGTAAATCTGTGGCACGAGTAAAAACAATGTTGACTGAAAAGGCAGGTAAGTAACATGTCTACTAGTGAATCAAATGCCAGAACAATGGTTGGAAAAGTAGTTAGCGACAAAATGGATAAAACCATAGTTGTGATGATTGAACGTTCAGTGAAGCATCCTAAATATGGAAAAATATTAAAACGTAGAGCTAAATTTCATGCTCATGATGAAAATCAAGTGAGTAAAATTGGTAATACTGTTAGAATCCGTGAGTCAAGACCACTCTCTAAAACAAAAAGCTGGGTATTAGTCGAAGTAATTTCTTAATCAACTTAGTTGATATACTTTTAAAACCCTAAAAGGCCTGATATAATCAGCAACCTTTTTCTGGTCGAAATCAGAGCTGGAGAAAAAAATGATCCAAATGCAGACAGTGCTCGAAGTGGCTGATAACAGCGGAGCACGTAAGGTTATGTGTATTAAGGTACTTGGCGGATCACACCGACGTTACGCACGTGTAGGTGATGTGATCAAGGTAAGTATTAAAGACGCTATACCTAGAAGTAAAGTAAAAAAAGGTGCTGTAATGAAAGCTGTTGTTGTTAGAACAGCTCAAGGCGTTAGAAGAGACGACGGTTCTTTGATCCGTTTTGATGGTAACGCAGCAGTACTTTTAAATAACCAAAACGAGCCAATTGGTACTCGTATATTTGGCCCCGTTACTCGCGAGCTACGAGAGAAATTTATGAAGATAATTTCTCTGGCTGCTGAAGTTTTGTGAGAAGGATTAGATATGAAACGTATTAAAGCAGGCGACGAAGTAATTATAATCGCCGGTAAAAGTAAAGGTCATGTAGGTAAAGTCCTACGAGTAGCTGACGAAGACCGTGTTGTAGTGGAAGGTGGAAACTTAATTAAGAAACACGTTAAGCCTAATCCTCAAAATCCTGAACACAAGGGTGGAATCATTACTCTTGAAGCGTCGTTACACGTTTCAAACGTTGCTCATTATAATCCTATTACTAAAAAAGCAGACAAAGTCGGCTTTAAGTTAATAGAGAGTAACGGCGTCAGTAAAAAAGTTAGATACTTTAAATCTGACAATGAAATAATTGACCGTGTTTAATTAGGTGATTGAAATGACAAGACTTAATGAGTTTTACAAGAAAGATATCGTCCCTATGATGATGAAACGGTTTAACTATTCCAGCGTTATGGAAGTGCCAAAAGTTCTCAAAATTACTCTGAACATGGGTGTTGGTGAAGCTGTTGGTGATAAAAAAGTAATGAATCATGCTGTTGAAGACATGACTTTAATTGCTGGACAAAAACCTGTTGTTACTAAAGCTAAAAAATCATTAGCTGGTTTCAAAATCAGAGAAGACTGGCCAATTGGTTGTAAAGTAACACTTAGACGTCAACGGATGTATGAGTTTTTAGACAGATTGGTTTCTATTACTTTACCTCGTGTAAGAGATTTTCGTGGATTAAACCCTAAATCTTTTGATGGTACTGGTAATTACAGTATGGGAATACATGAGCAAATCGTATTTCCTGAAATTGATTATGACAAAACAGATGGCATTCGTGGATTAGATATTTGTATTACTACAAGTGCCAAAACAAACGAAGAAGCTAAAGCTTTACTAGAAGCATTTAATCTTCCATTGAAAGATAGAGAAAAAAAATAGAAGGGTGAAATTGTGGCTAAGAAATCAATGCTTATGCGAGAGTTAAAGCGTGGAAAGCTTGTAGAGAAACACAGACAACGCAGAAACGAATTAAAACAATTGATTAAATCATCTGATGATATGCAGGTGATTATGGATAGTCAGGAAAAACTAGCAAAATTACCTGTTAATTCAAATCCTGTTCGTCATAGTACACGCTGTCAACAGTGTGGTCGTCCACATGGTGTTTATCGTAAGTTCGGTCTTTGCAGAATCTGCTTAAGACAACAACTAATGGTTGGCAATGTACCAGGCGGAAGAAAATCCAGCTGGTAAAATTTTTGGAGAACGATTGTGAGTATGCATGATCCAATTGCTGATATGCTGACCCGAATTAGAAATGGTCAACAAGCTAAGCATCAGCAAGTAACTTTAACTTCTTCTAATTTGAAAGAAGAAATTGCTCGTGTTTTGAAAGAGGAAGGGTTCATTGAAAACTTTTTCGTCGAATCACTAGATAATAATCTTAAACTAATGACAGTTAAGCTGAAGTATTTTCATGGCAAACCTGTTATTGAGTTAATTAAGAGAATTAGTCGACCCGGTTTAAGAGTATATAAATCTTCTAAAGATCTGACTTCTATTCCTGGATTTGGCGTGGCTATATTATCCACATCTAAAGGCATAATGACTCATGTATCTGCAAAGCTGAAAGGCGTTGGTGGCGAAGTCATTTGTGAAGTGGCTTAATACTTGAGAGGAATGATATGTCTAGAGTAGCAAAAGCCCCAGTAGCTCAACCAGCAAATGTTGAAGTAACATTAGCTGAAGGAGCAATTACTGTAAAAGGGCCGAAGGGAACACTAACCCAAAAAATAAATAAGTTAGTGAAAATCACTAATAATAAAGAGTCTAACCAAATTGAGTTTGCTCCTGCAGCTGTTGATCCTAAAGCTTGGGCTCAAGCTGGAACTGCAAGAGCATTGGTAAGTAATATGATTCAAGGTGTTACTGAAGGTTTTCAAGTAACGCTGGAATTGGTTGGTGTTGGTTATAGAGCACAAGCCAAAGAAAAGTCTATTACCTTATCTCTAGGCTTCTCTCATCCTATTGAGTACGTTTTACCTACAGGCGTTTCTGTTGAGACTCCTAGTAATACTGTAATATTACTTAAAGGTGTTGATAAGCAAATTCTAGGACAAGTAGCTTCTGAAATTAGAGCATTCAGACCGCCTGAGCCTTATAAAGGAAAAGGTGTGAAGTATGCTGGTGAGAAAATTGCTCGCAAAGAAGCGAAAAAGAAATAAGGTCTAAGTTATGAATAAGCAAAACTCACGTGAAAGACGTGGATTAAAAGCAAAAGCACTAATTCGTAAATCAGGTAGAGCACGTTTGGTTGTTTATAGAAGTGGTTTACACATCTATTCACAAATTATCCAGGCGGATAAGCTTGGTGATAAAGTGTTAGTAGCATGTTCAACTAACGATAAAGAATTAAGAGCCAGTTTGACCGGTAAATGCAAAGTAGATCAAGCAGGCCTAGTAGGTCAATTGCTTGGTAAACGTGCGAGTGAGAATGGTATTACTCAAGTTGCGTTTGATCGTGCTGGTTATAAATATCATGGCCGAGTGAAAGCCCTTGCTGAAGGTGCTCGCGAAGCTGGATTGGATTTTTAAGGAACGATTATGGCATACGAAGATTCAGCTAAATCAGATGGCTACCAAGAAAAGCTAGTATCAGTCAACCGTACCGCCAAAGTTGTTAAAGGCGGACGTGTATTTGGCTTTGCAGTTCTTGTTGTCGTTGGTGATGGCAAAGGTAAAGTAGGCTTTGGTAGAGGTAAAGCTCGTGAAGTTCCAATCGCTATTCAAAAAGCAATGGAACAAGCGAAGAAAAACATGGTTTATATTCCACTATCTGGAACAACAATATTCCACGAAATTACTTGGAACTACGGCGCTTCTAAAGTATTTATGAAGCCAGCTAGTGAAGGTACTGGAATTATTGCTGGTGGTGCAATGCGAGCTGTGCTGGAAGTTTTAGGCGTACAAAACATATTAGCTAAAAGCATTGGTTCTACCAATCCTAGCAATATTGTACGAGCTACAATCGGTGCTTTAACTAACATCGGTACTCCAGATTATGTTGCTGCCAAGCGTGGTAAAACTGTCGATCAAGTTATGGCGGGCTAATTATGGAAAAGAAAATTAAAATTACTTTGGTTAAAAGTATTATTGGTAGAAAACCAAAGCACGTTTCTATCGTTAAACAACTGGGTTTAGGTAAAACTAATTCAAGTGTTTCTCATAATGATACTCCAGCAATTCGTGGCCTTGTTAATGTCATCGATTATCTGTTGCTAGTTGAGGAGAGTGTATAATGATGAATTTAAATTCACTGTCTCCAGATCCCGGTTCAAAACGCCCTAAAAAACGTTTAGGCCGCGGTATTGGGTCCGGATTAGGTAAAACAAGTGGTAAAGGTCACAAGGGGCAAAAGGCTCGTGCTGGTGGTTACCATAAGATTAACTTTGAAGGCGGTCAAATGCCAATTCAAAGACGTTTACCTAAAATGGGCTTTAAGTCACGTGTTGGTAGAACGGTTGATCAGGTTTGTCTAAACGAATTAGCAAAATTAACTGCTGAAGTTATTGACTTAAATGTGTTACGTGAAGCTGGTTTAATTAACAGCTCGATTAAAGACGTTAAAGTTATATTATCTGGTGAGTTAACTACAGCCATCAAACTGAAAGGTTTAAGGGTCACTAAAGGAGCTCGTTTAGCCATTGAAGGTTTAGGCGGCAGCATAGAAGAGTGACTATGAAAAACCAAAAACATAATGGAAGCCAATCACGTGGTGGATTGGCTGAACTAAAAGCAAGATTGTTGTTTGTTATCCTCGGAGTTTTAGTTTACCGTTTGGGTGCTCACATACCAGTTCCTGGTTTGGACCCTGCGAAATTAGCTAATTTTTTTAATGAGCAGCAAAATACAATCTTCGGTTTGTTTAATATGTTTTCTGGTGGCGCTTTATCGCGTGTAACGGTTTTTGCCATTGGTATTATGCCGTATATTTCTGCATCAATTATCATCCAGCTTTTTTCAGTTGTCTCTCCTAAGTTAGAGCAATTGAAAAAAGAAGGTGAATCTGGCCGTAGAAAAATTAATCAATATACTCGATATCTTACCTTATTACTGTCAATATTTCAGTCTTTAGGTATGGCGCGTTGGTTAGCAGGACAGCAAATTGCACTTCAAGCTGACTATTCATTTTACTTTACTGCAGTAATCACTTTGGTTACCGGTACTATGTTCTTAATGTGGCTTGGGGAACAAATTACTGAGAAAGGTGTGGGGAATGGTATTTCTCTAATTATCTTCTCGGGTATTGTTTCAAGTATGCCAGGAGCGATCGCTTCAGTTCTTCAGCAGGTTAAAGAAGGGCAGATGCAAGCGCTTACAATGATTGTAGTCGTAGTAATAGTAGTAGTAGTAACAGGTTTTGTAGTGTTTATGGAGCGTGCTCAAAGGCGCATCAGAGTGAATTATGCTCAAAGGACCCAAGGTAGAAAGGTATATGCGGCACAGACCAGTCATTTGCCTTTAAAGATTAATATGTCGGGTGTGATTCCTCCAATTTTCGCATCAAGTATTATCTTGTTACCTGCAACATTAGCTCAGTTTTTCTCCCATACAAAAGGTTTGGGATGGTTATCTGATGTTGGTATGGCTTTATCGCCAGGACAACCTTTGTATTTAATCGTTTATGCGGTTGCAATTTTATTCTTCGCGTTCTTTTATGCTGCTCTTGTTTTTAACCCTAAAGACACCGCGGAAAATTTAAAGAAATCTGGAGCATATATTCCAGGAATTAGACCAGGCGAGCAGACAACCAAGTATATAGATGGTGTCATGACACGCTTAACTTTAGTTGGTGCGATTTATCTGGTTCTAGTTTGTTTACTGCCACAGATTTTAATGTATACATGGCATGTTCCTTTCTATTTTGGAGGTACATCCTTGCTGATTATCGTTGTTGTTATTATGGATTTTGTAGCTCAGATACAAGCTCATTTAATGACCCAACAATATGATTCTTTAATGAAAAAGGCTAATTTTAAAGGTACGAAATTACCTGGTCTATTATGATCTTTATCGGAGTTGGAAATGAAAGTAAGAGCATCAGTAAAAAGAATTTGTCGGAATTGTAAAGTTATTAAAAGAAGTGGCACTATTCGTGTGATTTGTAAAGATGCCCGACACAAACAAAGGCAGGGTTAATATCCGCTTGATTTATTTTTATAAAAATAGTATTCTTCTGTCCCTTTCGACAGAACAAAATAACGTTCGGAGAAGTTAATGGCACGTATTGCAGGAGTAAACATACCAGATCACAAACATATTGTGATTGCTTTAACAGCTATATATGGTATTGGAAAAACTACATCCTTAAAATTATGCTCAACATTAGGTATAGATCCTTCAACAAAAGTATCTCAGTTAACTGATGCTCAATTAGAGTCTTTCAGAACAGAGATTGCTAAAATTACTGTAGAAGGTGATTTACGTCGAGTTGTGACGATGAACATTAAGCGCCTTATGGACCTAGGATGTTATCGCGGATTGAGACACAGAAGAGGCTTGCCCTTACGAGGACAACGTACGAAAACTAATGCTCGTACTCGTAAAGGTCGTCGAAAAGGCACTACTAATTGATTTTTCATGTAGGAAAGTAAGATGGCAATAACTAAGTCAAAACAACAAAAAGTACGTAAAAAGGCAAAACGTGTTGTATCTGATGGTATAGTACATGTTCACGCGTCTTTTAATAATACTATCGTTACCTTTACTGATAGACAAGGTAATGCATTATGTTGGGCAACATCTGGTGGATCTGGATTTAGAGGTTCAAGGAAAAGTACACCTTACGCTGCGCAAGTTGCAACTGAGCGTGCAGCATTGGTTGCTAAAGAATACGGCATGAAGTCTGTAGCAGTATTTGTACATGGCCCCGGTCCTGGCAGAGAATCCACAATCCGTGAATTAATACAGCAGGATTTTAAAATTGTTGAAATAACCGACGTCACAGGCATACCTCATAACGGGTGTAAGCCTCCTAAAAAACGTCGTGTGTAAGACTCAGGAGTAATTAATGGCTAGATATCTTGGTCCAAAATGTAAATTATCACGTCGTGAAGGCGTTGATCTATTACTTAAAAGTGGCGTTCGTGATCACAAGTCCAAATGTAAATCTGAAAAGTTACCTGGACAACATGGTGATAAAAAGCCACGCCTGAATGGTTATGGAATTCAGCTCAGAGAGAAGCAAAAAATCAAAAGATCTTATGGCGTTCTTGAAAAGCAATTCCGTGGCTATTACAAAATGGCAGCGCGTATGAAGGGTGCTACAGGTGAAAACCTGATGACGCTTCTTGAAAAGCGTTTAGATAATGTTGTGTACCGTATGGGTTTTGCAAGTACTCGTGCTGAAGCAAGACAATTAGTCACGCATAAAGCAATACTTGTTAATGATAAAGTAGTTAACGTTCCATCTTTCTTAGTAAGTCCGGGAGATGTTATAACTGTTCGTCAAAAAGCTAAAAGCCAAGGTCGTATCCAAGCTGCTTTAGCTTTGTCTGAACAAAGAACTCCATGTGATTGGATTACTGTAGATACTTCTTCTTTCAAAGGAACATTCTCTACAGCACCAACGTTAACTGACTTATCTTCAGACTGCAACGTAAACCTTGTTGTAGAACTTTACTCTAAGTAAGCTCGGAGAAATAGCTGAATGTATACTGAAATCAATGAAATGTTGACACCTAATGTTCTTAAGGTACAGGCCGAATCGCCTTATAAAGCTAGAATAGTTTTAGAGCCTTTGGAGCGTGGCTTTGGTCATACCCTCGGCAATGCTTTGCGACGCATTTTACTGTCATCTATGCCAGGTAGCGCTATTACTGAAGCCTCAATAGACGGTGTTCTTCACGAATACAGCACTATTGAAGGTGTTCAGGAAGATGTTGTTGATCTGTTGTTAAACCTTAAACTGGTTGCAATCAACTTAACAACTGGCGAAGAAGCGACAGTCACGCTAAGCAAGCAAGGCCCCTGCCAAGTCACAGCAGGTGATATTCAACTGACTCATGGTTTAGAAGTTGTTAACCCTGAGCTGGTCATTGCTAATTTGAACGAAAAGGGCAAATTAAATATGACATTGAAAGTTGAAAGAGGAATTGGCTTTCATAGTACTGATTCTTTCATTAGACATTTCGATGATGAAGTGGAAAGAAAATCTGTTGGTAAACTGAAGATTGATAATAGTTTCTCTCCAGTTAAGAAAGTTGCTTATTATGTTGATAGTGCTCGTGTTGAGAATCGAACTGATTTAGACAAGCTGACTATTGAATTAGAAACCAACGGAACAATAGATGCTGAAGAAGCAATACGTATTTCTGCCAGTATCCTTCAACGACAACTTCATGCTTTTGTTGACATGAAATTTGAAGAATCTCGATCTGATAATAAAGAACGTAATGATTTTGATCCTGTTTTATTACGCTCTGTTGATGATCTTGAATTAACTGTTCGTTCTGCTAATTGTTTAAAAGCAGAAAATATTCATTATATAGGCGATTTAGTACAACGTACTGAAAATGAATTATTAAAAACTCCTAATCTTGGTAAGAAATCTCTAACCGAAATTAAGGACGTTTTAGCTTCACGTTCATTATCGCTGGGTATGAAACTTGAGAATTGGCCGCCAGCAAGTCTTGGCGAGTAATGTTTAGGAGTTTTTGTTATGCGTCATCGTAATTCTGGCCGTAAATTTGGCCGTACAAGTAGTCACCGTAAGGCGATGTTCTCAAATATGTGTAATTCTTTGATTGAGCACGAGTTAATTAAAACAACTCTGCCTAAAGCTAAAGACTTACGCCGCTACATTGAGCCTTTAATCACTGTAAGTAAAATTGATTCAGTGGCTACACGTCGTCAGGCATTTGATGTTTTGAGATCAAAATCTGCAGTAGGTAAATTATTTACTAATTTAGGCCCACGTTTTGTTGAACGTCCAGGTGGATACGTTCGCATTATCAAGTGTGGATTTAGAGCAGGTGATAATGCTCCTATGGCAATCGTTGAGTTAATGGACCGACCAAGTGTCGATGCTGAAGAATAGTAGCTTATAATTCTTGGTATTTTGAGTGTAGTAAATGCACTCTTTTAATTAAACCCGCTTTTGGCGGGTTTTTTTATTGTTTTAAATTATGCCATCTTTAATGGCTTTATCGTTTTGTTTGGCTAATCTGACGAAGGTATCTCTCTCAAGCACTTTGCTCATAAATAAGAGACCGCTGCTTGCTGTCACGTAATTAATCGTACACTTATCATTATCTTAAGGATATTCTTACTGTTAGAAGATCCCCGTCTTTGCGAACGTAGTGAAGCAATCCAGAGGTAGCACTACGAACGCTGGGCTGCTTCGCGATGCTCATAACGATGGGTAGCGGAGATACGTGTATACATGAAAACACCATCTGAAGAGATGGTGTTTTTGATCCGGTTCAGGATGATGTGTGCCTGACTTATCTAGAATTATACCAGCGCGCTTTCAATTACATCGTAGAAGATGCTGATGCTGGAGAATTATCCTCTTTATTCACTGCTATAGAACTTTTCACAATTTTATAAGCCAAATCTAAGGGGGTTTTTAGGTGAAGGCCGACTTTGCTGTCCATAGAAACATCTAAACCCATTTTTTAATTGGGCATTATAATAATAAATAACATGAATTTTAAACTCCCGTGTGTTTTGGAGCTTCTTCGTGACGTCAGGCATTTAAGAGCGACCATGCTATAGAGGCTACAGCAAGGGCTGTTTCAGGATTGGTTCCATCTTCAAAATGCCATGCAGCTGATAAACCTGCATAGGCTAAAATCCACTGAATCAAACGAGTTGCTTCTATGCCTGTCGCATGAGCAACAATTGCTGCCTGTCGCTCTAAACGTCCAGATTTAGTTGCTGCGTGAAAGTCAGGATTACAAAAAATATTTGCAAAATCAAAGCCTCGTTCACCTAATAGTCCTTTGGGATCAATAGCTAGCCAACCATTAGCTCCAAAATCCAATATATTTCCATGATGGATGTCTCCATGCAAGACAACCTGGTCTTGCATACTGTTTAATAGCTCCGTAGCAACTAATAACGCCTGTTGTAACACGCCACCATGTCGTATTGCGGCGGGCTCTAATGCGTTGAACCAGGAGGCCAACGGGACGAGCTGAGAGGGTAATGGATTTTTTCGTACTTTATGCAGTCGGTTAACCACCGCACAGATAATACGAGTGGCTTCATCATCTTGATTAAGTCTTACTTTATTTATCAGAGAAGATGCTCCTAGTGCACGTTCCATTAAAAGTGCATTATGCCCATGAGCCAATACAGGTGCTGCACCTTCGCTACTCCACCACAACATTAGTTCCCCACCGGTCTGTTCTTCCGTGCTGGTAGCAATTTTTAATAGCGCAGGTTTATGTTGGTAACGTACGGGCAAGAGGATACTTGTATTGGTACTAATACATTCGCCATCGGGTGTTAATGACCATTGTTTGAGATAGCTGTTCAATTCGTCCATAATAATTCGCAAGAATCCGGCATCACTTATATAAAGGCCTCTTTAAAAAAATTGGCGTTAAGTTAACGTGCGGTTATGATAATCATAAGATGTCGTAAATGGGCAAAGAGCCCAACCTAACTAAATTCGAGCCGATTCATTGTATTAAGCCTCATTCACTCTGACTGTATTTTTATAGCAAAAGCAATTTATGGTATGATCATTTACCATCCCAGTGGCTTGCATAAATGCATAACAAATAGTGCTCCCTGTAAATTTAAACCCTCTGCTCTTTAAGTCAGTTGCCATGGTATCCGAAATTAAAGTGGTTGCGGGAACCTGATTGGCCTGTTTCCAATGATTTTGTAAAGGTTCTCCGTTCACAAAACCCCAAATATAATTCGAGAAATCACCTGGTTTTTTTCTTATTCTTAAAAAAGCCTGTGCATTCACAATGGCTGCTTGAATTTTTAAACGATTACGAATGATTCCTGTGTCCCCCATTAATTGGGTAATTTTGTTTTGATCGTAGCGGGCAATTATTTCAGCATCAAAATTATCAAAACAGGTACGAAAATTATCGCGTTTTTTTAAAATCGTTAGCCAGTTTAATCCTGCTTGCATGCCCTCTAAAATTAAAAATTCAAATAATAATCGTTCATCGTAAACAGGAATTCCCCATTCGTGATCATGGTAATGAATATAGAGTGGATTGTCGTTTACCCATGCGCAACGCTCTTGAATCATGATTGAAGCTCTACTGTATTATTCATCATATTTTGTTTCATTATATTATAGTTATTTGGGCAATACTAAGTATTAGTTTTTTCTAAATGAAGCAGCCATTGTTTACGAGCTATACCTCCTCCATATCCTCCCAGCTCTCCATTTATTTTTTCCTAAAGCGATCTGCTCTGTGTAAAAATTAAATAGGAAGAGCATTATTACAAAATAGAGCTGACGTACATACTAAACCAGTTGCTCGTGAACTAGGGATTGTTGGGTTAAAAAAAACATTCCGATCGTTAAAAAATCCCTGTGACATGATTGGAATAGCTGCTAATTGTGATTGAGAGGAAAAAGTAATAGCTGTATTTTTTGGTTGATTTTGATGAGGTTTTTTTAGCAATGATAATTCAGCCCGTTCTAGAAATTGCATATTTCGATCACAAGCTCTGAACGCTTCAGTTATTAATTCAACTCTTACAGGTGTGTAAATATCGAATGAAGAAAACTTTGTTTTTTCTTGGCTTAGCTTGATTTTAAAAGATTCTAAAGTGAGCCACGTGCCTTTTTCATAGAATTCTCGGCCAAAATTCCTACGCATTTTTGTGTCAATTTTATTGGTATGGCGCAATACGATATCACCCAATTTTGTTAACTCAGGTAACCAGAGACATAAGGGCGATGCAACTCCCGCTTGTGCTGGGATTAGTTCATATGGTGTTAATTCTAAAGAAATTTGTAACAACCGATTGTCGCGACCAATGTTTTTGCGTAAATCAATACCATGCTCTTCATATGCCTCATGAATGGCTGTTGCTAAAGGGCTTTCGAGATAGATACTAAAGCCGTTTATGACCAAGCATGCAAGAACATCTTGATAGACTTTATCTCTGAATGCTTGCCCTGTAAAGTGATGTAAAAAACTAAACTCACGGTTGGGGTTGGAAATAGGCTTTCCTGATTCCAACACCAAACGTTGGTCCCCCTTTATTGCAATAATATCTTGGGTACCTGCAGCAGGTTCAAAAGTGACGGGTTCGACTCGGTTAGATTCAATCCATCCCCAAACAATTTCATTTAAATCATTTAGATAGTAAGGTGAAATGCCATAACGTATACGTGGAAAAGGGTAGTCGCCATTTAGAGCCTTTTCTAAAGGGATAAGTGGATGGCCGGTTATATCCGTTTTTCCCTCAGTACTTGCAGACAATAATCTATTATTTAATTCTATTTTCTCTATAGCCATTTCTATCTTCTTGATGTTTAATTAATTTTAAACCCATTAAAAACTCATCATAGTCACTATTATTGATTCTTAAAGAGTTGGTTACCGTTCCTTCAATTCAATGTTGCTTATTATAAGCTGATTTTTATGCGAATATTCGGTTAGTGCTTCAGCTAATATTTTCACTGGAAAAATTACGAGCAAAATATCATGTGCACATAAATTGCTCAAATTGTTTTTCCTGATAGAGTGTGATTAAAAGTACGGTCCTCGCAGCAATGACGCCGGTTTGGAGTTGACCGCACTTTTAATCACACCCTTCCTAAGGAAGGGCCTGCACAAAGTGTAATCGTAACCCAACTAAATCGAGTTGATGTTCGGCTGCGATCGGCGTCTTATCTGATTATTCGTTTTGCAACATTTTTTTAACAGTGTTGCAAAAAATATCTATTTCCTCTTCCGTATTATAATAATGTACAGATGCTCTGATGAGCGCGGGGATATTTCTTTTTACCATGTCTAATCGAGCATATTCTTGAAGCGATATAGAAACGTTAATTTTCATGCTGGCTAAATAGCGCCGCACCTCTTCAGGTGTTTTATTTTTACAAGAAAAAGTGACGATTCCACATTTATACTCGCCTAAATCGTGTAATGTTATATCTTGAATATTGGATAGACCATGACGAAGCTTCTGTGCCAAGTATTGTACTCTTTGCCATATAGCATCAACTCCCAAGTCAAGAGCATACTGAATAGCTACCCCAAGACCAATCTTAGCAGCTATATTTTGTTCCCAGGTTTCAAACCGCTGTGCACTATTTTGCAAAAGATATTCATTATCCTCTATCCATTGTGCCGCATGAAGATCAATAAAGGGAGGATTACATTGTTGTATCTTTTCTTTTCGAGCATATAAAAAGCCTGTTCCACGTGGGCCACGTAAATATTTGCGCCCGGTTGCACACAAAAAGTCGCATCCAATGGCTTTGACGTCAATAGGCATTTGCCCCACTGACTGTGTGGTATCTAGAAGATAAGGGATATTGTATTTATTCGCTATCTTCCCAACACCTTCCGCGGGGTTAATCAGGCCACCTTGAGTAGGAACATGAGTAATAGCAATTAATTTAACGCGTTCATCAATACGGCTTTCTAAATCGCTTAAATCCAATTGTCCCGCATTATCATTATTAATGACCTCAATAATAACTCCGGTTCGTTTTGCCATGTGCAAAAATGCTAGGTAATTGCTGGCATATTCACAAGCAGATGTTATTATTTTATCGTTACGCTTAAATTGATGACTATAAAAAGCCATCTCCCAAGCACGGGTAGCGTTTTCAAGGAACGCGATTTCACCAGGCTCACAATTGATTAATTGAGAGGCTAGGTCATAAAATTTATTTGTTTGCTCGAATGAGGCATGGGCTGCTTCATAGCCACCTATAGATGCTTCTAAATCAAGGTGTTTTTTTATTGCATGAACAACCGGGTTAGGAGGCAAAGCCGCGCCGGCATTATTAAAATGCACAACGTGTTGACATCCAACGGTGTCATTTCGTAATTCATCTATATTTAATTGAGTCATCATAAGCTCCCATTTAAATGATCCATTGGTAAAGCCGTTTTATCAATAATACGTTGTAATACAAAACTTGATTGCACCTGATTAACCCCTTCGATTATCGTTAGTTTTTTTAATAAAAAAATTTGATATTCGTCTAAGTTTGAAACCATTACTTTGAGCAGGTAATCAGCAGTTTGTCCTGTTATCAGATAGCACTGCATTACTTCTGGGATAGCCGCAACTGCGTCTTCAAAGGCCTTCATTTTTATTGCATCATGACTGGTTAAGCTTACTGCCACCATGATAGTTAGTTGCAGGCCAATTTTGTTAGGATTAACTAAGGCTACATATTGGCGGATGTAACCGTCATCTTCTAATTGTTTTACGCGTCGCAAACAGGGAGATGGAGATAATGCAACACGATCGGCTAATTCTTGATTACTGATTCGACCATCTACTTGCAGGATGTCCAAAATGTTTTTGTCAATGCGGTTCATAATATATCCAATTGTTTACAAGGAAGGATGTTCGGCATTAAATTTCAATGGGCGTCTTTATTTTGGTGCATTATATCAATTAAATTGCTTTTAAAGCAATGTTTGCAATAATGTGCTCATCCTGTTTTGTTCCAATAGGTTGACTAGGAAATTAACCTGGAAAAAAATATAACTTAATGCGTGGAGGGTATTATTATGACTAAAGCAAAGCACGAGAGGGCTCCAAACCATAAAGCAACTGTATTTGAGAGCATTATCATAGGCAGTGTAGCAACTGCAACAGAAGTGATGATTGATCATCCCTTGTGGACATTAAAGACTCGGGCACAATATGGTTCAGGATTTACAATCAATCCTCAAATATTGTATCGAGGGGTTGTGCCAAACATGATTAGCATGGCACCCATTACAAGCATCCAGATGGGGGTAGATCGTGGCATTCAAAACGTATTTTTTGATGGAGTAACGAAGCCATCTAATTACCAACAAGTTGCAAGTGCTTTTGTAGCTGGGGTAGCCTCCGCTACGGTTAGTTGTCCCATTGAAATGATCATGACACAGCAAAGTAAATTAGCGGGCGGTTTTTTCACCGTAGGAAGCCATTTGATCAAACAGAGTGGTTGGCGATGCTTGTCGACCGGTTTTTTTAACATTGCAATGAGAGAGGGGATCTTTACAGTCGGTTATGCAGTAACAAGCCCTTATTTAAAATCCAAAATCAAACCCTATTGCCGCAATGATTTTGAAGCATCAGTAGTCTCTGGAATTGGCGCAGGGGTGCCTGCGGCAAGTGCATCTCAAGCAAATGATACATTAAAAACTATTCAGCAGGCTGCGGATCCATTGCAGCCCGTTCGAGCTATAGATGCTGCGAAAAAAATATATTCAACACACGGGGTATGTGGTTTTTTTAAAGGAGGTTTTTGGAGGGGCGCGCGCGTGGCATCGGCAATCACCATTATAGGAACCGTAAAAGGACAAATGGAAGAACAGTTTTTCAATCAAGGTGTAGATACCAGTTTTAAGAAATGACTGAACTACGTCATTTGGTCCATAGGCATCACCTAATAAAAAGCCCCTGCAAAAAGGGGCTTATATTATTCTTTAGAAACTAATTTTTTAGTTAAGTCCTAAAAAGGTACATCATCATCTAAATGATCAAAGGCATCATGCGCTGCTTGAGGTGCTTGTGGTGCCGCTTGTTGTGGTCTGCTTGAACCTTGTTGTTGTGCTGGTGGTGCAAATTGAGCTTGTGACATATCGTCATAGCCTGCTCCTGCTGAGCCACCTTTGTTATCTAATAATTGAATGTCATTAGCAACGATTTCTGTAGTGTATTTATCTTGGCCTTGCTGATCTTGCCATTTTCTAGTTCTCAGACTGCCTTCTATATAAAGCTTTGAGCCTTTACGAACATACTGTCCTGCAATTTCACCTAAGCGATTAAAACAAACCACACGATGCCATTCTGTGCGATCTTGTTTTTCACCTGTGGTTTTATCTTTCCATGACTCACTGGTAGCCAATGAAAGAGTAGTTACTGCATTGCCATTTGGCAAATAACGAACGTCCGGGTCAACACCAACGTTGCCAATCAAAATGACTTTATTAATTCCACGAGCCATTAATTATCTCCTGTATGCGATAGTTTGGAAGAGAGTATACCTAAATTATGTCGTCCTTGCACTTTGCTGAGTTAAATTTAACCATAATTTTACGGGTAATTACCGCGTATCATACTACCCGTTTATTCGTTTAAGTGAAAATGAATTCCAAAGAATTTTTTTCTGCAAGTCACTTTGAACGAATAGTTCAAAAGGATAGAGTTAATTTTTATAGAATTCTATTCTGCATGGTTAAGAATACGATCTGCACTGCCATCAATATAGTGCTCTCTATCAATGCGTAAATAAAGAACTTGCTCTTCTTGGACAAAAAATGCCTCAATAATACCGTCTGTACTCAATAGTTCGGCAATGATTTGTTCTTTTTTACTAGGCCAGGTGCAAGGAAAAATAAGCGTGGAGATATAGACGTTAGGCTGCATGGAGTAGGATAGAGTGAACCATAAAGCCCCCATCAGCGCATTGACGATAAAGATGCCCTGACTGCCGCTCCATTGGTATAAAACTCCTGAAAGTGCGCCGCCAGCAAAGAGTCCTAAAAATTGGCTTGTTGAGTAAATGCCCATTGCCGTGCCTTTGTTGTTTGGATTGGCTTGCTTGGATACTAATGAAGGCAGGGCGGCCTCTAGAATATTAAATGGGGTGAAAAAAGCCAGCATCAGTACACAAAGGGCTAGCCAATTTTGGTAGGTGAATGCTAATAATAACTGCGCTAGAGTCATGATTAAAACGGATGATAGGAATATGCTTTTCATCCGTCTTTTCTTTTCGGCTCTGATGATAAAGGGAATCATTAAGATAAATGACACCAGCATCAGCGGTAGGTAAAAATGCCATTGTTGGGTTAAATGTCCTTGTTCTACTTGTTTGTTTAAAATAAAAGGAATTGCAAAAAAGGTTGCGGTGAGGATGAAATGTTGGCAGAAGATACCGATGTTTAGTCGTTGCAGGTGTTTATTGCTGATGACGTGTTTGAATAGCGTAGGGTTCGTTTCACTGTCCCCATGAAAGCGTTCCTTTGCAGGTTTAGGTATTACTAAATGCAATAAGGCAAGGCCTATCAGGGATAAGGCGGTTGTCAGGTAAAAAATTCCTGCCAGGCCAAAGCGGTGTGACAAAGCGGGGCTGATTACCATGGCCAAACTAAACGAGGTACCTATAGTCATACCAATGACTGCCATGGCGCGTGTTCGTTGCTCGTCAGGAGTTAGGTCAGCTAGTAAGGCAATTAACACGCTGCCAATAGCACCGGTACCTTGTAAGGCACGTGCCAGGATCATCCCATAAATCGAATCGGTAAGCGCGCCCAGTAAACTACCGCAGGCAAAAAGGATTAAGCCGATACTTATCATGGGTTTTCTGCCGATTTTATCGGACAGCAGGCCAAAAGGCATTTGTAACATTCCTTGAGCCAGGCCGTAAATTCCCAGCGCAAGGCCTGCTAATGCAGGGGTTGCTCTCTGCAGCTGCTCTGCATAAATGCTGAATACTGGGATTAGCAAAAATAAACCTAACATACGGAAGGAAAAAATTGCGGCAATAGGAAATACAGTTTTAGACCAAGGGTATTTCATTCATTAATATATAGTTGGCTTAGCGTGCGCTGATAGTACAAAGTTAGGACTGCAGACACAAGATATTTCAGTCGAAAATGCAACTTTAATGCAGTTTGTGGCACAGGGTTTAGTTAAAATTTAATGCAGTAAAGATTGCTTTATCAGTCAATAAAAAAGAAAATGCCTTTTTTGACGTGAGTTCTGGATAAGAACAGAGTTTGAGCGCATTGATACTCTTGTGATGCTAAGGCTTCGAGACGGCATAAATGCCTCCTCAGCCCGAACGGGGTCAGTAGGATAAGATTTAGCCTGAACTCACGTTGTTTAATTAATTCCGGCTTCTCTGTAAGTGAATGCGGGGATTTTTTTATTAAGAGGGTGGTTCCATGAGTTTAATTTTTGCAGGAAAAGTAGCGTTAATTACTGGCGGTGCGCGTGGTATTGGTAAAGCTACCGCATTAAAGCTGGCTCAGGCTGGAAGCGATGTGGCTATAGTATATTATAACAGTTCTGATGAAGCTCAGGCTTTAGTTGCAGAGATTCAAGCTATGGGGCGTAAAGCGGTGGCTTTACAAGCGAATGTTGCGGACCATCAGTCTGTTAAAGAACTGTTTGCGCAATTTCGTGAGCACTTTGAACATTTGAATTTTTTAATCAGTAATGCCGCTAGCGGTGTTTTGAAACCTGCATTGAAGATGTCGACTAAACACTGGCGCTGGTGTATGGAAACTAATGCTTTGGCTTTAAATCACTTGGTTACAGAGGGAAGAGCGTTGATGCCTGCTGGCAGTCGCGTGCTTGCCTTGTCAAGCCTTGGTGCGCATCGTGCTATTCCTAATTATGCTTTTATTGGTGCATCAAAAGCAGCTCTTGAAGCTTTAGTGCGCTCCTTAAGCCTTGAGTTGGCAGTTGACCGTATTACGGTGAATACGATTTCTGCAGGGGTTGTGGATACTGATGCTTTAAAGCATTTTCCAAACAGAGAGCAGTTATTGGAAGAATACCAGGCACACGCTTTAACGGACAGACCCTTAACACCACAAGATGTTGCGAATACAGTTTATCTTATGTGTTTACCTGAGGCGGATATGATTAATGCGCATACTTTGTTTGTTGATGCGGGTTACAGTAAGGTTGGCTAGAGTCTTGCTGACATTTCCACTATCTTTGCCGAAATAGGCCGATTTACTGCGCTCCGATACTCACATATTTATGTATGCTGCGTTTCGGTGCTCGAAAATCAGCCTATTTCGGCTCAATCTAGCGAAATGTCAACAGACCCTAGTCGTCTGTTTATTTTTAGTCAAAATATGTTAATTTTATGTCTTTAAAAAAATATATGATATAATTTGCGGCTTTGTAAATTAGTTGATCCCTGAGGACAAAATATGAATGTAGCTGATGTTTATCCTAGAGTAAGAGAAATTGTTGCTGATGTATTAGTGATTGATGAAGATGAAGTATCACAAGATAGCCGTTTGATTGCGGACTTGGGTGCTGAATCCATTGATTTTCTTGATTTGGTTTTCCAATTGGAAAAAGAATTCAAAATTAAAATCCCACGTGGCCAATTAGAAAAGAATGCGCGCGGTGATTTGTCTGAAGATGAGTTTGAAAAGGGTGGTGTTTTAACTGCTCAAGGACTTGTTGCGCTGCAAAATTATTTGAGTGAAATTCCTGCAGAACAATTTAAAGCCAATATGAAAGTTAATGAAATCCCTATGCTGTTTACTGTTGAAACCTTTTGCAAATTAGTGGTTTCCGCTATGAGCGAACAACAAGTCACTGCGTGAGTCAGATGAGATTTTTGTTTGTTGACCGTATTGTGCAGACAACTCCCGGAGAAGTGATCCGGGGGATTAAACACATTACGGCTGATGATACTTTTTTAACTGTTGATGAACAGGGTCGTCCCTGTTTTATTCCTTCTCTGATTGGTGAAACACTTGGCCAATTAGCTGCATGGAATGTGATGCAGCAGAATGGCTTTTCACATCGACCGGTTGCGGGTATTGTTGCCAGCGCACAGCTGCATCGCCCAGCGTTTGTAGGCGAGACTTTATTGCTGGAGTCGTTCATTGATACCTTGGATGAACGCGCCGTGCAATATCATAGTGTGGCACGGGTTGGTGATGAGCTTGTTTTTAGTGTTGATGGGGCACTTGGGCCTTTGTTGCCCATGACTGATTTTATTGCTTTAGATGACGTGCAGCAGCAATTTGCTGAAATTAATAATCCCGGTGATTGGTCTGTTATTAGTGCGCAGAGCACGCCCATATCGGAAGCGGAGCTCATCGTTCCTTCTCGTTTGCATACAGTATCGATGACCTTTGATAGAATTCGTTCTTGTGACGCAGGAGTGAGTCTGGTTGCGGAAAAAAGAGTGACGCGTGCGGCACCTTATCTTCCGGATCATTTCCCGAAAAAACCGGTATTACCTATGACGGTTTTGCTTGAATGTAAATTAAATCTGGCACGTGAGTTTGTCGCTCGTGCAGGATATGCAACAAAATACAGTCTGCGTGAATTACGCAAAATAAAAATGAATGAATTTATTAATCCTGGTGATGTCATTGAGTGCTTTGTAACAGTCAAACGACATACTGAGGATGAATTAATCCTGGCTTATCGCAGCGAAGTCGCTGGTAAGCGGGTTTGTGTTGTCGAAGTAGTGCTTATCCCCCGAGGTATATAACGTGAAAAAAAGACGAGTAGCTATTACAGGTTTAGGCGCGGTCTCACCTATTGGTCTTGATGTTCAGTCCACCTGGTCCAATTTGATGGCCGGACAATCAGGAATTGCTAACATCAAGCACTTTGATGCGAGTGCGTTTCCAACGTACATTGCGGCCGAAGTGAAGGATTTTGTTCCTTCGTCTTCTTTATTTAATAAGCATACTCGTTTTGCTATGCCTTTTACCCAATATGCTTTGGAAGCGGCTTTGCAGGCTTTTGAAGATGCGGGCATTTTGCCTACAGAACAAACCGCCACTCAATGGGGCGTTGTTACTGGTAGTGGCATGATGACTGCAGAGTTTGATTATTTACATCGCTTTCAAAAAGCTTGTGCCGAAGACGGTGAAGTGGATTGGAATCGCTTACAAAAAAACACCCATGAATTTTATAAATTAGCTGATTTTGGTAAAACGACAACAAACTCTGGTTTGTCTTTATTGATTCAACAATTTGGCATCAGAGGCTATGCTTCTTCGGTACATACCGCTTGCGCTTCTGGCGGTCAGGCTTTAGGTTTGGCAATGCAAGTTATTCGTCGCGGCGAAGCCGATTTCATGTTAGCAGGTGGATTTGACTCGATGATTAATCCATTAGGTCTTTCCAGTTTTTGTTTGTTAGGTGCTTTGTCTAAATACAATGAGACACCAGAAACAGCCAGTCGTCCTTTTGATGGGACACGTAACGGATTTGTTTTGGGTGAAGGCGCTGCCTTTTTAATTCTTGAAGAGTGGGATAAAGCGAAAGCACGTGGTGCACGTATTTATGCCGAGTTGGCTGGTGAAGGTAACTCCTTAAGCTCTTATCGAATCACCGATTCTCATCCTAATGGTGATGGTGCAATTCAAGCTATAGAACGCGCACTGAAAGATGCGGGAGTTCAAGCCTCCGATGTGGATTATATTAATGCACACGGCACTTCAACCAAGATGAATGATTTAAGTGAAACTAATGCCATTAAGGCGGTTTTTGGTGAGCGTGTGGCAGAGTTGCCAGTGAGTTCAACCAAAGGTCAAACCGGGCATTTGATTGCAGCCGCCGGTGCACTTGAAGCTGTCTTTGCTGTTAAATCTATAGAACAGTCACAAATTCCTAAGACCGCGAATTTAACTACACCTGATCCTGAATGCGATTTGGATTATGTAGTTGATGGGCCGCGTAACAAATCTTTAGGCGTGGTTTTATCCGATTCGTTTGGATTTGGTGGTTCTAATAGTTGTTTGTTATTCAAGCATCCTGAGTTTGAAGGAGCAGGTCAATGAGCCAAAACAATCGAGTATTTATTACTGGCCGAAGTGCCGTAACTGCATCAGGCAATACTGCAGATGCTACCTGGGATGCCATCCTTAGTGGACAAAGTAGTATTGCAGAACTTAGCGAATGGGATTTATCCCAATGGGCTTGTAAGTTAGGCGGTGAGCTTAAAGACTATCAACCCGCTAAAATGCTGCCAGATAGAAAATTAATTAAAGTCATTTCACGTCAGGATGTGATTGGAATTAATGCTGCCGTTCAAGCGGTAGAGCACAGTCAAATGATTTCTTATCGAGACAGTTTGGCTGATGCGAATGATTTTAATGAGCAAACAGCGATTTTTGTTGGTTCACCTGGAAATAAATATTTCCAACAATATGACTTTTTGCCTTTGCTGGCAAAGTCGCAAGGTGACATGCACGCGTTTGCGGAACACTTATTTGATGAAGTGCATCCCATGTGGTTGTTGCGTATTTTGCCTAATAATGTCTTGGCCTACACCGGTATTACTTATGGTTTTAAAGGGCCAAATCATAATGTCACCAATCATGCAGTGGGTGGAACGCAGGCACTACTTGAAGCCTATCATGCCATTAAGAGCGGCCAGGCAGATCGCGCTGTAGTGATTGCTTACGATATGGCAATAGAGCCTCAATCTTTATTTTATTACGAGCAGTTAGGTGTCTTGAGTCAGCGTCATTTAAAACCTTTTGATGAAGCACATGATGGTACGTTAATGGCCGAAGGTGCTGCAGCTTTAGTTCTTGAAAGTGAGGCCAGCGTGCGTGCGCGTTCGGCAGCGTGCTATGGTGAGGTTATAGGTGGTTTATCTGCCAGCGAAGCCACAGGATTATTTTCTATTGAGGCTGATGGTCAGCGATTAGCTGAATTAATGCAGCGTACTTTGAATGTTACTGAATTAAGCCCGCAAGACGTTGGTTTAGTAGTGGCTCATGGTAATGGTAATGTTAAATCAGATGACAGTGAGGCTTGCGCAATACAACAAGTATTTGCCCAGCAACAAACACCTGTTACCGCATTTAAATGGTCTATGGGGCATACTATTTGTGCTTCAGGCTTGCTTGATGCCGTGATGACTACTTACGCTCTGGAAGCGCAATGTGCACCTGGTATTGCGAACCTGCAACACGTTGCATCCAGCTGTGAAGGTTTGTCGGTCAGTGCCGATCATCAGGCGATAAAGAGTCCTTCTTATGCGTTGATGATTAATCGAGGATTTGCCAGTATGAATACCTGTTTGGTGATTAAAGCTTGTGAATAATCTTGAGAAACAAATTAGCGAGTTACCGGTCAGCTTTTTAGGGCGTTTGATTTACAAATGTTTGCCTTACAAGCGACAGGTGATTATGAGTAATATTGATCGCGTTTATGGCAATCAATTAAATGAAGCGCAAAAAAAGCATCTTGCAGCGTCTTATTATTCTCATCTGCTGAAATCATTTAAAGAAGCCATGCAACTGCGTTTTATGAGCGAAGCCAATTTACGTGAGCAAGTTGAAGTACGTGGTCATGAGCACATGTTGCGCGTTGTTGATCAGCAAAAAGGTGTTTTGGTTTTAACAGGGCATTTTGGTAACTGGGAAGTGGCACCCTTAGGTGGCGTATTAAACTTTAAAGAGTTTCAAGGGCAGTTTCATTTTATTCGCCGTACTTTATCCATTAAATTTATTGAACGCAGTTTATTTAAAAAATATTATCAATTTGGTTTAAATGTTATTCCTAAAAAAAATTCTTTGGATAAAGTCTGTGCAGCTTTAGAGCAAAATCATGCGGTTATTTTTGTTTTGGATCAACATGCTTCTTTAGCGAACCGAGATGGAATTGCTGTCGAATTTTTTGGTGAGAAGGCCGGAACTTATCGTAGTTTAGCGACTTTATCGCGTTATACAGGAGTTCCCGTAATTCCTGCTGCAGGTTATCGTTTGCCTAATGGCAAACATGTTTTAGAGTTTTATGAACCCATTCCTTGGCAAGATCATGGAACTGCGGCTGAATCTCTTTATCATAATACTTTGGCTTATAATCAGGCTTTAGAGCGAATTATTTTAGCGCACCCAGAACAATGGAATTGGATGCATAAGCGCTGGAAACTTAAAAAACATCATTTAGAGCAAGCAAAGAAAGTCTGAATTTAGTTACACGACCTGGTTCACTGTTAAGGCTGTAGTTTTCAAGTTCTTATCGTCATTAGGTTTGGGGGCTGATGTAAAAAAAAAGCTCTCTGCCCAATGCAAACCACTTACGGCATAGTATGTTGCGTCTGTTGCCAACTCACTTAGTGAGTCTTTGGCTGTAGCAAATAGAGCATGTGCGTTCATTTCGGTTGTTGGTTTTATTTCTTCTTTTATTTTTTGCTGTGGCGCTATGCCATTTAACTCATCAGCAATTCGCTTTAATTTGTGGTTATCATCAATTTGTTTTACCAATGAAGTTATGTGCTCCGCAGAACCTGTTTTCAGAGCCAGTTCTAACAGCCGAAAATGATTGAGAACAAAGGGACCTTGAGTGGCTATTAACATTGGATACAATTCATTATCCGGCGTTATTGTCAGGTAGAGGTTGTGGAGTTGCAAGCGCGTTTTAAACTCCTCTTTCAACTGCACGGGATCCTTTAATGAATAAAGGGCATGTGCTTTCTCAAGGGTATCGAACTGTTCTTGAGTTAAGGGTAATTCTATTGTTTGCAACAAGGCTGGCAGCATTTTTGCGTCGGATTTGCTGATCTCAAGTGCCGTAAAGGAATTATTTTTCAGATTATGGGGTCTTGGAGGAACTGATTCGGGTAGCACATAAAGAGGTAGATTAGGCGTAAAAAATCCGGTCCAACCATAGATCCAACAACGTTTTATATGTTTAATAAAACCAGAAAAAATACCTTGTTCTTTACTAAAGCCGAGCTCTGTATTTGCTTCATATTGAGCCTTTTGAATTATTTTAATAAGATCTTGATTCTCTTCGGCATTTAATTTTTTGAGCTCCAAGGCGCACAGTTTCAATACCATTTTATAATTGTTTACGCCACCTTGCATGCCGTAATATTTAATCGTTTTGCTTACATCATACAGTAATAGCCCATAGCTGATTTGCTCGTCATGGAGCATTGGTTGGCGCAACAATGCGCTATACAGCGTATTTTTTACCTGAGGATTTAGTTCCTCTCTAGCGAGTAACGCACTTAAATGATGTAAGGCCACCGTATTTTTTTGCTGAGTATGATACTCCAGATAATCATCCACTAGTTGACTTAGTGGTTCATCAGCTCCGTTATAAGATATTAAAAAATAATCAAAATGACTGATGCTTTTGTGTTCTTGATTCAATAGTCGTATTAAAGGACACTCTTCATCGGGGTTCAAATGGAACAGATTATTTAGATAAGTTGCAACTTCCTCATCTTCAGGAGTGTTTGGTGCGTGAATAATTTTGGACATACGAGCACTATTAAGATGCCCTTCTCGATAAAAGAGGGCTATATCACCGTTTTGTGCTTGGGCTTTGATATAACGATTTATTAAAGGAGCTGTGTGAGAGGCTATTTTCTCACGCTCTAATACATCACTTAATAAAAACAGCTGTTCAATCGCGGTTAATGAAAATAGGTGTTTCTGCCCTAGTAAACGCAGAATGAGTGGTTTAATGAACGCAGGATAGCTTTGATAATGGTGGCCATTAAGATAAAGGCGGCTTGCTAAAATTAAATAGGACTCTTCGTGTGCCATGAGAGACAGATGGGGCAATACCGGTGAAAAGAAATTTAAATGTTCAATAATTGTAGTGAGTACCGTTTTCTTTTTGGGTTCATTTAGTTTTTTTATGGCCTCGAGCACCGTTCCACCTACTGTATTCATCAGATGGGCCAAGATAAAATGAGCATTAGGCATAGAGGAGAAGTTTTTTACCCAATAAGTAATCAGGTTTTCTTCCAGGTGTTTTTTTAATAAAAGGTCTACTTGCTGCACCGTTAATTGATGAAAATGAGGTACAGAACAAAGAATGCTGACCGCAGCCTCAGGGGCCAAATTATGGATTAGTTCTGGAGTCAGTGTACTGGGTTCAAGCTGATGCACCCAGGCATTTAAACGTGAGGGTTTAGGTTGTTCGGAATAGCGTAATCTGTCGGTTAACGGCTCGCCATCTAAACTGATTAGGTAGGGTTTTTGGGACAGTAAATGGATAATTAATAAGGAGCGTACTTTGCGATCCTCAACAAGAGCAATCGATTCATGGATTTCTTGAGGTGTGTATTGATTTTCTATTAGAGTTTTTATGAACTCAACCTGGCTCAGCGCATCTTGATTGATTTGATTTAAAAACTGCTGATTTCCTAATGCGGCTTTGAATACGTCAATGGTCCCAGGCATGTAATTCTCCGGATAGTCCGCATTTAGAAAATGATACCAAACAGTATTTTAGAATAACGCTTTGTAAAAAAAATGCAATAGTCTCCTTGAACTGTTGTGATCCCTTGTTCAATAACAAGAGCTCAAGTGTTAAGAAAAGAGGGAAAAACAACGCCTTCATACACAAATTCAGCCGGTCCAGTTAAGCTGATTGGTGTATTAAGCTCTGGCCAGTCTATAACTAAATCACCACCAGGCACGGTAACTGTTATTTGCTGTTCCATTTGATGATATAAACGGCCAATCGCGGCTGCCGCAACAGCACCGCTGCCACAAGCACGTGTTTCACCACAACCACGTTCATAGACGCGAAGTTTTATCTGCCGTGGGTTAATTACTTGCATAAAGCCTACATTAGTTTGCGCGGGGAAATGGGGGTGAACACTAATTTGTTGCCCTAGGCTGTGTACTGGAGCCATGTCCACATCTTCCACGAGTAAGACTGCGTGTGGGTTGCCGACGCTGAGTGCGTGCATGCTGGCAATTGTTCCTACTGAGAGCTCCAGTTCATAGCTCACTGCTTGTTGTTCTGCTTTAAGAGGAATCGCTGCTGGCGCTAATTTGGGGACTCCCATGGCGACACGGACAGTATTATTTTCATTGATGTATAAATGCATTTGGGTGGTTTTAGTCGCCACTGTTAAATCATTTTTTTTAGTTAAGCCGTAGTGTTTGGCAAATAAGGCCAGACAGCGTGCACCGTTACCGCATTGGCCTACCTCTTGGCCGTCGGCATTAAATATTCGGTAATTAAAATCAATACCTTCAGTTACGCTGCGTTCAATCAGTAACAGTTGGTCAAAGCCAATGCCGGTATTGCGCTCAGCAAGAAGGGCGATTTGTTTTGGGTTTAGCTGGATGTCTTGATTGAGGCCATCAATGACCATAAAGTCATTGCCTAAACCATGCATTTTGGTAAATTTTATGCTCATAGGATGCCCATTAATTATTTAGAGGATTGATTGGTGTTTGCTTTGTCTGGTTGTGGCAAATAAAGTGGGCCTTTTTGACCACAAGCAGATAAGAAGAGCAATACAGTGCAAGCGGTTAGGATAAAAGAAACAGATTTCATGGAGTGACCAATAGATTTAAGTATTTTTTAGATTATAGGGAATTTGTACGGAAAAGAGAAATGGCTGATGGATTGAGCCCGTTGGATTTAGCCCAGAAGAGATGAATCTTCTGGGCTAAATGCATTTACCTTAATGCTTCTAATTGAATAATACAGAGTATTATTCACTAACTTCAGTAGCAAAAGGAAGAACAGCATATTGTCTCATCAGTTTAGCAGCTTTGAATCCTGCTACACCTACACCGCCTGGTACGCCCATAGTAACTAAAGCACCGTTAGCAGCGTTGAATGCAGGTACAGTACCCAAAGCAATACCCCATACTGTAGCAGAGCCAGTTGATGCAGCTGAACCTGAACCAGTGATAATCAAGGCCAAATTAGGCATAGCACCAGTTGGAGCGGTGTAGTTTGTAGCTGCTGTTGCTACTAAAGCAGGTACAGTTGTTGCAGCAGTAGAGTCATAAACAATCGTTGACATCGTACCAACAACTGATTTCAAAGGAGTGACAGCTACTGAAACAATATTAGTACAAGAGCTAGCACTGTGAGTAGCTGATGCGCTCCATTTAACAGTTACTGTGCCATTGTAAGCAAGGTTTGCTGTAGTGGAGCAAGGGCCTGTAGTATCAGAAACTACTACAGAAACAGCAGATGCAGTGTTACCTGAAGTGCCGGTTGCAGATACTACGTTAGCTAAGCTGTTGATGACAACTAATTGTCCGCTGGTTACAGCAGCAAAAGCAGAGCCTGAAGCCAATAGTGCAACAGCTAAAGTAGTTTTTAAAAATGTATTTTTTGACAGTTCCATATTCAATACCCTTCCTTCTCTAATTATATTTAAGTAATTGAGTTCTATAACAATTTATCCGCGGAACACACAGCAGCCCACTCGACGTAAAGTCTAGCACCACAAATTTAATTCTGCAGTATTTTTTCAAAATTATATTTTTTCAAAGGCGCCTTGACAAAATTAGCGGCCATAGGCGGCTTCATTGTTTACAACGAGTTGTAGAATAAAAATAAAAAAAAGTGAGCGTTGATTACTTGATTATATTGATGAATTTGATTGATTGGGTACTTTATTATCCTCATCAAGAGGCCGAGGGGTTACAGCATTGGCTCCTGCCGAGTGCCAAAAAAGAGATGATTTTGCGGCGTTAAGAAGTGTGTAATAGTCGTTTTTTTCTTTTGTTATAGCTTCTAATTGTTGTTTTAACCGTGCATTCTCCTCTAAAACGCGATCTGGTACATTATAATTATTGATAGCATAGCGTTCAGCTAATTCCTGAAAACTGCCTTTAAGCGCCAGTTCAGGCAGTGCATGAGCTTCATCTCGATAAAATCTTTGAGCAGCCATTTGAATTAAAGTCTGCACTGTTTTATGAAGTGATAATTCATAGTAATTAAAAACGGCTTTTTCCTTGGGAAACAGTTGCTCTAAAGCAGTTAAATCATTAATAAAAGTCTGAATTTTATGGTGCAATGCTGCAAAGTCTTCAATACGGTCGCCATGGTGCTCTTCAAAAGGTGATCTTTTTAGGTTTGCAAAACACTCTAGCAATTCTTTATGTTGTTGTTTTATGGTATTTGTAATGCCTAATTTGCTCTGTTTGATAAGTTCGGTAACGAAAAATTGGACTGTTTCATCTTTCATATTCGTTAGTTCGGTGAAGGTGGTGAATAGCTCAATGAGGGCATTAAATAGTTCTTTTTTTTCTTGTTGTTTTTCGGCATGACTCCAATCATCAGCTAAATACTGTAGGCTTATTTTTTTAACCATCAATTCAAAATGATCTAAAAAATCTTGGCGCGTTTTAGGGGTGGACATGATTAAGTCTGAATAGGGTGCATCCGGAGTTTGTTTTATAATGGCTTCTAATATCGTGTTTGCGTTATTAACTTGCGCAGTAATACTATTGGATGTATCGAGCTGGAGGAGTTTTAAAAAGTATTCTTGCATTAAATTATAATGCTCTTCGTTGGCGTATCCGTGGTGGGCAGGAAAAACATCATTGAAGAATTTTTGTACATTACCGGTATGTTGAATTTTACGCGGAGTGATTAATAAACCGGTGTAGCTGTAATTGGTTTGATTAAATGCATCATACGCTGCTTGGTTCTTCGCAATACGGTTATAGAGTCTGCGATAGATCTCAGGATAATTAAGTTGGGCGATATTAATGTTGTCCGCTGAGTATTCTACACCAGGGAGCATGGTGGCGTATTTTTTACCTAAGGCACGATGTGCCTTGAATATATCTGGATTTTCTTTAAATTCGACACCATGTTGCGTTAAGAACTCGAGTAAGTTGTAAATAATTAGTTTTTGCACATGAGTTGATTTTTTACCAACAGGAGCAACTATCTTGTTTTGTTGTGAGCTGTTGTTACCATTGGACCCCGTTCCATGATGTCCTGGCATAGGGCGTCTGCGAATTTTTTGTTCTTGACTTGATTGTTCCGAATAGACGGGAGTGAAGGCTGAGGCGGACCGTTCATTGGCGTAATAAATAAAATCCGCATTTTTAATAATCGGGGGTATAGTAAAAGAGCGGTCGTCATACCAAGTATATGGAAAAAAATCTCCAGGGACAGGATCGATACCAAAAAGATTAATGGACGTGGTGGGCAAATTATTTTTTAAATTGTTAAACCAAGCCTCTTGTTCCTCTTTTGGGGGGAGTAGTGATTTTAGTAATGTAGTAATTGGTGGTGTATTGTTTGCGGTTCTTTTGACTTTTTGTGCTTTTAGGTGTTCAAGTACTTGTTCTAGATTGTCGCAGGTTCCGATAATTTTTTGGATTTCTTCCAACTCATGAGCAATTAAAATCGCCTCTACAACACCTCTGCTATGAGCAATCATATTGATGAAGGTTTGCCCTCGGGCGATTGCGTTTAATGAGGCTGTTAAGCCTTGGGCAATTTTGTCCCCTACATCAGTACCTTTGGTCACAGGGCCATTAATTACAGCAACTTCATTGCATTGGTATGGAGAGAAATTATTCGGTTCAGGTTGGGCACTTTCTGTTTTAATTAAAGAGGCGATGATACTTAATGTTTCGCCTTTGAGGTAATCGCCAATAACACTTTGAGGAGCGCTTTTAGGCTCGCTTTTCAGTTTGGGACTGTATTGAGTATTCGTACCTAACAGGACAAGGGTAAAGGATTTATTAGGCATTTTTACACTTAATTAAATCAGCATAATTCATCATAGCTCACTATGAGTTATAAGATAAATATCTTCATCTTGCTGAAATGAAAAAATATATTTGGCAGGGAAATTCGGTTTTCTAGCCCTTTTCTATTAAATATAGGATTGGTATAACTTGCACTGTGTTGACGCATTGGCGATAATTTGTTTTTTTCCGTAAAGGGGATGGTTTTGAGCGTTTATATGAAAGAGCCTCAGGCTCCAGCACAGGCATGTATTATTTGGATGCATGGTTTGGGTGCTGATGCTTCGGACATGGTAGGTTTGGCGGATGGGCTGAGTATAGACGAAGTGTCTTTACGCCATGTATTTATTAATGCCCCTGTGCGTCCGGTGACGCTTAATAATGGTATGGTGATGCCGGCTTGGTATGACATATTGGGAATGGAGCTGGTTGATCGTGAAGATAAAGAAGGTATTGAACAATCTGAATTAATTATCCGTAAGGTAATGGATGAGCAATTAAATGATGGCTTTACTTACAATCAGATCTTTCTGGCAGGGTTTTCGCAAGGTGGCGCTATGGCTTTGCATACCGGACTGCAAACACCTGAACGATTAGGTGGAATTATTGCTTTATCCGCTTATTTACCTATGGCGCAACATAATCGTCCTAAATTGAATAAACATACGCCGATTTTTATTGGTGCAGGCCAATTTGATCCGCTTGTTTTACCTAAATGGGTTGAGTTAAGTAATGATTGGTTACTAAACAATGGTTATACACAGATTTCCAAGCATCAATACCCTATGGAACATTCGGTATGTCTTGAAGAACTTAAAGATATTAGCCTTTGGCTCAAGCAACAAGTCCAGGGGGGCGCGTAATGACTGTAGTAAAAAAATCAAGAACGGTTGGTTATACTTGCGAACAAATGTTTCGTTTGGTGAACGAAGTAGAAAATTACGCTGAATTTCTTCCTTATTGCACTGAAAGTGTTGTGCATCATCGTGATGAGGATGAAGTTCAAGCTACTTTGATGATTGGCGCGGCCGGGATGACCAAGTCGTTTACTACGCGTAATTTACTGCAAATTAATAAAATGATCGAAATACGTCTTGTAGATGGTCCCTTTAGTCATTTAGAGGGTTTTTGGCGTTTTGACGAAGTCGCTGAGGGATGTAAAATTTCCTTTGACCTGGAATTTGAATTTGCTGGCCGCATGTTTTCCATGCTTCTTGGTCCTGTATTTGAGCAGATAACCGATAAAATGGTTGATTCCTTTTGTGACAGAGCCAAGGCGATTTATGTTAACGATTGAGTTGGTTTATGTTGCGCAATCGCTGCAGACAGTGCATTTTACTTTGGCGCTTAAGCCTGGGGCAACGGTTCTTGATGCGTTAACTGCATCAGGGATACATGCTTCACATCCTGAAACCAAGGATATGGTGGTTGGTATTTATGCCAAACAGGTTGCTTTGGGTACGGTACTGAAAGAGGGCGATCGCGTGGAAATTTACCGGCCTTTGGTGTTGGATCCTAAGGAAACAAGAAGGAAGAGAGCGCGCACGAAGAAGTCGTCGTCCAGAGCCTGATCAATCGTCACCAATTTAATAGAACCCGTTCGACCGGAGGAGGCGCTTTAGCGCCGCCTCGAAGGCTTGGCACAAATGGTGCAGACAGTTCGAGACGGAGCTTCGCTCCTCTTCATCACTGCGAACGGGTTAGTAGGGAAGCAATAGTTCGTAACGCATAAACGTTATGGCTTACGTTCGATACGCTTTAAGGTACTGTTAGCAAAATACAGGCTTACTGTATGAATTTTGATGGGGCCATGACCTTTGCGCCAGGTATAGGCGTAATCCCAATGGTCGTTATTAAACGTCGGGCTTAACAGACTGGTCCCCATTAATATAGCTACATTTTCTTTGCTCATTCCTACTTTTAAACGGTCAACCTTATCTTTGGGTAATAAATTACCTTGCTGCGTTACTCTACGCGCGAAGTCAAAGGAAGTACACTGGGTCAGTGTTAAGGTGAATAAAATACCAAGAAGAAAAGTTATTATTCTCATTTTTTTGCCTATCTTGAAAAATTTCGCCATAATAACACGACATTTACTGAAAGACATCAGCAAATATAGAACTTCATTATACTGACTTTAATCGTTATAATTTAGGGCTATTGTCCAGGAGCACTAATGGAAGAAAGTAAGCAATTAAAAAATGCCGGATTAAAAATTACGTTACCACGATTGAAAGTATTGCAGATTTTAGAACAATCGGGCAATCAGCATTTAAGTGCGGAAGGCGTTTATAAGGCTTTACTAGAAACTGGCGAAGACGTTGGCTTGGCTACTGTATATCGTGTATTAACACAGTTTGAAGCGGCAGGGCTTGTTTCTCGGCATAATTTTGAAGGCGGTCATTCTGTATTTGAATTAAGCCAAGGCGAGCATCATGACCATTTGGTTTGTGTCAAATGTGGCCGGGTTGAAGAGTTTGTTGATGACGTTATTGAGCAAAGACAAAAAGCTATTGCGGAAGCGGCGAATTTTCAAATGACTAATCATGCTTTAAATATTTATGGAATTTGTGCACGTTGTATTTAAATTGAGATTGAATCTACAGACCATGCGTATTTAGCTTTTCATAGGGTGGTCGTTGGTTGGCAATTCTTTTTTGCCAACAAGGAAGTATGTATTCATTTGGCCCACGCCCTTAAAGGCCATTGCTCCTCGCAGTTCAAGTATATACTCATCTTTCAGCATAAAGGCCATTTTTTCAGAAATATGAATTTTGTTGGGAAGAGAGGACTCTTCCAGACGACTGGCCAGGTTCACTACATTTCCCCAGATGTCGTATGCGAATTTTTTATGTCCTATGATGCCTGCGATGACCGTTCCATAAGTGATCCCAATGCGTAGTTGGAGCTTTAAATGCATGGAGGCATTAAATACCTCCATGATCTTAAGAATTTCCAGTGCGTAATTGGCAATATTTTCAGCATGTTTTGTGGTCTGAATGGGAACACCTGATACGGCCATGTAGTTATCACCGATGGTTTTTACTTTTTCGACATGGTATTTTTCGCTAAGACAATCCAGTTCGGCAAACAGTTGATTTAAAATATGGACGGTTTTTTTTGCGCCCAAATGCTCTGTTAATGCGGTGAAATTAATAATGTCGGCAAACATCACGCTGGCTTGTGGGTATTCATCGGCAATGTCTTCTTCACCCAATTTTAAGCGTGAGGCTATGGTTTCAGGAAGAATATTCAGCAGTAATAATTCTTTTTCTTCATTGGCTTTGGAAAGTGATTTTAGTGCCTGTAAAATGAAACTGAGCGTTAACAGGGTCGATAAAATAGCCAGGATGATCGCCACCAGAATAATTTTTGACATTTTTGTATTCAGCGCATTGTTCGTATTATGAGTGCGCAGATTCACCTGAGCAAAGAATGTTTGTATTGGAGCCATTACCTTGGTTTTTTCCTTCATGTATTCATCACCAAATAACAACTGTTTTGCCAGTTGTGGATCAGGTTTTCCTTTAATGGTGAATTGACCGTTGTTGTCTTCGTAGTTGCCTTCCATGAGCTCCATAGCCTTTATTTCTGTTTGGGAGAGTTGATCGCTGCTATTCTCTGCATCATTAAGTAAAGCAAACTCCCTGAGAGTAAGATGTTGCTCTAACAGGATGTCGGACAGTGATTTTGCGGGTCCATAAGGTCTTGGACGTGTGTCATTAGTGATTAAATCCCAATACAGCTCATCATATCTTATCGGGCGAGGTGCCATTCCTTTGCGGATACTTAATATTTCATGGTAAAAGTCGCGGTATTTTTGCTTGCCGGTGCTGACATAAAGACGAGCCATACGTGTTAAGTCATCTGAACTTTGACGAAGTCGGTCGGCGACTACATAAGATTGATAGCGTTCGTTATCACTGTTGAATTGATCAATAGCAATGTTTTTTAGTATAAATAAACAGAAAATCAGGCACGCCAGAGTGAGGGCCAAGAAAAAGAAAAAATAATTTAGAAGGCGACTGTTTTGTGTGCTGAGCTTCATTCTTTTCCTTTAATTTCAGTTCAATTTGCATTATTTTAACACTATCTTTTTAGGATAGCTTATTTACACTCATTGAGCTATTTCTAATAATTAATTTTAGATGCTATTCTTTATAGAAATGGCCGTTGCATTTTATTTGGGACACGTGGTACTAACAGGAATTAATTGATGAAATTATTATTTTTAGGTGCTGCAAGTGGTTTGGGGATGGACCCTGGAAATTTTCAATCAAATATGTTGTTGCTTACAGACAATGGGAAAAAACTGTTGATCGATTGCGGCACGGATATCCGTTTTTCATTAATTCATGCTAAATATTACCCACAAGATATTGATGCAGTTTATGCAAGTCATTTGCATTCGGACCATATTGGTGGTCTTGAGTGGTTTGCCTTACAGCGTAAATTTGTTTGTCGGATTGGTGAGCCAGAGTTAATTATTAATGAGGATTTGGCCAAGATGCTTTGGGAACATTCATTAAGTGGTGGTTTAAAAACACTTGAGGATCAAGATGCCTGTTTGGACGATTTTTTTTCTGTCCACCGAGTGCCCAATGGTCAGATTTTTGAATGGGAAGGTTTGCAATTACATTTAATTAAGACGGTCCATGTTCATTCTAATGGTGAATTGATGCCCAGTTATGGCGTGGACATTGGTTATAAGGGAAAACATTATTTCATCACTGCAGACACGCAGTTCATCCCCGAGATGTTGGGGCAATACTTTGAGTCTGCTAGCATTATTTTTCATGACTGTGAAACTTTATCTGCTCCAAGTGGTGTGCATGCGCACTTTGATCAACTACGCACGTTGCCACCTGAAATTAAGGCGAAAATGTGGCTTTATCATTATAATGATGGCGAATTGCCCAATGCATCAGCCGAAGGTTTTCTTGGTTATGCGCGTTGTGGCCAGATTATTGAACTTAACTAAAGGTTTTTTAGATAAGTACTTCATTAATTTGCTAAAAATGCTATTTGAAAAGTATTTTATTGATATACTGATTCACTACTTCAATATGTAACACGGAATGTTATGTGGATTGTCTGGATTGCCCTATCGCGACCTTACACGTTTATTGTTCTGGCTTTGATGCTGCTTATCATCGGACCTTTGACGATTATGCGCACGCCAACCGATATTTTTCCGGACATTAATATTCCTGTCGTCAGTGTTGTTTGGAATTACACCGGTTTACCTCCAGATGAAATGGCTGATAGGATTACCAGCGTTTTTGAGCGCGCGGTGACTACTACGGTTAATGATATTGAACATATTGAATCCGAATCACTGATTGGTGTGAGCGTGGTTAAGTTATTTTTCCATGCTGGGGTTAATATTGATATTGCCCTGAGTCAAGTCACTGCTATCTCCCAGACTATTTTGAAAAATTTGCCACCAGGTACTTTGCCTCCTCTGATTTTGAGTTATAAAGCTTCAACGGTTCCTATTTTGCAATTGGTTCTTTCAAGCGCGACTATTCCAGAGCAGAACTTAAATGATGAGGCAAATAATTTTTTACGTACCCAGCTTGCGACCGTACAAGGTGCTGCAGTGCCTTCTGCCTACGGAGGTAAAATACGTCAGGTGCAAGTGGATCTTAATCTACAGGCCATGCAAATGTATGGTATTTCAGCACAAGATGTTAATGCGGCGATAGGCGCGCAAAATCTGATTATTCCTGCCGGAACGCAAAAAATTGGTGAGTTTGAATATATTGTGAAACTCAATAGCAGTCCTTTGAGCGTTGATGAATTAAATAATCTACCGATCAAATCAACTCCTGGCCGTGTTTTGTTCATTCGTGATGTGGCCTATGTTCGAGATGGATTTGCGCCACAAACCAATATAGTGCGTGTTGACGGTCAGCGAGCCGTAATGATGTCGGTACAAAAAACAGGAAGTGCGTCAACCTTAGATATTATTAGCCGTGTTAAAAAATTATTACCCCAAATTCAAGAAATACTTCCTGAAGGGCTTAATTTATCCAAATTTGCAGATCAATCCATTTTTGTCACCGCAGCGATTCAAGGTGTTATTGTTGAAGGAGTTATTGCTGCGGCCTTAACTGGGTTGATGATTTTACTGTTCCTTGGCAGCTTGCGCAGTACGTTTATTATTACTTTATCTATTCCTTTATCAATTATTGCGTCGATTTCTATCCTTTCTGCCTTAGGGGAAACCATCAATATTATGACTCTGGGCGGATTGGCTTTGGCGGTGGGTATTTTAGTGGATGATGCAACCGTTGCTATTGAAAATATTAATTGGAATTTGGAACAAGGCAAAGAAGTAGAACAAGCCATTTTAGATGGTGCTAAGCAAATCGCCATACCGGCATTGGTATCAACCTTGTGTATTTGTATTGTGTTTGTACCGATGTTTTTTTTGGGGGGCGTGGCGCAATATTTATTTGTTCCTCTGGCGGAAGCGGTGATATTTGCGATGCTGATGTCGTATATTTTGTCTCGTACTTTGGTTGCTACTTTAGCGAAGTATTTATTGCACAAGCATGAGCCTGCAAAAAATACGGGCACAAGCAAAAATTTTTTTATGCGCATGCACCAGCGATTTGATCAGAAGTTTGATCGATTTCGTCAGCGTTATTGTGAATTACTTACTTCTGTATTGCACCATACAAAGGTTTTTATTCCGTGCTTTTTAGCTTTTATTTTTATTTCCTTAGTATTGTTATGGCCTTGGCTTGGTTCTGATTTTTTTCCAAATGTTGATGCCGGACAAATTAAATTACACGTGCGTGCACCTACTGGAACGCGCGTGGAAGAAACCGCTCGGCTTGTTGATAAAATAGATACGGTAATTCGTCGTGTGATTCCGTCTGCCGAACTGGAAAATATAGTTGATAATATTGGCTTGCCCGTAAGCGGGATTAATTTATCGTACAGCAACTCGGCTACAGCCGGTCCTGAGGATGCGGATATTTTAATTTCTTTAAAGGATGGCCATCATTCCAGTGTTGCTTATGTTCGTGAATTAAGACACATACTTACTAATGAATTTCCCTCGGTTTCTTTAGCCTTTTTACCCGCGGATATTGTGAATCAAATTATTAATTTTGGCTTGCCTTCGCCCATTAATATTCAGGTTATTGGTTTAAAACAAAAAGAGAACCGGTTGTATGCCAATAAGTTAATAAAGAAACTAAAGCAGGTGCCAGGACTTACTGATATACGTACCCGTCAAGCGGATAATTATCCTGTTTTATTTGTCGATGTAGATAGAAGCCTTGCACGTGAGCTTGGTTTTACCCAACTTAATATTGCTTCGGATTTATTAATTACCTTATCGGGCAGTTTCCAAACATCGCCGACTTTTTGGCTGGATCCTAAAAATGGAGTTTCTTATCCTATTGTCACGCAGGCACCGCAGTATGTGATGGATTCGCTACAGGCTTTACGTAATATTCCATTGGGCAGTTTAACCCTTCCTGGTAAAGTCCAAATTTTAGGAGCTGTTGCCACTATTCGACGTACTTGGACTGCGGTTGTTGAGTCGCATTATAATGTTCAACCGGTGATTGATGTTTTTGCCTCGATTCAAGACCGGGATTTAGGAGCTGTGGCAAAAGACATTAAGCAGATTATTCGGGATATGAAAAAGGACGTTCCCAAAGGATCTTCTATAGCGATCCGTGGACAGATTGAAACACAGGAACATGCGTTTGTCGGGTTGTATTGGGGCTTGGCTTTTTCTATTTTGTTAGTTTATTTATTGATTGTGATCAATTTTCAATCATGGACGGATCCTTTTATTATTATTACAGCACTACCCGCAGCCCTTGCAGGAATTGCCTGGATGTTGTTTTTGACACATACCCCTTTAAGTGTGCCCGCTTTAACCGGCGCGATTATGTGCATGGGGGTAGCAACGGCTAACAGTATTTTGATTATTAGTTTTGCTCGAGATCAACTGGCACAAGCATCTAATCCTTTTTTTGCAGCGCTTGAAGCAGGAAGAGCACGTATACGACCGGTATTAATGACCGCATCTGCGATGATTATCGGTATGTTGCCTATGGCTTTAGGTTTAGGCGACGGTGGAGAGCAGAATGCGCCCTTGGGAAGGGCGGTAATTGGTGGCTTATCTTTTGCAACCATTGCCACACTCTTTTTTGTACCGACTGTTTTTTTCATCATTCATGACAGACGTCTGAAGGCAAAAGTGAAGCAAAGGAATGAACATGCTTAAAAAAATGCAACAGCAACTTAAAGAGCTCCCGCATCGAAGATATATTATTGCAGCATCGCTGTTATTGTTTCTTGTTTTAATCTTGATTTTATTTCGGGTACATGCCGCTCATGAATTGAGTAAGCGTACTCAAGCTGATGCGGTGAGGGTCGTTTCGGTTATTAAGGCCAAGTCAGAAGGGGGCATTGATACGCTTATTTTACCTGGCAATGTGTTGGCTTGGCATGAAGCGCCTATCTTTGCGCGCACTAATGGTTATATAAGAAAGTGGTATGTAGACATAGGCCGTCACGTGAAGTCAGGTGATTTATTAGCTGAAATAGAAACGCCAGAATTAGACGCCCAGCAACGTCAGGCTGTAGCTGATTTAAATACGGCTACAGCTAATAACAACTTAGCGCAATCCACGGCAAAGCGCTGGGTTAATTTATTAAAAACAGATTCGGTATCAAAACAAGAAACAGATGAGAAGGTAAGTTCTGCGCAAGCACTTGCTGCTGCTATGATTGCCGCAAAAGCAAATCTGGACCGCTTAAATGAGCTGGTGCGTTTTCAGCGTGTTGTGGCACCTTTTGATGGTGTGATTACCGCGCGTGCTACTGATATTGGTGCCTTAATTGATGCCGGGAGCAGCACCACAGCCAAGCCTTTATTCCGCATTGCTCAAACGGATCCTTTACGCATTTATATCAAAGTACCGCAGAATAGTTCTGCACGTATTAAGCCTGATATGGTAGTGAGTTTGCATTTTGCAGAACATCCTCGGCATGAGTTTTCTGCCAAACTATTGAAAACAGCACAGGCTATAGATCCTGATACTCGCACCCTTCTGGCACAATTTGTTGCCGAAAACAAACAAGGTATTTTGTTATCCGGTAGCTATACTGAAGTGACGCTTTCCCTGCCTATACCTCCAGAAACTGTACGCTTACCGGTGAATACTTTGCTTTTTCGCGCGGAAGGTTTGCAAGTAGCAGCTGTGACTAAAGAGAATAAAATTAAATTGAAATCAGTCACAATAAATCGTGATTTTGGTGCTGCGGTTGAAATTGCAACGGGTGTGAAGCCTGGAGATCGGATTGTGCTTAATCCAGCAGACTCAATTACTCAGGGCGAAGCTGTGCGAGTGGTTTCATGAATAAATTGATTGGCTTAGGTGTTCTCACTTCTGTTTTGATGGGCTGTTCTTTAGCACCACCTTATGAACGTCCAGTGATGCCTGTTCCTGAACATTTTAAAGAGCCAGGAACTTGGGTGAAAATTAGGTCGACGCCGCGAATTGTGGCGCCAGATGCCTGGTGGAGAGCATTCCATGATCCCTCTTTAAATGCCTTGGAGGAGAGGCTGACCGTAGCGAATCAGGATTTAAAGGTTGCTTACGCGCATTATCAGAATGCGACTGCCTTGGTGCAAGTCGCACAGGCGAATTTTTTCCCTGCCATCCAGGCTTTGTCCAATGCGGATCGGCAGCAAAACTCACTTACGGTGGCTAATCCACCGGGCACACCGGTTTATAATCAGTATTTATTAGGTGGTTTTCTTAATTATGAATTAGATGCCTGGGGCAGTATTCGCAATGCAGTTGTTGCCAGTGATAGGCTTGCAAAAGCCTCTGCTGCTGATGTGGCGACGATTTATTTAAGTTTGCATGCAGAGCTTGCAAGTGATTACTTCGCGTTAAGAGGCAGTGACGAGCAGCAACGTATCCTCGATCGCACAGTGAACGCGTATCAAAAGGCATTGTATTTAACTAAAAAACGCCATCAAGGTGGTTTAGCTCCTGTTGCAGATGTGGATGAAGCAGAAACGCAACTTGAGAATGCAAAAACCATGGCGGCGGACATGCATTTAAAACGCTCGCAACTCGAACATGCTATTGCCGTATTGGTTGGTGAAATACCTTCGAATTTTTCACTGACGCCGGCAGCATCGCCCCAACGTTTTTTGGCTATAGCGCCGAATTTACCCTCAACTCTTTTAGAGCGCAGACCGGATGTTGTCGCGGCTGAGTTACGTGTGCAAGCGGCGAATGCCAATATTGGTGTGGCGCGCGCGGCGTTTTTTCCACAATTTAATTTAACTGGAACAGTAGGGTATCAAAGTCAGTTCTTATCAAATCTTATCTCGAAACCCAGTCTTTTTTGGTCACTTGGGCCATTGAGTTTATTGTCACTAACGCAGCCGGTCGCACAAGTCACCGTATTTGATGGCGGCAGGCTGCGGGGTTTATTAAATCAGGCTAAAGCCGATTACTATGGAACAGTGGGGGCTTATCGGCAAACGGTATTAACGGCTTTCCAAGATGTAGAGGATAATCTGGTTGCCATAAAACGTTTGGATCAAGAGCGTCGCTCGCAAGATGCTGCAACGCGTGCGGCCAAGCGCGCCTGGGTGCAAGAGCAGTATCGTTATAAGGGCGGTTTAGTTACTTTTCTGCAAGTAGTGGTTGTGGAAAATATCGCGTTACAATCTGAGTTGGCATCAGTCACCGTACGTACTCGTAGACAAATTGCCAGTATTCAATTAATTAAAGCTTTGGGGGGCGGCTGGTCTTGGGATGTGAGCAAGAACGCTTGAATTGTGGGATGGCTGCTCTTTTTTGTTAATAATAGGTTAATATTTGCACTGTATAATGCCGTGATTGGGTCGTAACTGACAGAATTTGAGGGCAATATACGATGGGTGCTGCCAGCGCAAAGGTACTTCTAGGAGAATCCAATCAACAACGATATAGGGAGTTTAGCCTTAATAAAGACGAGACTTTGTCCTTGCCTTGTATGTCTTCTGTTCCCTGGATTAGCGTCTCCAAGCGTCAGGATGTTTATAAAAAAGAATGGTCTCATCCTACGGATCATCATATTAAATTTATTACTGAAAATAATAAAGCGCACGCTTTTTTGTGGCAAACCAATGTCCAAAAATTAAAGCAAGGTGTCCGTTGGGGCATTATAAAAACACATTCCATCACCAGTAAGGTTATTTCTACCCTTGGGCGTTATCGTATTACCGCTCATGAACGAATTATGAAAGGCATGATGAGTAATTCGCAGGCGCTAAAATTAAAATTATTAGATGTATATCAAGATCGGTTTACCGCATTGCAGGCGATTGAGTCCTTAGTTAATAAAGAAAATACACACCTAGAGTTTGCCAGCGCTTTTGCACAATACATAGCGCGTTTGCAGGTAATCGAGGACAATTTGGCTTCATATTTTTCTTCAGCAGATGGTTCTGAATTTAATGAGCAATCCATACAGCAAATAAGAACGGATCTCTTGGCCGATAAGGCGCGTGCTCAAGCTTATTTACGCTCTATGGATACGGAAACTAATTTACGCCCCTATAACCGCTCTCGCGGCAGACATTCTGTACTTGAGTTTGTAAAACAGCAAATGATTCATGGTTTATATGAGTTTCAGGGAATTAATCAAGATTTAAGTTACAGTAGGAAACGTTCTTTTGCTTTAACGCGTGGGGAGTTAAATGATTTTATTGAAGACGCGCGTAAGGAAATAGGGGATCATGAGGCCGATGCACGTAATGCGGTGACTGCCAAACACCATGGGAATTATGCTGAGGATGCAGAGCTGATAACGTATGATTTTTCCGGGGACGAGTTAGCTTCACCTCAAGAGCAACAAGCTTTATTAGCCATTAGTTTTATTGAGCAATGGGATGCGGTGACGTATCAAAACGGCAAGCCTTTTGTAAGTAATAACAGTGCTAGTGAGCCTTTGGATGTCTATACGGCAACACGTTGGAAAACACATCGAACCTTTCGTGCGGCAATGAAGAGTATGGTTTTCTTTTTTATTAATACCGTTAAAAGCATTTTTGTACCCACACGTCCTTGGGAAGAAGAGGCTTGGGCAAACGAGCGTTTTCATCTTCAGGCCGCAACACTGCGAATGCATGTGAAACCTCTTGAGCCTATGTGGAAAAAGCCTTTTTCTACTTTAATGCAAATGGGCTATGCATTGATGGATGTATTTAATGGCATTAGTGATTTTGGCTCCGAATTAATAATTAAAATGCCTGACCATATTTTGGATGATTGGGAGGCAAGTAAAGAGCTTCCTGCACTAGATGACGTGCTGCATGACGTAACAGAAGAAATTATGGTTATGCATTCACAAGAGCAAGAGCGTCTTTTAAACATTTTAAATAAATGCAAAAAAGAGTTACTAGTACCAACATCACAACCCACGACGCAGCTGGCAAAAGTAGAGTATGAGCTTTCTGGAAGTGATCAAAATGACTTGCTAAACTCAATGATCAAAGGCTTAACTAATTTTAGTACGGTCTTTACACACAATATTTACGCGAAAGATCCCCTGGCCGGACTGTTTTTCACGGCGACTTATTGTCTGGGTATCGGCATGATTTATATGCCAACGTACAGTGCTTCATTTTTTGGTAACACTCTGGTTACTACGTTTAATAAAGCCTCTTATGCTATGGCTTCATCACCCTTGGGTGCTTCGATTGCCGGTGGGTCGACCTTGGCTGAAGCCGCAGCTGTTGCTTGGGATGGGTTGCTTCACGGCCCAAGTGGCATTGCAGTCAATGCCTTGTATCAATGCGGTGAAGACCCTATAACTATAGGTGCTTATAGTTTAGCTGCTTATGGCTTTGGCTATGTGCTAGCCAATGGCATTGCCGGTCATCAAATTCCTTGGTTAAGTCATTTATTGCAAGAGGATTTGGGAACTGACCCGATTACTGGCTATCCTCTTATTGGTGCAAAATTTGCAATCATGCTTTATGAGGGTGTACTGTCTCATCCAGCCCATCCTTATGAACCGCTAAACTTGCTTTCGCCTGTTACAGGACTGTCAGAAGAAAATCAATTGAAGAGTCAGCGCTTTAAATTGATTCGCTGGTTGGCAACGCACGCCAAAATGTTGCCAAAACTGGATGCGCATCAGCGTTTTGCTATTATGCGGCACATAGAAACTTTATTTGATAAACAAGAAAGTGAGTCACTAAAAAAATTACTGCATTTGGAAAATAATCATTCCATTGCCTATCAAATTTTTTCTATTCCTTTGGCTTATGTACCTATCATATTACGTTTGATGATATCGCCATTTTTAAGTCTTGTTGCCTGGGTGAAAGGTCATCCTTATCCTATAGAACCTGTACGCAGAGCCGGCGATCTTTTATTTAATAAAGTACGCGGTGATTTAAGTCGTTTGATTAGTGTTGTGGCTAATGTGCTGTATCTGGTGTATTCATTGGTGGCCACTATTATTAAAATGGTGGTTAATATTGGCACTTTAATTATTGGCCGAGTGGCTGCTTTATTTGATGCTAAACCGGCACACGTGCTGCATGGGTTTTTTGCCTCAGCACATAATTTGATGCGCCAGATTGGTGAGGTGCTTTATCCTGCCAGAGCGATGAAAAGCGTTGCTGTCGCACATCCAACGCATACCATGGTGAAAACAGAAATGTCTTATAGTCTTTTGTTGCAGCATTTGCGTCAAAATGATAGCGAGCAAGCTCATGCAGAAGAGCAAAGTGATTCTTCTGCTGCACCCGCAGAAGAAATACTAAATGAGCTGAATGAAGAGCTTCTAGCCGATAATTCAGTATTTACTAACTTATCGGCTTTTTAATCAATCAAGATTAATTGAATAAGAATAGCTGCCAAAACCGTCGTATTCTGTATTGATGTAACGAATTCCATTACAGGATGCATTTACTGTGGGATGATTCATATAGGGGCCGTCTTTAATATCAAGAACACACCAATTAGCGGCATCATAAGCAACAGTGACGTGCGCATAACCACTACGGCATTGATAGGAGTCTCTGATTACAAAACTGCGGGGGCCAATGATTTGCAACATCAGATCCTGATCGCTAAAACCACTGACGATGTAGATACCCGGGTGAGTTGCATCACTTAAACGAAAGTAATCTTTATAGCCACAGGACATTTCACTGGCCTGTGCATTTACTGCCATAATACCAGCCGCAGCCAGTGTCATCCATTTTTTCATTTGCAAATACCTTTTTGGTTGAAAATCAAAATGGATTATAAAGAAGAATGAGGTGTATAACAATCACTCAGCGACAATAGGCGAGCCGGGTTTTACAAAGGTTGGTTTGGCAAACCAAACTAGAACAAAGAGGAACATAAAAATCCAGGCGGAGAGTTTGAAAATATCATTAGTTGCCAGCATGAATGCCTGATTAATGATCACGCCATACAAGACACCTAAACTTTTTAAATTCGATAATCCTAATGATTGCAATTGATTTATGGCTTGCAAGGAGAACGGATTATAGACGTTGATGTGTTCCACCAAATGGCTTTGATGTAGGGCTTCTCTATTATTCCATATGGCGACACTGATTGATGTGCCAAAGCTGCCGCCAAGAATACGGAAGAAGTTACCAAGGCCTAAAGCACTGGCCATCCGTTCGGGGGGCATGTCCGCTAGAATCATGGCAATTAATGGCGTAAAGAAGAAGGCCAGCCCAAGTCCCTGGACAAAACGAGGTTCAATTAATTGTATAAACCCCACACCTGTATAAAAATTAGACTGCCACAGTGAGGTGATCACAAAAACCGCAAAACCAATACTGGTTATAACGCGCAAATCAAATTTGCCCATATAATTCCCAACAATGGGGGTGAGAAAAAAGGGTAAAATTCCTACGGGTGCCGCGGCAAGTCCAGCCCAGGTTGGTGTGTAGCCCATTTGTGTTTGTAACCATAAGGGGAAAATTACCACATTGGAAAAGTACACCATGAACCCTAAAGTCAGACAAATCACGCCAACGGTAAAATTTCGGTTGGCAAATAAATACAAATCAATAATAGGATCACACTGAGTAAGAAGCCACACGACCAAAAAGCTTAAACTCACTAGTGAGAGGATGCCTAAAGCAACAATCACATTAGAGTGGAACCAGTCTAAATCTTGGCCTTTATCTAATAAAACCTGCAAGCAACCAATACCAATGGTTAATAAGCCCAAGCCAATATAATCGATGGATTTTTTGGTAATGGGTGTGTCTCTACCCGTTAAGGTTATCATCGTGAAGACGACAGAAAAGATACCTACTGGGACGTTAATGTAAAAAATCCATGGCCAAGTATAGTTATCGGTAATAATTCCACCCATAATCGGCCCAAAAATCGGACCCACTACCGCTGTCATGGCCCATATTCCTGTGGCCAATCCTCTTTTTTCTGGGGGGTAATTGGCGAGCAAAATACTTTGTGACAAAGGAATCATGGGCCCGGAAACAGCACCTTGGATCACGCGGAAAAAAATCAACATGGCCAGATTTCCTGATAAGCCGCAGAGCACCGAGGCTACAGTAAATAAAGCGGTGGAGATAAGAAATAAGCGCACCTCGCCAAAACGACGCGCTAGCCAGCCGGTGAGCGGTAGCATGATCGCCTGACTTACGGCAAATGAGGTGATAACCCAGGTTCCGTTATCAGGGCTTACACCCAGATCGCCGGCAATAGTTGGAATGGCCACGTTTGCGATGGACACGTCCAGCACATTCATAAATATAGCTAAAGACAGTGAAAGGGTCATTAGGGCCAATCGACCGCCAGTAAGTGGCGCCATATCTGTCATTATGCTTTAGCCTTTGTTAAGGACATGTCCGGAGAGTTGGCTTCTAATATTTTGTTAATTAATGGTTCCACTTCAGCTAATTGGTTATCAAACACCGTCGTACCAAATTGGAATCTTGGTTCTGAAGGGCCTTGCATTCTGGCACCACTGCGATCACTAGTATTGACGGTCACACGCATGGACAATCCTAATTGCAACGGATTTTTCTTTAATTCTTCAGAATCCAGACTGATGCGCACAGGAAGTCTCTGTACTATTTTAATCCAGTTCCCAGTGGCGTTTTGTGGTGGTAATAAGGCAAAAGCCGAGCCTGTTCCTGCATTTAAACCGACTACCTTGCCATGATAAGTAATCCCGGGATAGGCATCAGCAAGGAGTGTAACGGGTTGATTGACACGCAGATCTTCCAGCGAGGATTCTTTGTAGTTGGCATCAACCCAAGTATCATGCAAGGGAATAATGGCCAGCATGGCAGAGTTCATGGCTACTTGTTGACCGGGTTGGGCGTTACGTTTGGCAATAAAGCCTGTAACAGGGGCATTGATACGGGTTCTTTGTGAATTTAAGTAGGCGCTTTTCAGATTGGCCTTCGCGGCTTCCACAAGCGGATGCGTGTACAGCGTCGCATTTTCAACCAGAGCGGTTGCAGCGTCTAATTGACGCAAGGAAACATTATAATCGGCCTCAGCAGCTTCGGAGCTTGTTTTATAGTGTTGCAGCTCTTCACGCGATACAGCTCGATTACCTTGCAAACCCAAGCGGCGTTTTAAATCCAATTGAGCTTTTAAAAGATTTGCTTTCGCTACTACTACATTTTGTTGCGCTTGTGCAGCCCCTTCAAAGTATTGACGTACTTGACGTACTGCTTGTGCCAAATCGGCTTTGGCGCGTTGTAAGGCGATGGTGTAATCGGCTTGTTCCAATTTAATAAGGAGCTGTCCTTTGGTTACCAATTGCGTTTCATCGGTATGAATTTCAACTACAGTGCCTGGAATTTGCGGCATTAATTGCACGAGATTACCACTTACGTAAGCATCATCCGTGTATTGTTCAAAACGTCCCCAAATCAACCAATAGAGAAACCAGATTAGAGCAATCAGTAAAAAACTGCCGCCCAAAATGGTCATGGCTTTCTTACGTTTACGTAAGGTCTCAGGAGTTGCGTCGACGCCGGTTTCTTTTTTTGTCATTTGGATACCTCACCGCCTAATGCGGTTAACAGGGCGACAAAAGCTTGCTTTTGCTGGGTTTGCAAATTATAAAGCATGGCTTGTTGTTGCAGTAATAATTGTTTTATTTCAATGAGTTGCACGTAATCAATAATGCCATGGGTATAACGAGAACGGAATAGTGTGTAATTTGTTTCGGTGGTATGAAATGCTTTGCTTTGTGACAGTACTTGCTGGTTTAATGTCCGTAAGGCCGCTATTTGATCGGTAACTTGTTTTAATGCATTTAAAATAGTTTGATTATACTGGTTTACTGCAAGGTCGAATTCAGTACGTTTAACACCCAGATTTGCCCGACGCGCCCCGGCATCAAAAATAGGCAAATCCACTGCCGCTCGGATACTGTCTGTTTGAAAAGAGACATTAAAAAATTGACTGAAATAAAGTGATTGTGAGCTTAAGATGCCTCTTAAATTAATGTTGGGATAAAATGCGGTTTTCGCAACTTTTATTTGGTAGGCTGCAGCTTGTGTCAGCGCGCGCGTGGCAACAATATCGGGTCTTTGGGCTAACAAATTAGCTGGGATTATCGCGGGTAGAGTCAGTTGTTTGCTAGAGTAAGAGAATTTCTTCGTTTCAATTTGAGTATTGAATGGATTTTTACCTAGCAATACGGCTAATTGATTTCGTGATAGCATTTCCGCCCGTTTGTAATTTTCAACGGATAACAATGCTGTTTGTATATCGGCTAGTGCGGTTTTAACTGGGATATCGGATTCAATTCCTTGTTTGGCTCTATCCAGGACGATGTCAGACATCTCCTTTTGTAACTTGACGTTTTCTTTGGCCAGACGCAATTGAATCAGATTATTTTGTAATTCAAAATAAGTTCTAGCTACGGCAGAGCTTAAAATTAGTCGCGTTTCTGCCAGATCCATTTGTGCTGCAAAGGCTTCGCTTAATCGAGTGGCTACATTGGCTCGATTTTTACCCCAAAAATCCACTTCGTAATTAAAATTTAAGACAATGTCTGCGCTCTGTAGATTATTAAACAGCAGTTCATTGAGTGGGGGTGGTACTACTCCATGAAATGAAAAATGTTGTTTATCTACATAACCGTTCAGCCCTGCTGAAGGCCAGAGTGTAGAATATGCGCCTTTAGCAATTTGACGCGCACGCATCAATCGTGCTTTCGCACTGAGCATATCTGGAGCATCAATCAGGGCAACAGAAATCAGTTGGTGTAATTGCGGATCAGTAAATCGTGTTGCAAGGTGTTTGGACTCATTTTTACCCGGTGCTTTATAGACGTGTTTTACCGCTAAATCATTAGGACTTATTATGGAGGTATTGCTTTGAACGACACTGGTAACTTTACAGCCTGTTAATGCAGACGCACAGAAAATGCCTGTTACGAAGAATAATCTCAAATTCCCATTCCTTTTGATTTATCTAAGCCGTTAATTTATCAAGATTTTTGTAGAAAATACAGTATTTAAAAATAAGTTGCTCAAAAAAAGAAAATACAGTCTTTTATTTTTTAGCATTAATAAAAATATGAGCTAAAATGTTAAGGAAGAGGATTATTTTTAAACCCAAGGAGAGGAATATCATGAGCAATAGAAAAAAAATAATGATGGTGTGTCTTGTGTTAGCCACTGTAGGTATGTTGAGTGCTTGTGGCACCGTGAAGGGCTTTGGTAAAGATGTATCGCAAGTGGGACATGGTATCCAAAAAGTTGCGCGTTAGGAGCGGCTGAGTTTTTTCTACGCTTTTTTTTAAAGTCCTTAAAAATGGAGCCCACGATATTCTGCAGGCTCCACATCAAACAGTTATAACTCACATACTATTAGGGTCTGTTGACATTTCGCTATATTGAGCCTATTTCGGCCAAGATAGTATAAATGTCAACAGACCCTAGTGAACTGCACCGTCATTACCATTAAAAATATCGTTTAAATAAGGAGGTATAGTCTATGAAGGAGTGTTTGAGATGCCTGTGCAGGCAAAGAATCCGATAGCAAATGGATACGTGTTATCAGTGAGCTTGGGTAATTAAAGTAAATACTTTATTTATACTTCTTTGGTTTTAAAAGATATTTAAGCATTTAGAGGTAACATCTCAAATTAATCCATGCTAGATTATCAAACATAAGTGTGCAAAGGATTGTGGCCGGTGTACGATTTTAGAATTCGTTCAAAAGCGCTGTTTGGTGTGTTTTTACTGTCAATGTTTCAGACTGCCTGTATGGTCGGTCCTAATTTCCACACGCCTAAAGCTCCTAAAGTACAAAAATTTACTGAATCGCCTTTATCCAAAAAAACAGTTAAATCCGCGGGACCAGGTGGGCAGGCGCAGGCTTTTTTGCATGATAAAGACATCCCGCTTTTATGGTGGGAGCTTTATCACTCTCCTGAAATAAATCAATTGGTTCGCGCAGGATTAGCTAATAATCCCAGTTTAGAAGCTGCTTCTGCTTCTTTGCGTCAGGCTCAGGAGAATTTGAAAGCACAAATTGGAAACTCTTTATTGCCTGTAGTTGATGGTATGGGTTCAGTGCAACGACAACGTTACTCTGGGGTGCAAATCGGGATTCCTGGACGAAGCGAAACCTTTAGTCTTTATAATGTATCCGCTAATGTGTCTTATACTTTGGATGTGTTTGGTGGCGCTCGGCGTGAGATTGAGTCCTTACGCGCTCAGGTTAACTACCAACAGTTTGAGGTCATTGCGGCGTATCTGACTTTAACTTCAAATATAGTCACTACCGCCGTTACTATTGCTTCTTTGGAAGATCAAATTACAGCGACTAAGGAATTAATCAGAGCACAGCAGGGTGTGTACACTGTTTTAAATAATCAGTATCGTTTAGGTGGTGTTTCTAACGCAGATGTATTAACCCAACAAACCTTGCTGGAACAATCAAAGGCGACTCTACCTCCGTTAGAAAAAAATCTAGCTCAGGCCAAACATGCTTTATCTGCTTTGATTGGCACCTTTCCAGAGAATGCTTTACCAACGATTAAATTAGACCGTTTAAAATTGCCGAACCAATTACCGGTTACAGTGCCTTCCATGTTAGTACGCCAACGACCTGATATTCGTGCTTCAGAAGCTTTATTGCACGCGGCCTGCGCTCAAATTGGTGTGGCTACCGCAAATTTCTTTCCCCAATTAACGCTGACGGCAAGTGATGGCTGGATCAATACATCCTGGTCCAAGTTGTTTACCGCACCGAATAATATTTGGTCGGTTACCGGGCAAGTATTACAACCGGTTTTTCATGGCGGTGCTTTGTTTGCTCAGCGGCGGGCGGCAATCGCGGCTTACAAGCAAGCCGCGGCACAATACAAGCAAACGGTCTTACAAGGATTTCAAAACGTAGCGGATGTTTTAAGGGCTTTGGAAACCGATGCCCAAGCATTACTGGCACAAACAAGAGCTGAGAATGCGGCGCGTGCTGCATTGACGTTGACGATGAATCAGTATCGTTTGGGTGGAGTCAGTTATATTAATTTGTTAAACGCACAACAGCAGTACCAACAAACGCGGATCAGTCGTATTCAAGCGCAAGCAATACGCTACAGCGATACCGCGGCATTATTTCAGGCTTTAGGCGGTGGTTGGTGGCGTAAGCCTTGGTGTGTTCGCGAGTGTTTGTGATGTATTGTGTAACCTACATATAAGAGAGATTTTCTTGAAAAAGCCAATGATTATTATGTTAGTTGTTGTGGGCATTCTTTTTGGTCTGATTTTTGGCTGGAAGGGGTTTTCTGGATGGATGACAAAACGTTATCTTGCCAAAATGCAGGCTCCAGCAGTTACTGTATCTACGATGAAGGCGACGGAGTCTTTGTGGCAACCGACGCTGAAATCGGTGGGTAGCCTGCGCGCACGCGTTGGGGTCAATGTGACGACAGAACTTCCGGGAATGGTACAAACTATTTCTTTCACGCCTGGTACGGCTGTTGAGAAAGGTGTGGTTTTAGTACAATTAAATGCCGGTACCGAATTAGGCCAGCTGCATTCATTACAAGCTCAGGTTGAATTGGCAAAAATTACCTATCAACGAGACAAATCGCAATTTGCAGTACATGCTGTGAGTAAACAAACTGTAGATACTGATGAATGGAATCTTAAAAATTTACAGGCACAAGTGGAGCAGCAAACCGCAACCGTAGAAAAGAAGACTTTGCGCGCGCCTTTTACAGGGCAATTGGGTATGAATAATGTAAATCCTGGGCAATATCTGAATGTAGGTGATACGGTAACTACCTTGCAGGCTTTAGATCCGATTTATGCTGATTTTTATTTACCACAGCAATCTTTGGCTGCTTTGAACATGGGGCAAATAGTAAAGATTGTAACCGATACTTTTCCCGATAAAGTTTTTCAAGGAAAAATCACGACCATTCAACCTGCGGTAGACAGTGCGACACGTAATGTGGGCGTTGAGGCTACGGTCCTTAATCCTGATTTTAAATTAAAGCCTGGCATGTTTGTGCATGTGGAAGTAGATATTGAAAACAAACAAAACTATCTGACCTTGCCTCAATCGGCCATCAGTTTTAATCCTTATGGCGATATTGTGTACCTTGTGAAAGACAGCGGTGAGCGCGACTCTAACAAGCAACCTATTTTGAAGGTAACTCAGGTTTTTGTCACAATTGGTGAGACACGTGGCGATCAGGTTGCTGTACTCAAAGGGGTGAAAGCGGGGGATGTAGTGGTGACCAGTGGTCAGTTGAAGCTGCAAAATGGAAGTACTGTGGTTATTAATAATAAAATACAACCCTCTAATGAGGCTTCACCAAAGATTCCGGAGAGGTAAGACGGATTTTTTTGATTAAGGATTAAAATGGCATTTACGGATATTTTTATTAAGCGACCTGTATTGGCTACAGTAATTAGCTTAATGATTTTAGCAATGGGTTTGCGTTCCATCGGCTCTTTACCGGTGATGCAATACCCTTTTACACAAAATGCCATTGTAACGGTAACTACAACGTATACTGGAGCTGATCCCGATGTAATCGCCGGTTTTATTACCACGCCTTTAGAAAACTCCATTGCTCAAGCCAATGGCATTGATTACATGACCTCTACTAGTACACCAGGAACAAGCACGATTACCGTGAATCTGTTATTGAACTATGATCCTTTGAAAGCCCTATCTGATATTACTACCAAGGTGAATGCAGTATTGAATCAATTACCTAAAAACTCACAACAACCTGTAATTACGGTGTCTGTTGGGCAAACAATTGATTCGATGTACATTGGTTTTTATAGCGATGAAATGTCCATTAATAAAATTACGGATTATTTAATTCGGGTGGTACAGCCTAAGCTTCAAGCCGTAAATGGAGTGCAAAACGCAGAAATTCTGGGGGATCAGACTTTTGCTCTACGTGCTTGGCTCGATCCCGTGAAGCTTGCGGGCTACGGTATTTCAGCAGCAGAGATTGGTGCGGCTTTAGCAAGTAATGATTTTATTTCTGCTGTAGGACGAACGGATGGACAAATGTTTATTCAAAATTTTACATCCAGTACTGATTTAACCGATGTGAATCAATTTAAAAAGATGGTTATTAAGGCGCAAAATGGGGCTATTATTCGTTTAGGTGATGTTGCCAAAGTGGATTTGGGGGCGCAAAACTATAATTCCACGGTAAGCTTTGATGGGCGTACCGCCGTTTATATTGGCATCATTGTCGCACCTTCTGCGAATCTTTTAACGGTAATCAATGACATTAAAAAAATAGTTCCAGTGATACAAGAGCAACTGCCTCAAGGGTTAAAGGCTAATATTGTTTATGATGCCAGTTTATTTGTTGAATCATCCATCCATGAAGTAGTACTTTCTTTATTGGAAGCCTTTCTGATTGTGACGGGCGTAATTTTCCTGTTCCTTGGTTCTATTCGTTCAGTAATCATACCTATTATTGCTATTCCTTTGTCTCTTGTGGGGACTTTTTGGATCATGCTTATTTTAGGCTATTCCATTAATTTATTAACCTTACTGGCTTTGGTTTTGGCAATTGGGCTTGTGGTGGATGATGCGATTATTGTTGTAGAAAACGTGCAGCGGCATATTGAAGAAGGGCGAACACGACTAAAAGCCGCTTTATTGGGGGCACAAGAATTAGCAAATCCTATCGTGGCGATTACCATTGTCTTGGTTGCGGTGTATGTTCCTATTGGGTTTATGGGGGGATTAACCGGGGCTTTATTTACCGAGTTTGCTTTTACGCTTGCGGGAGCCGTGACGGTTTCTGCGGTGATTGCTTTAACGCTTTCGCCGATGATGTGTTCTAAATTTCTTAACGCGGGTGTGGGCGTGGAAAAAGGACGTTTTATGACTTATGTGGATAATTTGTTTAAAAAACTAGAAAGAGCATATGAGAAGATATTAGTTAAAACCTTACATCAACTGCCTGTGGTTGTTGTTTTTGCCACCATTATTCTAGCGAGTAATTATTTTCTTTTCACTACTTCTGCATCTGAATTAGCACCTCAAGAAGATCAGGGAATTATTATTGCGCAGGTTACTGCTTCTGCGAACTCTTCTTTAGCGCAAACGAAGCTTTATGCAAATGAGGTGAATAAGCTTTTTAAATCTTATCCTGAAACGGATCATATTTTTCAGGTTGATGGTTCTGCAGGGTTAAATACATCCATTGTGGGTATGGTTTTAAAACCTTGGGACCAGCGTAAGCGCACCAGTAATGAGTTACAGCCTTTAGTGCAAGCAGAGCTTAACAAGATTGCAGGTGCAAAAATTGCAGCGTTTCAATTGCCTTCTCTGCCTGGAGGTGGCAGTGGTTTGCCGATTCAATTTGTTATTACGACTACGGAAACTTTTGGCAATTTAAATGTCGTGTTGCAAAGCGTTTTGGCCAAGGCGCATGCTTCAGGGCTCTTTGCCTATATTGATCCGGATCTTAAAATTGATCAAATACAAACTAAGATTAATTTAGACAGGGATAAGATCTCGCAATTTGGTTTGACGATGTTGGATATTGGCAACCTATTCGGTTCTGCATTGAGTGAAGGTTATATCAATTACTTTAACTATGCGGGCCGCTCTTATCAGGTTATTCCGCAAGTAGCCCGTGATAGCCGTTTAAATCCAGATCAAATATTAAATTATTATATTAAGACCGCAAGTGGTGCTTCAGTACCTTTGTCTACAGTGGCCAGTCTTGAGCGGCAAATTGTTCCTGAATCCTTAAACCATTTCCAACAGCTTAACTCAGCAACAATTTCTGCGGTGGCGTTCCCTGGCGTGTCGATGGAGCATGCTTTAAGTACCTTGGCGGCTATTGCCAAAGAAGTACTACCTCAAGGATATTATGTGGATTACGGTGCCCAATCACGGCAATTTATTCATGAAGGGTCCAGTTTAATAGTCACCTTTTTCTTTGCTTTGGTGATTATCTTTTTGGCCTTATCGGCTTTATTTGAGAGCTTTCGTGATCCTTTGATTGTTTTGATTAGTGTACCGATGTCCATTTGTGGCGCCATGATTTTTGTAAGCCTTGGTATTGGTCATGCAACGCTGAATATTTACAGTGAAGTGGGGCTGGTGACTTTAATTGGTTTAATCAGTAAACACGGTATTTTGATTGTGGAATTTGCCAATGAATTACAAGTAAAAGGGCAAAAGAAGCTGGATGCCATCCGAGCTGCAGCTTCTATTCGTTTGCGACCGATTTTAATGACTACAGCGGCTATGGTTTTAGGTGTTACTCCATTGATTATTGCCGTTGGAGCAGGGGCTGAAAGTCGCTATAATATTGGTTTGGTTATTGCAACGGGGATTTTGATTGGCACGATATTCACCTTATTTGTTGTTCCTTCAATGTATCTTTTATTAGCAGAGGATCATACGAAAAGAGCGGCAACAGAACGCTTAGACGATGAAGAATCCTTGGGCTAGGATTTTGCCGTATTTAATTAAAGCACATTGGCTGAGATGCGGTACATGAAGTCCTCTTCTTCGTCAATGAATAAGAGGACTCCAAGAAATATGGAGAATTAGATGTGTTCTGCTACTTATAGCCCGACGTGTTTTGGAACAGTACTATCAGCAGACTGATCAGCTGCTATTAATTTGCTTGCAGCCGCTTCAACTTTTTCTACAGAGTCTTTCTTAAGAGCAAATACACCTAAAGTTAAAACCGCAGCACTTGCGCCACCAACAATCCCACCAACAACAGCCCCAACTGGGCTAGCAATTAAGAAGCCAACCATTATACCTGCAGCCATACCTACTAATGTCGCTAAAATAGTGGTTAAAATTTTGACGGAATTGGAATACCCTTTAAATATTTTATTATCTTCTATGAATTGGTCTATTTGTTCTTGAGTTGCTTTATTGTTCATAAGATTATCAGTTAAATCTTTAGTACGCTGAGCCAAAGATAAGCATTTATCAACGTCAAACTCTTTATGACCTGCTTGAAATTGCTGCATAGTATGTACTTTTAATTGAGCTACAGTAGCCAGGAAGTCTTTTTTATTATGGCTTAGGTTCGCATTGACTTGATGCTCTAACGCTTGATCAAATAGCGTTTCAATTTGAAGGTATTCCCGGCGTCTTTCACTTTCAATTTTATTAAAAAAGTTTTCTAATTTTGGGAATATAGCTGTCATTTGCTCTTTATCAAAAAACAATTCGCCACTCAAAATCTTAGCTCCTGATACCTTAACCATATTTAAGAAAACAGGATTTTTTTGGGTAATAATATTCTCTGGGTAAGGTTTTGGCCATGTTTTGAGAATTTCATCTATACCACAAGCCCGATATAATTGTCCCCAGTGCAAAGGATAGTGGGGTACTTGGTAATATTTATTGTCGGGATTTTTGGATATCCAAGTATAATCAGTATTAAAGTATTTGTCTTTGTTATAGGCGATTCCTGCAATGATAGTTCCTATTGCAATGGCATAAAATTCTTGTTCTTGTTCGCGAGTCATCTGATCGCTATTAAGATCACGTAACAGACTAATGCCCAAGCCGAAGATCCCATTTGTCTCGCCTGCCCATTGTGAAGAACTCTGAGGATATAATGCGTCATTAAATAAATTAAGGTCTAGCTTCATCAAATTAATTCCTAATTAATAATGGACAATAGGATGTCATAAAATCACTAATGTGTCTATATTTAATCCATTAAAAACAAGTGGGGTCGCTAAATAACGGCTGGGATGAACGGTTCGGGCATTGTATCGATGCCAGGCTCTTTCTGTGTTTTTGGCACATTGCCTTGAGCAAAAAGACCAAATCGTCTGGCTAAAGCATGAATCTCTGGTGGATTTGTTGTTGCCTCATTAATCTCCGTGAACAGCTTTTTCCTTGTTGGTGTATATAAGTGCAATGCTTCAAGTAAAGACAGGAAGCATTGTTTTAAATGGATGAAACTTAAGGTTGCTGCTGATTTGTGTTTTAGTATAATTCTTTTGAAATTCGGGTTTTCTACTTCAGCTTTTATTTGGTTTATACGATCTTTGATTGATAGCTCTTTATTGGCAGCAATAATTCCCAAATTATTAATTAGGGGTGTTTTTTCACTTAAGGTCGCTTCATTTTCAAACAGGGGATTTTTATGCGCAATCGCCGCAGTTGCCTTGCTGAAATAATTTTTAAATTTGCTTAACGCCACACATACGGAATCGAGATGGTAGTATTCTGCAAAGCGATTATCTTCAAAAATACGGGCCTTTTCTTCTAATAACAATTGAATATTAAGATTAATGTCTTCAGCCGTTTTTGATTGATTTATTATATCCGCAGCAAAGGTCTGCAAATATTTTCTAAGCTCCGTACGGTATTCTTCATCCGTATATTGTAGGCCTATATGGCGATTACATAGGTTATCTAATTTAGTTTGAAATGCCTCTGTAGTGTATTGCTCTATAAATAAAAGATTCTCTTCTTCTTGCGTATTTTTTAACTCTAAAAGATAGGCCAATTGTTCCGTATTGATATTCACACTCAATTGATGCGTTTCTAACAAGCCTAAAGCATAATGATAACTGGTCGTGATTAATGTCTCGATCCCGGTAAAGTGAGGCTCATACTCAGGAAGCTCCATATTGCAAATTGTATCAAACAGGCAGTCTTCTGGAGGATCTTCTGGAGGAGGATTAGCATTAATTGGAATTTTTTTATCTAATCGAAGACGCGCAAGTTTAGGTAGGACTAGTTTGTATTGTTTACGCATGTCCTGTTCAAGTGCTAAACGAGTGAGGGGGGGGGATTTTTTATAGTCCTGTATTGTCGAATACAATGCGTTAATATCTGCATAATAAGGTGTTATTTTGGCAATGCGCTGTTGGGCTTTGCTAATTTGTTCTTCTATTGCCTTTGTTCTTTGCTCCAAAGGCTCTGGTGTGCAGATTAAAGTAATATGTGTTTTAGAATGCAGCTTTAGGGGATGGATTAATCCTTTAAAAAACTCATCGGTTATTTTTCTTAAGGGCTCAGACAGAAGTCCAGGTTCCAATCCCAGTTTACTTTCCCAAAGATCTGCTTCAAGAAGCATGGGGGTAATGACAGTAGCTCGAATTTCATCCAGGTTATTGAGGCTTGTATCATGAATTGTTGTGGTGAATTCATTTAGTTTATTCGTCAGTTCCTTATATAAGCTAAGCATGCGCGGTGCTTGCAGGAACAATTGCAGGTAAGAGTCTGAACTTTTGATTATGCCTTCAATGACCCAAGTTGCATTCTTCGCTGCGGCATGTAATTCGTTCTCTTCTTCTATAGTGAGATGGCTTACGTTTTTTAATGCTTTAATGTGCTGTGGGCTAATGTAAAATGTATTTAAGATATACCATAATGGATTATAGTGTACGGGTTCCGCCGCAAGAACTTGATCGTGTCCCACCTGATATGCTGCGGAGTGTTCCTGAAGCTTTGTAAACACATTTTGTGCTTTATCCATTAATTCACGAGCAATAAATCCATAATGAGGATCTTCTTTTAGTCGTTTGCTGAGATTGACGAGCTCATTGATATGGGTATAGGAGTTTAGTAATGGCAGCAGATATTCGGCTCGTTTTTTGAGATCGATGAATTGTTTGATATCATTTAATTGCTCTAATTGAAGTGTAATTGCCTCTAAATGATACAGGCTGTTATACAGTTCTTTAATCGCACCAACCTGTTTGCCTTGTGTTAATTGTTGGTTTGGTTTTTCCATTTCAGGAAAGGGGAGGCCTGTTGCTTGAGGTATTAACTCTGCTTGCATTGATTTATTAAAACGAGCCGTCATATGAAACATCGCTTTTCTGAATTCCCGAAGGGCTTCAGAATAGGCGGTATGCTTCAGGAGGTAGTGTGCTCTATCGCCGGCCTTCGTATCAGGATCTAGAACGGCGGTGTCGTTTTCTGTTATAAATCTCTGTTGCGCTATTGTATCGTAGAATTGCATTTGTTTATGACTGGTGGATATGCACTTGGAAAAACAGCTTTTAAGGTAGGGTTCCAGCTGCAAGAAATCGCTAATTAAAGGTGCATCATCAGGAGAAACTGGCCTGTTTGATAAAATGGCTGCAAAATATTTATCCAGTTTTATGATTAACTCTTTGTGCTCTTCTGAAGCATCTGCAACGAAATAGGGCTGAAAGATGCTATATATATTGCGGAAGGCCTTTTTCGTTTTGTCCTTAAGTTCCATTAAGCTCAGAACAGAATGCTCGGGGTTTAGTTTATTTAAGCGATGGTTGAATGCTAGATATACTTTTAGTGCTTTTTGGCATTTATTATGTTTTTCTGAATGCCATTGACTTAAGGTACGCGCTTGATCAGAGCTTAGTTGATCAGGGGACTGAAGTACTTTGCTCGATTCCGATTTTATAAAGACTAATTTTTTTCGTTCTTCATTACGAAGTTTTGTTGATTCTTCTTCATCGAGAAAAATGTTCTGTTCTAAATCATAATATGCTTTAGGCTTGGTGCCCCATTCTACAAGCGTATTCGCCAGGAACTGTTGCCCTTGTTCTGTTACTTTGGAAAATAGTGCAACGGATGGAATATTTTTAGCTTGAATGTTTTTATTGGATAATACTGCTGCTAAATAGCGTTCCAGCTTCATTACGTCTTCTTTTTGAGCTGCAGGCATAATATAGGCGAAATAAGGTTGTACTTTATTAAATAAAACGCGGCATTGATCTTTAGTCGCCTTATCCAGTTGGCCCGTAGTTAAAACAACATCACCAGCCTTGATTTGAGCTTGGATTAACTGGCAAAGCTTCTTAAAATTGTTTTGTATTTTACGTTGCTCTGTCGCTTTAAGCTTTAATTTGAGCGGGGGTTTTTGCCCCGTAGCAAAGGCTTCTGATTCGTCAATGTGGTAGATACTGGTGGTTTCATTGTATGGAAATAAAGCCAATTGGGCTGTTTTGTGAACCGATCTTATTAATGCTTTATTTAATTTAATATGAAAAGTCTGGCTGTTTATGCTCTTGGTAATTAAACCTTGTAATGCGTGCTGCTTATTTATAATGTGCTTGATATAGTCTAAAGGGTAGTGTCCAGTTAGCCAATGGTATGTTTTTTGGAAATAAGTTGGCTGGACTTCTGGGCTTAGCAAATTGTGAACTAAGCATACATGGAGATCAATATCCAATTGCTCCAGGTACGGTTTAAAAATTTTGTAATGCGTTATGAGTTGTTCTTTTATCTCACTGGATAACTGATGAATACAGAGATTGTTGTGCTCTGGCTTGTGTAAAATAGCATAGAACCTAGTAAGCGCGCTTTGTGCTTTGTGGGCTTTATCTTTTGCTGTATTTGCAGCATTAATACGTTGATAGGCCAGTTTTAGTCTTAAATCGATAAAGCGAGAGTCTTCGATGCTGAGTAATTCTGCACCTTTAGTATTAAAGTCAATTGCTTTGCTGGGGATGTATAATAAGGCTTGGTATAATTTTTGCACTTTTTCCATTAAGGGAATTGATAAAGTGCCTGGCTTAAGCATGGAATTTACTTCAATTTTATCAACAAGACCAAATAATACGGGTAAAATATCATATTTTAATTGAGCTATTTTTTCTCGAACCAAATCTTGAGAACCATCACTAAACTCACCGATTTGTTCCAGTGAACTCATGGATAAAGTGATGATGCTGCGGATAATATAGATGTAATTTAAAAATTTCATGGAAATAAATAAGCTGTTCCCTTGTAAATTTTCTATGTCATTTAATAGATTAAGTGCCGCATTTTGTATTTCATCGAGTTTTGCTTTATTGAGTTTGGGTTCGGTTTCTTTAATTTGTGTTGAGTATTGTTGGATGTATTGTGTAAATTGATGAATGTAGCTTGGTAAAACAGCGCTAAATTGAGTGAGGAAGTTATAATCCACATCGCCGCCGAGAGGTCTCATTTGATCTATAGCCGTTCCGACAACCTCTCCTGCTTTATAAATTACGGGTTGTGTTTTAAACAGTTTCGTTGTTTTTACAGTTTGACTTTCTGCAAATGATTTTAATTGATTAAAAAGCGGTAAAATAATTGCCAACTCACTGGCAAACATATCTTGTAAGTCAACATCTAAATGGGTTGCCAGACAACTTGCTTTGGAAGCATTATCAAAGATTTTTTTTAAGACTGGTAAATGAGATAGATTGTGTGTGATGTTTGTCGAGAAATTGAACTGGATATTTTTTAAATCAAGTTTTTCAATCCCTTTAAAGGCGAGCCTGGCGTAATACAGCGCATTCGCCAATTTTTTGATTTGAGAAATATTGGCAGGATCCAGCTCGTATTGGGAAAAAGGAACCCCGTCGGCGTTAATCTTGCTGAAATATTGGGTAATAAGTGAACTGGCGTGCTCGCTTTTTATGAGCTCAAATACTTTGCGTTCCACCTGTTCTATAACTTTAGAAACCTGGTATTGTTTAAGTGATTCTAATAATTTTATATAATCATTAATCATTAAATAACCCAATTAAAGTAATGCCGGCATCAGTGTACTGGATAATACTTAAAATAATATTAAGAAAATAGTCTTTATGAGCTAATTTTAACAGAAAGTTCCAAAATAAAGTCAGCTACTTTATTGGTTTGTTCTGGATAATCTGTATAAGCACTAATATGAATAGGTTTGGTCACTCGCTCTTTGGTGTTGATAGTTTCTTGAATCATTGCTTTGATGGTGTTCCCTTCGGCACAAACGAAATAGACATCTGCTTCCGGTCGACGTAAAAACTGAGCTTGAAATGATTTAAAGACTAGAGATACTTTGCTTTCTGCCAGATCAGCATGATAAAAGCCATGCAAGCCTGCTGCCAAATCAGCGCCAACAGACAGGGCTCCGAAATACATAGAGTTTAAGTGATTACGACTGCGCCGCCTCAAAGGCAGGCAAATGACAATCTCTTCGTCCGTTAATTTAACTAAACGCGGCTTTAAATAACCAATCATGGCTACTTTAAAGTGGCAAAAATACCAAAAAAATAATTTAAAACGAAACATGCGGCTCATCGACTCTCCAGTTTGACCATATCCATACTTTGTATAATAAAGGAGCCACTAGTTGATGGAACTGTTGCCAGGATGACAAACGAAAAAGCCACTCTAATATTAAGCTCGGGGAGAAGTACCACCTGATTCACACGCCAAAAACGTATTCCAGATACTGTACCTGAATCCACAACTGTTGGTCCTTCAATAATCTGGGGGTGAATGCTGAGTTTATCTGCACGAATGGTACGCATATACCCACCTAGAAAGATGTTTATAGCATTCCATGCGTTGTGGGTAAAGCCTTTGCTGTGTTTTTCAGCCTCTGTAGGTTGATAGTTAAAATCTACTGATAAGGCATAAATCAACGTGTTTTTTGCCCAGTCAGTTACCTCACTATCAGTCGCCTCTTCGGCATGAACCGTAAAAGAAAATAACAGTAATAGGCCAAAGAGTAGACGTCTCATATTAAAATCCTTTTTAATTAACAGCTTATAATTTTAGTGTAGCAGAGTCTGTTTCAGTTCTCGAATTAGAAGCAAAATGCTGATATTAACCCTGTACGCTGTGACGTTTTAGGTCCATAATTAAATATTCTCAATGGATTATTCATCCTTAAAATTGAACTTTATGCAGACTATTAGTATTCGTGGCGCAAGAACCCACAACTTAAAAAATCTCGACCTTGATTTACCACGTGATAAATTAATAGTGATTACCGGCTTGTCAGGCTCTGGCAAATCTTCTTTGGCATTTGATACCTTATATGCTGAAGGACAACGTCGTTATGTGGAATCATTATCTGCTTATGCACGGCAGTTTTTATCAATGATGGAAAAGCCTGATGTAGATTCTATCGAAGGTTTATCACCTGCCATTTCTATTGAACAGAAGGCAACGTCGCATAATCCGCGCTCTACAGTAGGCACGATTACCGAGATTTATGACTACCTGCGTTTATTGTATGCACGCGTTGGTGAGCCACGCTGTCCTACCCATCATGTGAGTTTGCACGCGCAAACAATCAGTCAGATGGTGGATCAGGTTTTGGCTTTACCGGCTGATTCCAAAGTGATGATTTTGGCACCCGTGGTGCGTGAGCGTAAAGGGGAGCAGGTGCTTTTGCTGCAACAATTACAGGCTAAAGGCTATGTGCGCGCACGTATCGATGGTGAGATTTATGAGCTGGATTCGCCGCCGAAGCTGGGCTTACGTACCAAGCATACTATCGAAGTAGTGATTGATCGTTTTAAAGTGCGGCCTGATATAGCACAGCGTTTGAGTGAGTCCTTTGAAAATGCACTAAATTTGGCAGAAGGTCTTGCCGTAGTGGCCTCAATGGATAATCAATTTGCTGATATGGTTTGTTCTTCCAAATTTGCCTGTCCTGAATGCGGTTACAGTTTGAGTGAATTAGAACCGCGGCTGTTTTCTTTTAATAATCCGGTAGGTGCCTGTCCTTCATGTGATGGATTGGGTGTGGATCAATTTTTTGATCCGGAGCGCGTGATTCACGACGTTACCGCCAGCTTAGCTGAAGGGGCAATTCGTGGCTGGGATAAAAAAACGACTTATTATTATTCTATGCTGGAGTCCCTGGCCAAACATTATGGTTTTGCAACGACAACGGCTTTTTGTGATCTCCCTGAATCCATGCAAGAGGTTGTATTATATGGTAGTGGACGAGAAGTGGTGGAGTTTAATTACCATCGTCCCAATGGCGGCTATATGCTGAAACGCCATGCTTTTGAAGGCATCATCCCGAATATGCAACGTCGTTACCGTGAATCAGACTCAGGTATGGTTCGTGAGGAGCTCGCTAAATACTTATCGTCACGTCCTTGCCCATCGTGCAAGGGGGCGCGTTTACGTGAGGAAGCACGTAATGTATTTATTGATGATAAGAGTCTTCCAGAGATTTCTGCCTATTCCATTGAAAAAACCTATGAGTTTTTTAAAAATTTACGTTTGACCGGATACAAAGGTGAGATTGCTGCAAAAATTAATAAAGAAATTGTTGAGCGTTTAGGTTTTTTAGTTAATGTGGGTTTGGATTATCTGTCTTTAACTCGAAGTGCTGAAACCTTATCAGGAGGAGAAGCGCAGCGTATTCGTTTAGCCAGCCAAATTGGTTCGGGTCTGGTGGGCGTGATGTATATTTTAGATGAGCCATCTATTGGCCTTCATCAGCGTGATAATGACCGACTTTTAAAAACATTAGTGCATTTGCGCAATCAGGGAAATACGGTGATTGTGGTGGAGCATGATGAAGATGCTATTCGTAATGCAGATTACGTATTGGATATTGGGCCGGGTGCTGGAGTGCATGGCGGTCGAATAGTGGCTAGCGGTACGCCCGCAGAGGTGATGGCGAATCCTGAGTCACTTACCGGGCAATATTTATCAGGTAAACAATCCATTGCAGTCCCTGAAGAACGCTTGCCGATTAATCCGGACAAGATGATTCATTTAAAGGGTGTTACTTGTAATAACTTGATGAAAGTTGATGTCAGTATTCCTTTGGGCGTGCTGACCTGTATTACAGGGGTTTCCGGCTCCGGTAAATCCAGTTTGATTAATGACACACTTTATCCTATTGCGGCTAATATGCTAAACCGCGCCAGCTTATTTACTCCTGGTGCGGTTAAAGAACTTACCGGACTTAATTTATGCGATAAAGTGATTGATATCGATCAAAGTCCGATAGGGCGTACACCACGTTCAAATCCGGCTACTTATACGGGTTTATTCACCCACATCCGAGAGCTTTTTTCAGGAACGCCTGAGTCACGGGCGCGAGGTTATCTTCCCGGACGTTTTAGTTTTAATGTGCGCGGTGGGCGTTGCGAAGCCTGCCAAGGTGATGGTCTTATTAAGGTAGAGATGCATTTTTTACCGGATATTTATGTGGCTTGTGATGTGTGTCAAGGTAAGCGTTACAACCGGGAAACTCTGGACATACAATATAAAGGTAAGAACATTCATGAAATTTTAGACATGACGGTTGAGGATGCATGCAGCTTTTTTAGTGCTATTCCTGTTTTGGCCAGAAAATGTCAAACCTTAATGGATGTTGGTTTATCCTACATTAAGTTAGGTCAAAGTGCGACTACCTTGTCGGGCGGTGAGGCGCAGAGAATTAAACTGGCCCGCGAATTATCAAAACGAGATACTGGAAGCACCTTATATATTCTTGATGAACCGACAACAGGCTTGCATTTCCATGATACCCGGCAATTATTAGCGGTGCTGTTTCGCTTACGCGGACAAGGTAATACTATTGTAATTATTGAGCATAATTTGGATGTGATTAAAACTGCTGACTGGATTATTGATTTAGGACCTGAAGGCGGGAATAAAGGCGGGCGTATCGTAGCCACCGGGACTCCAGAGCAAGTGGCTCAATGCAAGCAATCTTACACCGGACAATTTTTAAAGCCATTGTTGAAAAAGAAATAAATACACCGTCATCCAGAGCGCAGCGAAGGACCTCCTGAAAGTGGCTCAGTGCTATTCGAAGGGAGGTCCTGGTCAACATAAAAAAATTAATAAAAAATAGGAAAACTCAATAATGAGATTACACACGGCAAGGTCTATGGTCTAATCACAAATAAGAAGCATTTTAAATTTATCCTTCTTAAACCATTATTAGTTGAAGAAATGAAACGCGTGGGAAAGAATTAGATTCTGTCTTATTTTAAAAAAAAGACTTTAAACTATGCATCAGAGTCTAACCACAGTGATTCCCATCTTAAAAAACGACCGTTTTTTGAGACAAGTAATTTGAAACTGTAGGAACTGCCAGGAAGTACAGCTTTAAGAATTATTAAAAACTTATCTCGAAATTAAAATCTTATAAACTCATTTGGAATTACATTAATTAAGATTTCTAATCTGAAGTGCTGCATCATAATGCTACGATGCTTAATATAAATTAAGATGGCCGATACCCAAGAAATGGCACTTGAAAAGTAAAGAAAGTAGTTGATTTTGCTTATTGTAAATAGGTTACCATCTATTCACTTTTGTTTATTTTAGGGGTAACGAAGCCTACACCAACTCAAGCCGTAACTTAACCATCTGTCCTTACAAAAAGAATTGATAGTCTCTTCTTGCAGCCTAATTGAATTGTGCACACAGAAATTGTAGTATGCATTCCTATTGAAAAAATACTTTTAATACATCTCATCAAGATTTCTATCTTGTTTTAATAATTTTTTGAAGTGATTTTAATGCCTCATCACGCGCTTAAGTATTCCATAGAACAAACTATTCCTCTTTCCAATCAAAAGACATATGCAAACAAAGTAGTTTGTTCTGACGATGAATTTATATTTTCAAAAGATAAAGAAATCCATCTGTTTAGCGTAAATGCGAATGCTGTCGTTAAAACCAAATTGTTAGAAGATCGTATTGCAAACATAAAAAAAATATCTGCCACACAAGTTGCAGTTTATGTAAAAGAAACTGAAGAAATTAAAATCTTTGTTCTTGATTGTAACACTTTAGAATTTCAATTTGGTCCCTTTGATGCAAGTAGGTATCATGTAGATATTTTACCTTCTTCAGAAATATTTTTATTGAATTATAAAGATGATTTGAAAAATTTTGGTGATAAAGATTTTCTAAATCATGAAATACAAGCTGATAGTGTGATTAAGCTTGGAGATGGGCATATAGCGTTTATCTCAAAGACCCGCGAAAAATTTAAAGAGCCCACTACAGAACAAGCTGTTAGTCCAAAGCCTATAAAAAAAGAAGAAAAGATAGATTCGTACTCTAGTAATGACTCTTCTGATGATGAAAGTGTGGCTTTCGACATCCAAGATTTTACTTCGCCAGTTGCTGAAAAATATGAACCTGTAAAGAGCAGAATAAGCGTATGGCACCATGATGGTCATGCATTTAATAATATTTTTTCTGTGGATTTAAATGAAAGCATTAAGTTTTTATATAGCTTACCCGATGGAGGTTTATTGAGTTTCTCTTCTACAGGAATGCATAGGTGGGATGTTAGGAAAAAAGAATGTATCGGATTTTTGAAGTTACCTGTAACGGATATTATTCACGGAGCTATATTTACACAAGCTGAATTGTTTGATCAAAATACTTTAATTTTATATAAAATACCTGAATTTGATGATTGGAATAATCGATGTACTAATCGAATTATTTTATTGAATTTTACTGGTTTATTTTACAGCGATTTGCAAACAGAAAGTTTTACCGATCTTCGAGTTTTTCCTAACCATCGTGTTGAATTAGGCGTTAGTGGGGATTCAGCAGAGCATCTTTATAACCGACCTCCAGCTTATGAGATTATCATCAAGTCAGATTACAAATTAGCGTATGTACCCTCTTTGCTGCGTGAACTGGAGGAATCGACCAAAATGATTGACGTTTTGATTGATATGGTTGGAGAGTATATAGCTTTAGATTTTGATGTGACGCCCACTATAGCGGATAAAATTATTTATGAATCTAAAGTGTTGCAACAAGCTATCATGCCATTTACTGGATTGCCTCGTTTTATTAATAATGGTCGCCAAATTACAGAATTTAGCAGTTATCGACGTCAGGAATACGATGTAGATTGGGAGCAATTGAGTGTTTCAAGAAATGATAGTTTAAGTTTGCGCCAGATGCATGAAATAGACTATAAAACGGTGCAGGTCGCAAATAACAGATGGATACACTATCACTTTGGTTTGCAGCTCATTAACTCAAATAATAAAGTTTATCGCGAATTGGATTTAGATGATGCGCAGCTACCATTTCCACATCCATGTATTGGTTTTCCAGTATCACTCACGCTACGTAATGATCGTTTTGTTATTGGTTATAGCTATTCTAAAATTATTTCAATCCTAGATTTGAAAACACTTTCATGTAGTTTGCTTGAGTTACCATTGAGGGCTACGTCGGTCATTGCTTTTACAGATGGAAGCTTTGGTGCAATTGGTTCTGAATCTGTATCTTCTAACAGATATGATGCGCGCAATAAATCGACTTTATTTAAATTCTCAATTTTTGCAGCGGGCAAGAAAACTTATACAGAAATAATAAAAGACTATTCAGATAAGCTTATTGCAAACAGTGAAGCGGAAGGATCAAATAGTTTATCAGCGAAATGAAGTATATGGCACCTAGAGAAACGTAATAACATATCTGTGAAGTTGAAGCCTGGAGGGAGTTTGGCGACACAGGAAGCCCTCAGGATTAAAGGTCAACATTTTACGCATTATTTACAAGTGAATAAATTGTAATTGAAACCTATATAAAAGATAAACTTTTTATGATGCGCTCTTTGTATATATCGGGAGATAATATCAAAGGCGATTTTTTGTTCTCAGATTTATTTGAATCTTTAACAGAAGGTGGATTCAATTAATTGCACTTACAAGTTGAATCCGCCGACTCGAACGGCCTGTTAAGTCTGATTAATAGTATTTGAAGCAGTAGAGTTTAGCGAGGTCTAGACTAAACCCCAAATGCGCAACAAAAAAAGGTATAGTTAATGGACAGAACTTATAATGATCCACTGCACGGCATTACCCTAGAGGTTATCTTACATAGTTTGTTGATTTGTTATGGCTGGGAGGGCTTGGCGGAAAGAGTCAAGATTAACTGTTTTTCTGCCAACCCCAGCATCAAATCAAGCCTTAAATTCTTGCGCAAAACACCATGGGCAAGGACTGAAATTGAAACCCTTTATCTTGCTTCCTTAAAAAAGTAAAGATTACGACAACCCATAATTACTGGAGTAATAAATAATATGAAAGATGTTTTCATTAATAAAGAACCGGTTGAACTCTTTAAAATTCTTAAATTTGAAGGTATCGCCTCGAGTGGATCAGAAGCTAAGGATATGATAGCTGCGGGCACTGTATTGGTAAACGGCAAAATAGAAAAACAGAAAAGAAAAAAGATGGTTGCAGGAGATACGATTGAATTGAAAGGTGAGACCTTTCGGCTAAAGTTGGGTGCCAATTAACCCGTTCGCCGTGAGTAGGAGCGAAGCTCCGTCTCGAACTGATGTATCTCCACGAATATTTATATAAAACTGACGTTGTAAAATTGTATCAATTTGACTATAGATTGTGTCATTCCCGCGAAGGCGGGAAACTATTGTGCAATCAAAGTGAGGAATTAGCTGTAGGGATGGTTTCCCGCTTTCGCGGGAATGACATAATTAACTTCATGATGACTAAAAAACAAACACATTTAATTGTATAAATATTCGTGGGGATACATCAGGTCTCGAATTGTCTGTACCAATTGTGCCAAGCCTGTCGAGACAGCGCTAAAGCGTTTCCTCAGGCCGAACGGGTTCTATTAAAATTGTGATGATCCATCAGGCTCAGGATGACGGAATATGAAACAATATCTGTTTTTTCCCCTATTTTCGACTATAACTTATATAGGACATTTTGATAGGATGAAAAAATGGGTACTTTTCTAATTGCGCTGTTAGTGATCGCGGTGCTTCTCTTTTTGTGGGCTATTGGCATATACAACACGCTAATTCATTTAATTGAAGCAATTAATAACGACAAAAAACAAATTGACATCCAATTGGACCGTAGATTTAAAGTATTTGAATCATTAATCGAATCCGTAAAAAAATACATGGATTACGAAAAAACCACATTAAAAGACGTAGTGGCTTTGCGTAATCAGGCTCAAACAGCTAAAGCCGCTGGTGATGAGCAAGGGCGAATGGCAGCTGAGAATGGAATTTCTCAAATTGCATCAAGCTTAAATCTGGTGTTTGAGCAATATCCTGATTTGAAAGCAAGTCAAAACGTCATGCAATTGCAAGAAGAAATCGTAAACACCGAAAATAAACTGGCTTATGCTAAGCAAGCTTATAACGATGGAATTGAACGTTATAACGCGAAGAAAAAGTCATTTTTTGAATCGATGATCGTTGCTTTTTTTGCCTCTGCTTTAGACAAGGACTTCGTATATTGGGGACTTCCTGAAGATCAGATTCAAGCTAAAGAAGACTATACGGTTAAATTATGAGTCTTGCAGATTATCATGGCAGTACCGGCAATTGGCGCGAACAGATAAGGCAAAATACACGTAAAACTCGAATAGTGATTGGACTCTTTATTGCGGTATATTGTACGGTAGGTTTTATTGCGGATGTGTTTATTTTGCAAACGATGTATCCGCATATAAACGTGAATCAAAGTGTTTCTGCTTTGTTGCATTTACGCGTGGTACCTATTGCGACGCTGTTAATGATAGGCTTTGCGGTGGTGTCGTTATTAATCACTTATTCTATGTATGACCGTATTATGTTATTGGGTACGGAATATCATGAGGTGACGGCGCAAAACGCAGCCAACTTACAAGAACAGCAGCTCTATAATGTCGTTGAAGAAATGACGGTTGCGGCTGGTTTGAAGTATGTTCCCAGGGTTTTTATTATTGACGCTGATTACATGAATGCCTTCGCTAGTGGTTACAGTGAAAAATCAGCAATGGTTGCGATTACTCGCGGTTTAATGGAGAAATTGGACCGGGCAGAAATACAAGCGGTAATGGCGCATGAGCTGAGTCACATCAGGCATTATGATATTAAATTAACCTTAATGGTCGCAGTGTTAAGTAATATTCTCTTGATTGTTATTGATATGCTGTTCTATGCCACGGTATTTAGACGAAACGATAATCGCCAGGGTGACAATCGTTTACTCATGGTGATTATAGTTCTTCGTTATGTATTGCCTTTATTAACGGTTTTACTGACGTTATTTTTAAGCCGCACACGTGAATATATGGCGGATGCCGGTTGTGTTGAATTAATGCGGGATAATGAGCCTTTGGCGCGTGCGCTTCTCAAAATCAATGCAGACCACCAACAAAATGCGGAACATTATGCTGAGGAGTATGGCAATACACCTCATGAGCAGGTGCGCCAAGCTTCTTATCTTTTTGATCCTACAGATATTGATCCGGTAAAATCTTTAAGTAGTGCTTTCACTACTCATCCCTCCGTAGATGAACGCTTAAAGGCGCTAGGTTTTAAAAGACACTAAGCAGAAAACCCTTATTATTCTAAGGTGAATCCTTGTGCCCATCCCTATTTTACGTTTATGATGTCAGTCAATTTTAATACCCTCCTCTAAAAGGAATTTGGATGTGATGAAGATACAATCTGTAATTCTATCAATTTTTTTAGTAAGTAATGGACAAATAGCGTGCGCAGATGCGCTGTCTAGAACCCGAACTGAAACAGTAAAGACAGTAGATACCTCCGATAGCTCAGGATTTTTGAAGAAAATAACCCCTGAAATGCTTTATGGTTATACAGACTTTAATTTTGATTCTAGAGCAGGTGCGAACTTCAATCGTTACCAGGGGCATTCTAATCTTTATTCTGCTGGTGCTGATCACATCTCTTTAGGCTCCAGTGTGATGGCTGGTGTGTATTATTTCCGCATTGATACCGCTTTAAATGCTCAATTTTTATTGACTCCAGGTGCTCTTAGTACTACAGATCAAACCATTAAAAATAATACAATTTTTGGTCACGTGCTTAAAATTTTTACTCCCCAAATTTATGCTGATTTGGCTGGTGGCTACGGTCAAAACAAATTTAATACGCTGACAACGATTGCTCCAGACTTAGAAGAGCAGCAAGTTGCTCAAGCAAACAATAGTAATAATAACTGGTTTGTCAGTTTGAATGGTATTTATAGAAAATCATGGAACAAGTTCCTCGTTAGAGCTAATTTGGGTGTGTTGTATAGTCAGATTGATACTGGACGCTATAATTACATATTTGCCGAAACAGGCACGATACAGGGCGTTTCTCCGTTAACGAATAAAGCAACTTTAATAATGGAAAATGCGGAATTGGGTTATTTTGTTAAACCCACGTTAATGCCTTTTATCAATGGTGGTTTAATTCAAGTAGCACAGTTTTCTAATAGTCGCGCTATCCTCGATCCGGCAAGTACTATTAATGGTTCTTTACCTCAGTTAAACATGAATAAAAGTGGTTTTCGTTTAGGTGCTGGAATGTCTTATACCTATAAAAATGTCACGATGCGTGTTGAGGAAAAATATTACAATGCCGGCTCAACATTCCAAAGCTACCAAACGTTGGCTGCATTAGAATACCAATTCAGCTAAGATCGAAGGCAAGAATGTGCAGCCTATTTACTTCAAGCTGCATTGCAATTAAGGATGATGCCGCGTGAAGAAGGATCGCCAGTCTTTACTAAAGATGTTGAAATCCAAAAGGATTCAAATCTGCTTAGGTCTTTTGTGTACGTTCTTTATTTATATTACTAACACGATTAATTTACCTTTGGTTAGTACGGTTATTCGTCAATTAGATAATCGTATGTATGATCAGCTAGTTCAGTTCAATTGGCGACAGCAAAAACAAACCCCTCAGATTGCCCTTATCGACATTGATAATAAATCCGTACAAATTGAAGGGCGTTGGCCATGGCCGCGTAGCAAAATGGCGGATTTAATTAACGAATTAAAGAACAATGGTGTTGTAACTATTGGATTAGATATTGTTATGGCAGAGCCTGAAGTAAATTATGCTTTGGGTTTAATAAAAGAGTTACTGCCGTTAGTACCTAAATTGACTCCTTCGCAGCAACAATTACCTACTTTATTAGAGGAAATTGCGCCGCAAGTAGATAATGATCAAATTTTTGCGCGCTCATTAATGGATCATAATGTGGTTTTGGGTTTTTTGTTTCACAATGATACAAGTGTTCGTAAAGGCGTATTGCCTCCACCGTTATCTACTCCGGATGGTAAATTTCTGGAGAAAGGCCCTCTCGCCCTGTTTGAGTATTCTGGTTACCATGGCTGTCTTGAATTATTCCTTAGTGCTGCTACTCAAGCAGGAACCGTTACTAATTTACCAGATATTGATGGTTCCGTGCGCCGCGGGTTGATGCTGGCCAGCTATGCTAATAAATTATACCCAACTTTAGCACTTGCTATCGCTATGAATTACATGATGATAGAGCATGCTACGTTGTCGATTAAGGAGGGTAAATTACTGGGGATTCAACTGGGTGGTATCTTTATACCTACGAATTCTCATGGACAAATTCTTGTGCCCTTTTGGGGGCCTCCAGGTACCCAGAACTATTATTCCGCAACAGACATTCTTCAGAAGAAAATACCGGCTGAACAATTACAAGGTTCTATTGCAATTATCGGTTCTTCAATGATTCTGCTGGCGGATTTACATCAATCGCCGGTAGCTCAATCATTTCCTGGTATGGAAATGGTCGCTAATATGGTGCAAGGTATTGTGGGGCAACAATTAGTAACACAATATGATTGGCATACGACGCAAAGTCGTATTTATCTGTTGATTTTGGGCTTAGTGCTTGCTTTTTTATTCGCATTTTTTCATGTTTCAGGAATGCTTCTGTTGGCTTTCATTTGTATTTTAGGAGTTCTTGCCGCATCGTTCTATCTTTTTGTATATAAAAGTCTTTATGTCCCTTTAGCATTAGTTTTAGCCTTGATTACGCTTGAGGTCATAAGTAATTATGCTTATTTATTTATTATGGAGCAAAGACAAAAAAGGAAATTAAATCTGTTGTTTGGGCAATACGTTCCAGAGGAATATGTTAAAGAGTTGGTTGAGTCTACGGATCAGTACGGCATGGAAGGGCAAGTGCGTAATATGACGGTGCAATTTAGTGATATCCGTGATTTTACAAGTATCAGCGAAACTTTGGATGCAACAAACGTCAAAAGGTTGTTAAATACATTTTTTACCCCGATTACCAAAATAATTTTTAGCTTCCGCGGTACTATTGATAAATACGTAGGGGATATGATTGTTGCGTTTTGGGGCGCTCCGCTTTACGATGATGAGCATGTGTATCATGCGATTATGTCTTCACTCACGGTAGTAGAAAAATTACCTGAAATTAACGAACGCATGATTGAGCAAAATTTGCCTGCAGTATCTATTGGTATTGGTCTGGCAACAGGTTTGATGAATGTAGGCGACATGGGTTCAGAGTTTCGCCGAGCATATACTGTGCTTGGAGATACAGTAAATCTTGCTTCTCGTTTACAGGAATTAACCAAATTTTATCATGTGAGTATTTTGGCTAGTGATGGCTCACGTGAAAATCAGGATCAATTTATTTGGCGTATTATCGACAAAATAACGGTTAAAGGACGTAAAAAAGGCCTAACTATTTACCAGCCGATAGGTTTATTGGGTGAAGTTCCTGAAGAGACGCTTATTGAGCTGGATGAGTATAATAAAGCCTTGGATGATTATTATGCACAGAACTGGTCGTCCGCACAAAAAAAATTTGGTATGCTAAAACGCAAATTTCCTGACGTTTATGTATACCAAATGTATCTGGAACGTATTAAATTGTTTATTAAAACGCCACCCAATAAAAACTGGAAGGGAGTTTATGTACATTTGAATAAATAGCGGACTGAAAAAACTGATTTGTTAGGGTATTCGAGGGTATAGGGTAATTATTTTATAATATTTTATTTAATGTTCAGGGACAAATATGAAGAAATTAATTGTTATAGGGTTGTTTTTGCTAACCAGTCAGTTGTTTGCAACAGCTGCAACGGTATTGTTTACAGAAAAAAAGGTAACACTAAACCGTAATGGCAGCGACAGCACTCTTGCACGTGGCGTATCATTAGATCCGGGCGATCAAATTTCAACTGCCGATGGCGCCGCAGTACATCTTCAATATTCAAACGGTACTTTAGTAAACCTTGGTGCCAATTCTACGTATAAGATTTTAGCCTACGCACCGAAGGCTGATGTTCAAATTAAGGCTGAATTAAGTAAGGGTAGGATTGAAGTTCAAAACCCTGGGAAAATTAAAGAAACGCTAAAGACTCCTATTGTCTCACTGGCAATACTTGGTACGCACTTTAAAGTGGATGTTACTTCTGCGAAAATGACTTACGTGCAAATGATAGAAGGCCTTATTTTAGCGCGAAATGAATACCTGCGACCAGGTGACAGTGTGCGGGTTACAGGTGACCGAATTGTTAATGCTCCATTCCCTAAAGACGGCCTGGTTACTTCACCTTTAAACTCTTCTGGTAAAATCAGTTCTGACAGCAGCAGTACGAGCCCTGATACTGGAATGAGTGCGGCTCAGACTCAGAGCTTAATTACGACTTCATTGGTTACAGGTTCCTCAGTTGCAACCGGAACACAAGCCATCGATAGTTCAGGCATAGCTGACATTTCATTGGTTTGTGGCCCATAGCACCGACTAGGGATTGCGTGATTTATTCACGTAATCCTACACCTTTCTTTAATAACACCATATTCAGTACAATAAGCAGCAACAACATAAAGCTAATAATGGATATAGACACACTCATACTGACTTCACTTTGGCCTATCATCGCTTGTCTTAATGCATTGACCATATATAAAATCGGATTTAACCAAGAGACTTTTTGCCAAAACTCTGGAAGCATGGAGGTGCTGTAAAATACACCACCCAAATAGGTTAGAGGTGTTAACACAAAGGTTGGGACAATCATAATGTCATCAAAATTACGCGCAACCATAGCGTTAGTGAAGCCTGCTAATGAAAAGACGGCAGATACTAAGAGCACGACCAGCAAGGTCATAGGCAGATGACTTAATTCAATTGTTAAAAACAGGCTGGCAACGATATAGACCAGTACGGCAACAATTAAGCCTCGACAGACCCCACCAAGAACATATCCTAACAATAAAAGACCATTATGCATTGGGCTCACCAGCATTTCTTCAATACTTTTTTGAAAACGTACGCTAAATAACGAGGTGGATACGTTGCCGTATGAGTTGACAATTACCGACATCATAATTAAGCCTGGCGCGATGAATATTGGGTAACTCACGCCATGAATATCACCAATTCGTGGTCCAATTAAGCTGCCAAAAATTAGAAAATAAAGCGTTGTAGTGATGACTGGAGGTAAAAAAACCTGACTGGCAATGCGAAACATCCGTACCAGTTCACGTCGAGTCAAAGTATAAAGAGCAATCAGTTGTTGTTTAATGGCCATTTTTTATTAAATCCAAAAAGAGTTCTTCCAGGCGATTGGTTTTATTACGCATGCTGAGAATGGTAATTCCATTTTGACTTAAAGTAGAAAAAACTTCATTTAAGCTCAGATCGTTTTCAACACGTACTTCCAGAGTATTGCTGTCAATCAGTGTGGGTATAAAAGGGCTGAGATCAGGCAAGCGTTCTATAGGATGCTCCGTATTAAAAATAAACGTTTGATGATGTAACGTCTGCAACAAGGATTTCATCGAGGTGTTTTTAATGATTTGTCCTTTATCAATGATGGCAATATTTTTACATAATTGCTCTGCTTCTTCGAGATAATGGGTCGTGAGAATGATTGTAGTGCCTTCAGCATTAGTACGGGTTAAAAACTCCCACATACTGCGTCTGATTTCTATATCAACTCCAGCAGTTGGTTCATCAAGAATCAGCACTTTAGGCTGATGGATTAATGCTCTGGCAATCATTAAGCGACGCTTCATACCACCGGATAAATGGCGCACGATGGAATGGCGTTTATCCCAAAGTCCTAATTGCTCCAAAAGTGATTCAGCACGAGGTAAGGCGTGTTTGCGAGAAACTCCATAATAACCTGCCTGGCTTAATAAAATTTGTTCGCAATTTTCAAAGATATTCAGATTGATTTCTTGCGGCACAAGGCCCAAACAGGATTTTGCTTTTTCAGGTTCATCATACAAATCATAACCACAGATGCTGATGTTCCCAGAGGTTTTATTAAGCAAAGTAGTAATGAGACCAATAGTGGTCGATTTACCCGCTCCATTAGCACCTAATAAGGCAAAAAAATCCCCGTTTTTTATCGTTAAATCAATACCCTTGAGCGCTTGAACGCCATTGGCATAAGTTTTTGAGAGCTGTTTGATATCTAAGGCATTCATAGAGAATTCGATGAAATGAAAATAATAGTATACACAATTAGTTATCTTGCAGGTACTTATCTTGTTTCACCTTTGATTGCTTTAAATGGCTTAATTTTAAAATGTATAAAAGGTGTATCGTCATCCAGAGCGCAGCGAAGGATCTTCTGAAGGTGGTTCGGTACTATCTGAAAGGAGATCCTTCGCTGCGCTCTGGATGACGATTAAGGGCGGGTTTTCATCCAGCCAGTAATACTGTAACGGGGCTGATGCGTGATGCAGACTTCGTGAGGCAGTTCACTGTTAAAGCAAATAAAGCGGTTGCCATCAGGGATGACCTGATGAATCAATTGATCTTCTTTATTATAAAGATTTAGCTCGCCGCCATACGCCTGTTGCCAGTCCTTATTTAAATAATAAACGAAGGAAATTTTGCGGGTTTTCTTGGCTGCGAATTGATCAATGTGCTTTTTATAAAAAGTACCGGGTTGATAATTTGCAAAATGCGTTTCAAATTCATGTAAACCAAGAAAAAGAGATTGATTGAGTATTTGAGCCAATTGATTGATACGGGTTAAAAAGACTTGAATAATTGGATTGGTTTCATGCTCATCCAGCCACAAAATTTCATCGGTACGAATGGTATTGTTTTTATGTGATTCAACCTGTAAACCAATTTTTGCGCCGCGAAATAATCCTTGTCGGTACATTTCTTCCGCGGTAGTACGTAATGAGAGGTAGTCTTCTGGCTGCAGAAAATCATCCATCACATGAAATCCCTGCGTACAAAGCCCCTGGGTAATTTGCTCTGAATTCATTTACGCGTACGTCCTTCAAGTAGATTTTGATGTTCTCGCCATTGAGGCATAAATTGAGTCATGAGACTATGAAATCGTTTGTTATGGCTTGGTTCCCAAAGATGTACCAACTCGTGAACCAGCACGTATTCCAAACATATTTGTGGTTTTTTTATAAGGCTAAGATTCAGCCAAATACGAGCGACTTGGGTGTTACAAGAACCCCAGCGGCTTTTCATTTTTTTTATTCCCCATTCGGCTACTTTAACGCCAACAACAGTTTCCCAATGTTGAATTAAATCAGGCAGTAATTCTACCATTTGTTTTTTATACCAAATATCGAGGATTGCTTGAATTTGGGCTTGTGAGCTATTAGGGCGAACGAAGCAATGAATCAATTCGTCATTTAGCCTCACTTGAGTGGGACCATTATGTTCTTCGATAATTAATAGGTGGTTTTTTCCCCTAAATGGAATGATTGAACCTGTTTGGAGCGTGGTTTCTTCAGCAGCCGAGCGACTAAGTATGCGTTCACGATGTTCATGAATCCACTGTTTTTTTTCTTCGATATTTTGGCGAATAAGGCGTTCACTTAGTTTTAGTGGCGCACTGATTTTGACTCGGGCATCGGGTGGATAAATACGTAAAGTCATATTTTTCACAGGTTTTCTCAGTACTTCTATGGAAATGCCATCGAGCTCTATAATCATGGAGAAGAAACATCTTGAGGTATTTTTGAGCTATTTTACTCTCTTTCTGCAGCGACACAAGGACTGTCGATGTATTCACCATTAATATCAAGAACCATGTTCACGTCAGAGCGTTGGTAACGCGCGAGTGTATCCCATTGCTGTTTGGTAACGTAACCATAAGAGTTGCCACAATAGACTAAAGAGTGGGCGCCTGAGTGTGCTTTGGGTTGTAATGGAATGTCACAATCCCAACGAAATTGGGTTAAGTCGCAATTCGCCAGCGCTATATGGAATGGAAGAAATGATAATGCAGCAATCAAAATCCCTTTCTTTTTCATTGTGCTCACCATGCGCGTATTTATTTTTTTTAAGTATAGGGTAATAATCTAAAAAAAACAGTACGTTTCCTTTTGGAGTTGAAATGTTTTTATCCAGTGTTGAGTATTTTAAGGCGCTTCGTGAAGGAAATTATATTGGTTTTTTACTCTTTCCTGTTTTTATTGAAAAAAAATATAGAGAAGAGGGGCATCCATTCAGTGGTGATGCCTTAGCAGATTGTTTGATGTATGAATGGATAACTCAGGGGTATTGCGAGCAGGTAGAAAAAAAAATGCAGATTTTATATGCTGTTTACTTGTTGGAGCCGAGTCCTTTGCAGACAGGTGTTTGGGCTTATTATGTAACTAATTTGATATCAGCTTTTTATACGTTTAAGGCTTATCATTTAAATGGTTTATCGGTTCCTTCCCCCTCATCCGGAGCAATGACCTGCAAACAAATTGATGAATTTATGAGGGAACAATTGGGAAAATTAGGGGATGGTGTTTTTAAAAACAGTATTTCCCAGATTCGGATGGATTTTATAAAAGAATCAGAGCAGGTTAAAAAGAAGGAAGTGAATGCTGTCTGCCTGCAAATTAGTGCTATGACCAAATTGGTTGCGCTTGTTAGTGAGTACGTTGACTTTTTGAGTATTAATAAAACTCAAGCAAATCTTAAAGACCGTTATCTTATCCGTTTAGGCTTGGTTCAACGTCTGTATGCTTATTTAAATGAGCAAACTGAATTGACTGACGGTGTTTATTCTAAAATAAATTATTATGTTGCAGCGATCCGAGAACAAAATCCTTTTGAATGGGAAGAATTTTATTTAAAGAAAATTGTTTTACCAACAATTGCAGAAAAAATATTGGGAGGTGTGACCTACTTTTTTCAGAGCGTAGTTCCTGCCTCAACGAACGCCCTAGTTAGTGAAATGCCTGATGCTGAGGATGCATCATCCTTGGATCGTTCGGCTTGATAAGTAAGCGCAGGCATTGTGGGTTGGTGCTAAACGAAGTGTTGCCCAACATAAGGAGGTCGCTACGCTCCGTTGTTGGGCATCGCACGCGATGCGCCAACCTACATTTAAAATTTTATAGTTAACTTGAATTTTGGATAATACATGTTAGGGCGATAATATCAACCTGAACTAAGCGATTTTAAGCTTCATGTGCCAGTAATGATTTTTTATAAGAAACGGCATTAGGATCGCCCATGTAACCACCTAAATCATTTTTTCCCACGACGCGATGGCAGGGAATAAATAAAGCTAAGGGATTTCGTCTGCATGCTTGCCCTACGGCTCTGGGGCTGCTTTGAATTTTCGACGAAAGTTCGCCATAAGTCAGAGTACGTCCTACAGGAATCACTAATAAAGCATTAAGTACTTTTTGTTGGTGACTGCTTCCCTGAGGTTTTAATGGGAGTTGAAAACGGTGATTAGGATTTAAATAATAAGCGGATAATTCGCTTTGAATCAAATTAGAAAGAGGATGTTGGGCTGGAGTGCCAGATTCATTGGTAAAAAAAGAGCGATAAATAAAATGCTCGTCATGCTCTACTTTAAGCATACCCCAAGGAGTAGTAAAAAAAGATGCAACATGCAGAGATAACATATCAGCCTTTATCAAGAGACAAACAACCAAGGCGTTTGCATCTCTTTTCTTTGCAGATTAGAGATGCACACAATAAGCAATTAGCCTTTTTTGCTAACTAACTTTTCTTTGATACGTGCAGCACGGCCAGCTAAATTACGTAAGTAATACAGTTTAGCACGACGTACATCGCCACGTCTTTTTACAGTGATGCTGTCAACAACAGGGCTGTATGTTTGGAAAACACGCTCAACACCCACGTTGTGAGATATTTTACGTACTGTGAAAGCAGAGTTTAAACCACGGTTACGTTTTGCAATTACAACGCCTTCAAAAGCCTGTAAACGCTCACGAGTACCCTCAATTACTTTCACTTGAACCACTACAGTATCACCTGGATTAAAAGCAGGGATTTCTTTGCCTTGCATTTGCTCAGCATTTAATTGGTCGATAATATTAGTCATGGACTACTCCTCAAATTGGTTTTTCCTTTTTAGGAATTACCGTGTTCGTACTTAAACTCAGCAAGCAATTGCTTGTCTGTTTCACTTAATTCTATTTGTTCCAGTAAATCTGGACGTTTTTGCCAGGTTTTACCTAGAGATTGTTTTCTGCGCCACAGTTCAATGTCTCTGTGGTTGCCACCTAATAAAACAGGCGGTACATCAAGCCCATTTATGGCTGCTGGTCGAGTATAATGAGGGCAATCAAGCAAGCCGTTCATAAAGGAATCCTGTTCTGCTGAACCAAGATGTCCGAGGCTGCCAGGTATTAAACGAATAATTGCATCGATAAATACCGTTGCGGCCAACTCACCACCACTTAAAACAAAATCTCCAAGAGACCATTCTTCATCAATATCATTTTGAAGAATGCGCTCATCAATTCCTTCGTATCGCCCTGCAATAAACAGCAAAGGTTGCTTGTCATTTGCTACCTGATTCAAGTCATTTTGACGAATTACCTTGCCCTGTGGGCTTAGGTAAATCGTTTTACAGTGACTTGGCATTTGACTGCGAGCCTGCTTAATTGCTGCCTGCACGGGTTCATACATCATGACCATTCCTGGTCCACCGCCATAAGGCTTGTCATCGATTTGCCGGTACGGTCTGGATGCCCAGTCACGTGGGTTCCAGTGGTCAATTTTAGCCAAGCCTTGTTCTATGGCTCGACCGGTAATGCCGTAGTTTAAGGCATTAAGTATTTCAGGTATTAAAGTGATTACTCCAAGATGAAGTGCCACTTAAAAATCCAGATCCCAGTCAACAGTAATAAGCTTCTGCTGGCTGTTAATGTCTAATATGAATTGCCCGGGTAAATAAGGAATCAAGTGTCTTTTTTCACCTTGGACTACCAGTACATCATTTGAGCCAGTAGGGATGATTTCAATGACTTTCCCAAAAGAGTCTCCTTTGGAATTGACTACATCCATACCAATCAGTTGATGCCAGTAGTATTCACCAGAATCCAACTCTTCAAGTTGGGCCCGTTGAACTGCAATATCAATATTAGTCAGGTGAGCTGCTATTTCGCGCTCAGGATAACCTTCAACCAAGGCTACTATAGATTTGCTTTGAACTTCGATGCGCAACAGTTTAATTGGCTGCCAATTATGGTTAATAAAGGCATGCCAATCTGTATACCTCAAAATATTATCACGAGGCTCTGTAAAGGAATGAACCGAAACAAAGCCTTTGATACCATGAGGACGTCCGAAGCGCCCAACTACTATCCAGCTATCCTGAGTATTCACGTTATTATGCAGCTTCGCCTTTATTGAATTCTTTAATCAGTGAAGCAACGCGATCAGACATTTGCGCGCCCACTTGTTGCCATTGGCTTAATTTCTCTACATCAACGTGCAAACGGATTTCTTGTCCACGAGCTACAGGGTTAAAATAACCAATACGCTCGATGTAACTGCCATCGCGACGTTTGCGGCTGTCTGTAACAACCATATGATAAAACGGACGCTTTTTAGCGCCACCTCGTGATAAACGTATAACGACCATTGTTTTCCTCTACTTTAGAGTGGTTACGTAAAAATGCCGTGTATTGTACGAAAATTAACTCGGCATGTGAAGTAATTCTTTCGAATTATCTTAAAAAAATCAGATAAACTGTAATTTTACAATATATACATTTGGTTAGAGAACATATTCTTCCAGCTTTACTGCAGTACAGAGGTTCTAAATTCATGCAATTTGTGCAACTTATATTTTAACTGAATTTCTCATGATTACTTTAAATCATCTGGAAACATACCCTTCATTCCAGCCATTCCACCAATTCCGCGCATCATTTTCTGCATGCCACCGGGCTTGGTAAATTTTTTCATCATTTTTTGCATTTGATCAAACTGTTTTAATAACTTATTAACATCCTGAATTTGTGTACCAGAACCCAGAGCGATACGTTTTTTACGCGAGCCGGCAATCAATTTGGGAATGCGGCGCTCTTTAGGTGTCATGGAGTTAATAATAGCGATTGTTTGAGCCATCGCTTTGTCACCAACTTGTTTCATCGCTTGTTGTGGCATCATTTGTCCCATTCCAGGCAATTTGTTCATCATGCCTGCAATGCCACCCATACTGTTCATTTGCACCAGCTGTTGTTTGAAATCTTCCAAATCAAAGCCTTTGCCTTTTTTCAATTTTTTAGCCAGTTTTTCACTGGCTTGTTTGTCCGCTTTACGTTCCACTTCTTCGATAAGAGTTAGAATATCACCCATACCAAGAATTCTTGACGCAATACGCTCTGGGTGAAACGGCTCTAAGGCCTCTACTTTTTCACCGCTGCCGATGAATTTAATCGGCTGACCTGTAATCTGTTTTACTGAAAGAGCAGCTCCACCACGCGCATCACCATCGGTTTTGGTCAGTATAACCCCGGTTAATGGCAAGGTTTCATGAAACGCTTTGGCGGTATTTGCCGCATCTTGTCCTGTCATGCTGTCGACAACGAACAAGGTTTCAATTGGTTTTACTGCTTGGTGCAGGGCTTTAATCTCAGCCATCATGTCCGCATCAACATGCATACGACCGGCGGTATCGATAATCAATACGTCCATATATTGCTTTTTCGCACTGTCTAGTGCTTTTTGGGCAATAGTTATTGGCTGTTCATTTGCTTCTGATGGGAAGAAGGTTACACCAATTTGTTCGGCTAATACTTTAAGTTGTTGGATAGCAGCAGGGCGGTAAACGTCCACACTGGCAACCATTACTTTTTTATTTTCAGTTTCTTTTAAATAGCGAGCAAGTTTTGCAGTACTGGTTGTTTTACCAGAACCTTGCAATCCAGCCATTAAAAATACTGCAGGAGGTTGCGTTTTGAAATCAAGTTCAACACGCTCACCACCCATGACAAGAATTAATTCATCATGAACGATCTTAATAAAAGCTTGATCCGGGTTTAAGTCGTTTAAAACCTCTTGCCCTAAAGCCTTTTGTTTTACTTGTTCAATAAAATCTTTAATGACAGGCAGGGCGACGTCGGCCTCAATAAGTGAGAGTCGGACTTCGCGTAAAGCGCTCTGTACATTTTCTTCTGTTAATCGACCCTGTCCACGCAAATTTTTAAAGGTGCGGGTCAAACGTTCGGTTAAAGTGTCAAACATGGTGTGGTACCCGAAAAAAATAGGAACTATAACACAGAGAGGTGACGCTTTACTACGTCACAAAATATTTTCATTCAAGCACGGAATGATCTTGGGTTTTAACCTGTTTTATATAGGCACGAGTATGTTGATCGGCATGGTTTTTATAGCCGGCGTAAAAATAATGAGAAATTAGATTCAGCAGTGGATCCGTCATCCCGTTTAAAAAGGCGTAATGGGTGTTGTCATTGCGGTGATGGGTCACATGATGTTTTTTGGAAAGTAATAAACGGTATTTTTGTAACAAGCTGACAATTTTATTTTTTCTGGTCGCATTATGACACCAATAATGCGACAGTTCAGCGACAGATGAAAGGATGCCAATACTGACCAGACCCAGATTAAGAGGGTAGCTCAAGTTTAGAAGATGTTGGGCTGTAGTTACACCGATTAAATAAGCTAAGAGCCAAAATTTGGTACCGGACTCATAAAAATATATTTTTAAGGGATGGCGTTTGGTGTATTGAATGCGTGTGTGATGCAGATGGAATGAAGAGACAAATGGACCAATGATTGAGGTATAGGCTGTATTATTGTCCATGTACATATGTATCAGACCATTCACAAAGTCAGTAAGAATGTAGGCGATGACAAAGGTACTCAGCAGCGTAATAAAAGAACTGCCATTATAGGTTTGCAGTACATTAATCAGGGTTGCTGCTTGTAAGGATAAAACGAGGATGGAGTTCATTCGCTCCAGACGAGTATAAAGAGTACTGCTGTTATAGCGGTGCATGGCTTGATTGAATTCAGCAGTTTTAAGATGAACATTCGGTACGTTTGGGGGTATATTAATTTTATTTGGTTCCTGTTTTACGAGCTCAATATATTCTAGTAAAAAGTGTTCAGGCGCAACAAATTCAATCAGTTGCTCTGTTAGCGCTCTTTTGGTTGTGTTTTCAACCCAATAGGTGGGTTAAATTCCGTATAGAGTTTAATAATTGCACTAAGAGTGACTAAAATACAGAGATTTTCTGCTTAAATCATGTTATTTTAGGTCGCCGGTAATAAATAAGTAGTCCTGTGTCAAATAGGTTATTCATGTAACAGGAAATTTTGTTTATTTATTACGCTATTATTAAGGGTTCCTTAAGCTTTTACTAATATAATGAGCTTCTGCAAGCCCAACACTGCTATGAAGGAAGGCGATGAGCAATAAAAAACATTCACTAACGATTTTCAGCCTGACGATGATTACCGTCGGCTCGGTAGACAGCATCCGTAATCTACCCGCAACGGCTTTATTTGGCAGCCAACTCATATTTTATTTTGTGTTGGGCGCATTATTTTTCTTGATTCCAACGGCTTTGGTTTCAGCTGAGCTTGCTTCTGGATGGGCAAAGCAAGGCGGAATTTATATTTGGGTAAAACAGGCCTTTGGTAAAAAAATGGGCTTTTTAGCCATTTGGTTGCAATGGATTGAAAACGTAATCTGGTATCCCACCATTCTTTCTTTTGTTGCCGGAACCATTGGTTATTTAATTAACCCAGCCTTGACTAGTAATCCTTATTTTCTGTGGTCGGTTATTGTGACTTGTTTTTGGGGCGCGACCTTATTAAATCTGCGTGGCATGAGTTCTTCTGCTTTATTTAGTAATGTATGTTCGCTTGCCGGTTTATTACTGCCGATGTCATTAATTATTGGCTTGGGTGTTGCCTGGATTGCTCGTGGGAATCCTTTAGAAATCCAATTTGACATCCCTAGTATTGTTCCCCATATATCAGATCACTCTATGTGGGTTTCTTTGACTGCTATTATTATGTCGTTTTGTGGTATCGAAATTGCGACCGTGCATGCAAATGATGTTGAAAATCCACAATATGCCTTTCCTAAAGTTTTGGTTTATTCCGTTGGAATTATTTTAAGTACTTTGATTCTTGGTTCTTTGGCAATCGCTATTGTCTTACCTGGCAAAGACATCAATTTAGTGGCTGGAATTATGCAGGCTTTTGAAGCATTTTTCTCAACGTACCATATGCATTGGATGATGCCTGTAGTTGCGGTGATGTTGGTTTTAGGTGGTCTTGGTGGTGTGAGTAACTGGATTATTGCACCAACGACTGGTTTGTTGGTTGCTGCTAAAGACGGTAACTTACCGGATGCGTTTCAACGTACGAATGCAAATGGTGCGCCGATAGTGATGTTGTACACCCAAGCGACTATTGTGACGGTCTTATCTGGTTTATTCTTATTTATGCCTAGTGTTAATGGATCTTATTGGTTGTTAACGGCTCTGGCTGCTCAATTGTATATGTTGATGTATTTTATTATGTTTATCGCCGCCATTAAATTACGTTTATCTGAGCCGGATCATTACCGTGCCTTTAAAATTCCTGGCGGTTTGTTTGGCATGTTATTTGTAGCAGGTATTGGTATGATTGGTGTATGTACTACATTAGCAGTAAGTTTTATTCCACCAGACGGCATTGATGTAGGAAGCTTTGCTCGTTATGAAGCAACCCTCATTTTGGGTTTAATGCTGATGTGTTTACCACCGTTTTTAAGTTCTTGGCTGCAGCCCAAGGTGCCTGATTTAGAACCTGTGGTTTAGTTGTCGTCCAGAGCGTAGCGAAGGACCTCCTGAATGTGGCTCGGTGCCATTTGATGGGAGGTCCTTCGCTACGCTCTGGATGACGGTAATTGGGGGATATGGCAGTCAAATAATAAAAATTAAACAAGGGTTGAAATGGCAGCAGAATCTAACGAATTACTTCACGAACTGATTGCTCGCCTTCCCGAATTGGAATGGAAAATCAACGGCTTAGGCTCCTCTTTTTCCGGACATAGTTTACCCAGAGGTTTATTTCGATGGAGCTTTGAACCTAGTGGTGTGGCTTGTGTTGCAGAAATTAAAGCCGACCTTCAAGCCTTATCCAAACAAAACAATGAGCGCAGTGCTAATTATCTTGCAGAACGAATCAGGCAAAAAATAAATGTCCTGGTGGCCTTGTGTCAAATTCACAGTCGAAAAAATAAACCACAGCAAAAGGCTTATTTTGGGGTCAAAATGCTGAGTACCAGACAGCAGTGGATTCATGATCTTGAAGTGGATATTCGTACCATGGAGCAACAGCAACAGGCGATGAATAAAACTTTAGACCAAATGATGCGCAGCCAAAACGCTGCAGCCATTTTACAATTAAAATCTGAGCTGGGCGAAATTGAACGTCGTTTGACCTTAGCGAAAGAAACATTAACTCGCGCAGTTTCTTAGGGGCAACAGACCCCAATAGCACTTCATTGTCACTACACACTACGGTACACTGGTTGTGCTTTTCATGTGGTTTCTTAACTTTATAATAAAAAGGAATTTTTTATGTCAGATAAATTTACTCATATTACTAAAGACATCAGCACTCAAATGGCTAAAATGCGTAAGGAAATGCCAGAAGTAATGGCGGGATTTTCAGCTTTAGCACAGGCTGCAACCAAAGACGGTGCTTTAGATAAAAAAACTAAAGAATTGATTGCTATGGCTTTAGCGGTTGCAAAACAATGCCCAGGTTGTATTGGTTTTCACTCCCAAACATTGATTAAACTAGAAGCGACAAGAGAAGAGCTTTTAGAAACTTTAGGTATGGCCGTGTATATGGGCGGCGGTCCTTCTTTAATGTACGCTGCAGAGGCTTTAGAGGCTTTTGAAGAGTTTAGTCAGTAAGAGGATAACGTCCTGAGCGTGGCTCGGTGCCATTTGAAGAGAGATCCTTCGCTACGCTCTGGATGACGATGCTTAAGGTGGTGGTGGTAATGCTGCTGTTTGCCCGTTCCATGCCGTAGTAACCTGGTTCATTTCCATTTTTCCTGCTGCTGATTGGCAGGAATATTTTTTGCCGACACCTATCCAGGCAATTTGTGATACGGTCATAGAGTCCTTATCACTTTGCTGACTGGAAATGTCTTTATAGGTTTGCTGAATCAATTCATTAAGTGTTATAGAATTCAGCTGTACCCCATCAGGTAAGCAAAAAATAGGCTTGCCTTGTTGTTTCGCTATTTCATTGGCTTGCATCATGGTTTCTTCTATACTTTCACAGGTAATAGTCAGTACATGCCGTGCTGATCTGGCCCATGCTTGGGCTTGAGGATCGGCTTTAACTTCCATTTGGGGAATATTGTTCGCAATATTCATATAATTTTTAATGGTGTCGGCATTCACGCTGTGGGAAAGAAAAATAAAACCAATTAATAATAGGCGCATAATAAATCCTTAAAATTTAAATACCGTGTGGTTTAATTAATCCTAGTTTAAAAGCAATTAATAAAAATATAAATAAAGTCAATGAAATAGCTATGCGTACAGTTAAGGCTTTTACCGTGCGTTTTGAATTTCCAGGGTCACGAACAAGAAAAAGCAACCCACTTGCCAATGAGCCTGCGATAATAATCATGACAAAGATGATGAAGATTTTAGTGATCATTTGTTATACTCCTGAACTTGCCGACATACCGAATAATATTTGAGCAATTAATAAACTATGCCTAGTGTACCCTTTTTTAAATTTCGTTTCACCCCAAGTTGGATAATGCTTCTGCTGGCCACATTATTTTTTTTGCTATTTCTGCGTTTAGGATTCTGGCAAATTCAGCGTGCGGATGAAAAAGAAAAAATGATTGCCGCACAAACCGTGCAAGAACAACTTGCGCCAAAACAATGGAGCAAAAATGAAACGCTTCCTGTACAATACGAGCGGGTTAAGCTAAATGGAACTTATTTAGACGCGATTTTATTATTCGATAACCAGCATCATCAGCATCAATTTGGTTATGATGTTCTATCGCCTCTGGAGTTGGAGGATGGCTCTGTGGTGTTGATTGATAGAGGATGGGTTCCTGGTGATGTAACCCGGCGTGTCTTTCCCATGGTAAAAATTCCCACAGGTTTAGTGCAATTACAGGGTGTTGTTTATTTTCCCAGTAAAAATCAATGGGTTTTAGGGCCTGCATTCGAGAAAAAAAAGAACAAAACGATTATTATTGAGCGTTTGGATGAACATTTAGTAAGTCAACTTTTGCAAAAAGCAGTCTATCCGTTTATTATTCGCCTCGACAAGGAAGATACACATGGATTTGTGCGTGAATGGGAGACGGTTTCCATGCCTCCACAGCGGCATTTAGCTTATGCTTTGCAATGGTTTGTGATGGCTTTTGTTATCCTGATTATATTTGTAGCATTAAATCTGAAGAAAAAAAATGAAAAAACAAACCACTAAATATTATGTTTTATTGTTGTTAATTGCGATGTTTGCAGCTCCTGGAATTGCTGCCTATATATTTTATCAACATCCTGACTGGTTAAGCGCTGCAAAGGTCAATAAAGGCACCTTATTAAATCCACCAGTCCTTGTGAAGGCGCTGGAAGGACAAGACAAATGGCGTGTTGTGTATTGGACTCCAAATGCATGTGATGCAGACTGTTTAAAACAGTTGGATACTTTAGCCCGAGTTCGTTTGGCTTTAGGACGCAGACTGTATCAGGTTGACCAATGGCTTATTCTTGGAGATAAAGCATCTTCTTTATCTCCAGACGGCCAATCCACAGTGAAGGCCTTAGGTTTTCAAGTAGCACACTTATCCGCAGAGGAAGTACAAGCAGAAGACGCTTTATTTTCTAAAGCCCGGGTATTTTTAGCTGATCCCAATAGTTATCTTATTCTAAGTTATCCGTCTCTTGCGAATCCTGATGACGTGTATAAAGATTTGAAATTATTACTCAGTACAACAGAAAACAAGAATGGTTAAATGTATGCAGAATAAATTAGTACGCCATGCAGCAACTGCCGCGGTGCTTTTAGCGTTGCTGGTTGTGATGTTAGGGGCTTATACGCGTTTAACGGATGCGGGCTTGGGTTGTCCTGATTGGCCGGGCTGTTATGGTCATATGGTACTTCCTAGCGCTAAGACTGGTTTGGATAATGCGCAAACAGCCTACCCACAAATTCCTATTGAATCTAGAAAAGCATGGACTGAAATGGCGCACCGCTATGCTGCAGGTACCTTAGGTCTGCTTATTTTCTTTATTGGTTTTTCTTTACTGCGTCAACGTATTCATGGTCGTAATGTGCCTTGGCATTTACCTGCTGCTTTATTGTTTTTAGTAATTTTCCAAGCCGCCTTAGGTATGTGGACCGTTACGTTAAAACTATTACCTGTAGTGGTGATGGGGCATCTTTTAGGTGGCATGTTAATTGTTGCCTGCTTAAGCCGTTTGCGCTTGCAAGTCAGTAACATAAAAGGGCGAGACTTACCTCAATGGCGTCCTTGGCTGCGTTTGGGTGTGATTATTGTATTCATGCAAATTGCTTTAGGCGGTTGGGTTAGTTCTAATTATGCGGGAATCTCCTGTATTGGTTTTCCTATGTGTAATGGCCTTTGGGTACCTGACTTGCATTTTGCACAAGGATTTAATTTATTTGCGCCTGTTGGTGCTAATTATCAAGGTGGTCTACTGGATCAAGATGTTCGTGTAACCATTCAGTTTATTCATCGACTGGGCGCGATGTTGACCGCCGCTTATATGCTTGTGCTTGGTTTATTAATTTTGTGCCGAGCTAATTTTAATTATTTACGAGGCGCAGCTTTAGTCATGATTGTCTTAGTGCTGGTTCAATTCACTTTAGGTATTTTGAACGTAATGTATTTACTGCCGCTGTCCGTAGCGGTTGCTCATAATGGGATTGCAGCACTCTTATTGGCTACAGCCTTTAGTTCATTGCACCTGACACGCAAGGGGTTAACTGATGCATGCTGAAACTGTAGTGCGCACGCGCGCGGCCTGGCGTGATTATTTAGAGATGTGTAAGCCCCGAGTTGTTTTATTGATGCTCTTAACCGTGGTAGTTGGCATGTATTTGGCAGCGCCAGGTTGGGTTGATTTGTCTTTAATCGCCTTTTCCCTGATTGGTATTGGCTTTTGTGCTGGCAGTGCCGCGGCCATTAATCATTTGGTTGACAGACGTATTGACTCGATTATGGCACGAACTAAAAAAAGACCAGTGGCTCACGGGCGTGTTTCTGTTGGTCAGGCCATCTGGTTTGCATTAATTATGGCAGTGCTTGGTCAGGCTATTTTAATTATATTTGTTAATAAATTAACGGCTATGCTGACTTTTGTTACTTTGATTGGTTATGCAGGTGTTTATACCGGCTATTTAAAACGTGCTACCTCACAAAACATTGTGATTGGTGGTTTGGCAGGTGCCGCTCCTCCTTTGTTAGGATGGACTGCTGTTACGAATCAGTTAGATCCACAGGCTTTGTTACTCGTACTTATTATCTTCACCTGGACGCCACCGCACTTTTGGGCATTGGCTATCTATCGTTATGAAGAGTATAAAAACGCAGAAATTCCTATGTTGCCGGTCACTCATGGCATTCAATTTACTAAATTGAATGTTTATTTATATACCATTCTATTGTTGGTTGTGAGTGTTTTGCCCTTTGTTGTAGGAATGAGCGGTTTATTTTATTTAGCAGGAGCTTTGGGCTTGGGCGCACGGTTCTTATATTGGGCGCATAAGCTCTACTGTACAGACAAGCCTGTAGTCGCTATGCAAACGTTTCGTTTTTCAATCATTTATTTGATGCTGTTGTTTGTTTTTCTATTAATTGATCACTATTTGTAAGGGGAAGTGACATGAATTTTAAGGCTAGAGGTGTTACTTTTACCGTCGTTATGCTGTTGGCGCTTGCCGGATTATTCTCAGGAATTTTTGTTGGCCAACACATGCATTTTAAGAAAAAAGTCGATGTGGCTAAATTTCATGGGACTTATCTTGAAAATCCAAGAACAGTAAATCAATTCAGTTTGATGGGTACGGATCAAAAAATTTTTGATAACGCTAGTTTAGAAGGGAAATGGACTTTGGTATTTTTTGGTTTTACCAATTGCGGTTATCTTTGTCCAACCACTATGGCTGAACTAGGAAAAATGTACCGTATTCTGGAAACTAAGGGAGTGAAAAACCTTCCTCATGTGGTAATGATTTCTATTGATCCAGATCGTGATGATCAAGAAAAACTGGGTCATTATGTTTCTTCTTTTAATCCGTCTTTTTATGGGGCAAGAGGAGATGAGCCAATCATTAAAGCGATGACTCGGGAAATGGGTATTGCGTATGCGAAGGTAGTCGATAAAGACAGCAAAGATCCGGCAAGCTATGATGTGCAACACAGTGGGGCGGTTATGTTATTTAACCCACAAGGTGAGCTGAACGCGTTCTTTACTACGCCACATCATGCTGATTTGTTAGCTAAAGATTATATGCTGTTAGCTTCTTAAAGGAGCAACAATGTTCCTCTTTCCCTATAAAGAGAAGAGGTTAAATAGTAAATTTTCCGGTCTTTATTTTAGTTAATCCACAATGAGATTTTCTAATTTATAGACTAGGCTTTAGTTATACTTTACCAAGTATAAAAAATAAAAATAATTGAGGAATGCTTCATTCATGAAAATTGCAATACTGGCCACCAACCCACATTTGTATTCACATAAGCGCTTAAAAGCAGAAGGGGAAGCTGCTGGCCATGAGATTAAGATTATTAATCCTTTATATTGTTATATGAATGTCGCCGCGTCTTGTCCTAAAGTTCATTATCGAGGTGGAGAGGCTTTACCTCATTTTGATGCGGTTATTCCAAGAATTGGTGCATCAACAACTTATTATGGCACAGCTGTTTTGCGGCATTTAGAAACTATGGGCATGTATACGGTCAATGAATCGATTGCGATCTCGCGATCACGAGATAAATTCCGCTCGTTACAGGTTCTGGCACGAAAAGGTATCCCCATGCCTTTAACCAGCTTTGCACAGTCTCCGGATGATACTGAAGATTTGATTCGCATGGTGGGTGGTGCGCCTTTAGTAATTAAGTTATTAGAAGGCACACAAGGAAAGGGTGTTATTTTAGCGGACAGCCATCAATCTGCTGTGAGCATTGTTAATGCTTTTAAAGAAATGCACGCCAACATTCTAGTCCAAGAATTTATTGAAGAGTCACGTGGCACAGATATTCGTTGCTTTGTTATTGGTGATAAAGTAGTTGGGGCCGTTAAGCGCCAGGCGAAAGAAGGTGAGTTTCGCGCGAATGTGCATCAAGGCGGTAAAGCCGTGAAAGTGAAGTTAACGCCACAAGAACGTGCTATTGCTGTAAGTGCCGCTAAAACTATGGGCTTAAAAGTAGCTGGTGTGGATTTAATTCGCTCTAACCACGGACCTTTAGTTTTGGAAATCAACTCTTCACCAGGTCTTGAAGGCATAGAAAAGGCAACAGGCTTAAATATTGCTGGTAAGATTATCGAATACATTGAAAAAAATGCGAAACCAATTAGTTTAAGTCATCGTTTTCATGGTTAATCCTGCCGTTCCCTGCCATTAAGTTAAGAAAATACCGTCGTCCCGCGGCTTGTCCGCGGGAGCCACGAATCTCGTTCTAGCATTGGATCTCTGGATCCCGCGGACAAGCCGCGGAACGACGTGAACAGCGAGAGTTTCTTTAACTTTATGGTAGTGATCTGCGTTCGCGTAGTGTGAGCGTGAAAAAGACAGCAGAGTTAAAAGCGGCTGTCTTTATAAACCATTTCTGTGTGTGCTGTAAATTTGTGTGTAGCGTAATTTCATAAATTTAATGCGCTGAATCACTTTTCCCGACTAGCCAATCAGCATTCACTTCAAATTCCTGAGCTAATGTGTTTAATAAATTTTCATCAGGATTTGCAGCGCCATTAAGAAATGCTTCTGCTTTAAATTTGGGAATTTTAATTAATTTAGCTAATACTTCAATACGCTCCGCACTGGTAGCCGGGACACCAATGTTATCCAGCTCTTTATTAAGTCGTTCTGAAAATCGTTTATTAAGCATTTGCCTCTCCAATAATAATTGCGCATTATTAAAACGTATTTATTTGATATAGCACAAAAATGAAGTTTTGCAATTTTGTAATCTAAATGAATTGAATTAAGTTGATCTGCATTATCTTTCAATTTAGTATGGAGCCTCAAAAAACGAGCAAGTGCTCAGGATGATCTATGATTGACGATGTTGCGGCGAAGTACCCTTGTGATTTAATCGTGTTTGGCGCTTTGGGCGATCTTTCTTGTCGCAAATTATTTCCTGCTTTGTACCAACTTGAACGGGCGAACTTGCTGCATGCAGACAGCAAAATTATTGGTTGTGCGCGTGACGAATTAAGTTTGGATGCCTATATTCAGCGCATGAAAGAAAAAATTAAATTATTTTTAAATGAAGCACTGGATGAAGCCGCCTGGTCACGCCTTGTTACAAAATTGACTTATTGCCAGCTGGATTTAGCACAGCTTACGGATTACGCAAAATTAGCCTCTCAGGTAAATCCTACAAAGCGTACGGTTATTTCTTATTTTGCGATTCCTCCTTCTTTATACGCACAGACATGCCAAGGGCTTTCTACCGTAGGTTTAAATAACCAACCAGCGCGTATTGTCTTAGAAAAACCTATTGGTCATGACTTGCCCTCTTCTATTACGATTAATAATGAAGTGGCGCGATTTTTTGCTGAAGATCAAATCTATCGTATTGATCATTACTTAGGTAAAGAAACCGTTTTGAACCTTTTAGTTCTGCGTTTTGCCAATGCGATTTTTTCATCGAATTGGGATCAAAGTGTTATTGATAAGGTTGAAATTACCGTTGCAGAAGAAGTTGGTGTCGAGGGGCGCTGGTCTTATTATGACAAATCAGGCCAAGTCAGAGATATGCTGCAAAATCATTTATTGCAAATAGTTGCTTTGGTGGCAATGGAGCCGCCGATGAGTCTGTCTGCAGATTGCATTCGCAGTGAAAAATTAAAAGTTTTAAAATCACTACGTTATATTGGCGAGTCACACGTTCAAGAGCACACCGTGCGTGCTCAGTACGTAGGAAATGTGATTAAAGGGCAGACAGTGCCTGGTTATTTAGATGAAGAAGGTGCCTTCAAGGGGTCGCAAACAGAAACTTTTGTGGCGATTAAGGCGTACATTGATAACTGGCGCTGGTCTGGGGTGCCTTTTTATTTATTGACGGGTAAACGCTTATCTAAAAAACAAAGTGAAGTGGTTATTTATTTTAAACCTCAACCGTATAATATTTTTAAACAACTCGGGCAGGATTTGTCACCCAATCAGTTGATCATTCGTTTGCAACCTGATGAGGGGGTTGAAGTGCGAATGATGAATAAAGTTCCTGGACTGAGTGAGAGCATGCAGCTACGCGACAGCAAACTGGATTTAAATTTTAATACACAACGTATAGCAGATGCTTATGAGCGTTTATTACTGGAAGTGATGTTAGGTAATCAATATTTGTTTGTGAGCCGTGAAGAAATAGAACAAGCCTGGAAATGGATAGATAACATTAAACAGGCTTGGGAAAAACAGGGAACTCCATTACATACTTATCCCTCAGGAACATGGGGGCCTTTGGAAGTAATACGTTTATATAATGGCAAAGCACATGTATGGGGAGAGCAAAATGCAGTTACATAGTTTTAGTGACGCGTCTTTATTAACCGCTGATTTTGCAGAGCAGTTAAAAAAAATTCTTTGTAATGCAATCGCGCAAAGAGGACAGGCTTATTTGGTGGTTTCTGGCGGTAAAACCCCTGTTTCCTTGTTTCAACTCTTGGCAAAAACTAATATTCCTTGGGATAAAGTGACGATTACTTTAGCCGATGAGCGTTGTGTTCCTGTGGATGATGCGCAGCGTAATGAACATATGGTCAAACAATTTTTACTGCAGCATGATGCCGCTTGCGCCCATTTTCTGAGTCTTTATGATGAAGCCACGGCAGATTTGGATGCTATAGAACAGAGTATTGCTGCCTTACCTACCTTTGATGCCGTTATTTTAGGGATGGGGGAAGACGGGCATACCGCTTCTTTATTTCCATGTGCGGAAGAGTTGGGTGAGGGCTTGGATGATAATGCCGCGGCTGTTTTATTTGTGACCCCCAATAACGCACCCCACCAGCGAGTAAGTCTGTCTAAAAAAAGATTATTGGACAGTCGAGTGATCTTTTTTCATTTGCTGGGTCAAAATAAATTAGCGGTTTTGCATCAGGCAATGGCGCAACATGATCCGATGGTCATGCCAGTAAGTGCTTTTTTGAATAATCATCAGGCAAACGTACAGGTGATGTACGCGCCTTAAGGAATAATAATGCATCCAGTTGTTGCTCAAGTTACTGCGCGTATTCGCGAGCGAAGTGCGCGAAGCAGGGCCTTGTACCTGGAACATATAGAGCATGCACGGATTAAAGGTCCACAGCGTAGTCTGTTGCATTGCGGTAATTTGGCCCATGGCTTTGCTGCCTGTGCCAAGCAAGATAAAGCGAGTTTAAGTGGTGTTGCCAAAGCCAATATCGCAATTATTTCTTCATATAATGACATGTTATCCGCGCATCAACCCTATCTCTATTATCCGCAACTGATTAAAGAGGCGATTGCTGCTGCAGGTGGTGTGGCTCAGTTTGCCGCTGGTGTTCCGGCAATGTGTGATGGCATTACTCAAGGCCAGCCAGGAATGGAATTGAGTTTATTAAGTCGTGATGTGATTGCGATGTCGGCGGCTATTGGTTTATCGCACAGTATGTTTGATGGCGGTTTGATGCTGGGAATCTGCGATAAAATTGTTCCTGGTTTATTGATGGCGGCACTGAGTTTTGGGCACTTACCGTTTCTCTTTATTCCCGCAGGGCCAATGCCTTCTGGTATCTCTAATCAGGAAAAAGCACGTATTCGTCAGTTGTATGCTGAAGGCAAAGTCGATGAAAAGGCCTTGCTTGAAGCAGAAGCCGCATCTTATCATTCTGCAGGCACTTGTACTTTTTATGGTACGGCTAACTCCAATCAATTGGTTATTGAAGTGATGGGATTGCAACTGCCTGGCTCTTCATTTATTAACCCAGGAACACCTTTACGCGATGCACTCACTCAAGCTGCAGCCCAGCAAGTGCTGTCATTAACTGATTTAGGCTCTCATTACCTACCTATAGGGCAGATAATGGATGTTAAAAACATAGTTAATGGGATTGTAGCCCTATTAGCTTCAGGCGGCTCTACCAATCACACGATGCATTTAATTGCGATTGCCGCAATGGCAGGCTACACGGTTAATTGGGATGATTTTGCGCAATTATCAGCAGTCACGCCAATGATTACAAAAATGTACCCTAATGGTTATGCGGATATAAATCATTTTCAGCGCGCTGGTGGAATGTCTTATTTTATTTATACGTTAATTGAAGCACAGCTGCTTCATGCGGATGTGAATACGGTGATGGGCTATGGTTTGGATAAATACACTCAACGACCAGTCATGGATAATGAGCAATTAGTCTGGATTGCTGGGCCGACTGTTTCGGCTGATGAATCGGTATTAATTTCCGCGGCAACACCTTTTAAAACTCAAGGCGGGTTGCAAGTGTTGAGTGGAAACCTTGGGCGAGCAGTAATTAAAACTTCAGGGCTTGCTGCCGGGAAGGATAAGATTGAAGCGCCTGCTGTGGTGTGTTCCAGTCAGGAAGAGTTTGGCGAATTATTTAAGCAGGGCTTACTGAATAAAGATTGTGTGGTCGTGCTTCGTTTTCAAGGACCCAAAGCCTGTGGTATGCCCGAGCTACACCAATTGACTCCTAAGCTTGGAGTGCTCATGGATAAAGGCTATCAAGTGGCTTTAGTGACTGATGGACGGATGTCAGGGGCTTCAGGGAAGGTTCCTGCGGCGATTCATGTGACTCCCGAGACACTTGATAACCCTACCTTAGCACGTGTTGAAACAGGCGATAGAATTTTAATTGATGCAGAGCACGGAATGTTGCAACTCTTGGTTCCGGATGAGGAACTGATGCAACGACCAGCGGCTGTAATGAATGTAAGCGGTTTATATCAGGGTACGGGACGTGAGTTATTTGGCAGTTTGAGAACACAGTTTACAGGGGCTGAGCAGGGAGCATGTAGTTTGTTTCAGGGAAAAGAGACTGGTTATGATGTTTTATGATTTAGGTTCGTAGTCTAAAGGGGGCGGTATAAGCCGCGGTTTTTTAAATAATCAATTATTGGGTTTAGAGTAACAAGGAGTAGTGATGTCATTTTCAAATTGGGTCGTACAACCAGAAACCGTGTTTTGCTCCTCTCCGGTTATTCCTGTGATCCAGCTTAAGGATATAAAGGAGGCAATTCCTTTAGCCACAGCTTTGTTTGCAGGCGGCATACACGTCCTTGAAATCACTTTAAGAACGCCGATTGCTTTTGATGTGGTGGATTTATTAACGCAGACATTTCCTGAGGCTATAATTGGCGTGGGCACGGTAACTACTCCAGAGCAGTTACAAAAAGCGATTGACGTAGGCGCTAAGTTTGCGTTTAGTCCTGGGCAGACTCAAGCCTTATTGACGGCAGGATGTCACTCCAGTATTCCTTTCATTCCAGGTATCTCCAGCGTTTCTGATCTGATGGAGGGCCTCGTTTTAGGCTATACGCATTTTAAATTTTTCCCAGCACAGGCTGCTGGTGGAATTCCGATGCTGCGTGCAATTTATGGACCCTTTCCGCAAGTGAGATTTTGCCCAACAGGCGGGATCACTGAAGAAAATTACAATGATTATATCGCCTTGCCTAATGTTTCTTGTGTCGGCGGTTCGTGGATAGTTCCTGAGGAAGCGGTACGGAAAGGCAATTGGTCGTTGATTACTGATTTAAGTGCCTCAGCACGACATAGTGTCATTGGATGGGACTAGTCTGCAATATTGATATTCAATGAGTGAGATAGGGCGCTGTAGTTTTAGCACCAATGTAATGAGGTAGGTTGGGCTGTAAAGCCCAACAGTAGTGTCACTATTTACAAAACGCTTAATATAGAACTAGATGATTAGCCTTTACTCATCATATTTCTTATTAGAGCAACGACAGCGGTTACAATACCACCGCTTACTAACCCAGTACCTGCCTGACCTAACATTGTACCTAGAGTGGCATCACCAAGACCTAATTGATTTAGCAGACCTACTCCTTGTAAAATGTAACCACCAGCCACACCGCCGACTAAACCTGCGATTGTATTTCCCAGTGTGCCAAGGCTGAGATTTTTAAATGAAGCCCCCGTCGCGTTACCACCGATTGCTCCACTCACCAACGTTGTTACTAATCCTATAATGTCCATTGCATACACTCCTGTTGGGTCCTTCTCTTTTAACTTAGCAAATGTATTTGATTTGGTCAAGCTGCCCTGTATTTGCGCTTCCAGGGTGGTCTTGATAAACTCTTGTTTCTATCAAGACCAGTGGGGCATCAGGCAGTTTTTATCGTTAATTTATTTCTTAATTCAATAGCCCGCAGAACAGAGACATAACTCCAGGTCAGCGAGTAGGCTCCTTGTTGTACCCCAGTATTTAAATTAATTTGCTCGTCTAAATTCATATTGGGTGCGTAGTCTTTAATAAGTTTTAAATAATCATCACCGATTTTAATATATTGTTGTCTGAGCATTTCCTTGGCTTGGGTATAGGGCAAGTTATTTGCCAAAGTAAAATAATATTCAGCGGCAGTTGCCGTTAAAATAAACCAGGGATTTCCTACGCTATGGGTTTGATAGCCATCGTAGGTATCTCCTGGATAGCGACCAAATAAAATTGCGCCAGTTCCCTTCTTATTAATAGGAAACATGAGATTAAATTGGTGGTGCAGGGCATTTACAGTTTTTTGTACGTAGATATTTTCTGGTGCTAATAACCCCTTTTTCGGGTTAAGCAAAATACCTAGAATTGCAGATGAATCAAGTTCTAAAGTTTTTTGCGGTCCCATATGAGGTGGGAGTGTTGCCTGAATCAGTTGATTTTTTTGATCTAAATGTTGGTACAAACGGATATTCATTAACTCAGCTTGTTGTTCGTAATAAATAGCAGCCAAGTTGTCGTTAAGACGTCGCGCAAGTGCGGCACCATCGCGCAAAGCCTTTTGCTGTACCATTGTGGTAAAAAAATGATGTCCTGATACTTCTTCCCAGAGGTCGAAATTTTCATCAAGCCAGTGATGAGCTGTGTACTCTAAATCCATTTTGATGGCACCCATGGCTTGAGGGTCCATAGTGTTATTGTATAAATGGGTTTGTACGTAGTTATGTTCCTTTTGATTTAATAATTGTTGTGCAAAACGAATTAAAACTGAAGCCCTCAAAGCTGGGCCATCATTTTGCGGTCTTCCCCACGGACCATCATAGGGGTAACCTTCGATATAAAATTTAGGCTCGCCAAGGATGTCATATCCTGGTTGTGCGGTGTTTATGTGTTGAATTCTTTTTGTCCATGAGACGTAGTGAACTAGGCGATCTTTATATTCAGCTGCATGAGATGATTCATACCATGTTTCAATTAAATTCATGGCAATAGCTGAGTCACGTACCCAGTCGTAATAATAATCAGGGGTTTTTTGTGAGGGAGATGCGACTATCGCGCCACTGGGCTGAATGTTGGCAAGAAAATTCTGTTTTAGCTTTTGCACTTCTTCGGGATTAAATACGGCGCCTATTGCTTGAGTGACCAAAAATATCATTAAAAAAAAGATCCGTTTCAAAATGCTCTCCTAATAAAAATAAAATCCCAGTTTTTAATTTCACTGAATAATGCAATCTCATAGTACATGAAATTAATAGGGTAGAGTAGCGAGGGATCTTTGATGAGTTTGTGTTTAATTTTCATCATTTTGGGGCATAATACTCAGGACTTTTAAATGAGAGTTCATAATGACAGACACGTTGCTATTAAAAACGGAACAACTCAAAGCACTGATTGAACATCTTGAAGAAAGAAACTCCGTGATTCGTGAGCTGTCTCAGACGGATGAATTGGATGCTAATAAAACAGCTCGCTTCATTTTGGCGTTTTGGTTAGGTAATAGTGTTTTATTAAGTCGTATCTTATCAGCAAATGTTAATGAGTCTGAACTTATTCGCGGCTACTTATGTGTTCTTGAGCTGGATAAAAAAATCGGCCAATTGATGCAATTAAACCCGCATCAGCAGGCTGTTACTTGTTTACGTACCTGCCAATTAGAGTTACTCCTCTATTTCAATAGCAATTACTCCTTGTTTAATGACAATCCTAATCTGTTTTTTGCCGAGTTTAAAAAAATCATCCAGAAGATTGACTCTCAAAGTGCCAGCACGGCATCTGAAACAGCTCTTTTAATCGAAAGCCAAAAAGAATGCCTGACCCTACTGAGTCAAGACGCTCTTAACACAAACCTGATAACCAGATCAAAACCTCACTTATCTTCCCTTGTGGTGCTAAGATCTAATTTGACCGAGTTTATGGTAAGAAAAATTTCAGTAAACTATAATTTAAGACTTTTTGTCAGCGAACAATCTGATACAAAATATTCGTTGAGTGTTCAATTAATTCAGGGGAATAACGGGATCCTTCTTGAGGGGCTGCTTATAGAAAATAGGAGGTGTATCTCCGATACTATTGTACTGGCTCAGATAGCCAGAACGCCTTTTCAAAGCGCTTACTTTAAGGATAGTGCGCAAGAGTTTGGCGCTTTTTTTGGTACCAAAGTGCTGCTGTTAAATCATCGAAATTACTCGTCACGTTTTGGTGGGGAAGCACAGCGTATTTCTGACTTGGCACAAGATGTATTCGATACGGCGATGCATTTTCATAAACTAAAGCAAAAAATTGTTTTGTATGGAATGTGTGGCGGAGTGCCTCATACAGTTTTGGCCGCCTATTTATTAAGAAGAAACAATATTCCCTTTAAATTGATCGTTGATCGCTTTGCTACAGATTATAGTGCATTCAGAAGCAGTAACACGCTAATACGGCAAATGTACTTACAGTACGTTCAAGATTCAGAACTATGTTTTGCATCAACCACAGATCTTCTGCAAGCCAGACTGTATCTTTTTGCGCAGATTATTTATGGACTGTTGATTTATCTTGTATTGGCGCTGACACGAACTAATATAAACGGTGCTCAGATTATTCGTCTACTTCCCTCCGAGGATGTGTTGCTATTGCAAGCTCGTGCCCCTAAAAAAGCGGCTGCATTTGTAGATTTTATGATACATCCGACTCATGAGATGAGAAGGTCTGTCAAGGATAGACGTCATAGTATAAAGGCTGTTTTCAAAAACCTGATTGAAGCATGCGGTATAATGAAAGGTCTAATTACTGACAATGATCCATTGCAAAAGATGTTCATGGGTTTTTCTTGTTGCTTTCACTCTTTTTTAAAATTAATCGACGATGAAAAATTAACTTTTGATGCAGCCTTACCCTCGAATCAAGTTCATGATTTGCATGGCGCGCATCTTTATCAGTTAGCAACGCGTAGTGGTTTGCCATTAAAACATTATGTGAGAGGCTTTTTTGCCGCACCGACAAAAGATTGTATGCCGCAATTAAACCAGTTACATTCTTCTTCCAAAGAAGAGACGCTCAATGTATTAAAAAAAATATATCAAGCGGATGGGCTTGACGCATTTTCTGACCATTTTAGTTATTTTTTAAGTGAGCTTGTACGTCATAAGGTGCTAATTGGCCAATTCGCTAATCGGGCATTTACAACAAACCAAATGGATATGACAAAGCCTCTACAGTATTTGTTGGATAGTGAGCTATACACAGAGCTTGGTTTAATTAATGGCTTGACGATGACGTCTTAAATGTCATCCAGAGCCGTAGCGAAGGACCTCTAATCAAATGGCTCTGAGCCATATTCAGGAGGTTCTCGGCTGCGCTTAGGACGACGAGGGTGTGTTTTTTAATACAGACGACACCATAAAATAAATGGCTGGTAGAACAAACAAGGTAAATAAAGTCCCAATGCATAAACCGCCGATAAGTACTATACCAATCGCTTGTCGTGCTTCAGAACCTGCATCATGCGACAGCACTAAAGGAATTGCGCCAAAAATCATCGCACCTGTAGTCATCAGAATGGGGCGAAGCCTTAAAGCACAGGATTTTTTTATCGCGTCTATTAACTGCACTCCTTCTTTTTGTAATTGGTTGGCAAACTCAACAATAAGTATTCCATGTTTACTGATTAGGCCAACTAAAGTAACCAAACCAATTTGTGTATAAATATTTAGAGATTGTCTGAAAAGATATGCAAAAAGCAAGGCACCAAAACAGGCTAACGGAACCGTAAATAAAATAATGAACGGGTCAATAAAATTCTCGAATTGGGCTGCAAGAATAGCGTATATAAAAAGCAAGGCTAAGGTAAATAACAGCAGCATCGTATGCGATGAATCAGTATACGTCTTGGCTGTTCCAGACCAGCTGAGCTTGTATTGACTCGGAATGTTTTTTTGTGCCAGGTCCATGAGTTGCGCCATGCCTTTTTCAAAAGTTTTATGTGGTGCTAGTTGCACGGATAAAGTCGTGGCACGCATTTGATTCACATGGGCTAAGGCCGTGGGTTGTGAGTTCTTTTTCATTTGCGCGAGCGCCCCTAAAGAAATGCGTTTTCCGGTGGAGCTTGTGAGATAAAGCTCATCCAGAGTCCAGGGCTTCTGTGTTCCTTGAACATTTAGGTTGTATTCCACTCCGTCTTTTTGAAATGAAATGGATTTATCGCCGCTGAAAAAGACTTCTATTGTTTTTGCAACTTGTGCCACATTCAGACCTAATTTAGCCAAGGCATTTTTATCGATGTGTACAGAATATCCTTCTGCATCCAATCGCAAATTAGAGTTTACGGAAGCAAACTGCTTGCTTTCATCTAATGCTTTTTTTAGTTGCTCTGTTGCATCAAATAAATTTTGGAATGATTCTGACGTTGAAATAGTTAACTCCAACCCAGGGCTATTACCCGCCTCGTCCATTCCTGGTAAACCCGAATCCCAGTTCCATACGGATGCATCCATCGAAGGCAGTTGCCTGGTTTTTTCGTTTAATGACGTCACAATTTGTTCCGCCGATCGCGAGCGCTCATGATGCGATTTTAGGGGGATGACGAGGTTAGCTCCCCAATCACCTAAAAAAGTTAATTGGTTGTTCGCTTCAGGCAGAGTGCCAATTACTTTGGCTATGTGCTTGCCTTTTTCTTCTATAGTATCGATGTTATCCCCGGATAACATTGGCGTATAAACCCCGATAAGACTTCGATCTTCTTTCGGAGCTATTTCAGCTGGTAGCAATTTATAAAGCAACAGACTTAAACCTACGGTAAATAGAAATCCGAGTAAGATGGTTTTTTTTCTATAAATTACCGCGTTGAGGAGTTTAAAATAATGCTGGGAAAGCTGGTCGAGAAAGTCATCAATTGCCGGCCAAAAGCGGTTGGTATTTTTATGCAAAAAAGTGGCGCACATTAAGGGTGATAAAGTAAGGGCAACCACTCCTGAAATGAAAACGCTGCCGGCTAGGGCAACAGCAAACTCAATAAATAACTGGCCAATCAGGCCATCAATCAAGGCAATAGGTGCATACACACTGGTCAAGGTTAAAGTCATAGCGACTATCGCAAAACCTATTTGTTTGGAGCCTTTGATGGCTGCATCCATGGGTTTTAGGCCTTGCTCGATGTATCGCCAAATATTTTCCAGTACGATGATCGCGTCATCAACAACCAGCCCTACAGCTAATACCATTGCTAAAAGCGTCATTTGATTGATGGTATAACCTGCTATTTTTAAAAATAATAAAGAGCCTAGCAGTGAGATTGGAATGGTGATTAAAGGGATAATGGTTGCACGTATCGATCTTAAGAAAATAAAAACGATGAGTAAGACTAAAAGAATCGATTCAAGAATAGAGGATTGGATGTTTTTGAGTGACGCTTGAATGAATTTAGATTGATCGATAATTACTTTAATTTTTATATCAGCAGGCACTGTTTTTTGTAAGGAGTCTACTTCCTTGCGCACAGCCTGTGCTACTTCGATAGGATTAGCATCATTGGCACGACCTACATCGAGTACCAAACCCGCATGCCCGTTAATGCTCACATGAAATTGGGTGTTGTCCGTAGTCAATTGAACGCTTGCTAATGATTTAAGATACACCGTATGATTCTTTTGGGTTTTGATAAGGAGGTTTTTATAATCGTCAGGAGTTTTTAACTCAAAATCCAGCGTAGTTGGGATTTTGTTTTGGTAATTACCAGCAGGTAACGACAAACGGTTATTGGTCAAGGCTTGAGTTACTTCATCCACATTAATACCAAAGGCATAGAGCTTTTTTTGATCCAGCTTAATGGCGTATGTATAGGGTTGGCCCCATGTATTGACTGAGGCGACTCCTTTTAATCCACGGAAGCTGTTCTTCAGATTGAGATTGGCGTAATGAGTCAGCTCACCATGATTTAACGTAGTTGACTCCACTGCAATACCGATAAAAGGTAAGCCATCCGTTGAACTTTGGCGTACCACCATCGGTGTTTTCACTGCAAATGGAAGTTTTGCCTGCGCTAGTCGAGTTGCTTCATGAGTAGCATTCAAGGCTTTTTCCATCGAAGTGCCGGAGCGAAAATGCAAGGTAATCTGTGAGTTTGCTTTATTGGATGCGGAGGTCATGAATTCCAACCCCTCGATCCCAGCCAGATTATCTTCCATGACATTCGTCACTACTGATTCGACTAATTCCGGGCTGGCATTGGGATAGGCGGTATGTACTGTAATCACCGGGAAGCTGATATTGGGGTATTCTCTTAAGGGCAATGAATAAAAACAAAGTATGCCCAAGACTAAAATCATGCAATTAAGAATGATTGCCATGACTGGGTGCTTTAAAAAATAGCTCGTACATTTCATGATGAGTGAGTTATCCTTTAATGTTTTTTGGTGTCGCCTGATATACTGAGACTTCCATGCTCGGATACAGACGTTCAGGATTTTTGACCACTATCTGATCGCCCGCTTTTAAGCCACTAGTAACTTCCATTTTATCGTGCTCTAGAATTCCTGTAGTCACTGGAACTAATATAATTTTTTTATCCACTATTTTATAAACATGAGTTTTGCCATTTTTAAGAAAAAAGGATTGAGTGGGCAGTACCAAAACATGCTCTTTTTTCTTTAGAACTAAACGAGCAGTTACAGTGGAGCCAAGCAGGCAATGAGCACAGTGAATGTCGACATCGGCAGGGCACATATGAGATTCATCATCGATCATTTTTTGCATGTGGCTTAAATGATAACGTTGCTTAAAGATATAAACGGCTTGGTTTTCTGTAACAAGAGTTGTATTCGTACAAGGAATATCAAGTTCCACATTAAGTGATTGGGGATCATAGATGGTTACTACTGCCGTGCCCTCTATAATTTGAGTGCCCTCTTTGGTTTTAAAAGCCCCAATAACCCCATCAAAGGGAGCGTAAAAGCGCGTGTTTTTTAATTCGATTTTAGCTTTAGCCCGTTCTTTTTGTACGTTTATCCAGGCTTGTTTCTTTTCCTCTGCTTCTCTTGTGCTGACTATCCCGGATTTTTGCAAGCCTTGCAGGCGTTGGTATTGAATTTTTGCAATGTGTTGTGTGTCTTTGGAAAGCATGTAATTTTTTTCAAGATCTGGGTTAATTATTTTCGCAATTAAATCGCCTTTTTTGACGGTTTCTCCAGAGGAGCGCAAGGTATCAAGCAGACCGGCTCCTTTGGCAACTAATACCGTGGCGTGTTTGGGGCGAATGGTGCCAATAAGGTTTATTGTTTTTTCAATTGATGCAGGAGCCAAGGTTTCTATTTCAACCAGTTTGGGAGGCTCGGCGGGAAGATTCTTTGAGCGCTGGTGAATCAACCAATAACTTAGCAATAATAAAAGGAACACTGCTATTGGTATCGTAATTTTTAGTTTTTTTGAGGCATTCTTCCATGCTTGTTGGACGTTCAAAAGGAGCTCCTGTGTTAAATTTGGATTATTTCAGTAATAGCATTTATCCATAACGGCTTATCATTCAAGCAAGGGACAACAATTAACTCCTCACCACCAAGGGCCGTCCATTGTTTGTTTGCACGTATTCCTATTTCTTCCAGTGTTTCTAAGCAGTCGGCAACAAAAGAAGGGCAGACAATAACTAATCGTTTAATGCCTTTGGCTGCCAACTGAGTGAGCACTTCATCAGTATAAGGTTTTATCCAGGGAGTTCTACCCAGTCTTGATTGAAATGCAGTGCTGTAGTGCTGCTCATCCAAGTGCAATTCTTTAGCTAACAAGCGACTGCTTTGATGGCATTGTGCTTTATAACACCCCGAAATAGACTCGGTCAGCACAGGGCATTCGTCACAGACTGATAGGCATTTATTTTTAGTAATTTGTCGTTCAGGAATACCATGATAACTGAATAATACGTGTTCTTGTTGGGGGCGATAAGCTTTAATTAATTCAGCCTGCGCCTTTATGTATGCAGGATTTTGAAAAAAATCACGAATGATCTGAATTGATGGAATGATATCCCAAGTTACAATGATGCGCATGACTTCTTCAAGTGAGGAACCATTCGCGGCTGAAGAGTACTGGGGGTATAAGGGTAAAATAGTAATGGATTCGCAGTCTTTTAATTGTTCTAAAGCCGAGCGGATAGAGGGTTCACCATAACGCATACCTAATACAACTTGATACTCTGAACCTAAAGCTTCTTGCGTTTTCGCTACTAAATTTTTGCTGTGATGGAGTAAGGGGGAGCCTTGCTTGGTCCAAATTTCCTGATAGGCGCGAGCAGAACGTTTTGCTCTCAATGGCAAGATAAATACATAGACTAATATATAACGCAGCAATGCGGGTAAATCAATGACGCGCTTGTCAGTTAGAAAGACACGCAAATAACTTCTGACATCAGAAAGTTTGGTGCTTTTTGGGGTGCCCAGATTAATGAGTAATAAACCATGTCTCATCGGTATTATTTTGACCTTAAATAAATTAGGGCCATCATACCTGAAGATGGTTATAAATTCAGTAGTTGAGTAAAAATAGTCTTTGCATGGGCCGCAGTATCATAAGTGAATTATAATACTGCGATAACTCAATTAAGCCATTTCTGCTTCAGCATCTTCGGTAGCTACAATGACGTTGGCGGCATGAAGCCCTTTATCGCCTTGTCCCACTTCATAATTTACCATTTGTCCAGGAACTAATGTTTTGTAACCGGTTCCATGGATTGATGAAAAATGAACAAAAATATCGTCGCCGCCTTGTTCTGGGATAATAAATCCCCATCCTTTGGCATTATTAAACCATTTAACTTCGCCTGTAGCCATAAACCCTCCCTTTGACTCTAGTTCCTAATCGCTCGTTGATTTTTGTTTATCAAATGAGCAATTGCATTCGTCCTTAGATGACAACTGAACCTATATTTATAATAGGAAGTTTTAACATAACGTAAAATAGGCTCATTACTCAATAGAATTTTTGCAAAAAGATCATTCTCTTAATATTTTCTTAAGTTTTTTTTGCTACCTTAAGGTTATAAACGTCCTCGGAGGAATGCAAAATGAGCAATCAAAGTACTTATGCAATCTTAAGTAAACTAGGCATCACCACACGTGATAACTTGGTTCCTGATATTGATAATGCAATTGCTGACGATCAGGCTGTGCCTCAGTTAACGCTCTCTGCGAGACCTAATTTTGGGCAGGCTATAACAAATGCATTAACTCCATCCTCTAATTCAAAACCAAATCCCCAGCGTTAATTCAATTGGCCCAGGGATGTGGATTATTAAATTTATTTTTATATAAAGAGGTTGCTTGAGTTTTTAGACTCAATTTATTGAAGACGAAGGTGCCAAAGGTTGTTTTTAGGTATATACTTTTTTCATAGAAGATTATTTTTAGAGGCAATAAAATGGCAGGGGGCTTTGCTAATACAGCTCATTGGAGGGATTCTGCTCGTAGCGCTCGTTTCTTTATGGTTGATGCACGTGCCGCGTTCCCTATATTTTTATTTTTAATGCATATTCGAATTTGGACTGGTGTATTGGTTCTTGTTTCAGCAGTATTTTTTGGCATTATCGAACACTATGGTTTTACCGTGCCTGTTTTTCTTCGTTGGATAAGAGGCTTTTTAGCAGGAAGTCAGAAGTCTGCTCAACCATGGTGGCGATAGATGGATAGAGATATTACTAAGTGTATGGGAATAATTGCCGCCAGTTTAAACGCAAAATTTTATTTAAATGATCGATTTATGAGTTTTGATGAAGTTTTTGCTGATACAGGTTTATTACCCGCAATAGCAAAACGTGCGGATCAATTGTGTTCTTTATGTCTGGGTTATGGCTTAGGAGCTACATTTGATGAAGCAGAGGGTGCTGTATTAGGGCTTCGGGTTGTTTTTGATGAAGTCACACCCAATGTGTTGCGTTTATTATGTATGACTGATGTTTTAAATGAATTAATTCAAGGTGGGCCCAGTCGTGATTACACCCCTTTGGATGAGCTAATGTACGATTAAGTCTGTGTTACTGGGCGAATTGTAAAGATTGCGAAAGGAATGGCTTGTTTGCCTTCACTTTACATTTTGTTTTGTTAGACTCAAGCATAAGGCTATATGTTTTAGGAGCAATGATATGGCAGTATCTAATAGTTTTTGGGGATCTCCTCGATATGATATGAGAGATGTGAGCGCTATGGTCAGTCCAGCAGATGTTCATCATCTAGCTCAGAACCTGGACCGTCTGTTGGGTCAAGCCAGAAAAGCCGCTGCCTTGGGACAAAATCCAGTAAACCAAGTAGCAAATAAATTAGCGGTTGGTGTTTTAGAAGAAACAGTTTCAAAAGTCATCGGTGTTGTAACACCCGTTGCTGATGTAACCTCTGTTAAGCAATCAAACGTTGAGCCTGCAGACGAAGAGTCAACTAATTCATTTAAAATGTAACGTATTTTGAATTTAAAGTATGGCAGTATGGATATTTTTGAGTCATTTTAATTGATTATGTCAAATTACTGTTATACTTCTTAGTACTCTTATAAATTTTGAGCATTCTGCTCTTTAAAGGTTAACGTGTTGATGTCATGAAAGATATTCTCTCAGACGAACAAAATGAAGCAGTTCTTAAAGCATTGGACGAGGCCATTAAAAATGGACCTTGGGATCAATCTAATTTTCTGCGGGCGATTGGTAATAATTTAAATGAAATTCGCGATAATTTTGTGAGTCAACTTGGAACACGTAGTCAAGCTCAAATGAAAGCCGACACGCATTTAGCGCAACGCATGGCTTTAAGAAGTGGCCAACAAGAAGTGTTTGTTTCTTTATATTCTGCAGACGGATCCAATCTTCAATCATGGGAGCGAATCGTTGCTAATTTGCCAAGGCAAATGATTTCACGTCCAATTTATACTAGTGAAGAGCACGTAAAAGAGTTGATCAAAACCAAAGATAATAAGCAAAATGAAGCTTATTTAGTAATTTACATTAATCAATCCGATGTGATTCCTCTTCTTGGGGAGAAAGCTTTATCAGATAAGCTGGGTAATCCTTTATTAACGTTAAAAGATAAAACACTGAATTTAGAAAATATCAGTCGTTTTGTACATGTTACTGGCGTGTATCAATTTGATCGAAATCGTTTGACTAAAGAATCTTAATTTTTCTCATAGAACTCATAGAACTCATAGACCTTATAGCCCCACTGTCATTTTTTCGTATTCTTAAAGAGATAAGGGTGATTTTAATCTCGAAATTCTCGCAAAAAAGCTTAAGAGCGGTATATACTTAAAGCTAATTAGATTAAACCAAAAGTAAGCATTAATGGCTCAACAACAACAACAGCAAGGTTCAGATAACGGGATGGCGCCAATATGGATCATGGTGTTGCTGTTTATTACTGGATATCTTATTTGGAAAGGCGGGCACCAATACATTGTGGCTTTTGTTTTTCAAATGAATATATGGCAAGCCAAGCTGGTGAATTTTTTTTTACATAACGAAGACTTAACCAATCTGATTTATTTGATGCAGACTATAGATCCCAGTGCTGTAAGTTGGAATGAGTTACTGCTGACGTCACGAGAAGTTGGCAGTTTTATGCGCTATCCTGTAGTACTGGTTTTGGTTGTTCTTGCCTTTGTGCTTTATAACTCTAACATTAAGCTGAAATTTCGCAGAGCTCATGATATGAAAACTTTGCGTGCGCAAGAGCAATTTAACTGGCCGGCAATTATGCCCATAGTGAAAGAAGACTTAGTCAGTCAGGATGTGAATAAGGGCCCTTGGGCGATGGCTTTAACTCCGATGGAGTTTGCGCGTAAAAATCAATTACTAAAAAAAGACGATGTTTTGTTGGATAATCCAGTGCCTGGTCAAGAAATGACTGCTGGAGTTCGACGCGGTGATGCCAAGCGTGTATTTACCTTGCAATTAGGGCCTTACTGGGATGGTTTTGAACATTGCTCTCCTCCAGTTTATACACTTGCTGCTGTTTTTCTTGCGCGTATTAATCGAGATCGTAAAGCGGCAGATAATATCTTGGCGGTAATGGATAAAAGCTTTGCCGCAGGAAAACCGGATTTTTCTGTAGCAAAACCGGTGATTGAAAAATACAAAAACTCAGAAATAGTGCAGGAAGTTGTGGCAAAACATGCCTATACTTTATGTGTCATTGCGTCACTGCTTGCCGCTGCTCGCGATGATGGGGTGGTTCCCAGTGCAGAATTTTTATGGTTAAAACCCGTAGACAGGCGATTATGGTACATGCTCAATTGCGTAGGCAGACAAACACCTTACTCTGAAGTTGCAGGACCTTTTGCTCATTGGCGTGCAGAAAAAGTGATGGGGCGACGTTCTTTGGTGCCAATGATAGATGAAGCAATTAGAGCTTTAGAAATAGCTATTAAAGAAGTTAAATTAACGCCTCGACAAATGCAGGAGTTAGAGCCATGATGCGCGGTATTGATTCTCGTCATGAAATAGACCCAACCCTTTTACTTAGGGATACACGAACGCTACTGCAGCGATTAGGGGATTTTTTTGCTGATCCTACTAACATCTCGGTTATTCTATTTTCTTTAGCCGCCTTGTCGTATTATTTTTCAGAAGCTGCGACCTTGATTATGTTGTTTGGTGCCGCTTCTTTTCTTTACAGCTACACTCGCAAACAAAAATTGCCCTTTCGCCTGCCACAAATCGCTCGTGTAAAAGATTACAACGACATGAAGCCTGGTGTGAATCAACCTAATACCGCACGTGGAATTGCCTTTTTTGGTAATGATCGTAAAAGCGGGGAGGAGCTGTGGTTTGCCAATGACGATATGCGTACACATGCTTTAATCTTTGGGTCTACCGGTAGCGGTAAGACAGAAGCATTAGTTTCTCTGGCTTATAATGCTTTGGTTCAAGGCAGTGGCTTTATTTATGTGGACGGAAAAGGGGATAACTCTTTATACGCGAAAGTCTTTTCCATGGTTCGGAGTATGGGGCGAGAAGACGATTTATTACTGATTAATTTCATGACCGGTGCGCGCGACATCGTTGGACCTCAGGAAAAAAGGCTCTCTAATACACTCAATCCATTCTGTCAGGGTTCTTCGAGTATGTTAACCCAGCTGGTGGTCAGTTTGATGGGTTCTTCGCAAGGCGGTGGTGACGGTGATATGTGGAAAGGCCGAGCAATTGCGTTCGTTGAAGCCTTGATGCGTTTATTGGTTTATATGCGTGATGAAGGCGCTATACTTCTGGATGCTAACTCAATTCGTAACTATTTTGACTTAACTCGTCTTGAATCCATTGTAATTGATAAGATATTTCCGCGCGATGAAATGGAGGGCGTAAATATTGAGCAAATCCCTAAGTTAGTAACAGACCCTTTACGTAACTACCTCAATACTCTACCAGGTTACAACAAAGAGAAAAAAGGAAAACAAGTATCGCAGGTATTGGAGCAGCACGGTTTTATTACCATGCAGCTGGTACGAAGCTTTTCATCCTTGGCGGATACGTACGGACATATTATCCGTACCAATCTTGCTGAAGTAGATTTTAAAGACGTGGTTTTGAATCGCAGAATTTTGGTCGTGTTATTGCCTGCTTTGGAAAAATCTCCTGATGAATTATCAAACCTGGGTAAAATTATCGTTTCTTCATTAAAAGCGATGATGGCTGCTGGCTTGGGAGAGGACGTAGAAGGGGATTATCGCGATGTAATTTTAAGAAAACCAACCAACGCGCCAACACCCTATATGTGTATTCTTGATGAGTATGGATATTATGCCGTGCAAGGCTTTGCGGTGGTGCCTGCACAAGCGCGTTCTCTTGGATTCTCTGCAATTTTCGCAGGACAAGATTTACCTGCCTTCCAGAAAGCATCTAAAGAGGAAGCGGCATCAATTGGTGCGAACACGAACATTAAAATATGTATGAAGCTAGAGGATCCGACTGAAACTTGGGATTTCTTTACCAAAACAGCGGGTGAAGCCTATGTGACTAAAGTAGACTCATTTCAGGCGAAAGAAACTGGTGTTGCTAACACATATATGGACAGTAAGAGCTCTTCTTTTGAGAAAAGAGCGCGTGTTGACTTATTAGATTTAAAAGAGCAGACAGAGGGTGAAGCGCATATATTTTTCAAATCAAAAATTGTGCGTGCACGGATGTTTTATGCAAATCCCAAACCTGTGAAACAATTAAAAATCAATCAATTCTTAAAAGTAGAACCACCACCAGATGAATATTTAGTGAAGCTGCAAAAACAGCTGATTTCATTCCAACAGATTCTGGATAGCGGTGATTTAACTATTAATAAAGCTGTGGAAAACGAAGAGATCACGCTCCTCACCAAATTATTAAGAGAATCTACAGTAGATGAGCCTATAGAGCGTGGCGTTTCGGCTTTAATTGCATTCCACAGCCATAATGAACCAGAGCCGGTTGAGGAATTAATTGAAGAAGAAGTTGAGGGTGCTTTAACGATATTTAGTCCTTTACGTGAAAGCAGTCATCAACCACCTGTATTGGTAAGCGATAAGGTAAGCTTCGCTGAGTCTTTATTACCTATTAATGAAACACGTAATCAAATGATGACGATAGAGCGTTTGGCTGGGGCTAAGGATAAATATGCCGGTACAGTGGCGAATGAGTTGATTAAAGACTTCCAACTAGCAACCAGTTACCCACCTGATGAACGTGATGTGATTGATCCAGACACCTTGACAGATATAGTGAAAGATCTGGCTGCACGGTTTGCCAGCGAGCGTGAAAAGGCAAACAAGCTCAGAGAAGATGAGTTAAGTTAACAACGTCATCCAGAGTGTAGCGAAGGATCTCCTGACGGTGGCTCGGTCTAACTGAATGGAGATCCTTCGCTACGCTCTGGACGACGAAATTATTCTCTGGATGACTTTTTTCTCCTTTGAAATCAAACATAAGAAAAATCGGTCAATGCTGCTGCTTAACCCAAATGACATAGAAATCTGCGAATTAATACACCAATTCATTTGTACCTTGTGCAGTTCTTAATGTTCGCGCACGAACAGTGCCATAAATCATAATGCGGTGATATTTTTTATATTAATTGAAAATACGGAGACCATTGTAGGAACAAAAATGAACTAAAAACTATAAAATAAATGTCAAGAGCCAAATAAATATTTAAAAAAATAGCAATTTCATTCAATTCATTGTAACGTAATGATTTGTATCTCTTAATTATTACTTCTAAATAAGCAAAATGACACAAAACTATCAAAAATTTTTGATACACTAATTTGTTTTAAAACATAAGGATTAAGAGTGAGATCAGTATTTGCTAATTACATAGTCTTGCTAAGTCGGGCCTCTGCTTTGATTGCCTTATGTCTGATTGTTTCCTGTAATAAAGAATATTTTGCTCTGGATCCTGAACCTCCAAAATGGCCTTGTAAAGTTCAGGGGGCTTGTGATGCAACCATAATGAAATACCTCGCTAAATTAAGCAACAAAGGGGTAACTGTAATAGCAATTGGTCAGGATTATATGATTAGTATTCCGGCAACGTTCTTATTTGAGCCGCAAACCCCCCACATTAAATGGAAATCTTACGCTTTATTAAATGATGTATCCGTTCTTTTGAAGCAGTTCCGTAAAATTTCAATTTACGTCACCAGTTACAGCAGTAAATACGTATCTGCACAAAGAGAGCGCTCATTAACGCTTGCACGATCTCGAGTAGTCAGCGAGTACTTATGGTCACAAGGTGTTGACAGCCGTTTTATCTTTACACAAGGCTTAGGTAGTGATAAACCTATAATTGCACGTACACAAGGTGGTGATTTTTCAACAAATGCGCGAGTGGAAATTACCTTTAGACGTGCGGTAGCGTAGGAAAAAACATGAATCGTGATACTTGGGCTTTAATAAAAAACAGTAAGAGTTTTCATGTACAAGTATACCGGCGTGGCTTGGTGGCCGTGATTGTATCATTAATCTTAAGCTGCATTTTAGGTATATTAATGTTTTATGTATATTTATCGGAGCCAGAGCGGGATTATTATGCTACTAATGGGGAAACACCACCTGTTAAGCTAACACCCATGTCTACTCCTAATTTATCATCGAGAGCGCTGTTAGATCCTGACCCACCATCAGGCGTCGAGACAAGAGTATTACCGCAATAAGTAATAAATAGAGGATATTATGGCTGAAGATGCCCTGACAGTCGTTACATTAAGAAACAAATTTTACAAAGACAGTCAACGTAAAGTAATGCTTGCTTTATTAGTTGCTCTTCTTGTTAATTTGGTGCTGGCTTCCATGTTGGTATATATTCTGACTCATCCACCAGCGCCGAAATATTTTGCTACGAGCATTAATGGCCGTATTACGCCTTTATTTCCGTTGAACGAACCTAACCAGTCAGACTCCGCAGTATTACAGTGGGCGAATCAGGCTGCTATCGCTTCCTTTACCTACAATTTCGTAAATTATCGCGACGAATTACAGGCTTCATCCGGGTTTTTTACTGCGGATGGTTGGGATCAATTCCTCAATGCATTGCAACAATCAAATAACCTTGATGCAGTAAAGGCAAAAAAACTGATTGTTTCTGCTGTAGCAACACGTGCTCCGATTATTTTGCAAAAAGGGGTATTGAATGGTAGTTACTCATGGCGCGTACAAATGCCTATATTAGTTACCTATCAGAGTGCCAGCGAATTTACACAGCAAAATAACGTAGTAACCATGTTGATCACACGTGTTTCTACATTGAACTCACCAAGAGGGATAGGCATATCACAATTTGTAGTCGGGCCGGCTAGTGGCGGTGTTTCTCAATGAAATTAATGAATCCATTTTTTAAATTTTGTTTTCTTTGTGGAATGCTTTCTTTAGCGTCAAGTAGTTCTTATGCTGCAGAACAACAGGATAATGCGCAGCAGGCATTACAGCAACTGCGAATGTTACAACAAAAATTGTCACAAAATCAGGGGCCTGGAGGAAATCCGGCGCCCAAAAAGGATGATATAGCTATTCCGTTGGGTAATGATCTTTATCAACAGCCTGTACACAAAGACAACCCTGGGCCTCAGAATAGTAGCGGGGAGCAGGTAGTTACTCAGAACGATACTGAAATTATTGAAAATAAAGCATTTAAGGATATGACACGCAATATCTATCCTTTAACTCCGGAACAAATAGTACAGTTAAGACAAATGCAACAAACAGTGGAGTTTGCTAAGGCATCAACACCTGGTACACCACCAAAACCAACGGCAACGTCTCAGTTTGTTAATTTGTCACCGGGCTCAACACCTCCAGTGATACGTTTGGCACAAGGATTTGTTTCGTCTCTGGTATTTCTTGATTCAACAGGAGCGCCTTGGCCAATTTCGGCTTATGATTTGGGTGATCCTTCATCTTTTAATATTCAATGGGATAAAACAAGTAATACCATCATGATACAGGCCCTGAAGCTGTATAATTATGGTAATTTGGCTGTGCGACTGAAAGGTTTAAATACACCTGTAATGTTAACACTGATTCCTGGGCAAAAAGCAGTAGATTACCGTGTGGATTTACGGGTTCAAGGCTACGGCCCTAATGCTAAAAACATGCCATTGGAAGAGGGTATACCTCCTTCGGCCAGTGAGATACTTCTGCATGTTCTTGATGGCGTGCCGCCTACAGGAAGTCAACGGTTGGCAGTAAGTGGCGGTGATGCGCGTGCTTGGTTATCCAATGACAAAATGTATGTTAGAACTAATCTTACTATATTGTCACCGGGCTGGTTAGCAAGTATGACCAGTGCAGATGGAACGCATGCTTACGAGATGCAAAAATCACCGGTATTATTAGTGTCCTGGCATGGAAAAGTCATGCAGCTCAAGGTAGAAGGGTTATAAATGGCTGGCAGAAAAGAAAATCTTAAAGCACTTTTTTCGAATACTCGTTCACGAGTGGTCATCATTTTTACATTAGCTTTGGTAGTGCTTACTATCGTTATAGGCTATATAAAATTGAGAGACATCAATGGTGGACCTGAAGCTGCTGCAAATTTAAGTAGCACACCTGGCGGGATTCAATCCATTCCCGGGGTGCTTGACCCAACGGCTCAGTATGCCAAATTGCAAGAAGAGCAAAATGTGACACAGGCTGCACAAGCTGAAAAAAGCGGCGGCAGTTCGATTCCTACAATTATTCGCACGCAGGCTTTGGGTGAAGGTGTGGGTGTAATTGGCTCTCAAAATGGGCAAAGTGGTGTAGGCTTTGCTACATTGGCACGTGAAAATGACGAGGGAAATCAACGAAGTCTTTGGATACAAGCCTTACAAAATGGCAGTTGCTCTAAATCAGCAATTGCAACAGTAGTAAGTCAAGGTGCTCAATTAAGTGATTTAAAGGCGGCATGCAGTTGCGTGCAATTAAAAGACACGGGCTATGCTTTACAAGATCTGAACCAGATTTGTGCTTGTAAAGAATTAAAAGCAGCCGGATACAACGCAAGACAATTAAAAGACGCCGGGTATACTGCTGCCAGACTAAGAGATTGCGGTTTTAATGCATGTGAATTAAAGGGGGCAGGATTTACTGCTCAGGAAATGAAAGACGCAGGTTTTTCTGATGGTGAATTAAAAGGTGCAGGATATACGGACAACGAAATAGAACGAGCTAGCGGTTTACCAGATGGTATTACGGCTGCTGATGTTTTAAAAGCAGGATGCAGCCCAGAAGCTTTAAGTAAATTGCGTAAGTCGGGAGTAAGCGCTTCTGCAATAAGACGCATGAGTGGCTGCAGTGCTGCGCAGTTGAAAGCCGCTGGATATTCCGCTAAGGATTTAAGAGACGCAGGGTTTTCTGCGGCTGATTTACTTAAGGCTGGTTTTACACCAGAACAATTAAAAGCAGGTGGTTATTCTGCTAGAGATTTATTAAATGCAGGAGTAAGTCCCGCAGAACTTGCAAAAATAGGCTATACCCCTGCACAAATAAAAGAAGCTGAGACAGAATTTCCCCCAGGTATTACCATGGCGGACGTGAAGCAAAGCGGCTGCGATGTTGATGCATTACGAAAAGAAAGAGTGGCAGGAGTAAGTGCTGCATTAATCAAAAAATATGCTGGATGCAGTGAGCAGGCATTGAAAGCAGCAGGATTCTCTGATGCTGATTTAGAAAATGCAGGAATAAACGCAGAGCAAATTCGCGCCGCAGTTCCTCTAACTGATGCAGACGTAAAAGCTGCAGGTTGTGATCCTGATAAATTGCGAAAATTATTTGTAGCAGGGGTTTCTGCAAAACGAATTAAAAACTTAAATGGATGCAGTGCGGAAGCTCTTAGAAAAGCAGGCTTTGATCCAAAATCCATGCTTGATGCGGGCTATACTCCGGCACAATTGCTGGCAGCAGGTTTTTCACCAGGTAGTGTAGAAGGTGCAGGTGCTAATCCTGCGGATATTATTGCTCAAGGACGAACAGCAGATTGCAGCGTTGAATCATTGAGAAAAGCAAAAGCTGCTGGGGTTAGTGCTGCAACAATTAAGAACACTTTAGGATGTTCTGCCAAGGCATTAAAAGATGCAGGCTATACCGCTAAAGAGTTGAAGGATGCCGGGTTTACTGCTGCTGAGTTAAAAAATGCAGGCTTTAGTGCCGCCGATCTTAAAGCTGCAGGCTTTAGTGCGAAAGAGCTGAAAGATGCAGGATTTACTGCTGCTCAGCTAAAAAATGCAGGTTTTACAGCCGCCGATCTTAAAGCCGCAGGCTTTAGCGCTAAAGAATTGAAAGATGCAGGCTTTAGTGCCGCCGATCTTAAAGCCGCAGGCTTTAACGCTAAAGACTTGAAAGATGCAGGCTTTAGTGCCGCTGATCTTAAAGCCGCAGGCTTTAACGCTAAAGACTTGAAAGACGCAGGCTTTAGTGCCGCTGATCTTAAAGCCGCAGGCTTTAACGCTAAAGACTTGAAAGACGCGGGCTTTGATGCGGCTGATTTAAAAAATGCAGGTTTCAGCGCTGATGCTCTGAAAAATGCAGGCTTTGCATCGACAGAACCTTCTCTAGAATCATCACAAATAGCTTCTTTAGCTAATCCTGCAGTGGTACAGCCAGGAGCATTTAATCTGGGTGGTGTTCCCGATGTGAATGCACAGGCCAACGCCTCTAATCAACAATTACAAGAGATTTTGCAGCGACAAAATCAACAAATGGCAGAACAAAAGTACCAACAAAAAATTCAGCAAAAAAGCTCCGACATGCTTTCTGCAGCGAATATGATGCTTACTGAATGGAAAGGTGTGACAACCCAGACGTATACAGCAGGTAATGCCGATGAGAAAGGACAAAATGCTAACGGTATGGGTGGCGGCGGTGCAGCCGGAGGTAATAATGCACAGGGCGGTTTAGCTGGTGCTAATCCGGCTGAGCAGCCTGCGATTATTAAAACGGGTGATATTTTGTTTGCAGTGATGGATACTGCCGTTAATAGTGATGAACCAGGGCCAATTCTTGCGACTATAGTTTCAGGTAAGCTCAAGGGCACGAAATTAATCGGTAGTTTTAATTTGCCAGCAAACTCAGGTCAAATGATCATTACTTTTAATACGATGTCTGTTCCTGGAGCGGCCAAAACTACATCTATCTCTGCTTTTGCAATTGATCCCAATACGGCTCGAACAGCGCTTTCAAGTAAAACAAATAATCATTATTTATTGCGTTATGGCTCTTTATTCGCCTCTTCATTCCTGGAAGGTTTTGGTAATGCGTTCCAATCGGCGAATACTACAGTAACAATTGGTGGTACCGGTGGTGGGAATAACGTGACTGTTTCTAATGGTGTTGGGCGCTCTACCTTGGAAAATGCTGTAATAGGTTTGGCAACTGTAGGTAAGACGTGGGGGCAACAAGCACAGCAATTATTTAATAGACCAACAACTGTTGAAGTCTATTCAGGTACGGCGTTGGGTATTTTATTCACGCAGGACGTAAAAACTATTTAATTTGATGGCAGATAATAATGGCAGATAACGACCAAAATGATGAGTATAAGTTTGATGAATTAGACAATCTTGATAATGAATCGTCAGATAATATAAATTATGGTTCAAATGATAGTAAGTCTGCAGGGCAAAGTGATGCGCCACTTAAAAAAGACGTGAAGCGTAATGCATTGATTGCAGTGGGTTTGGTTGTTTTTGCCATGATGATGTATAAAATTATTGGTGGTTTTTTTTCTGGGAAAACTACTCCAGAAGCGACTAAAACAAGTATCGCGCCAGCCCCCATCGCTGCAATGGTCCCGCAACCAGCACCGCAACAAGCTGTAATTGCACCGCAACCGATTCAACAGCCTCAACCTGTCGTTCTGGAAAGTAGCAGTGCTTTAAAGACAAAAGTTGATTCTATAGAAACCAACCAGCAAAACCTTCAGAATCAGGTTTCTTCTTTGAATGAACAAGTGGGTAATATAAATAATAATGTCAACAATTTAACTTCTGAAATTAGTAAATTAAATCAGACAATAAGTGATCTCGCAAGCCAAGTAAGTCGGCAATCAGAAGAGATTAACGTACTAATGGTACGCACCGCGCCTAAACCTGTAAGACGAATCATTCGTCCTCGGCACATAGGTCAGGCAAATATTTTTTATATTAATGCTGTAATTCCTGGTAGAGCTTGGCTAATTGGTACAAATGGTTCTACACTTACAGTAAGAGAAGGGACGAAGGTTGCAGGATATGGAATGGTAAAATTAATCGACTCTATGGAGGGTCGAATTTTAACCAGCTCCGGGCGCGTAATTAGGTTTAGTCAAGAAGATAGTTGAGGTATATATGGCTGGTTCAACATGTACAGGTGGAACAGTTGCATGCTGGATAGCGAGTCAGGCAGATATATTAAATAATATTGCCAATTCATTGATTCCTGTGCAGCGTTTAATCACGGGAGGCGCGTACGTTATGGGGTGTGCTTTTTTATTTAAAGCAATATACACTTTGAAGACATATGGTGAAGCGCGCACGATGATGTCAAATAATGCCAGCGTTAAAGAACCTATTGTTTATTTAATGGTTGGAGCAATATTCATTTATTTTCCAACAGCATTTTCGGTATTAATGCAGTCTACTTTTGGTTATCAAAATGTTCTTCAATATGCTCCAATAAATAGTAATAATGCCGCTCTTGATACTTTGTTTGGTAGTGGAAGTGTGGTTGGTCGGCCGTTGTCTATTCTTATTCAGGTTATTGGTTTGATTGCTTTTGTGAGAGGATGGGTAATGATTGCACGCTCTGCCTCACAAGGTCAGCCACCTGGGGGTACCGGAAAGGGATTAGTTCATGTTTTTGGTGGAATTTTGGCAATCAATATTGTCGGGACTATCAATATGATTAATAATACTTTATACGGCACGTAATGAATTATTTTGTGTGTATGTTATTACTTAAATTAGGAGAGTATGGTGGATAAAGTCAATAATAAAGCAAGCTTAACGTATTGGTTAAGCAGTATTGTTTGTCTAAGCTTAATTGCCTTGGTGAGTCAGGATGCCTCTGCAGGTAATATGACAATAGGTTCGATGGCTTCTTCAATCACAGATTCGTTTACCAACTTAACCAAATTAATTACCGCAGGTTCTTATTTGGCTGGTTTGGGATTCTCTATCGGTGCGATTATGAAATTCAAACAACATAAAGATAATCCAACACAAATTCCAATTGGTACTCCAATTGCTTTAGTGTTTATAGCTGCTGCACTATTGTTCTTACCTTCAATTCTAGGGGTAACCGGAGCAACTATGTTCGGATCATCTGGTGGTAAAACAGCTGGACCTAAAGGTACTATTTATACTGGTTCATAATGGTTTGATTCTATAAGAACGAAGTGGGTAAACGAATTGTTCACCCACTTCGTTTTATATTAAATAGACTGAGTTAGTTTCAGTATTCCTGGGGCTGTTGACCCTAAAAAAATAAGTAAATACTAATAAATTTTATCAGTAACCTGGGCCGAGAATATGGCAGTAAATCAAGCAGAAAATAAGTTGAAATTAATGGCTACGCCAGGCTCATGGCGTTTGTATTCTGCCAGAAAAGTAGACGAACGATTTAGGGCTTTTGAACAAAAGGTCTTTCAACGAGACAGGTATACCTGTCAGTTTTGCGGATTTCAGGCACGTTTATTTCAAGAAGTAGTTAATCTCGATAATAATTACGCCAATAATAAAATGCCTAATTTAGTGACTTCATGTTGTTTTTGCGCTCAATGTTTTTTTGTTGAGTCCGTGGGTGTGGGGGGGTATGGCGGTGGAACACTCGTTTATCTTCCAGAGATGACGCAAGCGGAACTGAGCAGCATGTGCCATGTGTTATTTTGTGCTATTACCAATGACACGGGTTATAAATCAAGCGCACAAAATATTTATCGAAGTTTTAAATTTCGCTCTCAGTTGGTTGAAGATAAATTTGGTGAAGGAACCAGTGACCCTTCAATATTTGGTCAATTAATGATTGACGCAGGGGTTAATGATGAAGAGCGACGCTCACAATTATTTAAAAACATACTTTTATTGCCTTCACGGGCAAAGTTTCGTAAACAAATAGAGAAATGGGCTGCAAGTGCTTTGGAAGAGATTTCAACTTAATTTAAGTTGTTAAGGCTGTTTTAATTACAGATACTCAGTAAAACAGAATAATAAAAATAAAGTGGGGATAAGTATGGCGCATTGGTCAGAATCATTTTTTGAAGGAGTTGATACCTTCTTTGCCTGGCTAAGTACTTCGCTCAAGCAAACAACCGAGTCCTATATTGATTTGGAAACTGCGGATAGTCCCACCGTTCTAGTCAATCATGATGGCACTTTACTCTCGGTCTTAAAAATAGAAGGAATTTCTGCCCTTGCTGGAGCGGATGAGTTTGATGAGCTGGTTGCCGGCTTAACTAATGCCTTCCAAGGTGCAATGGGAAGACCGGGCCATGCTTTACAAGTCTATTTTAGTCATGATAAACAGAATATAAAAAAACTCATACGGGACATTTATAGCCCTGCCTCTGCAACTGCAAAACGACTGGATCTTAATTTAACCGACCTGTTTGACGAGCGGACTGACTATCTGGCGCAATATTGTGCTGAGGAGCGTGTATATTTCGTATTAATTACTCGTCCTTTTAACTTAACAGGCGAGCAGCTTAAAGCGGCAAGTAAAGCTAAAATGAAGATGCTCAAGGACTCTAAAGCTCCTCCATTCAAAAACAGCCAGACAATTTATGCCGCTGTGCCTGAGCTGCGTGATACGCATGATGCTTACGTGCGTGCCATATTGAATGATTTGGATCAAATGCACATTTTTGCAAAATTATTAGAAGTTCATGATGCTGTGCATGCAATTCGTATGACGGCTGATCCTGATTATACCGCAGATGATTGGCGTGCCAGTCTTCCTGGAGACAAAATTTCTGTAAGAGAATTTAATGGTTTTGAGGGCGATCCGTCCGATTTATTATGGCCTTCCTTAGCAAAACAAGTAATTCCACGTGATGCCGAGGCACTTGATTTGCGTACAGTCAGAGTAGGGGACAAGATTTACTCGTCGACGTTTATTGATTTATTCCCCAAAGACGTACGCCCCTTCATACAACTTTTTTCTCGTATATTGCCTTCACATATTCCCTGGAGAATTTCATTTTTAATTGAAAGTGAAGGATTGAGCACGATTAAATTAAAAGGTTTATTGGCGGCAATTCTAAGCTTTAGTTCAGCGCAAAACCGTTTAATCAGTGACTCGGTAAACTTATTAAAATATTTACAACTTAATACCGATGAATCCATCATTCGTTTACGTGTTGTGGCCACAACCTGGGCTCCTGAAGGCAAAATACCTTTATTACGTCAAAGAAGCTCTGAATTAGTTAAAGCGGTTCAAGGTTGGGGTTCTACGGATGTTTCAGAGATTTGTGGTGATCCTTTTGCTGGATTTGTATCAAGTATGCTAGGAGCTACCTTAAATAGTACAGCAGTAGCTACTGTTGCACCTTTAAGTGAAGTTATTTCCATGTTGCCTATTACGCGACCGGCTTCTCCATGGAGCAAAGGCGCTTTATTGTTTCGCTCTCCTGATGGTAAACCTTGGCCTTTTCAACCAGGTTCAACAGAGCAGACTACCTGGATTGATTTGGTTTACGCCCGCCCTGGTTCGGGTAAATCAGTCTTGTCGAACGCCATTAATCTTGCTTTATGCCTGTCTGGTGGTTTATCAAGATTGCCACGGATTGCGATTATTGATATCGGACCTTCAAGTAGTGGATTGATTTCGCTTTTGCAAGAGGCTTTACCTGCGTCAAGACGGCATTTAGTAGCTTATCATCGCTTAAGAATGACCCCGGACTATTCAATTAACCCTTTTGATAATCAACTGGGCTGCCGTTACCCTACGGCGCTGGAGCGTGCATTCTTAGTTAACTTCATGACTTTGTTGACTACACCTTTAGGTGCTGAGAAACCTTACGACGGAATGCCTGATTTGGCCGGTATGGTGGTGGACGAATTATATAAAAGCATGGCGGATGAATTTAATCCAACGCCTTATTCTCCTGGTGTAGAAGCATTTTTAGACAGTATTTTAGAGGAAATAGGTTTTATACGCGACTCCAAGTCAACCTGGTGGGAGGTGACTGATTCGCTTTACTCTGCGGGGTTTGTACACGAAGCCATGTTGGCTCAGCGTTATGCAATGCCTTTATTGGCTGATGCGGCTTCCATTTGTCGTACACCGGCTATTGAAGATTTATATGAACGAATTACTGCGCCAACTGGTGAATCGCTAATTAATGCGTTCTCAAGGATGATTTCAGCAGCCGTACGTGAATACCCCATTTTATCACGTGTCACAAGTTTTGATATTGGTGACGCGCGTATTGTGTCGCTTGACCTAGATGAAGTAGCGAAAAGTGGTGGAGATGCGGCGGACAGACAAACGGCGGTAATGTATATGTTGGCCCGTTATGTTTTAGCAAGGCATTATTACTTAACTGAAGAAAGCTTAAATAATGTTCCAGAACAATATAGGGAATACCATAAAGAGCGTGTTCAAGAGATTAGAGAAGATCATAAGCGCATTGTCTATGATGAGTTCCATCGAACCTCTAAATCTTCTGCGGTGCGTGAACAGGTTATTATTGACATGCGAGAGGGGCGAAAATGGAAAGTACAAATCGCGTTGCTCTCTCAATCTGTTGATGACTTTGATCCAATAATGATCGATTTTGCGACCTCAATTTACATCATGGATGCGGGTCCATCGCAGGCCATTGATAAAACGACGGCGATATTTGGTTTATCTGAAACCGCTAAAGCGGCTTTACGAAATCGTGTACATGGTCCCAGATTAGGCGGAGCAACGTTCCTGGCGCAGTTTGCTACTAAAACCGGGGTCAACGTACAATTGCTTACTTTGACTTTAGGACCGGTGGAATTATGGGCTTTTAGTACTACGGCTGAGGATGCTGCAGTACGTAACCATTTATATCGGCATCTTGGTCCAAGTGAAGCACGACGTCTTCTAGCCACTTTATTCCCCAATGGTTCCGTAGCAAAAGAGCTGGAAGCTCGTTTGGCGGGGATGAAAGAAAAAGTAGGTTTAATTGAAGAAGAATTGAAAGAAAGCGTCGTGGAGCAATTAATTAATGATATTCTTAATGCTTATTCAAAAGACCCTGATCTCAGAAGTCTTCCGTCTAAAGTGACTTAAGGTTTCCTTAATAGTATTTTCATATAATGCACCTCATTCAACTTGGATGAGGTGTTTATGAAAAAAACAATTGCTGCGCTGTTTTCGCTATTTATCTGCATTAACTCAAGCTTTGCTCTGACTTATACGGAAGTACCAAATCGTATTCCTGATGAACTTTATATTAGCGAACATTGGCTCAGTTTAACTACAAGTTATGATATCGATACTAAAACACAAAAAATAGGTACTCTATACCGACGATTTTTCAGCTTTTTGCTGACTTATGATTTCTATGACCCTTTTGATAATAGAATAGCCTATGCGCGTTCCAAATTTTTCTCTCTTACAGCTCATTTTGATGTATATGATAATCAAGAAAATTTCTTAGGTTCAGCGGATGAGCGTTTATTTGCCTTTTTCCCTACTTTTGATGTTTATGCTCGAGACGGTTATTCCAAATTAGCAACCGCATCGATGAATTTCTGGGGAACCCGTTTTACAATGTATGACCCAGTCACTAACGAAGAAATGGCTATTATGAGCCGTCCATTCTTTAGATTAAAAAATAATTGGACCTTTAAAGTGACCAATAGAGCACTGTTTGATCATAAAGGCATTGATCCTCGAGTATTAATGACTGTTACTGCATTTCAGGGTGATCGAGAGTACTGGGAACAAGAGAGACACGATGATCTGAAAATGCTTGTTAAATCAACGGGCGCAACTTCAGCTGCTGATGTGACTCCTGCACACCTTAATACCTTGTTGGAACAAATTGCAGCGGTGAGCAAACAAGCAGGATTTGATGAAGGCGATATTCCAGATGATGCAGCGGTTGAAGCCATAGCAATAGAACTGGAAAATGGTTATAAAAACAGCCAAATTGCAGACAGTTCTACGCAAACAGATGAAGACAGAATAAATTCTTTCGCTGATTATTGCCTGGATTTAGTTCAGTCTAATACAGTGTCTGATGAGAAAAAGAAAAGCATACTTTATTTATTAAAAACGCGTCTTGAGGTAACTTCAGCTCAATAAGCGTGTCCCCAGAGCGTAAGCGAAGGATCTCCTGAATGTGGCTCGCTGCCATTTGATGGGAGGTCCTTCGCTACGCTCAGGACGACGTAATTGGCGCATCTGCCTGACAAAATGAATTTCCAGGTATTTTTTTAGCAGCATACATCGCTAAATCCGCTTTAATAATTAAGTCAGGAGCTGTTGGAGCATCAATGGGATAGCTCGCAAAACCTATGCTGACATAGAAATGGTATTCCGTATTATTTTCAAATTTAAATAGGTATTCAAACTCATGAATAATCCTTTGCGCAATGAGTTGAGGGATATTTTTATCGGGCGCATGCAATACGATAGCGGTAAATTCATCTCCTCCTAAACGCGCGATGAAATCTCCTTCACGAAAGCAGACTTGTAAGCGTCTGGTGGTTTCTAATAAGAGTTCATCACCTATATTATGCCCATAACGATCATTTACTTCTTTGAAATTGTCCATATCGATGAAAAATACTGTAGCGCAGTGCTGCGGAGGTAATGTATCAATGAGTTCGTGTAAATGCTGGATAAAATATCGGCGATTGGGCAAATTGGTTAATGGATCAAGCTGTGCTAAATAGTGGTATTGATCTTTTTCTGCTTGCAATAAATAGTTTTTATCGTTTAACTCCTGCTCGTAGCGTCGATTTTCATAGATTAAGCTGGCCAATGTGGTAATGATAATTAGATAAGCAAAAATATAGTTCACCCACTCAATAATCAGGAATTGTGCAGCTGTGAGTGTGTAATAGGGTGGGATGGAATACATACTATTGACTAAGACCATGACAAGCGATGCTGTTGAGTAAACAAGCATCCCCATCATCCCTGTGAGAGAAGCCGCAAGTAACGGCATTACATAAAACCATTGGGAGCGAAGTGGTCCTATACCCCAAATTAAATAATTGGTAATTACAATAGTTGAAAAAACAAGAAAAGATAATATGTGACCACATAAAGTTGAGTTTCTGGTTGTTTTAAGAATCCATAAATTAGATAGTGCCAGTGTAACCGCGGCACAAATTATTGTGACTAAATACCATAACCTTGACGCAGCATAAAGACTAGTAATAACAACGCACACAGCGATTAATTCCCAGGTAATATAGTGAATCAGGCGGTATAGGCGATTGTATTTCCCAGAAATACCAGAGTATTTAATGGGGTTTAGAATATTATGAAACATTTGCACACCAATCCTTTGAATGCTTGTTTGCAATAAATTTTAAATACCCTACACTTTAATTGTAGTTGAATTTGCTGGCTTGGCGGACCGATTTATCTATTTAATCAGGCAATATATCTACCAATAAAGCCATTTTCTGATTATTATCAATAAATAAAATGCAGCTTAGAAACACATTTATTATCTGTGACTCAAACTTTATTCCTGCTGTGCCTCTGAAAATCCAATGCTAAAACTTCCTGAAATTTCGATTAAATGATTATTTACTTTTAAAAATTTATTCGGTAGATTGATGATGGATTTTGAAATCATCTCTATGGAAGGTTATGTGAAAAATCTCAACATAGATGTTGTTAATGATACATTTTTGTTAATTTTAAAAAAGTAATTTGATTTTCAAAACATAAACTAAGGACGGTCATTGTGAAAAAAAATCTGCATAAAATGCTGCTAAGTTATGGCCATGTCACCTATCAATATATCTTTGTATATCCTGCACCAGAGCGATCATAATGCATCTTTTTTTGGCGATAAATCCAACCCTGTTTTTTGTACAAACAAAGACTGTTAATGAAATCACTTTGTATTTCACACTTATTAAGTTCCTGTTGAATAATTCATTTTGGAAAAAATGTCGGGATTTATTGGTGCTCAGTTAAGAGCGGGTAAGTACAGGGATGTACTTGGGGCAGTGAAATTAAAGACGAGGTATTTATGAAAAAATTTAATATTGTTTGTGTTATTGGTACGCGGTCTGAAGCACTTAAAATGATTCCAGTAATTAAGTCCTTGCAAAAAATTGAATTGTTTGGCGTACACATTATTATAACGGGCCAATATCGAGAATTGTTTATTACGCTGTTATATCAGGCTCAAATTAAAGAAACGATTCATTTTGATGTGATGGTACCCAATCAGAGTCTAGGCATGTTAAGCAGTAATTTATTTGCGCATTTCGATGAATTTTTTTCGCATAGCAAATGCGACTTGGTGATTGCACAAGGAGATACAACCACTACGCTTGTTGCTGCTTTATCTGCCTTTTACAGGAAAATTCCTTTTGCACATATTGAAGCGGGTCGGCGTACTGCGAGTATTGATAATCCTTTTCCCGAAGAATTGAATCGACGAGCAATCAGTCTGGTATCGCAGTTGCATTTTTGTCCGACGCAGTTAACAGCAAATAATTTAATACAACAGGGAATTAATAGTCATGTTTATGTTACTGGAAATACGATTATTGACACCTTATATGAGTGCGCGCGAACTATTCCACCCACCTCTGTATTAGAGAAAAAGCTCATTTTGGTAACCTGTCATCGCAAGGAGAATTGTGGTCAACCATTAATTAATATATGTATCGCGTTAAAGTATTTGGCAGAGCGAAATAAAAATACAGTCTTTTTACTTCCCGTACATCCTAATGTATGCGGTGTTATCGAGACGCATTTGAGTCATATTGATAATATTATTTTGAGTCCGCCATTGGAGTATAAAGAATTAGTGGGTGTATTAAAAAATTGTTATTTTGTCTTGACTGATTCCTGTGGTTTGCAAGAGGAAGCGCCGGCGCTGCATAAACCTGTTTTAGTGCTGAGAACAGAGACTGATCGAGTGGAGGCTGTTTCTAGTGGGGCTGCATTGTTAGTGGGGCATGATATTGAACGCATCATTACAGAGGTTGAAAAATTACTCTATGATGAGTATGTGTATATGAAAATGTGTAATGTGGATTCACCCTATGGAGATGGTCAGGCTGCTGCGCGTATTGTACAAATAACTACTCATTATTTAGCGCATCAATCAGACTTTCCACAAATTATTGAGCCTCAAATAGCGGAGATGATCTGAGTTGATGCACTGCTTTAGAGAGCTGCAAAAAGTCGCTGAGTCATTGATAGATATCATGAGTTGTGTAAAATCGGTTTCGCGTACAAGAGAAACCGATTTTATGAGGTAAGTGCATTCTTTAAAGTAACGAAGAAAGACTGGTAATAGGGCTGTATGTAACAAAGCCCAGATCGACACTGTCAGCAACTGTATATACATAACCATTTTGAGTCCCCGCATAGACGATGCTGTTAGGACTAACAAATAAAGTACTTACGTTCTGGGCATATGGAGCCCAGCTTCCGCCACCTGTTACTGAGGTGCTGGTATAAATATAGTCAATTGCTGTGCCCACATAAATTTTGTTGTTGACTACGTAAATACTTTTAATTGCACTGCCATTAACCTGACCGTTAATGGCAGTCCAGCTGACGCCATTATTTGTTGAGTAGTACACATACCCACGCGCAGCTGCATAGAGAGTAGTACCAACCACGTACACAGCATTGACGGCGGTGCCATCGGGTGAATGGGTCGCTGTCCATGTACTGCCTTGATTTATTGAATAATAAACAAAGCCTTTTGAAGTTCCTGCATAGAGTTTATTTCCAGATAAAAATATACTGTTTACTGGGGTGGTATCAGGAGATTTTGTTGCCACCCAAGAAGCTCCATTATTAGTTGAATAATATATAAAACCATTGCTTGAGCTGGCGTATAGAGTACTTGTAGTGGCATAAATACTTTTGATAGGTGCTCCACCTGCAGGCTTTAAGGCAGTTGCTTTCCAGAGACCACCCGCATTGTATGAAAAAAATAGCTCCCCGCTTTGAGTGGCGCTATATAAAACCCTTGTATTGATAAATCGGGCTTTAATCGTATGATTTGCTGTAACATTTTTTAGGAGAAACTTTACTCCGCCCCCTTGTGCAACTACTCCATCAACTAACCATTGATACACTACATAATTGGGTTTGGGAGTTGCTGTATAAGTTAAGCTTGTGCCTTTGTTAACTGTTAGTATGCCACTCGGAGAAATAGTACCAGTGGGCTCTGCATTACTTGTCAAGGTGTAGGTAATCGCCGCAGTTGGCAGGTTAATTGCCGCTGATAATACTCCTGAAACTAAAAGCACTATCATAGTGCCTAATATTTGAATGTTTTTTTTACTTATCATTATTTTATATCCTTTGCTCTAGTTGCAGGCCGTTGAGTTAAGGCGCTAACTGCGCCGAGTAACGCCTTAATATGGTTTAAAGAGTAGACATTTTTTTGACGAAGTTAGGTATATTAGGAGAGCCAACACCTGATACGTCATTCCAAAATTGACTCTGGGTGGTTGCCAGTGAGGAGTCCCAATTAAATGTTATGGTCTGATTAAAGAAGCTATCAAGAATTTTAAAGGCGTATATCTGCCCATTTATAGGTTGTGCTCCACTAATAATCTGATGGGGTGGTGAAATCGGATTAAATGCTTTTACCTGATTTAAAACCAAGTTATAAGTATATAAATAAGGGGCTGCCAGACCTATGGGTTTTTGTGCTCCATTAGCCAGCAAAGAACGAGACTGGTTGATGAGTGCTAATGTTCCTGTAAATAGAGGTGACGCAAGGCTGGTGCCGCCAAAATAACAAGGGTTGCAGTCTGGAGTATATATTAACAAGCCCGTATACATATCTGCTAACATGCCTATATCCGGAAGGGCTCGTTTATTGTATTGGCCTACCGTGCCCGCATTATAACCGCTTGCTTTCAGTGCGGTAATGGATTTTTGCCATGTGGGTAAGGGACGGTATTTACTGATTCCGCCTCCACTACCTGTATCAAAGGTACCGTTTACTTGAGAACCCCAACCTGTTTCAAAAGCATAATTCCAGTTTGTATCTACAAATAAACTGGTACCACCAACAGCTGTAACATACCCGGATGTAGCTGGATAGGCAACGGTAGGTGAGGCAGCTATTTTGCTGCACCCGTCGCTGTTGTAGGTTTGATCGCCACAATCGCCTGTTGAAAAGTTAATACTAAATCCTTTAGCTGCTGCAGTAGCCAAAGTAGTATCCAATGGCTCTGTAGCACTTTCGTTGCCTACATAGCCCCAGCTGTTAGACATGACATAGGCATTAGAAAATCCGGCTATAGTAAAGTTATGTGAGGTAATATAGTTAATCGTGCTTGCAACTTGGCTCGAAAAATCAGTAGTCGTTAATACAACTACAATTTTTGATGCTGGGGCAATAGTATGAGCAGCCTGAATATCTAATAATATTTCACCATCCCATTCGCCACTCGTATCAGGACATCCACCACTATAAGGAGTTCCATTAGATTTTACTACGGCGAAGTTACTGGTAGTTAATTGGGGCAGGCTATTGGCCGTATTGTACTTATTGGCATAGGTAGTTAATTGGGCTGTTGATAAGAGCCCGCAACTATCAAGAATAACAATGGTTTGTCCTGCGCCATCAATAACCTTGCCATTAACAGGAGGAATGCTTGCTACTTTGTATGCCGTTCGCAATTGTGCACCACTGATGCCTTGTAGCGAGGTAGTTGTGGGAACTGCGGTGGGTACAAAAGAATCCCATTTAAAATCTAAACGCTCGGGTTTCCATGTGCTGTTGTGTAAAGCTGATTGCTTTAGATTGTGGTATAGCGGTTTGGCATAGGGGATGGAACTTAGCCCACTAATACCAGATAGTTTTTGAGCTACAGCGGCAGGCAGGACCGGTGCTGTAGCATTCCCGTAAACAATAGTATTTTTATAACTATAGTAATTTATTTTGGTGGCAAACAATTGTTCTATTTGTTGTACTGTGGCGGTAACTTGCACGTTGGAATAAATAATTTCAGCCTGCATGCCATTGGCAATAAAGTAGTTTTGTACCGATTCTAATGATTCTGAACTAGGGCTGTATTGGCTATTTACCTCTTCATCCGGCAAGAATTTTTGGTATTGAGGGCTTTGTGGGTCATATAAGTCATTGATTAACTGATTCAGTTGTTTCTTATTTCTTAATTTAAGCCATACGGTGAAGGTAATTTCCTTTTGCGGTTCCATGGCTCCAAGTAAATGTGCTTGTTTCAGAGTAGACAGCTCAAGATTTGGTAGGCTAACTAAAGACGTATCTGTTGTTTGGGGGGCTGCAAATGCTGCTGGCACAATCAGTAACGGCAAGCAAACGAGTACAACTTTTGAACTCCAATGATTTATTAGCACAATATATCCTTATATAAGTGAGGAAAAAATCCCGTTAGCAGACTATTAGTGGCTGCTATTTTTTTAATTCAATAACTACAACTTTTACCGGATCTTTGCCTACGTTTTCATCTGTATGCAGCTCTCCTGGGATGTCTTTGCTTAGATAATAGGCCTTATCTTTTTTCAGAGTCAGATAATGTACCTTTCCTTTATTATCCGTTACTTTCAATTTGCCGCCGGTGAGTGCTACAACAATGCGATTATTTTCATGACGGTGCAGTTTGAGGATTTGCTCTTTAGCCGGGTAAATAATAGTCTTCCAAACAGATACTTCTTTATTAGAAATCAGTGGAATACGAGTAGAGCTTGTAGTGTCGGCATAAGCATTAATGCTGAGAAAAAGAGAGAAAATACAAAAAATTAGTTTACAGTAAGTGCGCATGTTTGTTCATAAATAATTGGGAAGGGAATATAGACTATAATACAATGAATAGTTTTTAAGAAGTGATCACGGGATGAGCTTAATAATATATAGGGAAAAATATGCCGCAAATAACACTTAAAGTATCAAAAAATATTGATATTACTCAATTGGATTTACGCGAATTATTCGCTGCAATTCATGAAGTGCTACGCAGTGTACCCAATATGGATATTACCACGGCACATAGTGGTGTGATTCAGGAAGATTTTTCTTATATTGGTTTGGGAGATCCTCATCTGACTAAGATGTATCTTGAAATTTATTGGGTTGAGAGCGAAAAAAGAGCTGCAATGAAAGCCAGCTTAGCGCAAAATTTAATGAAAGTCCTTGAGGATTTGATTGTGCCTCAGGTAGAAAAGCAAAATCTAGGGTGTATTCCCAGAGTGCGAATTGCAAATCTAGGAACTTTGAATAGTGACTATCACATCAGTACACGCATTTCACAACTACCTTAATTTGTGCATTTTGCAGATAAAATCTGCTTAATCAATGAAGCTAATTGATTATAAATAGCTGTTCTATGTGAGGTCGTACGCCAGGCTACACCCAGTTCTCGATAGGATTCATCATTTTTTAATGGAACGGCAGTTAAATTTGTCCCTGCCAGAATACCGCTATTAATTGCCAGTTGCGGTAAGAAAGTAATTCCAGGTTGATGGCTTACCATTTGAATTAACGTATGCAAACTGGTAGCAAAAAAATGATTAATTTTTTTACTTTCTTTTAACTGACATGCTTGCAAGGCGTGTCCGGTAAGACAATGTTCTTTTTCAAGAAGAAACACGCTGTTTTCTGGGAGCTTACTGATTTCAGGTTCAAAGCCCTGATTTAACCAACTTTCTGGCAAGACTAATTTGAAATAATCCTTATACAAGACGCGTGTATGAAAATCCTGCGTTGGATAAGGTAAGGCTAAAATGACCAGATCCAGCTTCCCTTCACCCAAGTATTTTAATACATTATCCGTAGTATCTTCCCTGATAAACAAAGTTAAATCAGGATAGAGCTGTTGGCATAGATCCTGTAATTCTTTCAAAATAAAGGGGGCAATAGTTGGAATGACTCCTAAATAGAATTTCCCTCGCATTAGTTGATCCTGGTTTTGGGCATAATCAACAAGCTCGTCACTTTGCTCCAGAATTAAACGGCTGCGTCGTACAATTTCTTCGCCTAATGGGGTGAATAAAAATGTTTTATGATCGCGTTCTAAAAGTTGCGCTTCCAAAATTTCTTCAAGGTTGGTAATTGCCGCACTTAAAGTTGATTGGCTGATATAGCAGGCTTTTGCCGCTCGGCCAAAATGTTGGTGCTCATATAAGGTGACTAAATAGTGCAATTGTTTGAGGCTCGTTAATTTTCTCATCGTTTTTTCCGATTAAATAAATCTGTTTTATTCATTTTAAATAATTATAGACCATCCCTATACTTAAATTGAAGCTTAATTGAACTGGAGATATTTATGTTAACTGTTGGTCAAAAAATACCTGAATTTGCTGTTGTGGCCGTAAAGCCTGGATTTAATCATCATGAGGAAAGTGGAGTCAGTGCTTTTGAAGTGGTTACAGAACAAAGTTTTACAGGAAAATGGAAAGTGATTTATTTTTATCCTAAAGACTTCACCTTTGTCTGCCCAACAGAAATTGTAGCATTTGCTCAATTAAATGGTGAATTTGCTGATAGAGATACGGTGGTTTTAGGTGGCAGTACGGATAATGAGTTTGTAAAACTGGCTTGGCGGCGTGAGCATAAAGATTTGCACGCGCTGGACCAATACAGTTTTGCTGATGTGAAAGGACAATTAACCGATGGATTTGGGATTAGAGACGCTGAAAGTGGCTGTGCTTTAAGAGCGACGTTCATTATTGATCCCGATAATGTAATCCAGCATGTCAGTGTGAATTCTTTAAACGTAGGTCGCAATCCTCAAGAAGTACTTCGCCTATTAGATGGATTACAAACAGATGAATTGTGCCCATGTAACCGTCCCGTTGGTGGCGAAACTTTATAATTATCGTCGTTCAGAGCATAGCGAAGCACCTCCCTTCAGATGGCACCAAGCCATATTCAGGAGATCCTTCACTTCCACTCTGAATGACAAAATCAGGAGTCCATAATGTCTATCGAACAATTAAAACAGAGTATCCCTGATTTTGCTAAAGACATTCGCCTGAATCTGGGTAATTTATTTGGCAATATCACACAATCTGGCTTAACTGAAAGCCAGTTTTATGGCACGGCATTAGCGGTGGCCTACAGTCTTAAAAACGAGCAGATTATTGAGGCGATTAAGACAGAAGGTGAGGCCTATATGTCCGCAGAATTAGAACATGCTGTAAAAACAGCTGCAGTCCTTATGGCTATGAATAATATTTATTACCGAGCTGTTCATTTATCTGAAAATAAAGAATTGGCAAGCATGCCTGCTAATTTACGGATGAATGGGATGCTAAACCCTGGAGTGTCCAAGGTTGATTTCGAGTTATTTGCTCTGGCGGTTTCTACAATAAATGGTTGTGGTATGTGCATTCATTCGCACGTAAAGCAGCTCATGGAGCATGAGGTGAATAAAGTAGCGGTACAGTCGGTTTTACGTTTAGCCGCTTGCTTAAATGCCTTGGCTTTATCAGTAACTGTGGCGGCATAAGTTGACTAGAGATCCAGGCCGCTATGCGGCCTGGAATCATCAGCGGATTTTAATGCCAGCCTGTTGGTTCTAAAGGAACTAAAAGCCACATAAAGAGGTACACTAAAAATGCGGTGCCACCTAATAGGAAAAAAATAATAAAAATTATTCTGATCCAGGTTGGATCTACATTAAAATAATCGCCTAAGCCACCACAAACACCGGCAATTTTTCGGTTTTTGCGAGAGCGCCATAATTTTCTATAAGATTGGGATGATTTGGATACGTCCTTCATTGTTCGCCTTAAACTTTATGAGTTAACCATTCTTTCCCGTCCACCAAACGCGCCACCATCATACAGCTTACGCTATTACAAGTGACATTAATCATGGTTGCCAGCGGATCAATTATGATGCTTATTGCCGCAATTGCAATTAAAACCGAAGGCGGGAATCCATATATACTTAAGATTAGCAATTCGCCGAGCATTCCACCACCAGGAATTGAACCCATTACGGTACCTACTAGTAGAGAAATACCAAAAGCAGTAAGCAGAATAGATGCTCCGGAAAAATCCAAATGAAAAATACCAAATAAAAAAGCAATTTTAAACATGCCACCAATCACTGAACCGTCTTTGTGAATGATAGAGCCCAGTGGAACTACCGTTTCATAAATTTCAGGTGCAACCCGCATGTTCTTCGTGGCTATAAGGTTTGCCGGGATGCTAGCCGCACTACTGCAGGTAGCAAGTGCTGTTGCTGTGGGTAGAAAAATAGCACGCCAAAATAATTTTGTGCCTTCGGTTTTGCCTGCCAAATAGGCATAGGCTGTAAATGCCACAATAAAATATAGGGAGGCGCAGACATAATACAATACCGCAATATGCATGTAGTTTTGCATTAATTGCGGGCCAAGCTCGTTAATTAGTACGGCAAAATAAGCAAAAAAACCAATGGGGGCGTAATACATAATTAAGTGAAACACACGCATGGAAATCTCTTCGCCCGCCTTTAAAAAATCAATAAAAATACGACTTTGTTCGCTGGCTTTTGATGCCGCAATACCAACCAAAATTGAAAACACGATTAATGCCAAAATGTGTTCGTGGTTGAGTAATTTACTAAAATCAGAGACGGTAAAAATCCCGGAAATTTGTTCGCTAAAACTCTTTGCAGAGGCAGGCACCATAGCGGCTAAAGGCAATGAGATGCCTTGACCGAGTGGGAACAGTTTCACGATTAAAAGGCTATAAACGGCAGCAACAACTCCAGTAAACAAAAAGACAAGAGTCATATAAAAAATAATTTTACCTAATTTACCTGCCGAATCATGGCGTGCAATCGCCGCACTGATACTGAAAAAAATTAAGGGCACTATGGCTGTAAAAATTAAATTAAGAAAAATTTCCCCAAAAGGTTTTAAATAGGGTGTGCTGGAACCAAAGTAAGAGCCGGTTAAGCCGCCAAGCAGAATTGAAACAATTAAAATACATGGAAAAAAATAAGAACTCAGGGATTTTTTTCTGGCGGTCATACTTTTCATGTCCTTGTGGCCTTTGAAACACATTAAAAAACAATACCCTGTTAGTTTATAGGATATTGACTAGGGTGCAAGCGTTGTATGGCAGCTTGGATTGTGCATCAATTGATCTAATTATTCGCATAATGTATAATGCGCTTGCCTGCTATATAAACCAGATGTGAGAATTATTATGCCCTCTACTCTTCAAATTATTAGTTATAATCAAATAGACCTTGAGACCTGGCGTACAGAATTACCGCAAATTGATCAAAGAACCTCTTTTCATAATGGAGTTATTGAGCAGCAAAGACAACGCTTATCCCCTTTGTGGGATAATTTGAAACAGATCAATAGAGACATTAAATACGCAGAATCTGATTTGTCTTTGCTTCGAGACAGGGCTAGTTACAATGGGATGTATCGCAGCAGTTATGCCTATGGACTTTATCTTGAAACCCCTGAAGACAGAGAGCTTTCACGCGATATAAGTCAAACCAAAGACCGAATTGGGAGCTTACAGGCAAGACGTCTTGATATTAAAAGGGAGATGCAACCCTGCATCAATGCTAAAAAGACTGCCGAGAATGATGTAGCGCAATTGAGTCTACGCAAGCAATGGTTAACACAGCACATCCCGACAGCTGACTTATTTTTAAATAGGTTAAGATTGAATCCTGCACAATTATTTAATGAGTTTAATACAAACCTTCTTAAGGCAATTAGTGATTATGAAGAGGAACATTTCTTTGGACTTTCTCTTCAGGTACGTATGAGCTTGCAATTAATTAAGTCTCAGTTAGCTTATTTACAAGATCTTTCCGATCCCAGAGCGGCACAACAAAGCTATCTAAGAGTCTGTGGTTTATTAGGTCGGTTGCATGCAAACGTTGAAGCAGAAAATAAAGATGCCGCTTTTTTGCGTTGCCTTACCACGCTTCTTGAAAACGCGCATATTCATCCAGAAGGTGATTTACCTGATGATTTACATACAGGGTTTAATGCTCTTGTCTGGTATCAAAGTGCATTCCCCCATGTGCCTAATGAACAGCGTTTCTTAGATGATGAAACTGCAACCTATGAGCGAGATTCTGCTTTTTTACTACACCCTAACGCGGTGCACCCTACAGAGCTGAAAACAAGAATTGCTTATGCTGCTTATTTAATTAACTCGGAAATCAAAAACACCATTCGCGACAATAAACCAGTTGATTATCATTTTTATACTGATGTGGTTAGAAATTTATATGCGGTATACCACAACCCAGGCAATCAAATTGCCACAAAACGATTAGGCGATTTGGCTGAATACGCTGTGGGTGCACCTTCTGTAAATAAGAAAATTGCGGGCGCTTTGTTGGTAGTATTGGGTGCTTTGATTATTGCTGCAAGTATGACGGCTCTTATATTGTCTGCAGGTGCCAGTTCACCATTTACTGCTTGGGGCATGGCTTTAGGTTTGAGTGCTATCCAAGCTAAAACTGTTTTGGGAATTGGTATTGGAGTGGGGATAGCTTCAGGATACGGATTGAGTTTTTGGGGTGGTGCTGCATTTGCTTCAGGTATGCGTCATGGCCTATCTAAAGAGCTTTTAAACATTAAAACAGAAGCCGCCGAGCAAGAAGAATTACCGCCGCCAGCGTACTCTCCAGAATGGTCTGGTCAAACTTGCTGATTGCATCCTTCATATAAGCCCTATAATCTATAAATTATTTGGAGTTTCTGTCCTTCAGACAGAGCTCCAAATATTCGTTTAAGCCTGAGCTTAAATTCTCATAGGGAATGAGTATGTATACTAAAATCGGATATTTTTTAAGATCTTCTCAGCCATCCAGCTCTTATTCTGCAGCGACTAAAGAATGTGTTATTCAAGTTCCTTCAACTAAAGATATTGAACAAATGAACTCCATGCCCGCTGGCGGCAGTGAAGATCAGCGCACGCGTCTTATGCATATGACCCAAATAATAAAGCAAATGGAAAAAGAGCATCTATCTTTATTGGTGACTGATACGGAGCATCCAAACCTGTCTTTGGAGTGGAAGAAATTATTTGCAGCGCTTAAAACCGATGATAAAGAGTCAGCCTTGAATTTTTTAGCGCAAATTCCTAAGGACGACACGGTATTGCAAGCCTTGCTTGCGGTTCATACGCTAAAATATGTGCAGCAATTGGTTGGTTATTCTATTCAGGCACATGCAAATGGTGCTCAGAAATTAAATTCGGATATTACGATTACATCAGGAACTTTTGAGGTGTTGGTTAAGGATATGGCTGCAACTTTATTTTCTGCAGCAAAAACGTGTTTTTCTTTTGGTTTACCTACGCATCATGCTTTTGATGATAAGGGTAGTGGTTTTTGTGTCTTGGATAAGACCTCCATATTAATCAAATATATTGCCAGTAAATATCAATCTCCTCTTAAAATCATTATCGCAGGCACGGACGTAAACAGAGATAATGGCTTAAGTTATAATTTACATAAGCTTGCTATAGACCTTGATATTTGCCATCTCGATGCCTTTGATTCCAGAGTTTACCCTCGTCAAAATTATCAGGATATTAATACTGCTATGGGAAGTGAAGGCAAAGATGCGGGAAGACAGATTAGGTATTGGCATCAAGGAACTTTGAATTATTTTGCTGTGGATTTAAGTTTAGTAACCCGTAAAAAAGACTCACTTCATCCCGCACTTGCTTTTATTTTGGAAAAAATAGAAGAGCAAATGAGTAATGCCACAATCAAAGGCCACAAGATAGCCCTGTTTTTACCAACAGGTTGGGATTCGCATGAAGAGGAAACTGCTGATTGTGGGAAATACATCGACGGTCAGATGATGAGTGCAGAAGAAGCACGTAAAACCCGTTTTAGCGATGAGGATTTAAGACAGTTTTACGAGCGGATTTTTGAATTATATAATGAACATAAAGAATCTATTGTCTGCATGTATTGGGGATTGGAAGGAGGGTATTCGCGTCCTATGTATGAGAAGCAGATTCAATTAATGCTGTCATTGGTTTTAGAAAAATTAATACCGCAAGATGAAAGTCGAAATACTTTAGGTAGGCTTTGATATAGGCGTCATCCTTCGCTAAGCTCTGGATGACGGGGCCTACTAAGGCAGATAATAATAAGGATTGGGTAGTTTAAATCCTTTTTTTACATAACCACCTTTTATGTCACTGCGTTGATCACCAATTGACGCAATAATGGTATAGCCTTTTTTAGTAATCAATGCGCGTGCATGTGATTTAAAGGTCACAATGGTTTTTTCGGTATAGTTTTTGGGACGTAAATAAAGTGCTGTCCATTGCGTGTAACCAATTTTCTTTAAATTAGTTTTTGTCGCCAGACGTTCTTCTTCGGAACGGCCTGTTACGAAAAATATTTTAATTCCATGCTGAATAGCATCTTTATACAATGCCAGTGTAGGCGCAATGGCTGGAGCATCGGCTGCCATAATATCTTCATGAAATTGTTCACGAGTTCCGGTAAAATCGCGTTTTATCATGTTTTTGTAATTGGATAAGCTGGTCTCATCGATATCTAAAACTAGGGCTAGTTTTTCTGGGTTCTTTTTTTTCTGATTGATAAGTGCTTCATTAATAATGTATTCATGAGCTTCATTAATTACTTGAGCTAATTCTTTATGATATTCGCCTGATACATAATAATTTTTGGCTTCGTTTTTTGCTAGGGTTAAATTGGCGGGCTCAGAACAGGCCTGCAGTGAAAAAATGAATAAAACACTTAAAAAAAGAGCTCTAAGTGGTGACTTTTTGAGGAAATGATTCATTATTTGTCCAGTTTCCATTGCGTGCTTGCATTATATTACGCTATACGTTTTTGTCAATGTTGCGCTGTTGTAACTGAGCTAATTCCTTTATAATAAGGCATTATTTCATTTAAATTGCCATTCTTATGCATTTGAAGCAATTGAAATTAGCAGGTTTTAAATCCTTCGTTGATCCTACGGTGGTGCCTTTTCCTGGCCAATTGGTTGCTGTGGTCGGTCCGAATGGCTGTGGAAAATCCAATATTATCGATGCAGTTCGTTGGGTTATGGGAGAGAGTTCCGCGCGTAATTTACGTGGCGAATCGATGACTGATGTTATTTTCAATGGTTCTTCAAATCGCAAACCCGTAGGTCAGGCATCCGTTGAGCTGGTTTTTGATAACAGCCTAGGGCGTTTGACCGGGCCTTTTGCAAGCTATGGGGAAATTGCTGTAAAACGTGTGGTGACTCGTGATGGTGATTCTTCATATTATCTGAATGGCAGTCGCTGCCGACGCAAAGACATTACTGATATTTTTCTAGGTACAGGAGCTGGTGCTCGAGGCTATTCAATCATTGGTCAGGGTACTATTTCCCAGTTAATTGAAGCACGGCCTGAAGATTTACGCGTATTTCTTGAAGAGGCGGCGGGCGTTTCTAAATATAAGGAACGTCGTAAAGAAACTTTGCAGCGAATCGCACACACGCGTGAGAATGTAACGCGTATTGCAGACATTCGTGATGAACTAGACAAACAATTACAACGTTTAGAGCGTCAAGCCAAAGCTGCAGAACGTTATCTTATCCTTAAAGAAGAAGAGCAATTATGCCGCGCTGAAATTTTGGCACTTAAATGGCAAGATTTTATTAGTCAGCAAGAAATCAAACAGCGTGAGCTGCACGATTTGGCGCTCACTCATGAGCAGCAACAAAGTATGCTGACCAAGGCGAATACGGAACGCGTTGTTTTGAATGAAACCTTATATGATGTGGACGAGCAAACACAGCTTATTCAAACTTCTTTTTATCAATTAGGCACTGAAATTGCTCGTCTGGAAGAAACCATCCAGCAGCAGGCGCGAGAAAAGAAACGTTTAGAACACGATCAGCAACAAATGCAGGAGGATTGGCGAGCCGCTGCAGACCAGCTGAAACAAGATCAGGAAGAAATGCTTCTTTGTCAGCAAAATACGCAACTGCTGGAAACACAATTACTGGATTTAAGAACTAAGTTCAAAGAGCAGGAAGAGCAGTGGCAGGGGGCGCAACAGCAACAGGCACAGTGGGATCTTCGCTGGCAGGAAGTGCAAACACTGACGAATACGCTGAAAAGAGAGTTTCAGGTAACACAAGTCAAAACGCAGCATTTGGAACAGAAACAACAACAGACGCTAGTTCGTTTGGAAAAACTGCAGCTGGAGCAAGAATCAATTTCTATAAGTGAGTTGCAGCAGAAGAAACAAGATTTGGATATACAACACATTAAACTTATTGAAAGCCAAGAATTTGATGAACAACAGTTAAAACAAAATCAAGAATACTCGAATCAATTGCGTTTAAGCATGCAAGAAACCGAGCAGCACTTGCATCAGTTGCAAGATGATTTTCATCGAAAAAACAGTGAGCACGCCGCATTAATGGCCGCGCAACGCGCTGCACGACAGGGAATACAAAGTAATAAAGCGGATATTCCCGAGTGGTCTGATAAGCCACGACTAATGGATGTATTACAGGTTGAAGCACAATGGCAATCTGCTTGTGAGCGTGTCTTAAATGATACATTGCATGCTTATGTTTTAGAGACCTTTGATTTGCTCTGGCCGCAGCGTGAGCTTTGTGAGAGCCAAGGCGAACAAGTGGTTACACTACGTTCTTTAAGCGCTACCTCAGCACCGTATCCCCGGTTAGTTGATAAAATTCAAAGTGCTATTCCGGCCAATGCCTATCCTTTAGAACATATTTACGCCGCAGAGCATTTTGATGAAGCTTTAAGCTGGTTACCTAGTTTGGAAGAACACCAATCAATCATTACTCCGGATGGCTTTTGGCTCGGCAACGGCTGGGTTAAATTTGTTTTGCCAAGTGAGCAGGATGAGTTAGGGTTACTGGCGCGCCAACAAAAAATTACAGATTTGGCAGTGCTTGTTGAAGAACTACAACAAAAAATTGAAACGCTAAGAACAGAGCGTGATCACTTCCATCAGCAATTACAAAAAAGTCTGGCGGACACCGAGCTGCAACAACTGAATGTAAATGCCAGCAATGAGGCTTTAAGAGCGAATCAAGCTGCTTTAAGTACGAATGAGCAAGCAATTCTTCATGCCGAGAAATTGGCAGCAGCTTTGACTGAAGAATGTAACGAATTGCAGATGACTCTTGAAGAAACAGTTGGCGAACAAGTCATTTTAAAAGAGAGCCTGCAGTCCCTGGAAACGCAATGCCAGGACGCTGAATTGCAGCAAGAACAATGCATGCATGAAAAACAAGAATGGTTAGAGACTCTGAACCAATACAGCCTGCAATTGGAAGAAGTACGTAAGGAATTGCATCAGGCTGAATTGAGCTACGACAGAGAGAACAATAAAATCCAGCAATTAGCCGAACGCATCAGTCGCGAACAAGAGCGCCTGGATGTATTGCAAGAGCGTTTGGAGCATTTGGCACTTCTTTGTTTACAAACAGAACAACCAGGAACAGAGCTTAAGGTCCAGCTTGAGCAGCAATTACTAAAACATACAGAAGTTGAATTACAACTGACTGTGAGTCGCGAACAATTGATGCAATTGCGATTGGAACTTGAAGATCTCGAAAAGCATATAATTACTTGCGATCTGGATGTGAAAAAAGTACAAGAGCTTATCGCGCAAGCGCGGATGCAAGAACAGGCTTTGGCCGTGCGCGCCAGTTCCGTGCAAGAGTCGCTTGATGAATCTGCTTTAAAGGCACAGGATTTATTAGAGCGTCTTTCTGAGGACGCCACTCAAAGCATGCGTGAGGATGAGCTTATTGCTCTTTCTGAACGAATCAAACGTTTGGGTGCAATTAATCTGGCCGCAATAGAAGAATTTGCTACAGAACAACAACGTAAAATCTATTTGGATGAGCAGCTGCAGGACTTGAATGAAGCCTTGGCCACTTTGGAGACTGCTATTGACAAAATGGATACCGAAACACGTACTCGATTGGAGCATACCTTTGCTGAAGTAAACACGTCATTTAAGGCACTTTTCCCGCGACTTTTTGGCGGCGGTAGAGCGCAGCTCGAATTGACTTGTGAAAATCTATTAGAAGCTGGTATTGTAGTAATGGCGCAGCCTCCTGGAAAACGAAACAGTACGATTCATTTGTTATCCGGGGGTGAAAAAGCGATGACAGCAGTTGCATTGGTATTTGCAATTTTTCAGTTGAATCCTTCGCCATTTTGTATGTTAGATGAGGTAGATGCACCTTTAGACGACGTGAATGTCGGACGTTTTTGCGCTTTGGTAAAAGAGATGTCACAATTCGTTCAGTTCCTTTTTATTACGCATAATAAGGTGACGATGGAAATGGCAGATCATTTGATGGGGGTAACTATGCGTGAGCCTGGAGTGTCGCGTTTGGTTGCCGTTGACGTAATGCAGGCTTTGGCTATGGAGTAAATGATGCAGGCAAATTGGAGCTTAATTCTTAATGTCCTGTTGTTAGTTGGTGTGATTGTGGCGATTGGGCGCTTAATGAAGGCTAGAAGACAAAGCCTGAGTTCAGAGCGTTATCATCCCAGTCTGGATGTAACAACGACAAATACTGGTGACACGCCAACTTATAATGATGACATTATTGCTGTGCGTAAAATAAAAACAGAGCCTTTTTCAGATAATGAAACAACATCATTTAAAAAACCTGCTGTTACATCGTCACAACCACGACTAATGCCTCAGGAAGAAGAGCCTGAAGTAGTGGCACCAGAACCTAAAGCAACATTAAGAATGGATGTGGAAACCGAGACAGTTGAAGTTATAGAGGAAACCGGTCCTGCATTAATGATGTTTTTACTGGCAAAAGAAAACCGACAATTTGCCGGGTATGAATTATTACAAACAGTTTTAACCGCTGGTTTGCGTTTTGGCGAAGGCGGTTTATTTCACCGTCATCAATTCACTAATGGTGATGGTCCAATCTTATGCAGCCTTGCGGCAGCAACAAATACGGGTGTTTTTGATTTGCAAAACATTGGTGCCTTTAGTGTGCGTGGTTTGTGTTTGTACATGAAATCATCGTGTAACCCAGGCATTGATGCAGAGCGATTTGCGGTGATGCTGGATACGGCGCATCAGTTAAAAGAAGGATTAGATGCTCATCTTCTGGATGATCAACGCAAACCTTTAACTGAGGAACGAATTGAGCGTTATCATTATTTATTAGAATTAAATAATTCTCATTTTGAATCGATCGCGGTGTAATAATTTATTTCCCTTCTCCCACTAGTGGGAGAAGGGATAAATTCTACGAGTTTCCCCTGTTTACCTCAAATTGCCCCTACTTCATGTTATTAATCCTTGAACTCTAAGCTAAAGTGTTAGTACACTAGACTTTTAGTCTTCTCTTGATGCCCATGAATCTAAATACTGTTGCTGCATTGCTTGCTCAAACATCTCAGATAAACGCAGAAATTACTGACGTTTGTACTGACAGTCGCGAACTCAAACCGGGTAGCTTATTTATTGCTATTCAAGGGGAGCGTTTTGATGGGCATGATTTCGTTAAACAAGCAGAAGCACAAGGTGCTTTAGCTGCAGTAGTAACTCATGCGGTTGATGGAGTTACAATGCCCCAGTTCATTGTTGCTGACTCGATTTTAGCTTTAGCCAAAATTGCTGCAGCACATCGACACGACATGCATTGTCCGGTGATTGCCTTAACAGGCTCCAATGGAAAAACCACCACCAAAGAAATGATCGCTGCTATTTTACCCAGCCCATCCCATGCAACTAAAGGCAATTTAAACAACCATATTGGCGCGCCACTAAGTGTTTTGCAGTTGAATAGCCAGCATCGTTACGCTGTTTTTGAATTAGGTGCCAATCATCCAGGAGAAATTGCGCATACAGTTGCCATTGTTCATCCGGACGTTACCTTAATTAATAATATTGCTCCAGCCCATGTAGAGGGCTTTGGTTCTATCGACGGAGTCGCTCTCGCTAAAGGCGAAATTCATCAGGGACTGTCTTCCGCTGGCGTTGCTGTAGTCAATGCCGATGATGCCTACGCGCATTTTTGGGATGAACTCTTACTTGATAAAAAAGTCCTGCGTTTTTCAATAGAACATCCAGCAGATGTGTACGCACAAGACCTTCGTTTAGACACACAAGGTTGTGCGCAGTTTTCTTTAATAGTACCTAATGGGCGTACTGATATTCAATTGCAGGTTCCTGGCTTGCATAACGTTCGAAATGCTTTAGCTGCTGCAGCGTGCTGCCATGCAGTAGGTGTTGCAATTAAAGACATTCAGCAGGGTTTAAATAATTTTGGTGGCGTTAAAGGACGTTTGACCGTTCTTGCCGGGAAAAATCAATCTACAATAATTGATGATACATACAACGCTAATTTACGCTCTGTTCTGGCTGCTTTGGAAGTATTGGCAGAACGTCCAGGGAAAAAAATCTTTGTATTTGGCGATATGGGTGAGCTGGGTGATTGGGCTACACAACATCATCAGGAAGTAGGATTTGCGGCGCGACGATTAGGAATTGATTTACTGCTCAGTTACGGTAACTGCAGTAAATTGACCTCGGAGGCTTTTGGAGCAGGTGGCGAGCACTTTGCCAGCCAGGAACAATTAGTGCAAAATCTAATCGAAAAGTTGGCTCCTGATACGGTTGTTCTGGTAAAAGGATCTCGATCCAGCGCTATGGAAAAAATTGTCAGTAAATTGCTTAATTGATGCGGTATGAGTGTGATATGCTTGGCCACTTTTTTAGCATGCCCCACACACTCTGTATAATAAAAACACTATTAATTGAGGTTGTTGCTATTTCGCTAGGTAGCTGAAAATGCAACAGTCCCAAAAAACAGATCTTAGGCACTACTTAACACAAGGAACAATTATGCTCTACTGGCTAACGCAGTTATTTCAAGGACAATATCATGCGTTAAGAGTTTTCCAATATTTGACTTTCAGGTCTATTTTGGCTGCTCTGACAGCACTTATAGTGGGCATGGTATGTGGTCCGTTAACGATTCGTTGGCTACGTAGTTTGCAAATAGGGCAGATGGTTCGCGATGATGGTCCTCAGTCGCATTTATCAAAGGCCGGTACGCCAACCATGGGTGGTGTACTTATTTTATTAGCGATTACGGTCAGCTGCCTTCTTTGGGGTGATTTACAGCAATCAAGCTTGTGGTTGGTTCTTTTAGTCACCTTGGCCAATGGCGTAGTCGGTTGGGTTGATGATTATCGTAAATTGGTTTTAAAAAACAGTAAAGGTTTGCCGGGTCGTTGGAAGTATTTTTGGCAATCAGTGATCGCCATAGTCGCCGTAACCTATTTGTACATGAACGCGACTTTACCCGTACATACTCAATTAACCGTACCCTTTTTTAAATCAATAACTTTAGGTTTGGGCGTTTTATTTCCCATACTTGCTTACTTTGTTATTGTCGGAAGTTCAAATGCGGTCAATTTAACGGATGGATTAGACGGCTTGGCAATTATGCCTATAGTCATGGTTGCTGGTGCCTTAGGTATTTTTGCATACGCTTCAAGCAATGCGGTGTACGCACATTATTTGGTGATGCCCTTTGTGCCTAATGCGGGAGAGCTTACCATTTTCTGCTCTTCCATTGTGGGCGCAGGTTTGGGCTTTCTTTGGTATAACAGTTACCCCGCGCAACTGTTTATGGGTGATGTCGGTTCCCTGGCTTTAGGGGCTGCGTTGGGTATCGTTGCTGTAGTTATACGTCAAGAGCTGGTATTGTTACTGATGGGTGGTTTGTTTGTTATTGAAACCATTTCAGTGATTTTACAGGTGGGCTATTTTAAATACACTCATGGCAAACGCTTGTTTCGTATGGCGCCGCTGCATCATCACTTTGAATTAAAAGGTTGGTCTGAACCTAAGATCATCGTCCGATTTTGGATTATTACAGTTGTATTTGTGTTATGCGGATTGGCTACTTTAAAACTTCGATAGGCAAGGTGCATTCATGGGTCATCCTTTATATTTAGTTGCAGGTTTGGGTAAAACAGGTTTATCTGTAGCACGGTATTTGCGCAGAAATAATAAAGCCTTCATTGCTTTTGATACGCGTCCTGATGCACCAAATTTAGTTGAGTTTGCTGCAGAATTTCCTGATGTTACGATCTATACCCAAGAGATTCCTGACGTTGTATTTCAAGAACTGACGGATATTATTGCAAGTCCCGGTTTGTCATTGGATACTCCTTTTTTGAAACAGGCTCGTACAGCAGGTATCGCTGTTTATGGTGATGTTGAATGCCTTGCACGTGAAATTAAAGCCCCCGTGATTGCGATTACCGGAACCAATGGTAAATCAACGGTTACCACCTTAGTGGGTGAAATGGCGAAAGCTGCTGGCTATAAGGTTGCTGTTGCAGGTAATATTGGTGCACCAGTGCTTGATATGTTGGATGATGCACACCAATACGACTTATGGGTTTTGGAGCTATCCAGCTTTCAGTTGGATTTGACCTATTCTTTAGCGCCAGTGGCTGCAACCATTCTGAATGTGTCACCTGATCATTTAGACAGACATCATACAATGGATGCTTACGTGGAAGCCAAACAAAGAGTTTATCATCAAGCAGAAGTTGCTTTATTTAATCGAGATGACTCTTTTACTCGACCTACAGCGAAAATGAATTCTATTTCTTTTGGTACTGATGCGCCTGCAACAGAAGATTGGGGATTAATCAATCAAGAGGGTAAAATCTGGCTTGTACAAGGTTCTACTTGCTTTTTATCTGCAGAGTCCGTATTAATTAAAGGAATACATAATTGGCTTAATGCACTTGCAGCAAGTGCTTTAGCAGATGCCGCAGGGATTCCACAGCAACATATTATTAAGGTACTGACTACTTTTTCAGGCTTATCTCATCGTTGCCAGTGGGTGCGAACTCTTGATGGAGTTGATTGGATCAATGATTCTAAAGGTACAAACATTGGTGCAACAATCTCTGCAATTAATGGAATAGGAGGTTCTATGCAAGGAAAGATTGTGCTTATCGCAGGTGGACAAGGAAAGGGTGCCGATTTTAATGAATTAGCCCAACCTATTTCAGAGTTTGTACGTTCGATTGTGTTAATTGGTGAAGACGCTGATAAACTGGATGCAGCTCTGGCGGATGTAGTTCCTGTATCGCACGCCACCTCCTTAGAGAGGGCAGTTGCCGCAGCTAAAGCGCAAGCAAAACCAGGAGATGTTGTTTTATTATCTCCCGCTTGCGCCAGCCTTGATATGTTCCGTGATTTTAATCATCGCGGCGAGGTGTTTACTTCTTTAGTTGACGAGTTATAACTCCATGCGCCCAAGACATCTTAATCAAAGAGGTAAACCAGTCAGTAAACCTATTTCACTTTATGATAAGTGGTTAATTGGTGTCGTTATTTGTATATTGATTATCGGTTTAATGATGGTTTCCTCAAGCTCGGTGATGATTTCCACTAAATACTTCCATCAACCTTTTCATTTTTTGATTCGTCAGTCTTGTTATTTATTTGTAGGCTTGATGATGGCTTTGATTGTGATTCGTACCGACAGCAGCTTTTGGGAACGCATCAGTATGCCCATGCTTGTGGTGTGTCTGGTGATGCTCATGCTTGTATTGGTACCAGGTATTGGTCGTTCAGTTAACGGGAGCAGACGATGGCTGGCTTTAGGCCCTATCGGTATTCAGGTTTCCGAGTTAGCTAAATTGACGATGATTTTTTATCTTTCAGGTTATTTGGTGCGTCAAAAAAAAGCAGTTAGTGAAAGCATCGTGGGTTTTATTAAACCGATGGTGATTTTAGTTTTGGTTTCAGTCTTGCTCCTGCTTGAACCTGATTTTGGTGCTACGGTAGTTATTTCTGGCACCGTAATGGCTATGTTATTTCTAGCTGGGGTTAAATTACGGTATTATGTAGGCTTAATGATTGCGGTAATGGGGGCTTTAGCTTGTTTAGCAGTCTCATCTCCTTACCGGGTTGCACGTTTAACCGCTTTTTTAGACCCGTGGGCCGATCAGTATAATAGTGGCTATCAATTAACACAGTCACTGATTGCATTTGGTCGCGGTGGCTGGTTTGGTGCAGGTTTAGGAGAAAGTATTCAGAAGTTGTTATACTTGCCTGAAGCGCACACAGATTTTCTGTTCGCTGTTTTAGCAGAAGAATTAGGTTTGGTGGGTATTTTAGTAGTAATAGCACTGTATTGTATTCTGGTTATTCGAGGTATGACGATTGCGTATAATGCGTATGTTCAAGAGCGTCTCTTTGCATCCTACACCGCTTACGGTTTAACTTTTTGGTTAGGTTTGCAAGCTACAATTAATATGGGTGTGAATTCAGGTCTATTGCCTACAAAAGGGTTAACTTTACCGCTGATGAGTTATGGTGGTGCAAGTATGGTAATTAATTGTGTGGTCGTTGCTCTATTATTACGCATCGATCATGAAAATCGTTGGCAGGCTTTGGGCTTAAGGCCACTGTCAGCATAAGGAGGAATTGTGGGCAATTTAGGACAATTTTTATCTCCACGGATGGGGCGCGTTGAACAAATTCATTTTATTGGAATTGGTGGCGTGGGTATGTGCGGTATTGCAGAAGTACTGCACAATCAAGGTTATCGGATTACAGGTTCAGACGCCGGTGAAAGCACTACGGTACAACGTTTGAAGTCCTTAGGTATTCCCGTATATTTAGGGCATAAAGCCGAACACATTGAAGGCGCAGATGTAGTGGTTCGCTCCTCTGCTATTGACATGAGCAACCCTGAAGTGGCTGCAGCACATGAACAAATGATTCCTGTGATTCCACGAGCGGCAATGCTGGCTGAATTAATGCGTTTTCGTCACGGCATTGCTGTGGCAGGTACGCATGGTAAAACCACCACAACAAGTCTTGTCAGCAGCATATTGGCTGAAGGTGGCCTGGATCCAAGCTTTGTGATTGGCGGTAAATTAAATAGCGCAGGTGTGAATGCTAAATTGGGTCAATCCTCTTATTTGGTTGTTGAGGCGGATGAAAGTGACGCGTCTTTCTTATTCTTAAAACCAATGATGGCTATTGTTACTAACATTGACGCCGATCATATGGAAACTTATGAAGGTAATTTTGATAAGTTAAAAACTACATTTATTGAGTTTTTACATCATTTACCGTTCTATGGTTTGGCGGTAGTTTGTGTTGATGATCCTGTTGTACGTACTATTTTACCCGCAATTCAACGTCCTACTTTAACGTATGGTTTTAGCAATGAGGCACATTATCGTGCGGTTGATTGGACACAAAAAGAATTAGTGAGTGAGTTTACAGTACAGCGACCAGTACCTCATCAGCCGCTCACCATCCGTTTCCAATATCCTGGTCGTCATAATGTATTGAATGCATTGGCTTCGATTGCAATTGCAACAGAACTGGGTGTTGATGATGCGTCAATTATCAATGCATTAGCTAAGTTCCAAGGTGTTGGGCGTCGTTTTCAAATGCTTGGTGAGAAGCAATTTGCTCAGGGTTCTGCGCTGGTTGTTGATGATTACGGTCATCACCCACAAGAAGTTTTGTCTACTCTGGATGCCTTTCGTCGGGTATGGCCAGACAAGCGTTTAGTGCATGTATTTCAGCCACACCGTTACAGTAGAACTCAGGCTTTGTACGATCAATTTGTTGATGTGTTGAGTCTTTCTGATCAGTTATTTCTGTTTGATATTTATTCTGCTGGTGAAACAGCAATTCCAGGAGTGACCAGTGATAATCTGGCACAAAAAATCAGAGAGAATGACAAAAATGTAGTTCGTGTAAATGAACAATCCTTAAAAGAGCAACTGGATCAATACATTCGCGAAGGGGATGTGATCCTGATGCAAGGTGCCGGAAATATTGGGCAAGTCGCTGTAAACCTGATGAAATAGGGACGAGGATCATTTTTATTATTAATCATCAAGGCAGAGCAAGTGCTGCTGATATTGAAGCCTTGATTCATTTGGTGCAAACTAAAGTTCGTGAGCAGACAACTGTAGAGTTGATGCGCGAAGTACATATTATTGGAGACTGTTAATGTCCAAGCCTATTAACCTGGTCTTGCTTTATGGTGGAAAATCCGGAGAGCATGAAGTATCACTGGTTTCAGCAGCGTCTGTTCTGGCGCATTTAGACGCTGAAAAATACCGTATTATCCCAGTTGCTATGGATAAAGAAGGCTTGTTTCATGTCCATCAGTATGAGGATTTAATCGCCTACAAAGCAAAATTGCCTGTAGTTACAGAACACTCCAAGCCTTTAGCTAATTTGTTACTTGATGGCCGTTTGGCTGTTGATGCAGACGTGGTGTTTCCTGTAGTACATGGTCCTTTGTATGAGGACGGTTGTTTGCAAGGACTGCTTGAATTAGCTGGTGTTGCCTATGTTGGCTGCGATGTATTGCCTTCTGCGATTGGAATGGACAAAGACATGACTCGTCGCATAACCTGCATTAATGGGTTAAAATCCGCACGTTACAAAATGCTGTCTTGGCATGCAACTGCTGCAGAACGTAGCACATTTTGTCAGGAAGTAGCCGCTGAATTTGGCTGGCCTTTATTTGTGAAACCTTGTGCCATGGGCTCGAGCGTTGGTATTCATAAAGCAAAAAATACAACTGAATTAGCCGCTGCGGTAGATGATGCTCTGCGCTATGATGAAGAGATTCTGGTTGAATCCTTTATTGAAGGTCGTGAGATTGAATTATCCGTCCTTGAAAGCGCTGTGCCATCAAATGCTCCACGCGTTAGTGTGGCTGGTGAAATTCGTGTGAATCATCCAGATGGTTTTTATTCTTATACGGCAAAATATTTAGAAAGCAATCAGACTGATTTGATAATCCCCGCGGAATTAAGTCCTGCACTGGCTGCGGAATTAAAACAAGCTGCTGCCGATATTTTTACCCGTTTGAAATGCAAAGGTATGGCGCGAGTCGACTTTTTTGTTAATGATAAAACGCAGACTATTTATTTTAACGAAGTAAACACCTTGCCCGGTTTTACTTCCATTAGTATGTATCCTAAATTGTGGCAGGCCAGTGGTTTAGCCTACCCTGACTTGCTTGATGAACTGATTCGTCTGGCGATGGTGCATCAAAATTGCCGTCAACATTTAGTAACTAATTATTTGTGAGTACAATGAGTAGACATAGGGACAGTGATTCTGGAAATGTTCGTTATAATTGCCTGCTTTGGGGATTGAGCCTTAGTGCACTTCTTCTAGCAGGTCGTTTGGGTTTTTGCTATCTGTCTAATGCGGAACATTTTCCAATAACAACCATCAAAGTAGCTGCAAGTTATGAACACGTTACTCATAAAGAAGTAGAGGGGATTTTAGCTAAATACGTGGGCGACAGTTATTTTTCTTTGCGAGTGAGCGCATTAAAAAATGAGCTGGATGAAATGAGTTGGGTTGATACCGCAGTGGTAGAGCGTGTTTGGCCTGACACCCTAAAAATACAAATTATTGAAAAAAAACCAGTTGCAATATGGGGTAATGCCTTAATGACTGAAGATGGTAAACTCTTTAATGAAGGCTCTGTTCCTACGGATCTGAATATGCCCAAATTAAAAGGACCATTAGCTCAACAAGAAGAAGTCTTACAAGTTTATGAAAAATTGAGTAAGATATTATCAACGTATGGATTAAATGCTTCTGGATTGCATTTAAGAGACAACCAATCCTGGGTATTGCTCATGGGAAGTGATGTAAAAATATACTTGGGAAAAAAAGAATTAGAAGAACGATTACTGCGTTTTTGTAAGGCCTATCCCGCTGTATTTGCTGAAAAAGCAGAGCAGTTGGCAAGTGTGGATTTACGTTACCCTCGTGGTATGGCAGTGCAGTGGAAACAACAAACGGAACGATAATGGCTAAGAAAATAGAAAAAAATATTATCACTGGATTGGATATTGGTACTTCAAAAATTATTGCCCTTATTGGCGAAGTAACATCCGACGGTACCATAGAAGTAATTGGAATGGGGCGTCATCCTTCTCGCGGTTTGAAACGTGGTGTGGTCGTCGACATTGAAGCGACGGTAAACTCCATTCAACGTGCCGTGCAAGAAGCCGAATTAATGGCTGGTTGTGAAGTAAGAACGGTTTATGCCGGTATTGCAGGCAGCCACATTCGCAGCTTAAATTCGCATGGCATCGTTGCTATACGCGATAAAGAAGTATCGCAGGCCGATGTTGAGCGTGTGATTGAAGCGGCAAAAGCAGTAGCAATTCCTGCAGATCAAAAAATCCTGCACATTTTACCCCAAGAATTTATAGTGGATTATCAAGGCAGTATCCGTGAACCGATTGGTATGGCTGGAGTACGTCTTGAGTCACGAGTACACCTCGTTACGGGCTCTGTGAGTGCGGCACAAAATATTGTGAAGTGCGTTCGACGCTGTGGTTTGGAAGTGAGCGACATTATTCTGGAGCAATTGGCATCGAGTCATGCTGTGCTTACTGAAGATGAGAAAGACTTAGGTGTTTGCCTGATTGATATTGGAGGTGGTACTACAGACATCGCTATATTTTCTGAAGGTGCGATTCAACACACGGCTGTAATTCCAATTGCTGGCGATCAAGTGACTAACGACATCGCTATGGCCTTACGCACACCAACTAAAGCTGCAGAATCAATTAAGCTCAATCATGCGTGTGCTTTAAGTGAATTAGCTAATGCAAACCAAATGCTGGAAGTAGCCAGTGTTAATGATAGACCCGGAAGAAAAATTTCTGCCCGAGCGTTGTCAGATGTGGTTTCTGCACGTTATGAAGAATTGTTTACTTTAGTACGTAATGAGTTACGTCGCAGTGGTTTTGAAGACAGAATGGCTGCGGGCATCGTTCTTACTGGTGGTGCTGCTAACGTCCATGGCGCAATTGAATTGGCAGAACTTTGCTTTGAAATGCCGGTACGCAAGGGCTATGCGCAACAAGTATCTGGTTTGGCTGAAGTTACTGAAAATCCTTCTTTCGCGACCAGTGTAGGTCTGCTGTTACATGGTTTCCAACAGCAATATGACGCACGTTATAGCATCCCCACAATGAATGAAAACAGCAGGGGCGTGTGGGTACGTATGAAAGAATGGTTTCAAGGCAATTTTTAAGTTATTAAGGTAGCGGTTTATTAGGGGCTGTTGACATTTCGCTATCTTGGCAGAAAATCAGTCTATTTCTGCCAAGATAGTAGAAATGTCAACCGACCCTTGGGCGCGCTACGAATACAATGAACATCTTGGGGAGCAAGGTTATGTTTGAATTGATGGAAGGCCAGCTACAAGGCAACAATGCGGTAATTAAAGTAGTTGGAGTCGGTGGTGGTGGTGGTAATGCTCTGGAGCATATGGTTGCTGAAAATATTGATGGTGTTGAGTTCATTTGTGCAAACACTGATGCTCAAGCCTTAAGAAATTCTAATGCAAAAGTACACATTCAATTAGGTGATGAACTCACTAAAGGTCTAGGTGCTGGCGCCAACCCACAAATTGGTCGTGAAGCAGCAGAAGAAGACAGAGAATTTATCAGAGAAATTTTAACTGGTGCGGACATGGTCTTCATAACCGCTGGAATGGGCGGTGGTACAGGAACTGGAGCGGCACCGGTCTTTGCAGAAATTGCTAAAGAACTGGGTATTTTAACGGTTGCTGTGGTTACTAAGCCGTTCTCATTCGAAGGCAAGCAACGTGCTTTAGCTGCTGAAGACGGTATTCGCCGTTTAGCAGAACACGTTGATTCGTTGATTACTATTCCAAACAATAAATTATTAAGCGTATTAGGCAAAAACATCAGTTTACTCAATGCATTTAAAGCAGCAAATAATGTATTACTGGGTGCTGTAAAAGGTATTTCTGACCTAATTACACGTCCAGGTTTAATCAACGTGGATTTTGCAGACGTGCGAACAGTAATGTCTGAAATGGGCATGGCAATGATGGGTACTGGTACTGCCTCAGGCGAGCAACGAGCACGTCAAGCTGCAGAAGCGGCTATTGCTTCTCCTTTATTAGAAGATGTGAATTTTTCTGGTGCACGAGGCATTCTGGTAAATATTACGGCTGGTCTTGATATGTCCATCGGTGAGTTTGAAGAAGTAGGCGATGTAGTTAAAGAATTTATATCTGATGATGCGACAGTGGTCGTTGGAACAGTTATTGATCCAGATATGACTGATGAAATGCGTGTCACAGTAATTGTTACTGGTTTAGGTGATGCAAGACAACGCCAGCAACAAGCACAACCACAGCACGCGAATCGTGGACGTTTGGTTGAAACCTTACGCAGTGACGGTTCTTTTGACTACCAGCAATTAGATAGACCTGCTGTAGTGCGTAAACAGGCCCAATCTAACTCGACAACATCATCTACTACTGCAAAACAAAATAGTGATCATGTTCCAGACGTAGATTACCTGGATATACCAGCGTTCTTACGCAGACAAGAAGAGGCATAGAAACTTCTAGGGGCAACAGCCCCTAATCTTGGACATTTTAAGCACGACCTGAAGGGTATGGATGTTGGAGGAAAATTCAACACAATGCCCTTCTGGTCGTGTTTTGTATATAAAGAAATAGACTAGTACGTAAAATGTTGGTAAAATTACAGAGTTTTGTGTGTAAAATAAAAATATTTAAGAGGAATGAGGAACAAGGTGAGCACTGAATGATAAAACAAAGAACTCCTAAAAAGGTAATCCAGGCCACTGGCGTAGGATTGCATTCCGGTGAGAAAGTGCTGTTGACCTTAAGACCTGCTCCTATTAATACAGGCATCGTATTCCGACGCGTGGATTTATCACCTGTCGTAGAAATTCCAGCATCTTATGATTATGTTGGCGATACCATGTTATGCACTACATTGCATCACGGACAAGTTAAAATAGCTACCGTGGAACACGTCTTATCTGCCTTGGCAGGTTTAGGTATTGATAATGCCTATATTGATGTGAATGCACCCGAATTACCCATTATGGACGGCAGTGCTGCTCCATTTGTTTTCCTTATTCAATCCGCAGGTATTCGTGAGCAAAACGCGCCTAAGAAATACATCCGTATTCTTAAGCCAATTCGCGTAGAAGAGAATGGAAAATACGTTCAATTTTATCCATACAATGGATACAAAATCTCATTTACTATTGATTTTGATCACCCAGCATTTAATGACAAACCACAAACGGTAAGTTTTGATTTCTCAACAACGTCTTATGTGAAGCAAGTGTGCCGTGCGCGCACTTTTGGTTTCCTTTCCGATTATGAAAAATTACGTGAATGTGATTTAGCTAAAGGCGGAAGCTTGGATAACGCAATTGTTGTTGATGATTATCGTGTTCTTAATGACGACGGACTGCGTTTTGAATCAGAATTTGTTACGCATAAAGTACTTGATGCGATAGGTGATCTTTATTTATTAGGTTCCAGTTTAATCGGCGCATTTGAAGGTCATAAATCCGGTCATGAATTGAATAACCGCTTATTGCGTGAATTAATGGTCAGACAGGATGCTTGGGAATATACCTATTTTGATGCTGAAGATCCTATTCCAGCACAAATGCAAGCTGACTTTTATCCTATTGAAGCATAGTCATAAACTGCTCTGTCGTTCCGAGTAAATCCCGTCATCCAGAGCGTAGCGAAGGGCCTCCCCTCGGATAGCATTGAGCTACATTCAGGAGGTCCTTCGCTACGCTCTGGATGACGAGCTATTTTTTAAATGACGCATAAACTACGGTTCAGGAGTATCTAAGTTCCTTAATCTAATTCACTCTCATACACTATCATTATTCTAAATAATCTATAATTAATGGCAAAGGAGTTGCATCAATGAAATTTAAGCTAAAACTTTTAGCTCTCGCCTTATTCTGCAGTTCAACTGCATTTGCTGTGGACTCGAATACAAAAGAGACTCAAATCAATGATCCCTTACATCTGAATTGGCTGGACACCAGTATTTCACCTGGGCAGGATTTTTATGCCTACGCCAATAATAACTGGAAAAAAAATAACCCTATTCCTCCTGAATACCCAAGCTGGGGAAGTTTTAATATTATTAATGAGAAAACTCAAAAGCTTATACATCAAATGCTGATTCAGGCTTCAAAAAATACTAAAGAAAAGCCAGGCAGCATCGAGCAAAAAGTAGGCGATTTTTATTTTAGTGGTATGGATGAAGCCAGTATTAACCAGTTAGGTATTAAGCCATTACAGCCTGAATTTGATCGTATAAACTCAATTAAAACCCTCACGGATTTACAGGCTGAAATAGCGCATTTGCATCAAATAGGTGCGGATGTGTTTTTTAATTTTGGCAGTATGCAAGATTTTGAAAACAGCAAAGAGATGATTGCAGGCGTGTTTCAAGGTGGCTTAGGGCTCCCTGATCGTGATTATTATTTAAAAGATGATGCTAAATTTAAAAAAATTCGTGAAGAATATGTGAATCATATCGCCAAAATGTTTGAATTATTAGGCGACACACCAGAGAAAGCTGCCGTAACTGCGGCTACAGTAATGAATATAGAAACTCAAATGGCAAAAGCTTCTATGAGTCGGGTAGATCAACGCGATCCTCATGCGATTTATCATATTATGGATAAAGAACAATTGGCCCAATTAACGCCTGATTTCTCTTGGCCAGAGTATTTTAAAGCCATTGGTCAGGAGCAATTAAAATCCATTAACATAGGAATGCCAGATTTTTTTAAGACATTGAATAATCAATTAAAAACTGTTTCTTTGGAAGATTGGAAAACCTATTTACGTTGGCATTTAATCGATTCCTTTGCATCCTATTTATCAAAGCCTTTTGTAGATCAAAACTTTAAAATGGCTACTGTATTAACGGGTACTGAAAAAATATTACCACGTTGGAAGCGAGTCGTGAGCACCGAGCAAGGGGCTTTAGGCTTTGCTATTGGTAAAATGTATGTAGACAAATATTTTTCTGCAGGTGCAAGAAAACAGGCTTTAGATATTCTTAAAAACATTCGTGCGGTCCTAAAAGAGGATATCAATAAGTTGGCTTGGATGACTCCGGACACCCGCAAAGCCGCCTTAAATAAGTTAAATGTAATGGAAGAGCGCATTGGTTATCCTGAAAAATGGTGGGATTACTCTACTTTAAAAGTCGACAGGGGCTCCTATGTATTGAATGTTATTAGAGCGAATCAATTTTTAGTAAAACGCGATCTGAATAAAATTGGCAAACCTGTGGATCGTAACGAATGGGGCATGACGCCACAAACCATTAATGCCTATTATGATCCTTCAATGAATAATTTAAATATTCCTGCAGGTATTTTACAAGCACCATTTTTTGACCCTGATGCTCCAGCCGCAGTGAACTATGGCGCGATTGGCTTTGTTATGGGGCATGAAATGACGCATGGTTTTGATGATCAAGGCGCGCAATTTGATGCGAACGGCAATTTAAAAAACTGGTGGACGCCAGCCGATTTATCAAAATTCAAAGTAGCGACTCAATGCATTATTGATCAATTCTCAAAATATAAGGTTAATGGGAATTTACCCGTTCAAGGTAAATTAGTAGTGGGTGAAGCTGCAGCTGATTTAGGCGGTATTACCTTAGCCTATCGTGCCTTCCATTATTCAGATGCTTATAAAAATGCAAAAACTATTGATGGCATGACGCCTGATCAACAGTTTTTCTTAGGAACAGCACATGTGTGGGCTATGAATATGCGCCCTGAACAATTGCAAAACCAGGTAACTACGGACCCTCATCCTCCAGCACAATTCAGAGTGAATGGTAGTCTTGCTAATATGCCGCAATTTAAAGCAGCTTTTAATCTTCCTGATGACAGCCCGATGGTTAATAAGAATCGCTGTATTATTTGGTAAATAAAACGCTGAAGACCCAAACGGCTTACTACCCTCATCACCGACGATGACAGTAGGTCATTTGGCCGCCGTCACATAGGCTATACTTAAATTAACGGTAGCTTGGTTGCAAGCAACTACGATTCACTGCTATTAAGTTAACGCCAGTTCTGGATAAGGGAGTCATTAGATCCAGTCTTTACCGTTCTCCGTTCGTGCTGAGGAGGAGCAATAGCGACGTCTCGAAGCATTTGCGCCAAGACTATAACCTTGAGTGAATGCTTCGAGACGGCGTAAACGCCTCCTTAGCACGAACGGTTTTGTGGGAGGAGGTAGATCTTGTGGATTCCTTATCCAGAACTGACGTTAAGTTAAGTGAATTCTCGCTATTCACGTCGTTCCGCGGGACGACGGAGTTTTCGTAACTTAATGGCAGTGAGGCTACGATTTGTGTATTACTTATCAGCGAAGTCTCAAAAAGGAGCTTATGATGGACAAACGTATTAGCTCATCGCGAAAAAAAGCGATTAAGCCGGCTTTTAACAAATTAAAAGCCACCGCCAAGAAAAGTCATCGGAAGGAAGAAGAGCTGGAATTGGATAGAGATCTTGAAAGTACGTTTCCTGCCAGTGATGCGATCACAAAATACTGATGATTATTTGCCGGATTGTTTTACCTACCTTGGAGAGGAATGGATTAGTCGGCGCTTCGCTACAGCACTAAGTTAAAAAAGAGACTTATTCGTTATCAGCCAAATGTAATAAAGCTTTTTGCAAGGGCTCGTAGCTGCAATTCTGGCTTTCGCTGATGATCGTAGCTTTTGCCTGTTCTGAAAGAAGGTGTTTTTTTTGTGGTGCGGGCTTTTCATACTGAATAATGGGCTCTACTACGGCCACTTTAATCGAGGTCAGTTGATACATTCCCGCTTCTTTACGTAGCTTATCGCGCAGCTCAGGTACAGCAAAGCGTAATTGAGACGCCCAGGCCGCATTGGTTGTGGTCAGGATTAAAGTGCCTTTATTAAAACTACCGACCTGACAAGCTTGCGCCAATTCTTGAGGAAGAAACTGAGTTAATTTATTAGATAAGTCTTCTAACTGAACGGAGCGTTGGCATATGTCAGTGAGTTGTTTATTGAGGCAACGACTTATAGAGCGCATGGTGTTTTATCTTTATTTAGGCAGGAACTCATATAGAATAGCAAATTAATGAGAAATACCCTATTATATTTTCATTCTAAAAAAAGAGTAATCCTGCCTTAATTGTTGGGATTTTTAGCAAAAACAGAGAGTTACAGGTGATTTATGAATGAGAATATAACGACCAATAATAACAGTATTGTTTATTTTACCCGACTGCATTGGATTATCTTTTTTTGGCCTATGGTGGGTTTATTTGGTGCTTTAGTGCTTTCTAACTATATTCGAGAAGTAGGTTTTGCACTGACGATTTTTTCACTGGTCTGGATAGCAATGACCTGGATTACTTATTATTTTTCTTCCCTGACGATAAAAAGAAATCAGGTGATCCTGCGTACTGGCGTGATTGTAAGACAAACTATTGATATCCCTTTAAATAAAATTGAAGCCATAGACATACGCCAATCAATTATAGGCAGTATTTTGCGCTACGGTATGGTGTGTATCACGGGTACTGGTGGCACGCGTCGCGTAATTAACTACCTCAATAACCCACTGACTTGCAGACGCTATATTGAGCAGTTAATGGGGGAAATGCAAAATATCAGCTAGCCCGTCATCCAGATCGTCGCGAAGGACCTCCAGTCAGATAGCAATTTATCTGGCTCGGAGACAAAATATCTAAAATGGAATTTAAAATGCTTAAAGAATTTAAAGCAATCGTTGCAGTGTTTATTTGGCTGTTTATTAGCAGTGCCTATGCGGGTACTCCCTTATGGACTTTTACTCCCGATCCTACTTATTCACCGAAAATCTCGATAACCGCAGCGGGTTCGGCAACGATTAAGTACAAAATTACCAATCAATCCCACAAAACGCATACCTTGGTGATGAAACCTATTAAAGGCATTACGCAGATTACTTCAGGAGGCAATTGTCCTGCAGTATTCAAGCTCGCTTATCAGCAATCGTGCACACTTAATTTATTAGTTAATGGAAACCAGTTAGCCGCTAATGTACACGGTGGCCCTGTAGTATGTCAGCAGGGAAGTGCGCTTGAATGCTATCAACCTGCTTTAATTAATGTCTTGAATATTACCCTTATTCCTATCGCAAGATATTTAATTACACCCACCGCAGAGGCGCATGGAACAATTACTCCTAGGACACCACAAACCGTTCTTGCTGGAAGTAGTGTAACCTTCACTGCAACTCCAGCTGCTGGTTATCAGGTAGACCGATGGTTAGTAGATGATGGCCTAGTACAAAAAGGAGGAAGCACCTTTACCTTATCTCATGTTGATGCCAATCATGCCGTAGAAGTTAGTTTTACACGTAGAGGAACACTTTATGCAGGAGCTGCAAACGGCTCTGTTTATTTTTCTATGGATAATGGTTTAACTTGGAATACGACAACTAGTCCTTCTGCAGGGTTTGGAGTAAACAGTATTTTTGCAACATCCAGTACTTTATATGCAGGCAGCGCAGATGGAAAGGTCTATTATTCAACGAACAATGGCACTCTTTGGAATGCTACAGCGGCTGTTCCTGGTGGTACAGCGGTAACTAGTGCTTTTGTGGCGACTGTCAATAATGTACTTACAATTTATACCGGAACTCAAGATGGTAAGGTGTACTATTCCACTGATGGAACAACTTGGACTGCAACTACAAACCCAGGTTCAGGTGCTGTGAATAGTCTTTTTATTACTTCTGCAAACGTCCTCTACGTAGGCAGTAGTGATGGGACTATTTATTACTCTCTAAATAATGGCAGCAGTTGGAATTCAATTACTGGGCCAGAAGCAAGTAACTCCGTGCCGGTGCACAATCTTTTTGTGGCTAATAACCAACTCTATGCCAATATCAGAAGAACTTCAGCGAACAGCACCTTACCGCCTGGAACCGTTGACTTTGAGTATACCTATACAAGCAATAGCCTGACGAATGCAAATCCTGTATGGACTCTTTTATCTCAAATAACCTACACCTTATTTGTAAATTCTGATGCGAGTGTTATTTATGCAGGAACACAGGATGGTTATGTATTCTCCTTAACAACAGGAGATGAACTGGGATTTATAACATACAGCCCAATCACAAGCTTATTTTTTCTGAGTTAAGGGAGATAACGGATGTCCAAACATAAACTCTTATTGCCATTGGCTTTCATCGTAATGACTTCCTATGCCAATCAAACAGAGACTTTATTAAGTCTGCCAAGTCCAGGCTTAAACTTACTAAATCAAGCGCATTTAATTAAACCAGTTGCCGCAAAGACCAAGTTGTCATTTATCGTATGGTTAAAATTACGCAATAAAGAGGCACTGGATCAACTGGTACAAGAGGTTTATAACCCAAACAGTCCGCGCTATCAGCAATTTTTAACACCAGAACTTTATGAACAAAAATTTGCTCCGAGTAAAGAAGCAGAAGAAAGAGTACGCAGCTTCTTTGTACAGCAAGGAATGCAGGCACAAGTGCTTAATCACAGGATTCAGGTAAGCGGAACTGCTGAGCAAATTAAACAAGCATTGCATGTACAGCTCAATTATTATCGTTATCAAAACGAGCGGGTTTATGCCAATTCAAGAGCACCACAATTAACTGCTGATCTGGCTCAATATATTTCTGAAATTACTGGGCTTAATACCATTCCTCAGTTTCATGCTCATTTAATAAGCAGTTATGAAAATAAAGCCTCAACAGCGACACATGATTTAAATTTTATCTGGAGTAATTTCCTACCTAGTGCGCTGCCGACGGATATTTCTTTACAAGGTTTTACTGGCGCCAATTTACAGAAAACCTATAACCTGAGTAATATTCCTACTATTAATGGAGTACATATCAATGGTGCAGGACAAACCCTGGTGATTGTCGATAAGTGTGGTACTAACGGGCCGGCACACATTCTAAGTGATGCGAATCAATATTTTACCAGCAATAGCATAACTCCTTTTAAGACCTCGGGACCTGCGAAGAATTTTTCAATAGTTAATGCGGATGGCACTCCATTTACAACCTGTCCCAATGCCTCGGCTTTTAGTCGAGAAATTGTATTAGATATTGAGGCTTCTCATACCATTGCACCGGGTAATAATACCGTTCTGGTTTTAGGAACGGATCAGCGCAGCACTTTAATTGGTACGATTAATACTCTAATACAAAATAATTACTCGATTGCAGGCTTTGCGAATGCCTATGTAATTTCTAATAGTTGGAGTAGTCCGGAGAGCTTTGATGCTGCACTTGAATCTACATTGCAGTTAGCTGCAGCCTCAGGAATTAGCGTGAATTTTTCTTCGGGTGATTGTGGTGATAATACCTATACTAACTCCGGAAAATGCAATGGCACATGGCCTTCTGCTCCTACGGTTAATTATCCATCCAGTTCTGCTTATGTGACAGCGGTTGGTGCTACGGCCTTATTTGTAGATAATAAGTACCGTTATGCCTTTGAAACCGTTTGGGGAACAGTGAGAAGCTTAGCTTATGATGGTGGCACGGGTGGTGGCATTAGCCAATTTTACGGACCAGTGTCCTGGCAGAGCTCCATAAGTAACTATACGGCTGGTGGCTATGGAGTCATTACTAATTTTGGAACGCGTCGTGCTTTACCTGACGTGGCTATGTTAGGTGATCCACAGACCGGTTTATTGATTATCGCCAATGGTGCCCAAGTACAAGATGGTGGAACCAGCTTAGCTTGCCCTTTATTTTCAGCAACCTTGGTTTTAGTGAACCAGGCGCGCCACTTACTCAATAAAAGCACGCCCATTGGGCAAGCAGCACCTTATCTCTACCAGAAAAATAGTGTCTTATTGGCGAGTAGAGCTATTAATCTAATTATCCCACCGGCACTTATTATTAGTGGTGCAACACCGCCACCGTCAGGCTTAATACAGAATACACCGGCTCCAGCATCCTCATTTACTATTAATAATGCGACTTTTGGCTGGGATTCATCCTTAACGGTCGAGCCTGAAAATCAATATTGGAATGATGCCGTTGGGGTGGGTTCGCCTAATATACCTAATTTTGTAATGACTATGGCGAATATGTAAATGACGTAGATCGTAGATACTACCTTTAAAGACAGTATCTACGAAATCTTAAATCCGAGTCAGTAACTCTTGTCTTGTTTGCTCATCAACAAACGCTGAGTTGATTGCCATCCGGGTAATATCGTTCATCGTTTCATCAGTATAAGCATATGCTTTTTGCACCCGTTCATACTCTTGCTCTAAAGTAGTACTCATAAACGGCGGATCATCAGAGCTGATGCTGACGGTGATTCCTGCTTCGTAAAATTTAGGGAAGGGATGCTCTGCCATATTTTTAAATAAACCAAGGAAGATATTACTGCTTGGACAAATCTCTAAAGCAATGCCTTTATCTTTCACCATGGCCATAGTTTCTGGAGAATAAATAGAATTAACACCATGCCCAATACGGCGAATGGGAAGGTGTTCCATGGCCTCAACCATCCCGCTTGCAGGAGCGAATTCACCCGCATGTACCGTACATTCTAAACCCGCATCCGCAGCGATTGCATAAGCTCTGGTAAATAATTTCGGGGGGAAATTCGCCTCATCGCCACCTAAGCCAAAACCAGTCACGCAAGGAAAACGGTCTACATGAGCTTGTTGGGCGACACGTTCAGCAGCTTTGGCACCAAAATGACGCACTGCCGTGATGAGAATACGTCCTACAATATTGAATTGTGCTTTTGCATCATCAATAGCGTGTTGAATAGCCTTTAAATGCTCTGCAGAGGGGATGCCACTGGATTGTTCTGCATGATCAGGTGAATACATCATTTCCACATAAATCGCGCCTTCTGCAGCACGTGCTTTTAGGTAATCAAAGGTAATGTCATAATAATCTAGTGGTACTTTAATCAGCGCAGCAAGTGTGTCATAGACTTTTAGAAAATCGAGAAAATCCTTAGATAAATAACTGTGTCCATCAGGAGCAACCAATCCTTCTGGTAGGATTAATTTATTGCGTTGCGCCAGCTTTGCTGCCAATTGAGGGGTTATGGTCCCTTCTAAATGCACGTGCAATTCGGCTTTTTTTAAACTCATAGTGCAGTCCTTCGCTTTCTTTAAAGAAGGTTAATGGTAACTTAGATAAAAAAGTTATAAAATACCCGGTCTAAGTGAGAAGTTATTTATTTTGGAATAATTATGAATACAACTGATATAGACAAATCTTACGTAAGTCCTTATGACAAATTTTTATTTGAATTTGATGCAACGCATAGCAAATCAGAGTCACAAATCAAAGAAATTAAAAAAAATGGCCGTATTGCAGAAATGCGTGATAATAAAGAATACAAAGAGACAGGAAGCGAAATCTGGAAAGAGTTTTAGTAGTCTTTATGGCTATCGAATGGCCTTATTAATCTGCTCTGAGTCTTGTTTGGCGATGGGTTCTCCATCGCCATAAAAAGCAATATACGGGAAAAATGTCTTGCGCAGCATCAAAAAGCGTGTGAGAGGATTTTTTATAAAAAGGTTGATGGTTTGTGTTCTGCCATTGCAATAATAATTATTATGATCGCTTTGATTGAACCAGACTATTTTGTGAGTCACGGGATGAGGGCGAATTGCCGGAAGTATTCGTTCAGTAATTAAGCCATTATTTTTTAAGGTGAATTAAAGGTTCTGATTGTTCTTATACGGACATGTGCCAAATTTGATGGGACTATTAATGTTTGTCTCAGGTGCAGTTGAAAGAAGCGGCTCTAATGAGCGCCTCTTCAACGACGAGAAGTTTTTACCCCATAAAGAAATTTAATAACTTATAAGATAAAATAGTTAAAATCGATGCAGCCGGTAAAGTCAGAATCCAGGACATAAAAATGTTACGGATAACGATAAGATTTAACGCACCAATACCTCTTGCCAAACCAACCCCTAGTACTGCGCCAACCAGAGTTTGCGTTGCAGATACTGGAATTCCTGTGCTGGTTGCCACGACCACCGTGGTTGCTGCAGAAAGAGTTGCTGCAAAAGCACGACTGGGTGTTAATGCAGTAATGGCACTGCCGACCGTTTCAATTACTTTTCGACCATACATCAACAGACCAGTAACAACGCCCACGCACCCTAGTAAAATAATCCATGCGGGGTAGTTATTGGGATCAAAGGTTTGATGTGAGTGCATGACCAGACTGTGAATAAGCGTTAAAGGACCAACGGCTAGAGCAACGTCGTTTGAACCGTGGGCAAAAGCCATAGCGCAAGCCGTCATTGCCATCAGTACGGCAAAATATTTTTCCACATGAATAAAACGCTCTCTGCGTCTGATTCTTGGGTGTTCAGGAAGGCGTCTGATAAAAATCATGCCAATAATAGTAATGATAATACTGGTAGCCAGAGTGACCACTAAATTTTGTTTGAAATTCAAATGAATATCAAAATGGCTCAAGCCTTTAAATACCGTGATAAACGATAAGATACACCCTACTAAAAAGAGGTAAATAGGGATATAAATCTTGGCCTTAGCCAGTGGGTTACTCTTCACAAAAATGGTTTGCTGAATACTGATAAACAGTAGGTAAGCCGTAATCCCAGAAATCATGGGGGAGGTGATCCAACTGATGGCAATACGTCCCACTTGATCCCAGTGCACCGCATCAGGGCCAAGTACTACCGCACCAAAGCCAACCATGGAGCCGACTAAAGCATTGGTAATGGATACTGGAACACCAATATAACTGGCGAGGTTCATCCAAATGGTACACGCCAATAAAACACCGAGCATGCCCTTAATCATAACTAAAGGTTGTTCGGATAATTGACTGGTATTAATGATCCCATCACGCATGGTTTCAGTAACCTCGTTGCCGCCTAAAAAGGCACCAGCAAATTCGAAAACAATAGCAATAATCATTGCTTGTTTCACGGTTACCGCTTTTGAACCCATCGTAGTACTCATGACGTTGGCCAAATCGTTAGCACCAACACCCCAAGTCATTAAGAAACAAAGAACAATAGCTATAGAAAGATAAAGAATTGAAGAATCCATAAGAATTTATTACCGAGCGATTAAAATTTGTAGTCGACTGCCCACAGTTTGGGCGTAATCGGCCAAGTCATCGATCCATTGGACCAACTTATAGAGGAAAATCGTGTCTATTGCAGACAGATCTTTTTCGATCTCAAAAATACGGTGTCTGATATCGGCTAATAATTCATCACTGTCATGCTCAATATCATAGAGGGTCATAATCATTTCTTCGACGATTTTAACTTCAGAACCTCTGAAACCCGTTTCGAGTAGCTCATCCAATTCATTAATTGCTTTACATGCTTGTTTGGAAGCATCCAGACAGCGATTAAGGAATGGCATAAAAATAGGGGTGATTGCCTCAGGAATAGTCATTTGTCTGCTGATAATAATTACAGCAATGTCTTCGGCTTTGTTGGCGATGCGATCTTGAGCGCTAAGTAATTCCAGCAAATCAGTTCGCGAAACAGGTAAAAATAGTCCTGTTGGCAAATGAAGGCGCAGATCACGTTTAATCAGGTCCGCTTCTTTTTCGAGAGCAATTATTTTATCTTTAATATTATTGGCAGTTTGCCAATCTTTTTTTAATACCGCTTCAAAAAATGGATAGAGTTGTTTGGCACACTGATGCACTTTGCGCATGTGTTGTTCTATTGGCCTAATTGGTGAAGGCCCAAACATGTTAAATATGCTACCCATGGTTATCTCTTAAGCAGATTTTGTTGAAGTATACCCAAACTTTTGTCGGAACAAAACCATTGATTTTCAATATCGGTGCTACAATTGAAAATATTAGGAGTTTTTGATGTGTATTTAGCACTCATAAAAGGCTTATTACTATTAAATTAACGTGAGTTCTGGATATGGGAGTCATTAGAGCCTGTCGCTACCGTTCTCCTCAGCACGAACGGTTTTGTGATAGGAGGTAGATCTTGTGGGTTCCTTATCCAGAATAGGCGTTAACTTAATGGCTGTGGGATGACGGAGAAGACTGTAGTCAATCACAATTACAAGGAGTTTTTGAATGAAGCGATTATGGCTTGTTGGTTTGTTGTTTTTGGCCTCGAATGTATTTGCGGATAATATCGCGAAAGTAATTAATTTGCAGTACATCCCCGCTGAAAAAGTGGTCAAGCTCATGTTGCCGATGCTTAAATCTGGAGAGCGAATTAGCGGCACAGGACAAACGCTACTTGTTAATGTTGAACCACAAACAATGACGCAAATCAGAACTTTATTGCATCAAATTGATGTGGCTCCCGTTACCTTTAATGTCTCTATTTACCAAGGCGATGCGCAATGGCTTAGCAGACAAAATAATAATTCAGTTACTTACAGCACGCAATCCAGAGCACAACAAGTACGTAGTCAGTCAGTACGAGTTATGAGTGGAGAGTCTGCTTTTGTTGATACAAATCAAGAAGTACCAATAGTTACTTCCGTTAGTGCCGGTTTTTATCCTGGAATTTCTTATCAGCAACATCAAGTTAAAAATGGCATCTTAGTCCGGCCTGTTTTACGTGGTTCACAGGTACAGCTCAGTGTGCGCCGTATTCGAGAGCAAATAGCTCCAGCAGGTGGGCAACAATTTGATAATCAAAACGTAGATACAACGCTTATGGTTCCATTAAATCAATGGGTTGCTTTGGGTAGTCCAGAAAGTGCTGAGCCAGTGGACAACTCTTCAACCTCCTACAGTGCGGGTAGAACCTTTGCCGTGCAATCGACCTTATACGTTAAAGTTTCGGTTGTGCGCTAAAAATAAACAATCTGTTTATGGTATATAATAAGTAGAATGAGTCACTATTTTAATAGGGAGGTCGAATGGCATTTACAAACTCCTTAGCCAATCATTTGCTGATAGCGATGCCTTCATTAAATGATCCTAATTTTGAAAAGACAGTAATTTACGTGTGCGAGCACCGTGAAGAAGGTGCTGTGGGTTTAATTATTAATCGCCCTATGCAATTTTCTTTGTCTATTGTGTTTGAACAATTAGAAATTGAGCCTATTCGTGTAGAGCAAAACAGCATGCCTTTAATGTTTGGTGGCCCTGTGCAACCTGAGCGAGGTTTTGTAGTTCATAAGGATTTGGGCGAATGGCGTTCCAGTTTGTTTTTGCAAGAAGAGGTGACGGTAACTACCTCAAATGATATTATCCGCGCTATTGCCGTTGATAAAGGCCCTAAAGATGTTTTAGTGGCTCTGGGTTACACCGGCTGGGTAGAGCATCAGTTAGAGAAAGAAATTATGGATAATATGTGGCTGGTTTGCCCTTATAATTCAGAAATTATTTATGATGTTCCCTTTAAAGAGCGTTGGGAATACGCAGGATTAACTTTAGGTATCAAAATGAATCAACTTAGTGCTAGTGCCGGACATGCCTGATGGTGTTTATATAGGTTTTGATTTTGGCTATAAGCGCATTGGAGTTGCCGTTGGGCAGCGATTGACCTGCAGCGCAACTCCTTTACCAACTATTAATGCTCAAGCAGGAACTCCTGATTGGAATGTGGTTGCAAAAATAATTGCTCAATGGATTCCACAGGCATTAATTGTGGGTGTTCCTACGTGTATTGATGGGCGTGACTTGTATACAACAGGTGCTGCGCGTCGTTTTGCTAAAGAATTGCGTAAGCGTTTTCCTTTACCAGTTCATTTAGTGGATGAGCGGCTCACAACAGTTGAGGCGCGTGGGCAATTATTTGCTCAGGGCGGTTATCGCAAAATTAAAAAAACTGAGGTAGATGGTATCGCTGCCTGTGTTATACTTGAGCAGTGGCTGCAATATCCTGAATGAGGTTGAATACTCTTTATGAATCATTTCTTAGAAATTAGTCAGTTATCACGCCAACAAATCGAATCTCTTTTACAACGCGCTCTTGAATTCAAATACCAATCTGATTACCCGCATTATCGGCAGGATACGGTTGCGAATTTATTTTATGAAAACAGCACGCGTACTCGGGTCAGTTTTGAACTGGCCGCCAATCATTTATCTATGCCTGTGGTGAATTTGGATTTGCAAAGTTCTTCTGAAACGAAAGGTGAGGTGATAGAAGACACTATCAAAACTTTAGCTGCGATGGGTATTCGCTATTTTGTGATTCGCCATCAACAAGATGGTTTACAGCAAAATTTGGCTAATCACCTGGGGGATGCGGTACACATAATCAATGCCGGTGACGGTACGCACGCACATCCCAGTCAAGCGTTGCTGGATATGCTGACGATTACAGAGCAAAAACCACAATTAGCTCAGCTGAAAATAGCAATCTTAGGTAATGTTAGACATTCACGTGTTGCGAATTCATTTCAACATATATGCAGTAAATTAGGTGTTGGTGAATTAGTTTTTATCGCCCCAGAATTATGGCAGCCACAAATGCCGCATTATGGCCGTGTTACGAATAATATCCATGACGGTTTAGCGGATGCGGATGTCGTGATTTGTTTGCGGGTTCAGCGTGAGCGTTTATTAGCAGAAGATCATTTAGATTTGGATTCTTATCGCAATGATTTTGCACTGACTCAAAAGAGTTTGGCTTATGCCAAACCTGATGCCATGGTGATGCATCCTGGGCCTATGAATCGTGGTGTTGAAATTGATAGCAATGTAGCTGATGGAGCGCAGTCTTTTATTCTCGAGCAGGTTGCTAATGGTGTTTTTGCACGTATGGCAATTTTTGATGCTTTAAAATAACGTCGTTCAGAGCGCAGGATCTCCGGAATGTGGCTCGGTGCTATTTGAATCCCCGTCGTCCAGAGCATAGCGAAGGACCTCTTGAATGTGACTCCGTGCCATTTGATGGGGAGGCCTTCACTCTGGGGGGCATTACCTTGGCGCCTGCAACGTATGTTTAAACGACAACGCCTGCTGTAAATGGCTCAAATCCACCGATATATTCTCATTCATATCAGCAATGGTTCGTGCCACTTTAAGTAAGCGATGATAGCCGCGTGCGGATAATTTTAATTGATTCATCGCCAGATTTAAAAAATCCTGCTCTTTAGTTCCTAAAGTACAGACCTGTTCACAGGCTTTAGCGCTTAAATTGGCATTAATGCAATTTTGGCGCGCCCATTGGCGCGTACGTACGGTCATTACTTGTTCTCGAATTAAATCACTTTGCTTGTCTGGGTTGGTATTAGGTTTAATTAATTCTTCCTGGCTTAAGGCTTGAACTGTAATATGCATGTCGATGCGATCTAATAAGGGCGCTGAAAGCTTGGCAAGATAGCGACTGATGCGATCTGGAGTGCAGATGCAATTAGCCTGAGGATTTCCCCATTGACCGCAAGGACAAGGGTTCATTGCCGCAAGTAGCTGGAATTTTGCGGGAAACTCTGTTTGTGCTGCAGCTCTTGAGATGCAAATGGTTCCTGACTCTAAGGGTTGCCTTAACGTTTCAAGCACTTGTTTGTTAAATTCCGGCAATTCATCCAAAAATAAAACCCCATGATGGGCTAAAGATATTTCTCCTGGTTTAGGAGGATTACCACCACCAACCAGCGCAACGGGTGATGCCGTGTGATGAGGTGCGCGAAAGGGTGGCGAACGCCATTCAGTATAATCAGGCAATTTGCCACGAATGGAGGTGATGGCCGCGCATTCAAGAGCTTGTGTTTCGGATAATTGCGGCAGTAAGGTATTAAATCGTTTGGCTAACATGGTTTTGCCACTTCCAGGAGCACCGCTGAGCAGAATGCTGTGTCCTCCGCAGGCGGCAATTTCCATGGCTTTTTTTGCATGAAACTGTCCTTTGATATCAGACCAGTCCATTTCATGTTCTGTGGCGTTAAGCTCTGGTTTTGGAGGTAAAGAGTGAAGCTTGGTACCCTGACACAGATAACTGCAGACTTCACGTAAATTGTGTGCAGTAAAAATATCCTGGTATCCGGTTAATGACGCCTCTTGTGCATTGGCATGTGCGATAATCAATTGGCTGTTGTCTTTATATGCAGCTAATACGGCAGGAATAATTGCAGATACCCCCCGAAGCTCGCCACTTAAGGCTAATTCACCGATGAATTCATGATTTAATAAACTCTTTTGTGGAATCTGGTTAGATGCTGCCAAAATACCTAAGGCAATTGGTAAATCAAAGCCACTGCCGGTTTTGGGTACGTCTGCTGGGCCTAAATTCACCGTAATTCTGCGGCAGGGGAACTCAAATTGACTGTTGATGATGGCGGAGCGTACACGGTCTTTACTTTCTTTAATGGCTGTTTCTGCAAGACCTACGATGGCAAAGCTTGGTAAACCGTTTGATAAGTGGACTTCTACGGATACGGATTGAGCCAATATGCCGACTGTACTTCGGGTTTTAGTAAATGCGAGATTCATTAAGATGTATTCCTTTTTATCTTGGACTAGTGTCTCGGCAAAACTTCCTATTGCCGCGATAATTACTCAGCTTGAATTAATCAAGCTGAGTATTAATTATTTATCTGTTTTGTGTTGTTGACTCAATAACTCATCTACTTGTTTTTGAATTTGATCTAGTTTTTCACGAGTTCGTGCCAATACTTTGGTTTGCACATCAAATTCTTCACGAGTTACCAAATCCATGTGCGAGAATGCAGATTGCAGCACTTCTTTAAATTTTTGTTGGATGTCTTTTTCAATGTTTTGTAGACTTGAGGGAAGAGCGGCAAAAAGTTTTTTAGCTACCTCATCAAATTGTTTGGGGTCGAACATGATCACTCCATTTGTATTGGTGCAACGAGTCTAACAAAAGTATTATCACAGCGGAATATATTATGAAAATGATTACAGCAATTATTAAGCCTTTTAAATTGGACGACGTGCATGAAGCCTTAATGGATATTGGCGTCCCAGGAATTACTATTTCTGAAACCCGTGGTTTTGGGCGGCAAAAAGGGCATACGGAATTGTACCGAGGTGCGGAATATGTAGTTGATTTCCTCCCTAAAATTAAAATTGAACTGGCTTTGCCTGATGATATGGTCGAGGCTGCCATCGAGGCGATTTGTAAATCCGCCTATACTGGGAAGATTGGCGATGGCAAGATTTTTGTTTATGAACTGCAACAAGTAGTGCGTGTGCGTACCGGTGAAATCGGTGCTGATGCCTTAAGCTAAATGTTGCGCCAGTAGATGGCTCGTTGAGTTATGACCGCATCCATAGGTATATCCCATGGTTGTGTTTGAATAAAATTCACGCGCTGAAATTGGTAGGCTACGCCAAACAAAGTGCAATTTTTTTGATCCTTCAAGGTTCGGTCATAATATCCTGCACCCATTCCAATGCGAGTGCAGCGCACGTCAAACGCGACTAAGGGCATTAAAATCAGATCCAGCTCTTCTGCTGGCATGGCCAAATCATGACTTACATCAGGTTCTAAAATGCCGTGGCGATTTTTTTTAAAGACTGTGGCAGGAGTCGCCGGTAAAAAAGAAAGTGTTAACCCATCCTCATTTAAACAGGGAAAATAACAATACTTCCCTTGCAATGGAGCGCTACTCCAAAGGGCATTTAAGTCAATTTCTCCATTAGTCGCGAAATACAGCGCAATGCGTTTGGCTTTGCGGTATTGCTCTAATGAGCGTATGCGCGTACATATTTGCGCAGAAGCAGTCGAGCGATAAGAAATCGATACTTTGCTGCGTATTTGTTTCATGGTATCTCTAAGCGCTTTTTTTACAGGGTCTGCCATATCAGTAGTTCTCTGTGATTCATGTTTGATTATGGGTTGTTTATTTCTAAAGTTCAAGAGCTTGAACTATTCTAAAAATTTTGTCACTCTTTACTTCAGCCTAGTCTATAACTATGTTTACGTGCAATTAAGACTAGGCAAGAAAAAAAAAATAAGGTATATAGCCGTTTTGGTTTTACATGATTGTAGCCAGATAATGTAGCTTCTCAATAAAATTAGGAGAAAACTCCTCAACCTGAACTTTCAAAGTACAGGATTGTTATTTTGTTGCAGAATGTAACAGGTAAGCTGATAACTCATTGAGAGAATGGTATGAGTGATTTATTTGAAGAAGAAAATGAAGATGCTGCGGTAGATGTTGATGATGATTTTATCGACGTTGATGCGGATGATGAAGTAGATGTAGCACTTGATGATGATAAAGCAGCGCGTCTTGATTTAGATGCACGCAGAAAATTGGAAAGTATGTTGGACGAAAGGCGTTTACGTGATGAATTGGATGATTTTGGCGATTATTGATCGCCAATTTTGATGTATTCGAATGCTCATGGAGGAAGGAGAACAGGAGTAATGTTTGAACTGGATGATCGTATTTTTTTAGGCGAAGGTTTGTTTGAAACGCTTAAAATAGTAAACGGCGAACCTAGCTGTGCCTATTTACATTGGCAAAGGTTAAGTTGCTCGGCGAATCAGTTAAGTATTCCTTTTGAGCTTTCTTATGAGCATTGGCTAGAGCAGTTAGTGCAAAAAATTAAAGAAGATAAGATCATTCATGGCGGTATTAAAGCCCTTTTAAGTGGCGGCTCGGCGCCCAGAGGTTTAGAGGCAAAGGGGCAACGCAGCCAGCTTCGGCTAGACACGTTTCATTACACCATTCAAACTCAACCCTTACGCTTGATTCGTGCGCCATGGCTACGCGATGCGGCTAATCCAGTCTATCAAGTAAAATCAATTAATTATCTGGAAGCTGTTTTGGCACGCCGACAAGCATTGGCTGTAGATGCTAATGATGCGTTATTTTTTAATACGCAGCATCATGCTACGGAAACTACCTGTGCGAATTTATTTATTATTAAAAATAATACGTTGTTAACGCCTGCTCTCACAGATGGCGCTCTTCCAGGCATTACACGCTCAAGAATTTTAGATGCCTCTTGGCAGCAACATATTGACTGCCAGGAGCGTTCCTTAAGTGCCGCATTGATTGAAACGGCTGATGCGGTATTTGTAACTAATTCCCTGCAGGGTATTCGGAATGTGTTTTCTCTGGATGAAATGACGTTTGCACTAGATCATCCTTTGCTAGCACGCCTAGAGTCTCTTTTGAGTGTTTAAAACGAAATTTTTTGATGTTTAATAAGCCAAATTTAAGTGCGCACAGAGCCAGGATGGCGATAGCGGAAATAATAATGCCACCGTTTCGATAGAACGTTCCTTGCTTTGATAAAGCATCCATTCCAGCATAACCACAATAGGTATAAATAATTTCAGCGGGGATAAGAAAAACAAAGGTAGTAAGCAGGTAGGTGCGAAACCTTATGCCGGTTACTCCCAAACCATAATTAACCACATTAAATGGAATGACCGGAAATAAACGTAACAGAGCAACAATACTCCATCCTTTTTGGTCGACGTCGTGGATTAATTTACTGAGTTTGGCACCTTTCTTTTTGGAAAACCAATCAGAAATCAGATGTCTGGTAATTAAAAAACAGCAGGCAGCACCTAAGGTGGCACCAAATAAATTAAGTACCGTACCAAAAAGCGGTCCAAAAATAGCGCCTCCGGCTAAAGTGAGTACCATCGTAGGTAAAAACAGGACAGTCGCTAGGCAATAAATAACTAAAAAAAGCAGCGGTGCTATCCAGCCAAGCTGATTAACCCATGCAATGATTTCAGTTGAATGCTTTTGAAAAAAGAAAGCGCTTGTAATTAGTGTGGCCAACGCTAAAATAATAAAAAATAATTTAGCCGGGCAAAAACGGTACTTCAATGTACTCACGTAATTAAAACTCCTTTCGTAATACAGCTTGGATCAGATAAATTAGGTCTGTTTGCACTGTGTAACTGGCGTATCGTGCTCATTAAATCGATTTTTTCCCTTAAGAATATTTTGCAAAAGAGTTCATTATACACCATTACGGGTTACAATCTTGCAAAATTAAAATCGATTGGGTATAACCGAGGCGACTTTTTATAAGAGAAATACAACATGGAACAAGTTAGCTGGAAAGAACGACAAATGCAACGTGCTCGAGTGTGGATTAAAGCAATATTAGTTCACTGGTTTCGAATCGAACTGATAGGGCACTATAAACCTGAGCCAAATTCAGTGATTATTGCAAATAGAACGTCAAAAATTGACTTATTATTACTTGCTATTTTTATTCCTGAGCGCTTAACCGTGGCTTTACATCCGGGTGCCTTAGGCAGTGTATGGATGAAGATAATGAAGCTGTTCGCTGATGTTATTGCGATTGATTCAACCCGAGCTTATGCGGCTAAAGCCTTAATCAAAGCCATTCGTTCTGGTAAGCGCTGCGTCATATTTCCTCAAGGAATTGGTCATGAAGAAAGCTTGAGGGTTTTTGATGGGCCTGGTTTAGTATTACAAAAGGCGGGTGCCTCTGTAATTCCTATCCGTATTGATGGCGCGCAACACAGTATTTTTTCGATTAGCAAAGATAAAAACAGTATTAGTTTATTTCCTAAAATTACGCTTCATGTTTTGCCGTCAGAATCCTTTGTGCAAGCAAAAAATATTCCGGTAGACAGGTATACAGTTAGTTTGCGTTTATTTCGTTTGATTAGCGCGATGTCTTTTGCAAACAGTTTTCATCCTAAGCCTATGTTTGCAGCGTTAATACAAGGTGCGACATTAGGTATCAAGCATAAGGCGAAAATTGAAGATTCAAACCGTGCGCCATTAAGTTACAGACAGTTTCTTGCACGTTGTTTTATTTTAGGTCGCCAAATTAAAAGACAAACAAAGGTTGGTGAATACGTCGGTGTGATGATGCCTACAACGATTGCAGGCATGGTAACGTTCTTTTCTTTACATGCCTATCGACGTATTCCTGCCATGCTCAATTTCAGTATGGGCTTTTATAATTTATTTTCTGCCTGTCATTCAGCAGGAATTAAAACGATTTATACCTCAAGACAATTTATTGCTACGGCAAAGCTTGAAACCTTAGTTGAAGAGTTACAAAACTCCGGGATTGTAGTGCTCTTTTTAGAGGATTTTAAATCATCTATTCATTTAGGTAATAAGCTTTCAGGTTTGTTTAAAGGATTGTTTCCAGACTGGACTTATCGCCTTATAGGCGAGCGCGTCACGTCGGATCAAACCGGTGTTATTTTATTTACTTCCGGCTCAGAGGGTGTACCCAAAGGGGTGGTTTTAAGCCATGCGAATTTATTGGCTAATTGCTCGCAATTGACTTCACGAGTAGATTTTTCACATCGTGATATATTTTTTGATGCCCTACCTATTTTCCATTGTTTTGGACTGACTGCAGGCGCTATTTTACCGTTGGTAACGGGACTTAACTGCTTTTTTTATCCGTCTCCTTTACATTATAAAATCATTCCTGGCCTGGTATATCAAACGGGTGCCACGATTATGTTTGGTACCGATACCTTTTTAACAGGTTATGCGCGTGCAGCAGAACGCCATGATTTCAGCAGTGTGCGTTATGTTTTTGCGGGCGCTGAAAAAGTGAAGCCAGAAACAATCAGGTATTGGACTGATACCTTTGGTGTAAAAATTTATGAAGGCTATGGCGCTACAGAGGCATCACCAGTGATTTCTATGAATTGTCCTTTAGCTGCAATTCTTGGTAGTGTTGGCATGATTTTACCTGAAATGGAAAGCCGCATAGAGCCTGTAGAGGGTATTGCCGAAGGTGGACGATTATTTTTACGTGGACCTAATGTCATGCAAGGTTATTTGGCAGCAGGAAAGCAAGGTATTGTGATTCCTCCTGAAGACGGCTGGCATGATACGGGTGATATTGTCACTATGGATGAAGAGGGCTTCATTACTATTGCCGGGCGTGCGAAGCGTTTTGCGAAAATTGCAGGAGAAATGGTATCTCTTACTGCAGTTGAAGGAATTGCTGCATCAATTTGGCCTGAATTACTGCATGCCGCTGTTTCCACAAAAAGTACGAAGAAAGGGGAGCAGGTTTTATTATTTAGCGAAGCGCCGGATGCTGAGAAAAGCAGTTTTATTAAAAAAGTGCAGGAGCAAAGTTACTCAGAGCTGTTAATCCCGCATCAGATTATTTCTAATAGTAAAATTCCCGTATTGCCGTCGGGGAAAATTGATTATATGACGCTTGAGAAACAGTTGTCTTAATCACGTCATCCTATGTTGCCCGTCATCCAGAGCGAAGCGAAGGACCTCCGGAATGTGGCTCGGTGCCAGTTGAAGGGAGGTCCTTCGCTTCACTCAGGACGACGGGTTTATTATTTCTTCAAAACATAACTACCAGGCGCATCCATAATCGGTGCGTAAGGTAATTTACTAAAATCAGGAGCTGTAACTGCCTTTCCTGAATAAGAATTTAACCATTTTAACCACTCAGGCCACCAAGAACCGGCATGTTCTTTAGCCTTCTCCAACCATTCATCAGCACTGGCTTTAGTATTGTTGTTCACTTTATAGCCGTATTTTTTTAAGGACGGCGGATTAATAATACCTGCTATATGTCCTGATCCACCCAGAACAAACGTTTTGGGTCCATTCATTGTCTGAAAGCCAATATAAGTTGTTTTCCAGGGGGCGATATGATCTTTTTCTGTAGATAGGAAAAAGGTAGGAATATCAATCTTGCTGACGTCGATTGGTGTATGATTCAAGTGAATTTTATTGGGTTGAATTAACTCATTATGTAAATACATCCATCTTAAATATTGTGAATGCATTGTCGCCGGCATATTGGTGGAATCTGCATTCCAGAATAATATATCAAAAGGTACTGGGTTTTTACCGCGGAGGTAGTTTTTAATGAAAAAAGACCAAACAAGGTCATTTGCACGTAAGGAGTTAAAACTTGAGGCCATAAATTTTCCAGGAAGATAGCCTTTTGAATCCATTTCTTCTTCCAGTTTTTTGATTTGTTGTTCATCTATAAACACAGACATGTCACCAGGATCACTAAAATCAATCATTGAGGCTAAAAAAGTAGCGCTGTTAATAGAGTCATCTTTATGTGCTTTATTATAAGCAAGCAATAGCGAGAGCAATGTGCCACCAATGCAAAAGCCCATCGTATTTACTTTGTTTACCTGCAACTGTTTTTTAATTACCGACAAAGCTTCTTGTGGGCCTTCTTTTAAATAATCATAGAGGCTCTTTTTGGCAAATTGTTCGTCTGGATTAACCCAGGAAATGATAAAGACAGTAATGCCTTGTTCTACTAACCAACGAACTAATGAGTTATGAGGGCTTAAGTCCATTATGTAATATTTATTAATCCATGGTGGAATAATCAATAATGGTATTGATTTTACTTTAGCTGTTTGTGGTGAAAATTGAATGAGCTCCATCATTTTATTACGAAATACAACTTTTCCAGGGGTTACTGCAAGATTTTCACCAAGTGTAAATGCATCGGTATCCGACATTTTAATCGTTAGGCGTGAAGAACCTACTTCTAAATCAGAAAGTAGATTATGCAAACCGTGTAATAAATTTTTACCGCTGCTTTTCAGAGTTTCATCCATTAATTGAGGATTAGTATGCAGGAAATTTGCAGGGGACAAGGCATCTAAATATTGTTTGGTAAAAAATTGCAGACGTTTGGCCAGTTTTTTATCTGGATACTCCATGTTTTCAAATAAAGCATTCATATGCTCACTGGCTAAAAGATATTGTTGACTTAAAAGGTTGAAAAAGGGATTATGCAGCCAATCTTCCGTATTAAAACGATGGTCATCAATGGGCATGGAAGTACCTTCCATCCAATGAGTAAACTGGGTTTGCGCCAGCTTCATGGCATCTTCCCAATAAGCCATTTGCATTTCCCAGACTTTTTCCGGATTTTTTAGAATCACAGATACTAAATTTTGGAAGTGTTCTGTCAGGTCAATGTATTGGTTTACAAGCGTTGGTAGCTGGAGTGGTTTAGCCTGTATGTCGCTAATAATTTGCAAGCTCTTGGCGCCTACTGCTTGCAGTAGATCACTCAGCTCTTTGTCATGGGTCATCCTAAGCTCCTGAAGACAAACAAATTTAATCTTTAATTCTGGGATCTTTATTGTGGTTTAGCAAGGCGAATACTGAATTAATTGATAAAGAATTTTTTTGTTTTCAGAGAAGCACTGCATTAAGCCTGTAGTCCAGAGCGTAGCGAAGGATCTCCCATCCGATAGCACGTGACGAGCTATAGTCAGGAGAGCCTTCGCTGCGCTCTGGACGACGTACAGCACAGAGATAGGGATGATTGCAGTTTATTTAGGCGCAAAAATTAATAAAGACCAGCCGTTCAGATGTTCCTGACCAACCAGAGTAAATACAGACTCATACGCTTCGGTAAGGATAGGAGCTTGCTCTTCTAACAGGCCGGAGACTACAAGTCGACCGTCTTGGTGCAACAGCTGATGAAAGCGTTCTTTTAGCGAAATTAAAGGGGCTAAGAGAATGTTGGCAATAACTAAATCAACTGGTTCAGTCAGTGCATCAGGGAAGCTGACGAAGAGTTGATGCTTATCCAAATTATTCGTTAGCGCATTATTTTTCGTGGCTAGTAGTGCCTGCTCATCAATATCAACAGCGAATAGCTGTTCTGCGCCTAATTTTAATGCCGCTAAAGACAATATACCGGAGCCGCAACCGTAATCAATAACTGATTTATTTGTTAATTCTGCTTGTTCCAGCCAGGTTAAGCATAAGGCAGTTGTTGGATGAGTTCCGGTACCAAAGGCTAAACCAGGATCCAGCATGAGATTAACCGCATCAGGCTCAGGTGGTGTAGACCAAGTGGGACAAATCCAAAAGCGCTTACCAAAACGCTGCGGTTTGAAATCATCCATCCAGGCTCTTTCCCAGTCGCGGTCTTCTAAAATTTCCAGACTCAAATCTAATGCGGGATGAGTCAGGGACATTTGATCGCGAGTGTATTGCGCTTGAATGGCCTCTGAAAACAGAGCCTGAATAGTGACTTCGGGCCATAAGGGTGTTGTACCTGGTTCAGGCTCAAGAACCGGGTTGTCGTTTTTATCGGTGAGCATAATGGACAGCGCACCAAGTTCCTCTAGTTCGTTACTTAGTTGTTCTATTTCATCGCTAGGGCAATGTTCTACTTTTAATTGAAACCACACAGCATTAATCCTTCAGCATTTTTTCCAGATAGTGAATGTTCGTGCCACCAGTTACAAAAGATTGGTCGTGAAGAATGCGGTGATGTAATTCAATATTGGTTTTGATACCGTCAATAATAATTTCATCCAGCGCATTACGCATTCTGGCAATCGCTTCAGCACGGTTTTCACCATAGCTGATAAGCTTGCCAATCATTGAGTCATAGTTTGGTGGAACAGTGTAGCTGCTGTAAATATGTGAATCAAAGCGAATGCCAGGTCCACCAGGTTGATGCAGCAATTTAATCGTTCCAGGAGACGGCATAAACGTTCTTGCATCTTCTGCATTAATACGGCATTCAATCGCATGGCCACGCAGCCTGATGTCTTTTTGGTTGAGTGTCATCGGTAAGTCACTGGCAATTTTGATTTGTTCTTTAATCAAATCAATACCGGTAATCATTTCCGTCACAGGATGCTCTACCTGAATTCGCGTATTCATTTCAATGAAATAAAAACATCCGTCTTGATAAAGAAACTCAAAGGTTCCTGCGCCACGGTATTTTAAATCTTGACAGGCTTTAACTACAGAGGCACCGATTTCTTTTCTAAGTGCCTCACTAATTCCAGGAGCGGGCGCTTCTTCGACAACTTTTTGATGGCGTCGTTGCATGGAGCAATCACGCTCACCTAAATGAATGGCTTTACCATTACCGTCACCCAGTACTTGGAATTCGATGTGACGTGGGTTTTCCAGGAATTTTTCCATATATACGGTAGCATTATTAAATGCAGCTTTTGCTTCGCTACGCGTAAGTGCTATGGCGTTTAATAGATTGGCTTCAGCATGGACAACACGCATCCCTCTGCCGCCGCCGCCGCCAGCCGCTTTAATAATTACTGGATAACCAATTTTACGACCAATTTCTAAATTGTAGCTTTCATCATCAGTTAATGGACCATCAGAGCCAGGAACACAAGGAACTCCAGCAGCTTTCATCGCCTGAATTGCTGATACTTTATCGCCCATGAGACGGATAGTGTCCCCACGTGGACCGATAAAGCGAAATCCACTTTGCTCGACTATGTCAGCAAAATCAGCATTTTCTGATAAAAATCCATAGCCAGGATGAATGGCTACTGCATCCGTAATTTCCGCAGCAGAAATAATGGCTGGAATATTAAGGTAGCTTTTTTGTGCCGGTGCAGGACCAATACAAACGGTTTCATCTGCAAGACGCACGTGTAATAAATCTTTATCTACATCGGAATGCACGGCAACAGTTTGAATGCCGAGCTCTTTACAGGCGCGTAAGATACGAAGCGCGATTTCGCCTCTGTTGGCGATAACTATTTTACTGAGCATGAGGACCTCTATTCTATAACAAACAAGGCCTGGTCGTATTCAACAGGCTCTCCATTAGTTACCAGTATTTCTGTGATTTTACCGGCACGATCAGCTTCAATTTCATTGAACATTTTCATTGCTTCAACGATACATAAAACATCACCTACTTTGACTGATTGTCCCACGGTAACAAAGACAGGGCTTTCAGGTGACGGAGAAGTATACATGGTGCCAACCATAGGTGAACGTACTTTATGGCCTGAAGAAATCGCTTCAGCGGCAGGTTTGCTTTCAGAAAGTGAACCCGCAGCAACCGGCGCACTTGCATGCGTCTGAGCTTCGGAATGGTGTGCAGGAGCCGTGACATAACGAATTTGTTGCGCTTCTACATGATTATTGCTGTAGCGGCTTAGTCTTAATGACTCTTCGCCTTCTTTAATTTCAATCTCGGAAATACCGGTTTCTTCCAGTAGTTCGATCAGTTTTCTTATTTTGCGAATATCCATTAGTTAGTTCTCTCTAATTCTCTAATAATTGATGTTAAAGCTAGCGAATACCCCATCGCTCCCAAACCGCTGATAGTGCCCTTGGCAAGATCAGAGAAATAAGAATGGTGACGAAAGGGTTCACGGGAATAAATATTACTGATATGTACTTCAATGAATGGGATTGCAACAGCAGATAAAGCATCACGTAAGACTACGCTGGTGTGCGTATAGCCGGCTGGATTAAAAATGATGTAGTCCGTTTTGTCGCTACTTGCCTGATGAATCGCTTGAATTAACTCTCCTTCAGAATTGCTTTGATAGCAGGACAGAGCTAATTTTGCGTTGTTTGCTTCTTGAATTAAGCAAGAATTAATTTGATCCAATGAAGTGGCCCCATAAATGGACGGTTCTCGAGTCCCTAAGAGATTTAAATTGGGCCCATGTAGCACCAGAACTTTTTTCATGATTCCGACAAGTATTGAACTATTGTTGCGGATTTTGCCTGATCTTTATCAAATTGTCTATATATCCAAGAGGATCTCCGCACGATCTCCGCATGTTTGCTTGATTTTTCTTGAAATTTATTTAAGAAGATCGCAGCAAATGCCTCTTCAGTTAAGATTTTAATGCACACTATTTAAAAATGGATAGGAAATACTTATTGGAATAAATCCGTCATAATGTTATTATTTTGACCAAAAAAGGATCGGCTCTCTATTAAGTTCATCTTGGAGCTTTAAGAAATAATTTCAAAATATATAAAACTATGCTAGCTTGAATTTGTTAATAGCAGTGTCGTTGTGTTTGAAAAATAATGGATTTAGGTATGATTCTCTGTTAGCGCCAGACTGAAATTTTCAGAGTGAAGCAATAGGGGCTGTTGACATTTCGGCCAGATAGTAGAAAGGTCAACAGACCCTGGATTGACAGATGGAGAGTTACTTTTAATGTAGTTGTAATAAGGAGTTGTTTAAATGCACCATAATTACTATTTGTCCCCATTAGCAGTTGCACTAGCTTTAGGTTTATCATCTCCTGTTCGAGCGGCAGAACCCATGCCTTTACAAAAGGCTTCTATTGCTCAATTAAAACAACAATTTGCTTTAGCTACATTTGGCGTCTCTGTAGTTAATGACAGTTTAAGTTTCGTAAGAGAACATACGGACAACAATAAAGTAACGCACATCCGTATGCAGCAACAATATGCTGGTTTCCCTGTTTTTGGCGGTTATGCCATTTTACACAGTGCCAATAACATCAAATCACTTGCTGCAGCGCCATCAAATACAGCAATGAATGGTATTGTCTATAAAGGCTTACAGGCTGAGCTAGGTCAGCCTGATGTTTCGTTTGTAAACAATGCTGCAGTGGTTTTAGAGCAATTTAAAGCACAGCATGCAGGTAATGATTTAAGTGAAGAGCAAATAACGCCAATGGTGTATATTGATGATCAACATCAAGCGCATTGGGCTTACAAAGTCAGTGTTTTTGTAACGCATACCGATAAAATCCCTTCACGCCCAACAGCTATTATTGATGCAAAAACCCATAAGCCATTTATTCAATGGGATAATGTTAAAACGAAGAAAACCGTTGAAAAAGGTACCGGCTTTGGCGGCAATCATAGAATGGGTGAATTTCAATACGGTGTTGATTTACCTTACCTGCAAGTGACTCGTGACAGCATGACTTCTGCGTGCTTCATGGAAAATACGGATGTTAAAGTAATCGATATGCTGCATCAATACGGATCTAAAACCAAGGCAATGAAGTTTGATTGTTTAGGTAATGATGCGGGTATTTACCTGACAGGTTATGTAGCTGATGGGTACGATAAAGACAATGGTGCTGCTTCTCCAACAAATGATGCATTATATGCCGGTTATGTAATTCAACATATGTATCATGATTGGTATGGTATTGATGCCTTACATAAATCGGATGGTTCTCCTATGCAATTAGTCATGCGCGTTCATTACGGTGAAGGCTATGAAAATGCTTATTGGGATGGCCGCCAAATGACTTTTGGTGATGGTGATACCATGATGTATCCATTGGTTTCTCTTGGCGTTGGTGCTCATGAAATCAGCCATGGTTTTACAGAGCAACATTCTGATCTGGAGTATTATGGCCAATCAGGCGGTATGAACGAAGCGTTTTCTGATATGGCAGCTCAAGCAGCTGAGTATTATTCAGCAGGTAAAAACAGCTGGAGTATTGGTGGCGAGATCATGAAAGAAGACAGCGGCTATGATGCGTTGCGTTACATGGATAAGCCAAGTCGCGATGGTGATTCTATCGATACTGCTGATGAATACTACGGCGGTTTGGATGTTCATTATTCCAGTGGTGTATACAACCATTTATTCTATCTCATGGCGAATCAGCCTAAATGGAATACTCGTATAGCATTTGATGTGATGGTTAAAGCCAATATGGATTATTGGACGCCTTATACATCATTTGAGGAAGGCGGTTGTGGCATCCTAAGTGCGGCTAAAGATTTGGGTTATGCTTTAGATGATGTCAAAGTTTCATTGAAAGCAGTAGCGATTAATTATGATACGTGCTCTTCTACACCTAAGAGCTAATTAGTATCATTCTGATAAAAAGCAGCCAGAAGTTGACTTACAACTTCTGGCTGTTCCATATGGATATGATGTCCGCCATCCAGTCTTGTAACCGTAATATCCGATATTGTTTTAATTCGCTTGTTCATAATCGCTTTATCAAAGGCAAATCCCTGATTTCCTAAAAGCAAATGCGTTTTTGTACTGATGTTTTTCAGGCAAGAAAGAACTTGTTCTTCTGTCATTCGCAAGGGCGAGGGGGCAAATAAACGTGGGTCATGACGCCAATAAAAATGTTCTTGTTGTTTGATAACGCCTCGCTCACATAAAATGGTCGCAATCTCTAAAGAAACATATCCTTTTAAAGAACGAGTAAGGGCCATTTTAGCAAAATCATCATAGGCTCTGGTTTTTTTACGGTGTTTCTGGGTTAAAAAATGAGTGTATGAGTTAAGTTGCGCGCAGGCTGTTTCCGCCGGTGCGGAAAAGGGGCCAAGTGCTTCTATAAGGTATAAAGACAGCAAGCGCTCAGGAACAATGCCTGCAATTAAACTGCCTAAACAGGCACCCATTGAGTGTCCTAATAAGTGTATCTTATCCAGTTTAAGCGCATGTAACAGTTCAGTGATGATGAAAACCGCATCTATAAAATGATAATTACAGCCTTCCGGAAGATGAGAGGAATGACCATGTCCAGGTAAATCAACCGCGATGAGATAAAAATCATCTTGCAGATAAGGCGCAAGCAAGGTAAAACTGTTGGCATTATCCAGCCAGCCGTGTAATGCCAAAATAGGTGGTTTATCAGGAGTTCCCCATGTTTTAGCATTAATTGAAAAGCCTGGTATCGTAATTGTAATTTCGTTCATTTTCTTGATGGTTAATAAATTAATTATTAATTAGCGCATGGATGAATAAAGAAATCCAGATTTTTTTCATATCATTTAATGGTATGCTTAACGTAGTAACCTGAAAAGGGTAAATACATGCCACACGCAGTACGTAGTGTTTCATTGGTAACTTACAACATCCATAAAGGTTTTGGTGCGGGTGGCGCTATTCGTTTTTTACTTCCTGAAATGCGGAAGGCGATTATTAGTTTAAATCCGGATTTTGTTTTTTTGCAGGAAGTGCAGGGCGAACATCAAAAACGACAAAAACGCATTAACTCCTGGCCCGATACTCCTCAATGTGAATACCTTGCCGAAAATACATGGCCGCATTATATTTATGCCAAAAACGCTATCTATCAATCAGGGCATCATGGGAATGCTATTTTAAGTAAATACCCATTTAGTCGAACAGATAATATTAATCTTGCCAACATGCGCCGCGCATCACGGGGAATTTTGCACGCTCAATTAGTTGTAGACGGTGTAACCATTCATTTGTTATGCGTGCATTTAGGGCTGTTTAAGCGCGAACGAGCGGAACAATTTATTGCTATTGTGCGCCGTATTAAAGAAGTAGTGCCACAGGATGAGCCTTTATTAATGGCAGGTGATTTTAATGATTGGCGTAACGTAATATCTAAGCCTTTAGCAGAGGATTTAAATGTAGAAGAAGCCTTTGTTTCCATAGAAGGTAAACACGCCCGTTCATTCCCTGCACTTAGACCTGCATTACGAATTGATCGTGTTTATTTTCGCGGAATGCGCGTCCAAGAAGCTGCCTGTTTGCAAGGCAAGCCATGGAGAACCTTATCGGATCATCTTCCTTTATATGCGCGTTTTGAATTACTGTGAAATACGTCATCCAGAGTGTGGCGAAGGATCTCCCGTCGACTGGCACTGAGCCGCTTTCAGGAGGTCTTTCAAAAAAAAGCCCTCCCAGAGCCAGCCGAAGGAACAACCTCCCTTCGAATAGCACTGAGCCACGTTCAGGAGGTCCTTCGCTGCGCTCTGGACGACATGGAATAGGCCTTATTCCATGTCGCTTTCGTATTCACCAATACAGGCTAAGCTGTTTAAGCGAGCACGCTTTAATAAAGCATCTTGGGCGCTTGTGACTTGTACTTTTTTGCCGCCCCAAGCAGCCAGGCAATCTTCTTGTAAGGCACGGCCGTAAGAGAAGCTTAATAACCAAGGTTGGTGACCAATTGCATTAATGGCATTTAAATTGGCTGTAGCTTGCTGTGGGGTTTGACCGCCAGACAGGAAGTTAATCGCAGGTACTGAAGCGGGAACATTATTGCGGAATACGCTGATAGTGTAGTCTGCAACTTCATCAGGCTCACTGAATACGGCATTTGCTTTACCGCAAGTGACCATGCTTGGCTTCAGAATAATGTGCTCTAATTCCACTTGGTGAATGAATAAGGCATGAAATACTTCGTGCAGAACGATTTCACATACTTCAGCGCAATGCTCGATGCTGTGATCGCCATCCATTAATACTTCAGGCTCAACAATTGGAACAATACCTGCTTCTTGGCATGCTGCTGCGTAACGAGCCAGGTTTTCAGCGCCTGTTTTTACTGCGGTCAGGCTTGGTGTAAATTCAGAAATAGAATAAACGTTACGCCATTTAGCAAAGCGTGCACCTAATTTTTTGAAATGCATTAAACGCTCAGTTAAACCATCTAAACCTTGAGTTACTTGTTCGTTTTCCGTGTTTGCTAATTCAACCAGTCCTTTATCTACTTTGATTCCTGGAACAATGCCTTTATCGGCAAATAATTGCGCAATAGGTGTGCCGTTCTCGTCAGTTTGGTTAAAGGTTTCTTCAAATAAAATAACGCCATTAACGTATTGTTCTAAACCTGGAGTAGTCGCCAGTAATAAACGATATTCTTTACGATTTTCTTCGTTGTTTTCAACGTTGATTGTGGCAAAACGTTTACCAATTGTCCCGTTGCTTTCATCAGCAGCTAAAATACCTTTCCCTTCTTGCAGCATTTGCTCCATAGTATTTGATAAATCTTCATAACTCATAACGTATATACTCCTGCTTGTTATCTTGAAATGTATTTTTCGCGAATAATTTGTTGCATGGCAAAGCCTTGCTCTTTTAAGTAGTTAAATGCATCGTCGATCATACCCGGATTTCCACATAAATAAACAACATCTTGTTGTGGATTTAAATCAAGAGTGGGAAATGCATGCTGTACGTAACCGTTGAACTCATTTTCCTGCAATTCTTCTGCTGTTTGACGGCTTAAATAAGGTCTAAACGTAGCTTTGGGGTATTTTTGCGCAAAAGCCTTAAATTCTTCACAGTAAAGAATTTCTTCACGACGTTGCACACCTTGCAGAATAACCACTTGCAGTTCAGGCTGTGCTTCCATACGCTTACCAAGCTCTTGCAGCATGGCTCTGTAGGGTGTTATCCCGGTACTGGTAGCAATAAGGAGGTAACGACCCGGAATTTCATCTTTCATAATTAATCGACCAAAGGGTCCATTGATATTAATTACATCACCAGGTTTTAAGTTAAACAACAGTTCAGTACCGGGCCCATTTTCAAAATAACCTGCAGCAAACTCAATTTGGTTATTTTGTTTGGGTTCATTAGCTATACTGTAACTACGCTTTAATGATTTACCTTCATGTTCAAAATGAATGGTAATGAATTGTCCTGGCAAATAGCTGAACTCTGGGGATAATGCACAATTAAAGATAAAATGTTTTACTTTAGGCGTAATCATAAATGATTCTTTTAAAGTAATTGGAAATGTGTTTACTTGCATGAAAATTTCAACTTTTATTATAAAGTGCTTAATATAAGGAAAAAATTATGCAATGCAAGGGTTGGCGACATATAATTAATTTATGACCACGATCGACTTAGTTTCTATATTAGGCAACATTAGCCAATCTCTATACCCTTTGCAGCGTTTGATTACAGGGGGCGCTTATATATTAGGTATTTTATTTTTCATGACCGCTATAAATAAATTGATGAAAATCGCAGATCACCGAGCACAATCCTCGTCACAAGAAAAGATGTTTACACCCATGATGTATTTGCTTTTTGGGGCGATTTTGATTTATTTACCTTCAGCATTGAATGTAATGGCTAATACGGCCTTTGGCGTGGGTAATGTTTTAACCTACACGGAGTATTCTCCTGCGAATATATACAGCACCATGGGCTTATTTATTCGTACGGCAGGGGTATTATGGTTTGTTCGCGGTTGTGTTCTTGTGGCTCAGGCTAGTGAACCAGGAGCGCAGCATGGCCCTAAAGGGCTGGTATTTATTATTGCAGGAATTTTATCAATGAACTTTGATAATACCGTGTCTATATTAAATAATATGATGGCGTATATTACTCATGTGACTGTTGCAATTAAAGAAAGCCAAGGATTTTAAGTTATTATTCTTCGCCACAAATGCGCAGGTTATTCGCTTTAGCGAAATCCAGAATTGATTGATACAGTAGAGGACTTGATTCCTTAAGACGGGTATCGAGTAATACACATTGATAGCCATCGCTGTTCACACTGGGGCGTAATAAAGGAGAATATCGAATACGGCAGTTTTTGAAGCTCGCCAGTGATCCGCTCATTCGTTCTGCCCAATCGCTGGGACGAAATGTTTTCCCTTGATCGGTTATTCCTTCGATAATGATTGTTTTTTTTTCAGGATCAGCCATAATTCTATGTAATTTAAATACAGTGTGCTAAGTATAGCATCATGGGAAGACGGCTGTATTGAAATTTATTCACTTTAGAACAATATATTTGTGTTTGCAAAAGTACGTTTTATCCCTATCATGTCAGAAGTTGCTATTTAGTATTTTAAGAAGGTTGATTACGAATGGAAAAAGAAAGTCATTCAGGTATTTATTTATTACCCAATTTATTTACGACAGCCAGTCTGTTTGCTGCATTTTATTCTCTTGTAGCTTCAATGAAAGGCCAGTATGAGGCTGCTGTTATTGCTATATTCATTGGAATGATTGCGGATGGGTTGGATGGACGCATCGCGCGTTTGACTAATACTCAGACAGAGTTTGGCGCGCAATATGACAGTTTATCGGATATGGTGACCTTTGGTGTTGCTCCGTCATTATTGCTTTATAACTTGATGTTAAGTCAGTTAGGTAAAGTGGGTTGGTTAGTCGCTTTTGTTTATACTGCCGCAGTTGCTTTACGTCTGGCTCGTTTTAATACGCAAATGGAAACAGCGGACAAGCGTTATTTTCAGGGCCTTCCTTGTCCTGCAGCTGCAGCTGTGATGGCTTCTTTTTCCTGGTTATGCTTTCAAAATGGCTGGAATAATATGTTTATTGGCGTAGTGACAGCCATATTAACGTTGGTTGTCTCCGTTTTGATGGTGTCCAATTTCCGTTACTACAGTTTTAAAGAAATAGATTTTAAAGGTAAAGTTCCTTTTCTATATGTCTTGGTGATGATTGTTTTATTTGTAGCGATCGCGGCAAACCCAGCTTGTGTTATCTTTATTGGCCTTGGTGCTTATGCGGTGTCCGGATTAATTGTAACTTTGGTGGCGGTGAATAAAGTACGGAAGCAAAGAAAGAATGCTGAGAAGTAGTACCTCGTCATCCTGAGCAAAGCGAAGGATCTCCTGAATGTGGCTCAGCGCCATTTGATGGGAGGTAAGTTCCTTCGATTACGCTCAGGACTGCGTTCTGAATGACGTATTATTTTTTATAGAACCAGACAGGAAAACTAGGGTCTGTTGACATTTCGGCTCAATCTAGCGAAATGTCAACAGACCCTACTCGCCTTCACCAAAGAAATTATTAATTAATTGAACCAAAGCCTCATTCATATGCTCTTCGTCAGGGCCTTCGATTTCCAGCGTAAGTTCACTGCCTTTATTGGCCGCGAGCATCATGACACCCATAATGCTTTTACCATTAACGGTTTGTGAATTTTTAGTGACTTCAATGTGGCTTTGATACCGCGCAGCAGTGGATACGAATTTCGCTGATGCTCGTGCGTGCAAACCCAATTGATTAATGATTTTAATTTTAGTGGTTATCATAACAGGTACAATGTATCACAAAACGGTCTTTAGGGTACAGGTATTCTTGCGCAAAAAAAAGTTAAATGGTTTTTCAGATAATCATTTGTGAGTCAGGTTGGGCTGCAAAGCCCAACATTTAAAGAATATATATGGACTCTAGTGATGATGAATTTTATCTTTATGCTTAAGGAGCTGGCGATCGAGTTTATCAATTAAGCTGTCAATGGCAGCATATAAATTGTCTGATTCAGCGCTGGCATGTAACTCGCCTTTAGCTACAACAACCGTGGCTTCGGCAATTTGTCTTAATTTTTCAACGTCATAAACAACATGAATTGCCGTAATTTGATCAAAATGACGCTCCAGTTTTTCGAATTTTTCTTCAGTAAATGCCCTGATAGCAGGGGTAATTTCCAAACGATGCCCAGTAATATTTATTTGCATAACGAATCTCCCTCGGTTACTTAATTTAATTACGAATCATTTTTCTTTCATTAGATGGGGAAATCCCCATTGCTTCACGATATTTTGCCACGGTTCTTCGTGCTACCTGAACTCCTTGTTCCTCTAGCAAGAGGGTGATTTTACTATCGCTTAGCGGTTTTTTTCTATTTTCAGCGGCAATTAATTTTTTTATTACTGCTCTTATCGCAGTAGATGAGTATTCATCACCAGCATTTGTATTTATATGGCTGGAAAAAAAATATTTTAACTCGAATACTCCACGCGGAGTATGAATGAATTTTTGCGTGGTGACACGTGAAATTGTAGATTCATGCATATCAAGTGCACAAGCAACATCATTTAAAATTAATGGCTTCATTGCTTCTTCACCAAATTCGAGAAAACCTTGTTGGTATTCTACGATACACACGGCTACTTTAAGCAGTGTTTCCTGACGGCTTTGAATACTTTTTAAAAACCAACGTGCTTCTTGGAGATTATTTTTTAAAAACTGATTGTCCGCACTGTTGTCTGCTCGTTGAATTAATGAAGCATATTGGCTATTAATACTTAACTGAGGCAAAGCACTTTGGTTTAATACAACCATCCATTCATTGTTTATTTTTTTCACAGTTAAATCAGGAATGATATATTCCGTAATGCTTTGATGAATCAAATTACCAGGCCTTGGGTTTAATGCTTGGATAACACGCAGGATTTCATCCACTGTTTTTTCACTGATGTGGTAGTTTTTCATCAGTTGTTTGTAATTGTGCTGGCCAAGTAAGCCGATATCGTCATTAATAATTTTTTTTGTAAGTTCTAAGTGTGTTGTATTTAATGGCAATTGTTCCAATTGCACGAGTAATGTTTCTGCCAAATTGATAGAGGCGCAACCTGTTGGATCAAATAACAGCACCCGCTGTCTTAGCGCTTCTATTTCTTCTAAATCAATCGGATGTTCTTCACTGGTCAGACTGGTATGTAAATCATCCATAGAGATACTGAGAAAGCCATCATCATCTGTAGCATCAATAATTGATGTAGCAATGACGCGGTCTACATCGTTCATTGATAGCAGATTAAGCTGCCATCTTAAATGATCTTGTAAATTGGTGGTTGTGCAGTGCAAATTATCAAAATTATAATCGCTCTCATCGAAATTACCGCGCTTATTTGACATTTGATAGAGCTCGGACCACTGAAAATCAGTTTGTTCTTCCGCGTTGCGTTGCTTCGCATCGGCGTCATTTCCTGATTCGTCTTTCTCTTCATGTGGTGTAGCTTCCAACATAGGATTGGATTCGACGAGGAGTTGAATTTCGTGTTGTAAGTCGATAGTAGATAATTGCAAGAGTCTAATTGCTTGCTGTAGCTGAGGCGTTAGCGTCAGATGTTGCCCTATACTCAGCTGCAATGACGGTTTCATGCAAATCCTCTTTGTTTCCACTGCTAGTTAATATCAGTTTAAACGATTCGTGAGGATTATCCAGTATTTACAATTGTAAATTTAATCGGACTAAGAAAAAAAGAATTAAATTTCAAGACTCTGTAATTTATTTCACGGCATGAAATAAATAGCGTGACACGCAAGAATTACGCAGGGGATTTAGAATAGAGAATAAAAAAAGCCTCAAATAAATGAGGCTTTTAAGTAATTATTTTACTTTTTTCTCTTTAAATAACACGTGCTTACGTACTTTAGGATCGTACATCATCAGTTCCATTTTTTCAGGATGGTTACGTGGGTTTTTAGTTGTAGTTTTATAGTATCCAGTTCCTGCCGTGGATTCCATCTTCACTTTAACAGTGATAGCTGCCATGGTTTATCCCCTTAATTATACTTTTTCGCCGTTAGCTCTGATTCGTTCTAGAATTAGAGAGATACCTAATTTATCAATAATGCGCATGCCTTTAGCACTGACTTTTAATGTGATAAATCGCTTTTCTTCTTCAACCCAGAAACTATGGTTTTGAATATTGGGCAGAAAGCGTCTTCTGGTTTTGTTATTAGCGTGCGACACTTTGTTACCAGTCATTGGTCGCTTGCCAGTTACCTGACATACTCTAGACATGTGTTACTCCAAATTAGATTTTATATGGTTGTCTTTGTAAAATTCTTGGCATATAGCCGGATGTGAAATACAAGAGCGGTTTTATATCAAAAAAATGTAATAGTTGCAAGATTTTTGTAGAAACATATAATCTCATTTTTTTTAAATTGAGTCATAAATGATACATCGTAGAATAAAAAGTTACGTATTGCGAGCTGGAAGAGTCAGTAACAGACAGCAACAAGGTCTGGATCTTTGGCTGAAAAATTATCAACTTACAGTAGATGGTACCCCTTGGGATGTGACAAAAGAATTTCCACGAACCGCAGATATTGTAGTGGAAATAGGCTTTGGGATGGGAACTTCCTTATTAACCATGGCGCAAAATAATCCTGAATTAAATTACATAGGTATTGAAGTTCATCAAGCAGGAGTTGGAAGTCTGGTTGCTGATTTGCATGATCATGAAGTAAATAACGTCCGAATTGCAGCTCATGATGCCGTGGAAGTGTTTCGTACGCAATTGGCGGATAACTCCATTACAGGTGTACAAATTTTCTTCCCAGATCCCTGGCACAAAAAACGCCATCATAAACGACGCTTAATTCAGGCTGAATTTATTCAATTATTAGTTCAAAAAATTAAACCGGGTGGATTTATTCATTGCGCGACCGATTGGCAAGAATACGCCGAGCATATATTAGAAGTTTTATCTGCAGAGCCTGCTTTACATAATTCACAGGCAGAAGGTGGCTATTCACCTAAACCAGATACACGCCCACTAACCAAATTTGAACAGCGTGGCGAGCGTCTGGGGCATGGTGTTTGGGATTTGATTTTTATTAAGACTTAATCAGCCTGAATAATGCTGCGCAGCAGTGGAATAAGGAGGATTTCACTGTCGTTTTGTGTATTTGATCTTCCTTGCTCACTGTGTAATATTAGTTCGGTAGTAACTACTCAAGGGATAATACATCATGGAATTTGTAACTGAAATAGAAGCGGCTATAAAATCCGGTTTCGATGGATTTGAACAATTTATTGTACAAGCGCTGCAAAATAATAAAGATTATTTGCAACAAACATTCTGGGTGCCAGGCGGTTCGCAAATGACTGTTTTAAATTATTTGATTCAGCAGCATCAAGAACCAAAAGCCGGTTTTCCAGCAGAACCAGGTTCTTGCGATCTGACACGATTTATTAATTTTGTTATTGTCAATGCGCAGGATAAAAATGCTGGTGAACCCTTACACCAAGCAATTAGTTCCGGAAAAATTCAGTTAGCACGTTATTTTTTACAGCGCGGATTTTTTGAGCTGAATCGACGTGATAAAGAAGGGCATACTTTATTGTCTTTGATCTTGGTTATCAGAAACCGCGATTTGTTGAATGAGCTGTTATGCACGGAGTTTAATATTCATAAAATGAATCTGGTAATTCATGAAGCGGCATTTTTGACTCGCAATCCTGTGGAATGCCAGCCCATACACGAAGCTGTTTTGTCTAATTACGCTTTAGGCGTAAAAAAACTAGCAAAAGCTGGGGCACAATTGAGCAATCCTGTTGGTCCTTTAAGGGATACTCCAGTGTTGCTTGCAGCGCGTTTAGGGCATATGAAAGCGCTTACTGCATTACTTGAATCTCCTCAAGAGCAGCTTGACCTGAACGCGGTAAATACAGCGCATAAGGACGGAGAGACTGCAATTGAGGCACTATGTGAGCTTTTATTACATGATAAAGACAATAAAGAACTCCTTAATGGAATTGCCAAGTTATTATGTTGCGGTGCTGTACCACCACGTACTGAAAAAATGCGTCAGCTGTTGGCAAATAAGCGCAGCAGTTTACTTCATGCAATTGACTGTTATTTGGAGACGAAACCCGCGCTTGTTGATGATTTTGTAGGACGTTGCCATGTAACAGAAAGCCCTTTGCACAGCCTTATTTATGTTGATCATTCCTGGGGCAATGCACTGCGTCAACTTTTTGGTCGACCAAGTAAAACGGCACTTATTGTCGAAAGTTGGGTTATTAGAAAATACAGTCAAGCACAAGCTCAGCAGCCGAATGAACCGGCCTTATTATCCACGAAAGCTGCTGTAACTTTTACTGGGAATGAACAGCCTTTAACTTTATATGCGGAATTTGTGCGTCGTTATGATAAGGCGTATAGCGACCAGAAAATAACAAATCCCTGGAGTACGATGCGTTGGAAGATTGCAGAAGGACGATGCACTTGGGATGAAGTATCGCGCTATGCAGCTGCTTATCCTGCCAGTAGAACTGGAATTATCATTAAAGAAATGATTAAACCTTTGAGCCATGAGGTTCATAATATCCCTTCTTTTGTCATGCATGATAATTTAAACTCACTGGAGCGGCCTTTATCAACGTATGCTCATCCGACTCTGCATTCACATCCTACGGTTGAACCTGCTGAATCCGTTGAACCTTTTGAAATGCGATAAATATAAATTCTCCATCAGAGAGTAGCTGTAGAGCTTGCAGGAGCTCTATACACACTCTTTGTTCTTTATGGCAGCAAAGATAAGTTCCGCCAGATCAGTATCTACTTGCTTAAACTTCATATACCCCATAGAATTCTAATTTTATTAAAATGTTTCAGGGGAGTCGTACATGGGGTGGAATGAGCCAGATAAAGGCAAAGATCCTTGGAAAGGCAACAATCAGCCTCCAGATTTAGATGAAGCTCTTAAGCGTATTTACGGCAAAATAAAGAAGTTTCTAGGGGGCAGTACTGTAAAGCCAAACAATGATCCTTCTAAAACATCAAATGGCGGTTTAATAGCTATTATGGTGGCTTCTGTCGCGTTTATTTTGTGGGCACTTGCGGGGATTTTTATTGTTGACCCTGCTGAGCAAGCAGTTATTCTGCGATTTGGTAAATATGTGGAAACTGTAGGACCTGGTCCTCATTGGATCCCACGAATTATTTCATCAAAAATTGTTTTGAACGTTGATCGAGTGCTGGATCACTCCTATTCCGCGCAAATGCTGACCAGTGATGAAAACCTGGTTGCTGTCTCTTTGGCAGTACAATACCGTATTGGTGATTTACAACAGTATTTATTTAACGTAGCTAATCCTGAAGAAAGTTTGCAACAAGCGACTTCCAGTGCTTTGCGCCAGGTTGTGGGAACCACTACCTTGGATCAAATCATTACTGAAGGACGTGAAGTCTGGGGAAATCAGGTTCAAGAAACTTTGATAAAGACTCTGGATTTATATAAAACAGGTATTCTAATCGTTAACGTATCACCACAACCTGCACGTGCACCTGAAAGTGTTCAGGATGCTTTTGATGATGCTATTAAAGCGCAGGAAGATGAAAAACGATTTAAAGAGCAAGCTTATGCTTATGCAGCTAAAGTAGTACCAATTGCGGAAGGTAATGCCAGTCGTATCAAACAGGAAGCAGAAGCGTTCTCCAAGCAGGTTGTACTGCGCGCTCAAGGTGAGGTTGCTGAATTTCTGGCCCTACTTCCTGAGTTTGTTGCCTCTCCTATCGTGATGTCAAAACGTATGTATTTGGAAACAATGCAAAAAGTATTGACCAAGAGCAGCAAGATTATTGTTGATGGTAAATCCGGTAATTTATTGTATTTACCTTTGGATAAATTGTCACAAAATCAAAGTCTGGATAGTTTGGCTGCCAATACAAAAAATAGTAAGTCAGATAATAATGACAACGATGATTCTAACAGTCTGGTTGATGGGCGTGAGCTTGCCAGACCTGTTTATCGTCAAGGGAGAGATTAATTATGAGAGCCAGTCACAAAGCCCTTGCTACGGTGTTATTTTTAGTGTTTTTGGTATTTATTGCTAGCGTATTTACTGTAAGTGAAGGGCAGCAAGGTATTATTTTGCGTTTAGGTCGTCTGGTTATTGATAGCGAAACCGATAAAGCAAAAGTACTAAATCCCGGTTTGCATTTCAAAACGCCTTTTATTGAAAGTGTACGTATTTTTGATACACGAATTCAAACTATGGACATTAAATCGACTCGTATTGTTACTAAAGAGAAGAAAGACGTCATGGTTGATTATTATGTGAAATGGCGTATCACTGATTTAGCACAATACTTTAAATCTACAGGTGGCAATGAATTTAAAGCAGAAACCTTGCTGGAACAGCAATTAAATACTTTATTACGTGCACAGTTCGGAAAACGAACCATTTCTGAAGCGGTTTCTGGTGGACGTGATGACGTAATGGAATTATTGCGTAACGCAGCTGAAAAACAGGCTGGTGAGCTTGGGATTAATGTAGTTGATGTGCGTATTAAAGGTATAGAACTTCCAGCTAATACCAGTAATGCAATTTATCAGCGTATGCGTGCAGACATGCAAAAAATCGCCAACAAGCATCGCGCAGACGGTCAGGCAGCTGCAGAACAAATACAATCTAAAGCAGATGCTGATGTAATGGTATTACTTGCTACAACTCAAAGTGCGGCACAAAAAGTTCGTGCTGTTGGTCAAGCACAGGCTGCTTCGATTTATGCGCAAGCCTATAATCAGAATAAAGAATTTTTTGCTTTATATCGTAGCTTACAAGCCTATGAAGGCAGCTTCCAAAGCAAGAAAGACATCCTGGTATTGGACCAAAGCAGCGCTTTTTTTGATTATTTTAGGCAGGCAACACCAAAAAATGATGGTACACCCGCTAAAAAGTAATTATAATGGCCGATTTTGCTGAAATCGGGTTCATCACCGGCAGCATTATGTAAATTAAGAGTGGATCATGGGTAAGAACGTTGTTGTTTTAGGTACACAGTGGGGCGATGAGGGCAAAGGGAAAATTGTCGATCTATTAACGCAAGACGCGCAGGTTGTTGTTCGCTATCAAGGTGGTCACAATGCTGGCCACACTTTAAAAATTAACGGGGTTAAAACGGTTTTACGTTTAATTCCTTCCGGTATGCTCCGGCCACACGTTACGTGCTATATAGCAAATGGTGTTGTGCTTTCACCAGAAGCATTATTTGGTGAGATTAAAGAGCTTGAAGCTACTGGAGTTGATGTCCGCTCACGTTTACGCGTTAGTTTGGCTTGCCCGTTAATTCTTCCTTGCCACGTTGCTTTAGATAAAGCACGTGAATCACACATGGGTAAAGCAGCAATTGGTACTACTGGTCGTGGTATTGGCCCTGCGTACGAAGATAAAGTAGCTCGACGTGCTTTAAAAGTGGGTGACTTGTTTCATCCAGAGCGTTTTGTTGCCAAGTTAACTGAGCTGCTGGACTATTATAATTTTGTTTTAACGCAGTATTTCAAGCAACCTGCTGTAGAAATGCAGCCTATATTAGATGCTGCTGCAGTGTGGACTGAAGAGTTACGTCCTATGGCCTGTGACGTTTCTGCTGCTTTGCACGTGCATAGAGAGCAGGGCGATAATATTTTATTTGAAGGCGCACAAGGCGTATACCTGGATGTGGATCACGGTACTTACCCTTTCGTTACTTCATCAAATACTTGTGTTGGCTCTGTGGTGAACGGCGCAGGTTTTGGTCCTAAATACCTGGATTATATTTTGGGTATTACCAAGGCCTATACTACTCGTGTTGGTGGCGGTCCGTTTCCAACAGAACTGTTTGACGACGTAGGTAAGAAAATTGCAGAACGTGGTCAGGAATTTGGCGCAGTAACTGGACGTGCAAGACGTTGCGGTTGGTTTGATGCAGTTTTATTAAAGCGTTCTATTGAATTGAATAGTATTACGGCTTTATGTATAACCAAGCTTGATGTCTTGGACACGTTAGATGTATTGCGTATTGCTGTGGCTTATAAAGACCGTGACGGTAATCTATTTTCTCGTCCACCACAGGCAGCGGCTGATTTTGAAGGTTTAGAGCCTGTTTATGAAGAAATGCCAGGCTGGCAGGAATCTACTGCTGACGTCACGAATATGAAGGATTTGCCGGCTAATGCTCTTGCTTACCTTAAGCGTATAGAAGAACTGTTACAAATTCCTATGGATATGTTATCGACAGGTCCTGAGCGTGATTCAACGATTATTCTTCGGGATCCTTTTACAGCTTAAACATCCTTTTTATAAGATCCGAGTTACGGCTTGGATCTTTAATCTAATGCATTATCCCTATATAATTTTTATTAAACATACTGAAATTTTAAATAAATTATAGCAATTTCAACAATGTGGTCTAAAATTTTAGTAGTCTTCCTCACTTGTAGATAACTATCCGTGAATCATGTATGGCAAATAAATAAAAAATTTCTTACAAAATATGAGGCCTTGCTCATACCTTTTTCTTTAGGTTTTTTTGCAATAAGCTCAACGACCTTGCTCTCAACCTATGCAGACGCCTTATTTCTATCCCATTACTCCCGAGATTGGTTAACTTATTTGTTTTTTGCACAACCTGTCGTAATGATCCTGGTATATTTTTTCGCTTCGTCGTTTTTAGCTACGGCTAGCGGTAAAACTTCCTTTTTCTTTATTTCAGGATTTTCTATCCTATTATTTCTATTTTATGGACTACTGTACACAGATATCTATATTGTCCCCTTTATTTTCACTATCTTGCTGGGCGTACTTGGGGACATGATTTTAGCCATGAGCTGGAATGCTATTGCCTCTGCTTTTGATATTATTGAGTTCAAGAAATATGGATTTCACATTAATACTCTGGGTACTATTGCCGCAATCCTGACGGCTTTTATTTCTCCTGTAATTACGATTTTCTTTCATCTTTCCGGTTTATTTTTCTTTGGTATAGTAATCAATCTAATCATCGCAGCCTTGCTGTTGTATATCAAACAAATCCCCTCAGCACCGAGCAAAAAAAGTAATACTGTTCAAACTGAATTACAAAAACAGCCATTTTTTATCTACATGTGTTTGTTGATGATCCTTAGTTTGATCATTGAAGGGCTTAGTGAATATTCATTTAAAGTGGTCTTGATGAATAATTATTCTCAAGACGGCATCGCTGTATTTCTTAGTCTCTTTAAGGGCGTTGTAAGTATTGGTGGGATGGTATTGCAGTTACTTATTGCCCAACGTCTGATTGCTCGTGTAGGTTTGTCTGGAATATTACTTATCCTGCCAATAACTACCTTAATTCTTTCTGGTAGTTTATTTATCTGGCCAGCATTTTTCCTTTATGTAGCACTTAGAGGTTCTATTAAAGCGCTAAAAATTAATTTTAGTGCGCCAGGTATGGAAATGATTAAGAGCGCCTATCCTACGGCTTTACGTAACAAAGCTAATTTTTATCTAAAAGGTTATGTGACTCCGATTGGTTCACTACTTGCGGTGCCTATTATTTATGTAATTAATCATTATATTCCCTTAAGTTATGTGGGGCTTATTATCGCCATACTTGCTGCCGTCTGGATTTTTATATTGATTCTGATTAAAAAAGGATATCAGGATCTACTGCACAGCTCGTTGAAAGAGCAACGTTACAGTTCTGGAATGATCTCAAGCAGTCCTGAAATGCTGATGTTGATGGCACAGGAAAACTTAAAAGCATTAGAAAGTGATGATGTTGATATTATTCGCTCAGGGCTTTCATTTTTCACCGAAGTGGATGCCACAGGCTATATTGATTTGCATAAACTGGTACCTATAGTCACTAACTTCTTAAGCAATCCGCATGAAGATATACGCTATAAAGCGGTATCTGTATTGTGGAAATACAATGCAGTTGAAGCTTCTCCAGCAATCCTTAAACAATTGAAAGAAGAAACGGTACCTTTGGTCGGTTGGGAGCTGGTTCATACTTTATTGGGTCTTGATGATAAATGCGACGCAACTGATTATGAGTTTTGGTTGCAAAGCCCATACCCACATCACATCGGTTATGGTCTTATCGTGTTGGATCATTCTAAAAAAGAAGACTTGCAGGATTTAGCTTTGCAATATATGGCTAAAATGCAAAATGGCTCTGTTGAGGATAAATTAATCCTTGCACGGGCACAGAAATATTTAAAGAAATCATCTGAAAAAGCACAGCGGCTTTGTCAGTTAATTGACGATGAGGCAAACAATGTCTCAATTACGGCAATTCAAGCTGTAGAGCCCAAAAGTGATTCTACTCTTATTCCTGTCTTAGTGAATTTATTGAGTGAGAAGAATAAGGCTTATTACGTCCAAAAAGCTTTGGTTAAGATAGGCGATAGAGCCGTGGATGATTTAGTGCAACAGGACGCAGATACACCGTATTTAATTCGCTACGGCAGTATTAGTGTTCTTGCACAGACCTTGAATAATAAATCGCTAAAACGCCTTATTACGTTGTCGCAAACAGAAAAATCGTCGATACGTCTGCATATAGCTCATTCAATTCGTCAATACATGCAGCTGCAAAGCCTGGATAAACCAATGATCGAGCATATTATCAAGATGATTACCTGGGAAGCTAAAACAATACAGCAATTGTTACAACTTCATATTCCAGAAGATAATGAAGCTTTGCGTATTGAGGTGGATGTGCAGTTACGCATCAGTCGGGAAATCTTTATTGTTTGGTTAAGTCTGGTTGTTGATCATAAAGCGGTTGCGTCTGTAGAGCATTATATTATTAATCCACAACATGCGGATAAATCAGAAATAGCTAAGGCTTATGAGTTTTTAGATTGCTTGTCGAGTAATGCGGCTATACGGCGTAGTATTTCTTTAATCAGCCAAAATTATGATCGTAAGCAGCCTATCACTGCTGCAGGTAATAGAAACCCAGATCTTATCGTGTTAGCTGAATACACGCCACCATCTTCTAAGGAGTCTGCAATGAATTTATTGGATAAAATGATTTTACTACGTAAAGTCGATTTATTTCAGGATGTGCCCTTTGACGTTATTCAGGCGATTGCTGAGGTTTCTTATGAGTATGATATGGCGAAGAATGAGTATATTTTTGAGGATGGCGAAGCCTCTGAATGTTTTTACTGTATCGTTTCAGGATCTGTGGAAATTAGGAAGGGAGATAAGATTTTTGCACGGCTTGGGGTGGCAGATTATTTTGGTGAGCTTGGTTTACTTGATGACTCGCCTCATGCAGCTCATGCTATAGCCTCTGAAGACGGTGTGTTGCTTTATATTAACAAGGAAGAATTTATCTGTCTTCTTGAAGATATTCCTAGTGTGATGCATGCGGTATTAAAACAGGTTTTAAAATATTTAAGGGTTAATATCGAGCTAGTACAGCAAGCCGCACTTGATAAGCCTCAAGTTGAGGATGCTACGTCTTGATTTTATGGTGCTGCCATTAAGTTAATAAAATTCCGTCGTCCCGCGGACAAGCCGCGGGACGACGTGAAGGTAGGGAATTTCCTTAACGTAATGGCAAAGTCCTCTAAACAACCCGTATTGGATTGATAATAAAGTACAGGGAGTGCATTTTATGTCACGTTATACTGCAGTACTAATTAATCTGGTTTTTATCCTTATTAGTGGTATTGTGAGTGCTCAAAATACAGCGATTGAATCCTGCCAGCACCAATCGTGTATTGCCGTTGTGGATTCAGGGAGTACAGGCTCAAGACTTTCTATCTATTCATTTGATAAAAATACCAAGGATAACCCGACGAAAATAAGGCTTATTTGGGGTACTAAAGTCACTCCAGGTTTGGCTGCAATTTCTTTAACTACGGATGCTTTGGATAAATACCTCTCTGATTTGCTGGACGTTTCTCCAGTAAAAAATATGCCAATTTATTTTTATTCGACTGCTGGAATGCGCTTTCTTTCTGAAGCAGAACAGAAAAAATACTATAAGGCTATCCAAGACTGGTTTGCAAAGAAAAAACAATGGACCTTGCTTGAAGCCAAGACACTTACAGGCCAGGAAGAGGGCTTATACAGTTGGCTGTCGGTGAATTATTTATTGGCAGTTTTTAAGCATGCAAAGCCACCTGTAGGGGTTATGGATATGGGGGGTGCTTCAGTTCAGATCACTTTTCCTGTTAAAAATACATCAAAAATCGCAGCAGATGATCTAGTAAAAATTAGTATTTATGGCGTTGACTATACCGTATTTTCACATAGTTTTTTTAAACTGGGTATCAATCAGGTAATCGGCCAGTTTTCAAATACCAAGAGCTGTTTTCCTCAAAATTATAAACTACCCAATAGTACTATAGCGCATGGCAATGCGAAGCAGTGTCATTCTAACATGACGCAATTAGTAAATAAGCAACATCGAGTAGAACGTTATGTAAAACCCGCTATAGCTAATAATCCAGTAGGAACTTGGTATGCCATTAATGCGTTTTCTAAATTAGTTTTTAATAAACCTTTTGAATTTAAAAACGATGAATTAACCGGGAAAACCTTGTTAGACCAGGCTGAGCGTAGAATTTGTGAAAAGAATTGGCATACAATTAAACATCAGCATTCAAATAACAAATTCTTTCCTCTTTATTGCCTGCAAGCCGCATATTATTACACGTTAATTGTTGATGGTTACGGAGTAAATCCACAGAATACGGTGCATTTTTTACCGGAATCGACGAATATTAGTTGGACACTTGGTGTGGTTCTTTGTAAGGGCGGTATGCAGAATTGTAAGAAATAAATGCTTGGTATCTAACAAAATGATGTAGACGAATTTTTGTGATGATATTTCAGGCTTGATTGATCACAATCATCTCATGATTGTTTTGTTGCGCTATTGGGTGTTTCTTGTTAAAAAAACGGGCATCCTCTAGTGGAAAATTTTTTGTGGATTCCAATACATTTTCCTCATCAAAATTGCTTTGGAAGCTATTAATTACTTCAATTGCGCTTGTATTTTTTTTCTTTATCGCACAATCCGAAGCACTTTTTCCAAACTTATTCTTGAGGCTTAAGCTCGCACCCTTATTAAGCAACGCTTCAAACAGTTCTTTTTTCCCATAAGTATGGTTTGAGCGACAAGCAATGTGTAATGGGGTATTTTTTTTAGAATCAAGACTATTAATAGAGTCAATATGTTTTGAATCCATTAGTATGGCTGCGATACGTGTATGTCCCTTTCGACAGGCAATATGAAGTGGTGTAGCGCCTTTACTGTTTGCTTGGTTGATACCAATGCCTTCATGTTTCAATAACTCACGAACAACTTCATAATGCCCATTACGACATGCTGCATAAAGTGGTGTGATTCCCTCATTATCTGCTTGGTTGATATCAATGCCTTCCTGTTTCAATAACTCAAGAACCACTTCATAATGTCCATTATGGCATGCTGCATAAAGTGGTGTGATTCCCTTATTATCTGCTTGGTTTATATGGATATTTCCATGTTTTAATAACTCACGAACCATTTCAACATGCCCATTACGGCACGATGTATAAAGAGGAGTTACGTCATTATTATTTGCTTGATTAACATTAATGCCTTGCTGTTTCAATAACTCATGGACTACTTCAACATATCTATTTTGACATGCTATATAGAGAGGGGTGAGCCTATTATTGTTCGCGTGATTGATATTAATGTCTTGTTGTTTCAATAACTCACGGACCATCTCAAGCTGTCCATTTTGGCAGGCAATATAGAGTAAGCTCGTTTTATAATCGTCATACATCGTTACTAGTTCAGGTTTAATGGGGTATTTTTCATTAAATTTATCTAGTGCATTTTGGAGTGATTTTTGCTGCTTCTTTTCTATAAGAATCTGGGTATTAAAAACAGTGTAAGCATGTTGTTTACAACAGAAAGAATAAAAAATACTCTCAGTAAGTAGCTCACTGTCCAATTCACGCGAGTAAGATGTATTTTTTGGGTGGCATGCAAAGTCATTCGTATCTGTATACTGCCACTTTTTGTTTTTTGTATCATAGCGTAAATTCACAGTATGGTTGCTGTTGGATAGCATAATAGGAGCTGCTACTCCCTGTCCATCCAATACCTGTTCCAAGTCCTTGATGTATGCGATTAAACTTTGTTTATCAAAAGCATAGGATTTATTCAAAGCAATGGAGATCTCTTTATTTTCTTGTTCCAATTTTTGAGAACGAACAAAGAAATAAATCTCTTGTATGTTGCCTTGCAAAATTGCATTTGTCGCAAATAAATCAACATGAAATCCTGGAGCCAAATATAATTCTATACCTTCATAAAAGGCAGGGATTTCAAGTAATGTTTTTGTTTCATCATCAAGGGTGGCAAATATTTTCCCTTTGGCGTAGTGACGCGCTTCTTCGATATCATTATTTAATTTTTTGAAGTCTTTATTGTATGACTCAATGAATTGCAGGCGATTAAAAAAAGTGTTTTGATCTTCCGCAAGAACGGCTTGGTTTAGCATTCCAGCAAAGCCTCGGCACAAACCATAGATTTCAAGTTTATAACCTAATGCTTGTCCCAGAGTTAATAAATCGGCATGAGTTAATTTTTTGCTCATCTAGCGTATTCCAAGGGTATTTGGACTGTATTTACCAGGAATAAGTTAACACAACTTTAGGGTCTGTTGACATTTCTACTGTCTTGGCTGAAATAGTGGAAATGTCAACAGACCCTAACAGGCTTTAATTCCAAATGCGTATTAGTGGAGATTAAAAGAGCTGTACGTCAAAATCAATATTTGCGTTCAAAATCAGTCAATTTTTGCTCTAAATTCCACTGTAATTGTGCTTTCCTATTCATTTTAATGAAATTCAGGCAGCTGGGGGCTTTCAAATCATGGCATTCTGGAATTGGTTTTGCTGCAGCGGCAGCAGCCCAGATGCTTTTTCCAGGTAAAAATGCATAGGTAAGTGCATTTCTATTAATTTGCTTTAATTTGGGATAATCCAGACCATGTCCGAGTACTGCCTCGACGTATTGAGAGGTTAAATCAGTACGTAATATGCCCTCATCATCAGTAGATAAAACAACAGGAACATGATGATCCAGATAGTAATTTAGTGGATGTGCGCGACCTGAAATGTTTAATATTTTCAGATTGCTAATCAGATTAATTTCCACCGCTTTATTGTGTGATGCCATGTAGTCTAAAGTACCTTTTGCATCATTTTCATAGGCAATAGCTACTCCATGCCCAATTCTTTGCGCTTGCCCAGTCATAAGTGCATCATGAATATGGTAGTTCAATTCCTCAGGTACGACGTTTTCCTGAGTGATTTCTCCTGCATGCAGAGCAATATTAACGTTGGGGTAGATTTGGTGAAGGTATTGATACATCTGCATTTGTTTGCGGTAATCACGTAAAGAGATAATACCGTCTTCAGGTTGCACCAGATTAACGCCAATTAAATGGCCGCCTTTAGCTTGAGATTGAGTTACTGCTTCAAACGCATTGAGTGTTTGCGCAAAGAGGTTATCTGGTTCTTGTTCTCTTAATGAATAATAGAGAAAGTTCACGCTTACCTGGCAATTCGCTGCCTGAGGGTTTACGGAGCATCCTAATTTCTCACGAGCTTTTTTAAACAGCTGCTCTGTTTCTTCTGCGGTGTGAGAGATATTTGTTTGAAATTCTGTATTAGCTAATAATAATTGACGTTTTTCAGCGAAAGAGGGCGTCTTTTTTAATAAAGCACCAAAGGCAAGTGAGTTAGCATTATCCGGTAAAATCATTAACTCCATATACTGTTCTTGCTGATTTGCGGCGCGTCTTACTACATCAGCAACCAATTCGGGTGAATGATCAACGACTATCGGCATGAATTTAAGAAAGCTATTAAAGAAATGATCATGTCCTGATACTGCACTGGGAACAAAATCTTTCATTGACCAACTACGTATTGTATTAGCGTACAACTCAGGTTGATTGAGCAGTTCTTTAACTAAAACACCAGAACAAAGTTTAGTATGGCTTAAAGCATAGGTTTCTGTATTTAAACAATAATCACCTTTAGAAGCCAGTCCTAGCATGGTTTCAGGAGAGGAACCACCTGCTAGATGATAATGTAATTCCCCGCCTTTAGGCATGACTTTAAAAAACTCATACAGAGCATTGGGATTATTTTTAATTTGGTCAAAATGGGATTGGACGCTGGCCTGTGCCTGAGAAAAGACGCTAAGACTCATGAGGCACAAAATTGACTTAATAAGATTCATATTGATTTGCCCATTATCATTTGGATGTGAATTATCTCATAATTTTCGTTAAATCCCAATGGATTTTTGGGGGCGTCATCCAGAGCGTAGCGAAAGATCTCCTGAAGGCAGCTCAGTTCCATGTGAAGGGAGTCTTTCGGCTGTACTCCGTATGACGATATTTGTGGTGTGGCACGGAAAAAAACAGCAAGCATTGTATTTAAATTTCATTTATAGCAAAATAATTTTCTTCCTATCTAATTAAGACAACTATGACTACTTTTAGCTCAAAATTTTATACAGTTCTAGGTGCTTTCGCAGTCTTTATGATGTCTGTGAGTACTGTTGGTGCACATGATGTGGCAAGTCCTGCAAAAAAAACGATTAATATCGGTATTTACGCCCAATTTTCTGAAAAATCAGCATTTATCGGCAGAAATATATTAGGAGCAATGGAAATCGCGCGAGAGCAATTAGCTTCTTCTGATATTCATTATGAATTTTACACCTTGGATACGCTCACCAATAAGGCAAACGCTTCGGATACCTTACAAAAATTTATTGATGTGAATCAGATTAATGTCTTGGTAACCGAAGGTGCTGATAGTGACGCGTTGATTGCTCCCTTGGCTAAAAAAAATGGCTTGATTCATTTTTGCATGGGTAATGACGCCGCTATAGCCGATGGGGAAAATAATTTTTTGGCACAAAGTCCTAATCACCAGCGTGCTGCGAATTTAACTACTGTGATGAACCCTGAATTTGTTGCTCAATTTAAACAGGATTATTCCAGCTATCCAGTTACTGAGGCGGGTTATGCCTTTGATATTTTCCATCTGGTGCATCAGAGTGCTCTGATTGCGATGAAAACGGATTCTCATTTTTCCAGTCAAGCAATGGCTACTCATTTATTAGCTTTGGAATCTGGAACAGGGGTAATGGGAGCTTATAGTGTGGGTAAAAAAGGTGTTTCTTATAAAAAAGAAACATTAACCGCATAAGCAAATCCCTAAAATACCAATTGGGCCATAAGGCCCAATTGGATATTCTTTATAACAGCATTTACCTTATTTATTAGCGGCTAAAGACATCCCTTCCAATACAGTTAAAGCCGCATAGAGTTGGTAGTCATTATGTAATAAATCTTCAGGCTGTGCCGCTTTAGGATTTTTTACTGCAATTTTTTCAGCATTATTCTTATTAATTAAGTGCCCGCTTAAATCTGCTTCACTAAATCCAGTAGCATTAGATTGTTTTGTTGCAGTCTTAGGGATTTCAAGCTCGTTTACTACGATATCAGGAACAATCCCTTTTGCTTGGATGGACGTACCTGATGGAGTGTAGTACAGAGCTGTAGTTAATTTGATCCCTGTTTTTTCATCAAGTGGTAATACTGTTTGCACCGATCCTTTACCAAAGCTTGTAGTACCCAGAACAAGGGCGCGTTTATTATCTTTTAGCGCTCCAGCTACAATTTCAGCAGCGGAAGCCGAGCCATTATTAATTAATACTATCATTGGTGCATCATCTAATACGTCAATCCCTTTAGCTAAGGCTGTAAAGTCAGAGCCAGGCAGACGCCCTTTAGTAGAAACGATTTTTTCTGGTTTGCCTGATTTATCTTTGCCAAGAAATGAATCAGAAACCTGAATGGCTGAATCAAGTAAGCCTCCTGGGTTGTTTCTTAAATCCAGGATTAAGCCTTTTAATTTACCACCAGATTGTTGCTTTAAACGGTCAATAGCTTGCAGCATGTCTTTTCCAGTTAATGCTTGGAATTGAGTTAAACGGATGTAAGCATAACCAGGGCTGAGTAATTTGCTTTGTACGCTTTTGATTTGGATGACTTCACGGATTAAATCAAAAGTTAAAGCTTTATTTACCCCTTTGCGTAATACAGTCAGCTCAATAGTGCTGCCAGATTTGCCGCGCATCAAGTTCACCGCATCTTTAAGAGATAAACCTTGTACTGATTCTTTACCTAATTTAATGATGTAATCACCTGATTTGATTCCTGCTTTAAAGGCCGGTGTGTCCACCAGGGGAGTCACTACTTTTACAACACCGTCTTCCATGGTTACTTCGAGGCCTAGGCCACCAAATTCACCACTTGTAGAGGTTTGCAGTTCTTTAAATTCTTCTTCATCAAGGTAGCTGGAGTGAGGATCAAGCCCGCTGAGCATGCCACGTATTGCATTATCAAACAGTTCTTTATCGTCTGTAGGTTTTACATAATATTTTTTAATCTCACCTATAGCATTAGAAAAACGTTGCACGTCCTCTAAAGGAACTGCTTTAGAGTTGGATTGTTCCTCATGAGCTTCAGCAGCGATAACGGCCGTCAGAGGTAACAGTAGTGCCATTGCATACACTATTGCCAGCTTGCGTGGATATAGTCTTCTTATCAACATAGCGATCTCCTCAGATGCTGGCCTAACAAAAGCCGGTCTTCTCTATTTTTATAATTATTGAAATGCAATTTAAGTGCCAGAGTGAGGGCAATTACTTTTTTTTGTCTGTTTATTGAGTTGCATTGACTCAATTCCAGCTTCTTTAAAAAATAATTTGGGTGGTACGCCTTAAGCTCGGGACAACCAACCAAGAGGAGGAATTGCCTTTCCTCGTAGTCTTATTTCAAAGTATAGACCGTTTTGTTTAATTCCGCCGCTATGGCCAACACTGGCGATTTGCTCGCTCTGGCGCACGCTTTGCCCCTTTCTTTTGAAGAGTGACTCGTTATGTGCATAGAGGGTCATATAGCCTTGACCATGATCAATAATCAGCAATAATCCATAACCTTTAAGCCAATCACTAAATACTACTTTTCCGGGGTATACGGCAGTAACTACGGCACCTTCTTCGGCAAAAAATGTCACTCCCTGATTCATTTTTTGTAAGGATCTACTCTGGGTCTGCACCGGGAGCGGCAATTTCTTGTGCATTTGATTAAAGGGCTTGCTCGCCTGAGTCACACTTTGCTGTGATAATGTATGTAAAAGGGAGCCTAAATTCTCTTTATTCTTTTGTACTTCATCCAAAATATGCTGTTTGTCTTGAATTTCATTATTTAAGGATTTGATTACGGTGGTATGATAGTTTTTATTTTGTTCCAGTAATTTTTGATGTTGGGTCATTTCAGTTTTAAATTGTTGATTAGCAAGCAGCTCATTTTTTAAGACTTCTTTACTTTCATTAATGGCGCTGCGCGTTGTGTCTATTTGTTTAATAAGTTCCTGGCGGGATTTCACAATGTATTGATAGTAGGTAAGAATCCTGCTTACGGCATAGGGATCATCTTGGTTTAATAACCATTTTAACGGCTGATACTCACCCATTTGATAACGAGCACGTATGTGACGGGCTAATAATTGTTGCTGCGTTATTAGCTCTTGATTCAGCTGGTTTACCTGATTTTGCAGGCTACTTATTTTATTGGCTTTATTGTTTATATTGCTCTGAATTGTACGCAAATCACGAATTCCGGTGCCAATTTGTTTCTCAGTGGCGGATAATTCTTTATTTAAAACACCACGTTTATCCTGTGCGGAATTTAATGTTTGTTTTAGGTTATTAATTTGAGCATTTAACTGTTTTAGTTTGGATTGAGTTTGTTGCATCTCAGAGGACTTGGCATGAAGTGTCATGCTAAAGAGTAAGCAAAGGCTTAGAAGCAACAATCGTCGTCTAGAGTACCGCGAAGGCTCTTTTGAATGTGGTAGAGGAGTTCCTTCGACTACGCTCTGGATGACGATATTCCTTAATTTAACGTGAGTTTCGGATAAGAGGGTGATTAGATTTACCACTTCCCGCAGAACCGTTCGTGCTGAGGAGGCGTTTACGCCGTCTCGAAGCATTCGCACAGGGTTATAGTCTTGATGCAGATGCTTCGAGACGTCGCTATTGCTCCTCCTCAGCACGAACGGAGAGAGGTAAAGACGGGATTTAATGGCAGCAGACATATCGCTACTCATGAGCATTTTTCTCTAACAATGGTTGTCCCGTCATTTCAGCCGGAGGAGTAATTCCAAGCATGGTCAACATGGTTGGTGCTATATCAATTAAGCTTCCTTCCGAGCGTGTGAAATGCCATTTACCACCAACATAAACTAAGGGCACTGGCTCACTGGTATGTGCTGTATGAGCCTGGTGAGTGGCATCGTCAAACATTTCTTCCGCATTGCCATGGTCCGCAGTAATAAGTAATTGTCCCTCATGTTGGGCTAAAGCTTGCCATACTCTGCTCATACAGTGATCAAGACATTCTATAGCACGCATGGTTGCATTAAAATCGCCACTATGGCCTACCATATCCGCATTGGCGTAATTACAAATAATGACATCAAAGGCCTGGCTGTTAATGGCTTCAACCAAGCGGTCAGTTAATTGAGGTGCACTCATTTCTGGTTGCAAATTATAAGTAGCTACTTTGGGAGAGGGGATTAAAATCCGTTCTTCATGAGCAAAAATATGTTCATTGCCGCCATTAAAGAAAAAAGTAACGTGGGCGTATTTTTCAGTTTCTGCAATACGAAGCTGGCTTAAACCATGTGCGGCAAGAACCTCGCCTAAAGTATTATTTAAAGGTATTGGAGGAAATGCTGTCGTTGTGAGCAGATTTTTATCGTATTGAGTCATGCTGACAAAATCAGACAGTTGCGGCCAAACGGTTCTTTTAAAATGTGTGAAGGATTTATCAATAAAGGCAGAGGTCAATTGTCTGGCTCTATCAGCACGGAAATTAAAAAATAAAATTACATCCCCGTTTTCAATTAGTGCTCCGCTACCTATTTGCGTCGGTGGGATGAATTCATCAGACACTTTGTTTTGGTAATAAGATTGAATGGCGGTTTGCGCATCAGTAAAGTGATGCTCACTTTTGCCTTCAGTTAATAATTTATAGACAGGTTCCACGCGCTCCCAGCGATTATCACGGTCCATCGCGTAATAGCGACCCGTAATGGAGCAAATAGAACCTACAGGATGATTTTTAAGTTCTGTGTTTAAACGCTCTATACTGTGCAGGGCACTTTGTGGTGGCGTATCGCGCCCATCAAGAAATAAATGCAAGCAGACTGAATGAAATTGTTGTTGCGCACAGGCAGCCAGCAAGGCAAATAAATGCTGTTCGTGACTGTGAACACCGCCAGGGGAGAGTAATCCCATGATGTGCAGTGATTTTCCGCTTGATTTTAATTGGCTGATAGCTTGTACAAATGCTGGATTACGGGCAAATTCACCTTGATCAATACTTTGATTAATCCGCGTAAAATCCTGCTGAATGACGCGGCCTGCGCCAATATGCATGTGCCCCACTTCAGAATTACCCATTTGCTCATCAGGTAAACCTACAGGAAGACCGGAAGCTTCTACAAGAATATGCGGACATGTTTGCCACCATTTATCCCATTGAGGGGTCTGCGCTTGAGCAATCGCATTGTATTTATTTTCTTTGTTATAACCCCAACCGTCTAAAATCATCAGCAGTAAGGGCGCTTTCTTTTGCATACAGCATTCCATCAATCTTGATTCGTTAAATGATTATATATTAAGTATTTCTGACTAACACTTAAATTTTTGTATTAAAAAGGTTAGACTATCCACCATTTTTTAGGCTAGGAAGAGTGGTCGTGGAACATAAAATTCCTCAACATATTGCCATTGTGATGGATGGAAACGGTCGTTGGGCTGAAAGTCGAGGTCTGCCACGAATTGATGGTCATAAAGCAGGTGTTGAATCCGTTAAAAAAATGATTCGTACGTGCATGACGAAACGAGTGGGTTGCCTTAGTTTATTTGCCTTTAGTTCGGAAAACTGGTCGCGTCCTGCTGAAGAAGTTAACTTTTTAATGGAACTGTTTATTCAGTCGCTGCGTAAAGAGCTTGAAGAGTTGAACCAGCATGGGATTCGGATGCGTTTTACTGGTGATCGCAGTTTATTATCGCCTGCCTTGCAAGAACAAATGCAAGAGGCTGAGACGATGACTGCAAAGAATACTCAGTTGATTTTGAACGTAGTGGTTAATTACGGCGGTAAATGGGATTTGGTCACTGCGGCAAAAAAAATGACGCGAGCAGTGATGGCTGGTGAATTTACTTTAGACGAAATTAACGAAGCACAGTTTGAACAATATCTTGATACTTACGGGTTACCCGAACCGGATTTATTTATCCGTACTAGTGGTGAATTGAGGATCAGTAATTTTTTCCTTTGGCAGCTTGCTTATACAGAACTTTATTTTACAGAAGTGCATTGGCCCGATTTTGGCGAGCAAGAGCTGGAATTGGCTCTTGCATCCTTTAGCAAGAGAAAAAGACGGTTTGGGCAAGTGCTTAGTGAACTTAATTAAATCAGTCATCTTCCGTATTAATTAGTACTGATGCGGTTACAACCTTATTTACATGAAAGGGCAATATTATGTTTTTACAACGTTTAATTACTTCCTTGATTTTAGTGCCCGTGGTGTTGCTCGTTATATTTTACGGTAATCCTTGGGTTTTGGCAGGAATTGTATTGCTGGTGCTTTTAGTAGCAGGGAAAGAATGTTTCCAACTTATTCCCTTGAAAAAAATACCCCTGCAAGCAGGTTTTATGCTGGCCTTATTCTTGGCTTTATGGGCTTGTGGCCATGTATTTACTTATTGGTTGCATGTGGGATTAATCCTGTGGGTTTTTAATATTGCTGCAATTTTGAGCTTCCCCAAATCACAAGATTATTGGGGGTATCCTACAATAGTTGCTGGTGCTTTCTTGGTGCTCTTGCCTTTATTTATTCAAAGTTTGATTCATTTATATTCTTTGCCTGAAGGAAAAGGTTTGCTGGTTTATTTATTATTCCTTATCTGGGCATCTGATATTGGCGCCTACCTCAACGGCAAGATGTTAGGAAAACATAAATTGATTCCACAAGTCAGCCCTGGAAAATCCTGGGAGGGCGTTTTAGGTGGGGTGATTCTATCGATGATAGTTGCTGGAGTAGGTAGCATGTGCTTCCATTCAGCCCCAGTGTATTGGTACTTCTTAGCTTTATGTACGGTTATTATTTCAATTTTTGGTGATTTATTTATTAGTATCCTGAAACGACGCTGTCATTTAAAAGATACAGGCGCTATTATCCCAGGCCATGGCGGCGTATTAGATCGATTGGATAGTTTGATTGCTGCTTTACCGTTATTTTATTTTGGCTTAACTTTGGGGTAGCACGATGCTTTTGACTCTACTGTATTTCTTTCTTGCCTTGTTGCTGCTGGTTACGGTGCATGAGTACGGCCATTTTCAAGTGGCGCGTTGGTGCGGTGTGAAAGTGCTGCGTTTTTCTTTTGGTTTTGGCAAAGTCTTAGCACGCTGGCATGATAAAAAAGGCACGGAATACGCCTGGTCATTATTTCCTTTAGGTGGTTACGTCAAGATGCTTGATGAGTCTGAAGGGGACGTAGCTGAAAGCGAACGTCATTTAGCCTTTAATAATAAGTCCGTCTGGGCGCGTATCGCGATTGTGCTGGCGGGCCCTTTATTTAATTTTATTTTTGCTTTTGTTGCCCTATGGCTGGTTTTAATTATTGGTATGCATTCTTTAGCACCAATGATTGAGTCAGTAAAGCCAAATAGTATTGCGGCGAATGCAGGACTTACCGCAAAAGAAGAAATTATTGCTCTGAATGACATCAAGATAAACAGCTGGCGCGATTTTCAGTACGCCTTGATGCCTCTGGTTGGTTCTAAAGAAACGGTGCGTCTGACTGTAAAATCGCAGGTGGATGGGCATCAAAGCCAAATCATGCTGCCTTTAGCGGACTGGGAATTAGACAGTAAGAAGCCAGATCCTCTTAAAAGCTTAGGAATAGAGCCTTTTATCCCATCAATACCTCCTGTAGTCGGCGAAGTAATCCCTGATGCTCCAGCAGCAAAAGCAGGATTGAAAAATGGGGATAAAATAGTAAGCGTGGATGGTAAGCCCTTCGATGATTGGCTGTTTTTAGTGAATTACGTGAAAGAGCGTCCTGATGCGCAATTAACGCTGCAAGTTAATAGAAAAGGCAGTGTACAAGATGTCGTCGTTTATACTGGCAGTCAGGATAATAAAGGCACGGTTGAGGGCTTTTTAGGTTTGCGTTCGCAAAAAGTGGACTGGCCATCGCATTGGCTGCGTTTGGAACGACAAAATCCTCTTGAAGCAATAGGTACGGCATTCAAACAAACCATACAACTTACAGAGACAACTTTTATTTTAATGGGGCGTTTGATTACCGGAAAATTGGGGATCAAGAGCATCAGTGGTCCGGTTGGCATTGCTCAGGGGGCAGGAGATTCAGGACGTGGTGGTTTGGCTTCTTATTTATTTTTCTTAGCTTTGGTGAGTATCAGTTTGGGGGCTTTAAATCTATTGCCCATTCCTATGCTGGATGGAGGTCATCTGTTGTATTATGTGCTCGAAATTATTATACGCAGGCCCGTATCAGACAGTTTAAAATCAGCAGGGGCTTATGTAGGTTTATTGTTGTTAGGGGCTTTGATGTTTGTTGCATTGACTAATGATATATCAAGGCTTACAAGTTAGGGTTTAAAAGGTGTCATGGATGATATTGCCGTTGGGCTTTAAAGCCCAACTTACAGAGTAAGGCAAGTAATAAGTTGGAGAACAGAAACTTGACAGTGGTTTCTACTTCCTATAAAAGTGTTTCAATTTTAGGTGTGACTGGATCAATCTGTAATTCAGAAGAGCACGTAGTACTGGATGTAAAATAATAATGAAAAAAATCAGTAGTAAATTGTTAGTAGGGGTTTGTTGCTCCACGCTTTTAGCTTGGTCTTCTCAAACAATGGCAGATGATGGTTTTATTGTTCGTGGCATTAAAGTAACTGGGTTACACCGCGTTTCCTCTGGAACTGTATTAAACTATATTCCCGTGCAAGTCGGTGAAGAAGTCAACTCCAGCTCGACAGGTGAGATTATTCGCACTCTTTATGATACCGGTTTTTTTCAGTCAGTTGCATTAGAGCGTCAAGGTAATATATTGATAGTGAACGTGGTGGAACGCTCAACCATTGGTGCTATTAATATTACGGGAAATAAAGAAATTCCCACTGAAAAAATGAAAGAGTTCCTTAAAGAAATGGGCTTGGTAAAAGGCCGTGTATTCCAAAAATCATCTTTGGAGCGCTTGGAAAAAGAATTAAAGAAAGCCTACAATGCTCGAGGCAAATACAACTCACGCATTGAAACCCGAATTTCTCAGCTCACAGATAACCGTGTTTCTATTAACATCAACGTTTCTGAAGGGCGTGTATCACGAATCAAGAAAATAAAAATTATCGGGAATCATGATTTCACCGATAACGAATTATTACCAGAATTTGCTTTATCTACTTCAAATTTGTTTACGTACTTTACTAAGAAAGACCAATACTCAAAATCAGGTATGGATGCGTCTTTGGAAGCGTTACGTTCGTACTATCTGGACAGAGGTTATTTAAAATTTAATATCGTCTCTTCACAAGTATTACTGTCACCCGATAGAAAAGACGTCTACATTAATGTACAAATTTATGAAGGTCCGCAGTATCATTTTTCAGGTTATAAAACTGCAGGTAATACCATACTCCCTAAAGAAAAACTGGCACCTTTAATTCAGGTTCATAAAGGGGATGTATTCTCACGTAAAAAAGTAACTGAATCCATTTCTGCTATCGGTTTGGCCTTGGGGGATGTGGGTTATGGTTTCCCGGCAATTAATGCTGAGCCGCGATTGGATGAGAAAAACAAAACAGTCTTTATTACCTTCGTTATTGAGCCTGGTCGTCATGTGTACGTGCACCGGATTAAATTCCATGGCAACACGAAAACCAGTGATTATGTATTACGAAGTGTTATCCGCCAGGATGAGGGCGGTTTATTATCCTTACATAATATTAAAGAATCAGAGCGCCAATTACGTTTATTAGGCTATTTGAAAAACGTAGATGTTAAGACTACACCAGTACCTGGAGCTAATAATCAGGTTGACTTGGATATCAACGTAGAAGAAGCACCTTCTGCTGAAGCAAGTGCTTCTGTTGGTTACGGTACTAACGGCTATCAATTAAATGCGTCTGTAAATCAGCATAACTTTATGGGGACAGGCCGTTCCATGGGGGCTGCCTTTACTTCCAGTAAGTGGGGACAAGATTACTCCCTTAATTATTACAATCCGTTTTATACCGATACAGGTATTGGACGTGGTGTGAATCTTTATTTCGCACGAGTCGACCCTAGAAATCTTAATGTCAGTACCTACAGCTCGGACCGATTTGGTGGCGATGTGAACTATAATTTCCCATTGGGTGAAGCAAGCAGCTTCCAGGCGGGTTATGGTTATCAAGATGTGGAAATTAAAACAGTAGGCTATGTTGTTCCTATTCAGAACTTCGTTGCAGCATATGGTCGTCATTTCCAGGAAATTCGTTTGTCTACTGGTTGGGCTAGAAACAGTTACGATCAATTCCCTTACCCAACTCGTGGTATGAACCAGCAGCTGTCTGCAGTGGTTGCCTTACCTGCAACATCAAGCTCTCTATCTTATTATAAGAGTTCGTATCAAGCGCGTCTGTATCAACCTATAGCACACGGCTGGATCTTCTCTTTACAAGGATTTGCGGGTTACGGAAACATGTTCAGTAATAAAGGCTTACCATTCTTCGAAAACTATTATGCTGGGGGAACGGCGCAACCTGGTCAGGTTCGTGGTTATGACAGTTTCTCCTTAGGCCCATTGGATAACTTGCACAACTCTATGGGGGGGAACTTCCTGGCGAGTGCTAGTGCGGGTATTATCTTACCTTATCCATTAAGTCGTGATAACGTAAGAACCACGGTATTTGCTGATGCGGGTAACGTATTTGCTTATAATACTCAAGCCATGTTTACTGGCTTTGATGCAGGTCCTTTACGTTACTCAGCAGGTCTTTCTGTTGAATGGCGTTCACCATTTGGACCGTTGGCATTCAGTGTTGCGAAAGCATTGAACCCACAACCCTTTGATCAACAACAATTGTTCCAATTTGCCTTGTCTTCAGGGTTTTAGTATACCTTTCGTCGCGTCATCCAGAGCGTAGCGAAGGACCTTCCCTCAAGTGGCACTGAGCCACAATCAGGAGGTCCTTCGCTACGCTCTGGATGACGGGATTTAACCATATAAATTATATTTAAAATCTACTCTTACACATATCGCAACCCATTTCGAATTATGCTAGCATCTTGGTCTTTAATTGAGGAGATAGTTTATGAAACAGTTCGGTGTGGTTCTAGCTTTGGTATTCAGCGTTTTCAGTGCAAATGCATTTGCTGATGCTGCAAAAATTGGCGTTGTTGATTTACAAAAAATCATGCAGACTTCAAGCCAGATGAAAGACATTCAACAAAAATTGGAACAAGAATTTAAACCACGTCGCGATAAATTAGTAGCGATGGAAGCAAGCTTGAAAGCTGATGTAGAAAAATTCAAGCGTGATGGCGCTGTTTTGAGTGCTACTCAAAAGAAAGATATGGAAAAGAAAATGATCGGCATGCAACAACAATTAGAGCGTGATGGTCAACAATACCAACAAGAAGTAAGTACTGCGAACAACGAAGCAATGGAAGGTCTGTACACTAAAGTACGTGCAGCAATCCAGAAAGTTGCTAAAGATGATAAATACGATCTTATTGTGCAAAAAGATGCTGCACCGTTCAGTGCCGAAACTCTTGATGTAACTGATAAAGTTGTTAAAGCAATTAACTAATTTGGCGATATACCGTTGCTAACCTTAGCACAATTAGCCGAACAGTTAGGTGGCGTGTGGCATGGAAATGCCAATCACGCCATTTTTTTTGCATCTTTAAGCAGAGCAACATCCCGAGATCTTGCTTATATAGTAAAGCTTGGGGCTTTAGAGAAAAAATTGGCCGATGCCGAATGATCAGTGAATTTTACATTTATAATTGATTTGAACAGATGAAAGCAGGATAATAATTCCACTTTGAGATACTTGACAATAAAAACGAGAAATTGTGTATGAGTGGACCTCTAGATATAAAACAAATATTTGATTTGTTGCCTCATCGTTACCCCTTACTTTTAGTAGATAAAGTACTGGATTATAAGGCCATGGATTTTTTAACGGCAATAAAAAATGTCAGTATCAATGAGCATTTTTTTGCAGGCCATTTTCCAGGAAATCCGGTCATGCCCGGGGTATTAATGTTGGAAGCTTTGGCCCAAGCCAGTGGTATTTTAGCGAGTTTGTCGCAAGCGCCAAAAGAAAACGTTGAAATTTTGCATTTTTTCGCAGGTATTGATAATGCAAAATTCAAACAAGTCGTAGTTCCGGGGGATCAGTTACGCTTGGAAGTTAAATTTTTAGGGAAAAAACGAGAATTTTGGCGTACGCATGGTGAAGTTTATGTGGGCGATAAATTAGCCTGTTCTGCGGATTTATTAAGTGCAGCAAAGGAAATTCAAAAGTGATAGATGAAAGAGCAATAATTCACCCCTCGGCTAAATTGGCAAAAGGTGTAACCGTAGGTCCAGGCACAATAATTGGCGCAAATGTTGAGATAGGCGAAAACACATGGATTGGTCCTTATGTGGTAATTGAGGGACCAACAACCATTGGCAAAAATAATAAAATATTTCAGTTTGCTTCTGTAGGTGATGAACCACAGGATATTACTTATAAAGGCGAACCAACGCGATTGGAAATTGGTGATAATAACATCATCCGCGAATATTGCATGATCAGTCGTGGCACCGTTAAAGGCGGTGGTTTGACAAAAATTGGTAATAATAACTTCTTAATGGCCTATGCACATATTGGCCATGACTGCATGTTAGGTAATAACATCATTATGGTGAGTTATGCTGCTTTATCGGGTCATGTGATTGTTGATGATTATGTAAATATTGGCGCCTATGCTGCGATTCATCAATTTTGTCATGTTGGTGCTTATGCATTTATTGCGCGCGCGACTTATGTGACTAAAGATGTTCTGCCGTACCTCATGATTGCAGGTCAGAATACTTCAGCATTTGGTATTAATACAGTAGGCTTACGCCGTCGTGGATTTACCTCCGAAGCAATTGATACCTTGCGACGGGCCTATAAAGTCATTTTCCGTAAAGGATTCACAGTGCAACAAGCTTTGACCGAATTAGAGCTGATGCAAAACGAGTGTCCGGAATTGATTCCAATGATTGATGCATTGAATAAATCAACACGTGGTATTGTAAGATAAATTAAGGATTGGCTCTGTTCTTTTAAAAGGGCAGACCAGACTTACACTACTCGTACAGTGTGCCAAAAAACTAATTATTAGAGTGATAGCCGATGTTAGACATTCAATTGTTACGTGATAACCCCGAATTTGTTGCGACTCAACTATTAAAACGTGGTTTTAAATTTGATGTAGCGTCTTTTGTTCTTTTGGAAGAAAAACGTAAATCCTTACAAGTAGCAACACAAGCCTTACAAAATGAGCGAAATTTACGTTCAAAATCCATCGGTGAAGCTAAAGCACGTGGTGAAGACATTGAGCCGATGCGTGCAGACGTGAATCGCTTGGGTGCCGAACTGGAGCAGAAAAAGCTGGAACTTGAGGATATTTTGCAACAAATTGAAGCGATTGCCTTGAGAACACCTAATATTGCTCATGAATCGGTTCCTGAAGGAAAAGACGAACAAGATAATGTGGAAGTTCGACGTTGGGGAACTATTCCTGAATTTGATTTCGCAGTGAAATCACATGATGAATTAGGTGCTGCCTTAGGTCAGATGGATTTTGCACTGGCCGCAAAATTGACAGGCAGCCGTTTTGTTGTGATGAAAAATCAAATAGCACGATTGCACCGCGCTTTAACTCAATTTATGCTGGATCTGCATACCCAACATCATGGGTACCAGGAAATTTATGTTCCCTACATTGTTAATGCAGACAGTTTACTAGGAACCGGTCAACTGCCTAAATTTGAGGAAGATTTATTCAAATTAGCGGGCGATCAAGGTTATTACCTGATTGCTACGGCTGAAATTCCAGTAACCAATACGGTTCGTGATACGTTGTTAACCGAAGATGTTTTGCCAATACGTCATGTGTGTCACACACCTTGTTTTCGCAGTGAAGCGGGATCTTATGGCAAGGATACCAAGGGTATGATAAGACAGCATCAATTTGAAAAAGTTGAATTGGTTTGGATTACAAAACCTGCTGAGTCTTATGCTGCTTTAGAACAATTAGTAAATCATGCAGAAACTGTATTACAACGCTTGGAATTACCGTATCGTGTTGTTTCCCTGTGCACTGGTGATATGGGAGCAAACTCTGCAAAAACTTATGATTTGGAAGTATGGTTACCCAGCCAAAATACTTATCGTGAAATTTCATCTTGCTCCAATATGGAAGCCTTCCAGGCGCGCCGCATGAAAGCACGTTACCGTAACGCAGAAACACGTGAAACAGAGCCTGTGCATACCTTAAATGGCTCCGGATTAGCTGTCGGCAGGACTTTGGTTGCTGTGATGGAAAATTATCAGGATAAAGACGGTACTATCCATATTCCCAAGGCATTGCAGCCGTATATGGGCGGTCTCGAAACTATTTGTGTTCCTGCTTAATATCGTACTTCATGAAAGAAAGTTCGCCTTGTTTTTGGGCTTAGTGCCCAATTAATGGGCGGACTTGTTTTTTTATGAGCGTCTCTTCTTTTCTTTTTAAATTATCTGGATTTTTTTTTGCCCAGAGTAATAATTTCGCGTTACAATAAAATGTATGGGCTGATTGTGATTTTATGGAGAAAATCAATGATAAGAAAATTACTGGGTTTAATTTTGGTATCAGCTGTTATGGAAAGTAGTTTTGCGACGGCACTTCATCATGGTGTTATTCTTGATACTCAGGAATGGACATCAGGATCTGCGTCGTTTCAAGTCAAAGAATATCCGCAGCAAACAAAAAAATCTTTAAAATCGATAGTTAAAAAAATGGATTCCGGTACTGGTGATGAAAACAAAGAGGTTATTCTTTTGGTCAATAAAATTGAACCTCAATTGCATGGAACGGTTGGTGAGCAAATAAATATAGAAGGCTGGACGCATGTCTTTATTGAAAATGCCACTTCTGAAGTGCAAACCTATAAAATTTCATCGAACTTTTGCGCGGATGATTTTTTAAATGAACAAGATATTCCCTGCACTCATAACGTGCGTAGAATTCAGTTAGATCCCAAAGGGGCAATGCAATTAGATCTCAGACGCGTATTTTCATATAAGTTCAAAGAAGCATCAAACTATGAAATCGATTTGTACGAAACCGTAGAAAGAGAAGGTGCTGCAACGTATTTTTCAACTTATGATCACAGCACCATTCAAATAGATAACTAGCTTGATAATCTGGCGTACTACGCATTAGTACACCAGGTTAATTTAAGGTACTGCGTTCATCTGTGCCAGTTATTTCTGTGTTTGGATACGTGGCAATGGCCATTATGACAATTCTTCTTCACGCTCACATGATGGCAGGTACCATTTTTGCAGTTTGTATGGTGCCTGTTCCATGTCCACCCTGCAAAACTGTTTGTTGCAAAGCTGCCAATAATTAAGATCATTAAGATCCGTCTAAAATGAGTTGATAACATGTGTAGCTCCTTTATTTTATGTTGGATGCTCTAACCTAATGTCAGTCATGGTTATTATAGATCATTATGTATTTGTTCTGATCATTAAGCTGTTTTATATGCGCCTTTATCACCTAAAAATTCATTAAGAGTTCAACAATAAAGCTTATTAATCAATACCCTTAAGTCTAAAGCAGCTATCTAAAATAATAATTCATATTCTTGCATAAAATACTTGGCAGAAGACTTGTAAATTTCAGCCATGCTAATAACATAGCGCAGTACCTAATATTATTAGGGGCTGTTGACATTTCTACTATTTTGAGCCGAAATGCCAACAGACCCTATTCTGGTTAGCCCTTTTTTCTGATTGAATTAGTGGAACAGGCAGTGGCTTTTTACACTAAGTAAGGATACTTAATGAAACAATTAATTAAATTTAGTTTAATCTCTAGTTTGGTATTAAGCAGCAGCGTGTATGGAGGTGCTTATGCTTCAGATCCTGTAGAAGGCTTTTATCTTGGATTATTAGGCGAAATCAGTCATATTTCTAATATAGATGCTACGGTTCTCGTGAATCAGAACCCCTATACGGGTAAGATAAGCGTTGGACCTGTAGGTGGTGGAGCTGGTGGAGCTATTGGTTATAAAGTGCAAAGCTTTCGTTTTGAAGGAGAGCTTTTAGTAAATGCGAATTCTTTTGGAGAACTAAAAGTAGGGACATGTACGCTTATTAGCCCTGCTGTCCTAGGTCCCCAAGGCATTTGTCCTGACTTTGTAAGAGCTAATGGTTTAGGTTTTAAAGGTACCTCATTGGGTATTTATGGCCTTTTTAATGCTTATTATGATTTCCTTCCCGGCCCTAGTAGTGATCGAAAAGCTATCCCTTATATTGGGTTGGGACTTGGATATGCTCAAATTAAAAACACAATTCAAATTCAAAATAATCAATACGCATTTGCTGGTTTAACTCCTATCTCAGTAAACTCATCAGTGTCAAAAAGCGGTGTAGCCGGGCAGGGTATTCTTGGCGTAAGTTATTATCTGGATGATTATGCAGTAGTAGGCGTTGATTTCCGTTATTTAACCAGCAGTAATAGTCAGAAAACCAACACATCCAATTCAAATGGTTCACGATTTGGAGTCAGTACAATTAATTTTGTAGGTAGTTTTGCTTTGGGTAAATAGTGGTTTGTCGTCCAGAGCGAAGCGAAGGACCTCCTACAAGTGGCTCAGTGCCATTTGATGGGAGATCCTTCGCTTCGCTCTGGACGACGTATCGTTTAATAACTTCTTTGCAAAGCAAAAAGAGCCAGTTGGTTTAATGCTTCTTTATACTTCGATTCAGGTAAAACCATTAAATAAGACAACGCAGAATCAATTTCTTGAGCGGCTATTTTCTTTGTGTAATCAATGGCTTTTGTTTCTTCCAATGCGATAAGGATTTCAGGTAAGAATTCCAGACTGCCTTTTTTAAGACTGTCTTTAATTTGTTGTTGTTGCAGTTCAGAACCATGTTGTAAGGCATGAATTAACGGCAATGTTGCTTTCCCATCGGCTAAGTCGTCACCAATATTTTTGCCGATTGTTTTGGCATCAGAACAATAATCCAGTGCATCATCAATTAATTGGAAGGCGTTACCCAAATGCAAACCATAAGCATACAGGCTGTCCTGAACATCTTTTGATGCATTGCTAATCATTGGGCCTATACAGGCCGCAGCAGCGAACAGAAGGGCTGTTTTAGCGCGAATAACGTCAAAGTACTCATCAAAGGTTAAAGCCGGATTATGGCGGTTTGTGAGCTGTTTCACTTCGCCACCACTGATTTCAAGAGCGGTATTGGCAAAAAGTTTTAATACAGCAGAATTACCCGATTCAACCATTAATTCGATGGATTGGGTAAAAAGATAATCCCCAACCAAGATGCTGGCTTTACTGCCCCATATATTATTTGCTGTTTGACGGCCTCGTCTTAACGTAGACTCATCAACCACATCATCATGCAATAAAGTGGCTGTATGAAAAAACTCAACCATTGCCGCCAGAGCAATGTGATCTTTACCTTCGTAGGCGCAGGCATTACTGGCTAACAATACCAGCAGCGGACGTAGACGTTTGCCACCACTTTCAATCATATGGTGGGACATATCATCAATCAAACCAATTTGTGATTCAATTTTATTAACAATTAAAGCATTAACCGCGTTAAAATCGTCACTAACTGCCGCGCGTATACTATCAATCGTCATTGGATATCCTCTGCCATTCAATCCGCAAATGCTAAGATCGCAGCCGTTAATTGTCAAGTGTTAGATCGCGTCATCCAGAGCGAAGCGAAGAACCTCCCATAAGGTGGCGCCGTGCTATTAGGGACAGAACTCTGGATGACGTGTACTAGTTACACATTAAAAAGGAAATGCATGACATCGCCATCACAAACCACATATCCTTTACCTTCCAAACGCAATTTCCCAGCCTCTTTCGCACCTTGCTCGCCACGACAGCTAATAAAGGCATCGTAAGCAATTACTTCAGCACGGATAAATCCCTTTTCAAAATCAGTATGAATCACACCGGCTGCTTGTGGCGCTGTATCACCTTTATGAATAGTCCAGGCGCGTATCTCTTTAACACCCGCTGTGAAATAAGTTTGTAAGCCTAATAGTTCGTAACCGGCACGAATTACTCGGTGCAATCCAGGCTCTGTTAAACCTAAATCGGCCATAAATTCTTCACGATCCGCATCTTCCAAGTCTACTAATTCAGCTTCCGTTGCAGCACATAAAGCAACAATACTAGCACCTTCTGTCTTAGCTAAATCTACAACTTTGTCCAGTAAAGGATTGTTTTCATAGCCATCATCATCCACATTTGCAATATAAAGCACAGGTTTTGCAGTAAGTAGAAACAGGCGGTAAGTAACCGCATTTTCTTCTGGAGTCAGCTCCAGAGTACGGACAGGGTGACCTTCGTCCAGATGTGCTTTGATTTTTTCCAGTGTTTTCATTTCAAAAACACCGTCCTTGTTACCACTGCGACTGTTTTTTCCAGCCTTTAACATGGCCTTTTCAACTGTTTCCATATCGGCTAGAGCCAGTTCTGTATTGATCACTTCGATGTCATTTAATGGATCAACGCGGCCTTCCACGTGAATGACGTCTGTATTTTCAAAGCAACGCACTACGTGTGCAATCGCATCAGTTTCACGGATGTTTGCTAAAAATTGATTACCTAAACCTTCACCACTTGAAGCACCTTTAACAATGCCCGCAATGTCAACAAATTGCATGGTTGCAGGAAGCACTTGTTGTGGCTTAACAATCTCGCTTAATGCATCAAGGCGTGGATCTGGAACAGTTACTATGCCCACATTGGGTTCAATGGTACAAAAAGGATAGTTAGCTGCTTCAATACCTGCTTTGGTGAGCGCATTGAACAGAGTTGATTTACCAACGTTGGGCAAGCCCACGATTCCACATTTAAATCCCATGAGTAGCACCTCTTTCTTAAACTAGGGTCAACAGCCCTTATTAATTTGTTAAATATTTAATTGATTCATTGCCTTGGCTAAATCGCCAGAAAATATAAAGGGCATTACGGCAATGCCTCTATCAATTGCATCATAAATCTGTTGTCTGTCCTGCATGGATGGTTTGCCCAGTACGTATTGATGTACTAAATCTTTATGTCCAGGATGACCAATACCAATCCGCAGACGGTGAAATTCTGAGCTTCCTAATTGAGCTATTGTATCTCTTAAACCATTATGGCCGCCGTGGCCGCCACCGGTTTTTAATTTAATACGTCCTGCCGGTAAGTCTAATTCATCATGAACAACCAGTATTTCTTCAGGTTGAATCCTGTAAAATTGGCTGAGTAGTCGGGCAGGTTGACCACTGTGATTCATAAAGGTTAATGGTAAAACTAATTTGCACGCGTGATTGTTTAATTCTAAATCAGCCAGTTCAGCTTGCATTTTTTTTTCTAGTTTAAACGAGGCGCTGTGTCGCTGTGCTAAAGCAGCTGTGAGCCATCCGCCAGCATTATGGCGCGTGTGTTCATAAGCTGAGCCGGGATTACGTAAACCAATGATAAGTTTTATAGCCATAGGTTATAAGCTCTTTGATTAAATACAGTGCGCGGACATAAGGGGTGGATTTAAGTCAGTTGGGTCAATGACCCAACTGACTTTGCAGGATTAAAGAAGAACTTATTCTTCGTTTTTCTCAGCATTAATTGTTGGTACAGCTGCTGGAGCAACTTCTTCAGACTCTTCCACTGCATTACCTCTTGGCATGTGAATGCTCACAACTGGTGCATCATGGCTGCCGTCAGCTACGTCAATAGTTAAGTGAACACCTTTTGGTAATTTCAGGTTAGATAAATGAAGTACTTCATCCATTGCAATCGCAGACATATCTACTTCGATAAACTCAGGAAGATCTTTAGCTTGGCAACGAACTTCAACTTGAGTCATTGTGTGGTTAACGATGCCGCCTGCTTTGATACCAGGAGCTTTTTGCTCGTTGATATAATGGATTGGTATTAATTTAACCAAGATATCTTTTTTAGAAACACGTTGCAGGTCCATGTGCATTACAAGTGGCTTGTAAGGATGGCGTTGTAACGCTTTTAAAATGACGTGCTCTACTTTTCCATCAACAGTAATATCAAAAACGCTGGAATAGATACTTTCAGTTTCCAAAGCTTTGATTACTTTATTGTGTAAAAAAAGGATAGACATTGGTTCTTTTTCGCCACCGTAAATAACAGCAGGGACTTTATTTTCAAGACGACGTAGGCGGCGGCTCGCACCTTTCCCCATATCCGTTCTTGTTTGTGCTTCTAAAAGAATGTTTGACATTATGTAATGCTCCAATAATTATTAAGGTCCCTTACCTAATCCGCGACCAGATTAAATACCGAATTTATTTATTAAAAAATCCGGAAAGGGTGGCGAAGTATACAATATTTTAAAATGAACTTGAAGTCCTTGCCATAATTTCATAGAATATGCGACTTTGTTGAATTTGTGATAGCCAATCAGGCGAGTTGGAGAATAATTATGTATGCGGTAATCAAAACTGGCGGTAAGCAATATACCGTAAAACAAGGCGATGTTCTTAAGATCGAATTACTGCCCGAAGATGTGGGTAATGAAATTAAGTTTGAAGAAGTATTAATGATAGCTGATGGTGACAATGTTGTTTGCGGTACACCATTCGTAGCTAAAGCTGTTGTTACAGCGCAAGTGATGGATCATGGTCGTCATAAGAAAATCAAAATCATTAAGTTTCGTCGTCGTAAGCACCACATGAAACAAATGGGACACAGACAATATTATTCGCAAGTGAAAATTACTGCGATAAGCAAGTAAGTAAGAGAGGATAGAAATGGCTCATAAGAAAGCAGGTGGTAGTACCCGTAACGGTCGCGACTCGAACCCCAAGTTCCTTGGTGTGAAGCGTTTCGGTGGCCAATTTGTTAATGCTGGTGAAATTATTGTAAGACAGCGTGGTACACGTTTTCACCCAGGACCAGGCGTAGGCTGCGGTCGCGATCATACTTTATTTGCCCTAGTCGAAGGTTTAGTTAAATTCGTCGTTAAAGGTAAAATGAATCGCAAGTTTGTAACGATTGTTGCTGAGCAACCAGTTGAAGAAGTTGTTACTAACTAGTAACCGATTTTAAAGCTGTAGTAGGTTGGGCTGTTAGCCAAGCATTAAATATGCTGGGTGCAGCCCTGTCTGCCGTTAAGTCAAGCGTAATCCAGAGCGAGCGAAGAATCTCCTGTACGTAGCTTCGTGCTATTTAAAGGGAGATCTTCGCTCACGCTCTGGACGACGAAGTGTTCTTGATTAAATGCTACTAGGCACATTCTACTCAGTATGTTTTTTACATCTATAATTAGTAGTATGCGCTTGTAACCCCGGCATCGGGGTTTTTTTTTATTTTGAGGTAAGGTCATGAGATTCGTTGATGAAGCAATTATTAAGATAGACGCGGGCAATGGTGGAAATGGTTGTCTTAGCTTCAGACGCGAAAAGTTTATTCCTCGTGGCGGCCCCGATGGTGGCGACGGCGGTGATGGCGGTAGTGTCTTCTTTGAAGCGTGTAATGATTTAAATACTTTAATTGATTTTCGTTACATGCGTCATTACAAAGCTGCTAATGGTCAGCAAGGTATGGGTGCAAATTGTTCCGGAAAAAAAGGCGACGATTTAATCATTAAAGTACCTGTGGGCACACTGGTTTATGATGTAGACAGTGGCGAAATGCTGGCTGACATTAATAAAGTAGGTGTACCCGTATTAATTGCTCAAGGTGGATTCCATGGTTTGGGTAATACACGTTACAAAAGCAGCGTAAACCGCTCTCCACGACAAACCAGCCCAGGAAGCCCTGGAGAAGCAAGACATTTACGTTTAGAGCTGCGTGTTTTAGCGGATGTGGGTTTGTTAGGTCTGCCTAATGCAGGAAAATCTACTTTAATTCGAGCTGTTTCCAGTTCAAAAGCCAAAGTAGCGGATTATCCTTTTACTACCTTACACCCAGGTTTAGGTGTAGTTAGTGTGTCCTCTCATAAAAGTTTTGTGATGGCGGATATTCCAGGTCTTATTGAAGGCGCATCTACTGGCGCTGGGTTAGGACATCGTTTCTTAAAGCATTTGTCGCGTACCTGCGTACTTCTGCATGTGATTGATGTCGCGCCTCTTGATGACAGTGATCCTATCGCTTCGGCTAAAGCAATTATTAATGAATTAGCAGAATACAATCCAGAGCTTTTGAACAAACCACGTTGGCTGGTCTTAAATAAAATTGATATGTTGCCTGATGAAGAAGCGCGGGAAGAGCGTATTCAGGCCATAGTTAAAGGCCTGAATTGGGAAGATAAAGTATTTGCAATTTCAGCAATCAGTGGCTTAGGCACACAACAATTATGTTATGCCTTAATGCAATTGATTGATGAGATGGCCGAGTCTAAAGCTTAACCATTCTGCAGCATGTTCCAAGACTGATGCGGAGCGATAAGGGATCTGGTGGGTTTCAATACCTTCTTGATCCTGGTTTTTGTAACGGATACTTAGTTCTGTTGTGCCCTTCGATGGTTTTTTCTGCCAGTAGTCTTCTAATCCGGTGATATGGAATTGCAGCCTGGTTTTATTCATTCCATGAAAATTGACTAAGTGGTGTAGTTCCGGTTTTTCCAGTAATGACTGTAATAAGCCGCCAGTAGCTTCATCTATAATCGTTATTGGTTCATTGGTTTTAATAATTAATTCACGTAATTCCTCAGAGGCCTTTTTCTCAAGCGAGCTAATAATATGGGGCGCTACAAAAGGGTCGACAATATTTTTTATGGTGTCTATCAATTCTTTTTTACAACGCACTTTAAATTCAATATAAGGTGATTCCCAGCGATAACCCGTTTGGCAATCAACTTCTTTTAAAGCATCTTCTAGTACCTGTGCAATTTCGCTCTCTGGCAAACCAAAAATACGCCATTTCAAAATTTTCTTTTGACTGCGTGTAGTTTTTTGCAGTATAGGCAGAACAAAATGATGAAACATTGGCAAGCATTCGCGCGGCGGTCCAGGTAACAAAATAAAGAGTTTATCCTTCCATTGATAACAGCAGCCTAAAGCACTGCCGTTCGGATTTTCCAGAAGTTGTGCATTCTCTGGAAACAAACATTGCTGTAGATTTCCTTGATTTATAATATTTTTTGCATGCTGTAAACGACGTTTAATATGTTCTAGCGCTTCTGGGTGCTGTACTAATGTTGTTTGGGTAAATTTCGCCAAAGCAAAACGAGTCAGATCATCTGTAGTTGGCCCAAGACCACCAATAATAATGATAATGTTGTGGTGTTCCGCTAAAAAGCGCAAACAATTAACAATGTCGTTTTCTTTATCGCTACAAGATAGATGAAAGCCTAAAGGCAATCCTTCGGAGCTTAGGACGTGAGCAAGGTGATGGCCATTGGTATTTAATGTATCTCCATGGACTATTTCATCACCTGTCGCCAAAATGGCTATGGTCATTATTTACTTCCTGGTAATTAGTGATTCATTGATTTTATAGCATAATTCGAAAAATCAGTAATAATTATTGACATTTAGCCTGATATTGCCTAATAACTAAAAAAATGGTAACTATTCACCACGTTCACCAAAAAGCCATATTTGGCGCATGTTGATAGATCTTGATTCAAAAAAATGCTCACATACCTCTGTATGCTGCGCTTTCTTTGAATCAAGATCTCTCAACATGCACTCAAATCTGACTTTTTCCCTAACGCATTCAAAATGTGGTGAATAGATACAAAAAATGATGAATGCTAATAGTCTGTATTATATCGCATAATACGACTAAGATTTTTAGATTTACTTGAGTGAAGGAGAAGTTATGCAGTTTTCAAGCCGTTATGTCGCCCATGTTCCAGACGCTCAGGGTTATATCACTTATTCTGTGGAAGAAAATAAAGTATGGAATATCTTATTTGAGCGACAAATGAAATTAATTCATGGTCGTGCTTCTAATGAATTTATTAATGGATTGAAGACCTTAAATATTACTTCAGAAAGTATTCCACAACTTCCTGAGTTGAGTGAACGACTTAAAGCTCAGACCGGGTGGCAGGCAGCTCCTGTAGCGGCATTAATTTCAGCTCGAGAATTTTTTGAGCTTTTAGCAAACAAACAATTTCCAGTAGCTACGTTTATTCGCACTGAAGAAGAATTAGATTACGTAAAAGAGCCGGATATTTTCCATGAAATTTTTGGTCACTGTCCTATGTTAACAGACACTGTTTATGCAAATTTCGTATATGATTATGCATGCAAGGTGCTGACTTTTCCTGAGTCTGACTGGCCTTTATTACAGCGTATGTTTTGGTTTACTGTGGAGTTTGGATTAATTCAAACGAATGAGGGTATTAAAGCTTATGGTGGCGGTATTTTATCTTCCATTAGTGAGACTGTTTATAGTATTGAAAGCGATATTCCCTTACGCGTGCTTTTTGATCCCATTGTCGCTTTTCGTACACCTTACCGTATCGACATGTTGCAACCGGTTTATTTTGTGATTAATGATTATCAAGTTTTATATAACTTTGTTGTGTCAGATATTGCTGAATTGTTAAGAAGGACTCGCGAGTTGGGTGAATTCCCACCATTTTTCAAGGTTGATAAAGGGAATCCCAATATTCATATTCGAGCATGCTGATTTTAGTGTCTTTACATTAAAAATGACTATTGTAATGCATAGCCAGTCTTGATAACATCGAGCACCCTTTTGTTCATTGACGTCAGTCAAGGAGCATCATTTGATTAAAGTACTAATTGTTGATGACCATGCATTGGTTCGAATGGGCATTCGGCGATTACTTGAAGATTTATCGGATGTGGATGTAGTTGCTGATGCAGAAAGCGGTGAGCAAGCTTTAGCCTTAGTTAAATTACATTGCCCTGATGTTGTTCTTTTAGATATGAAAATGCCGGGAATTGATGGCTGGGAAGTGACACGCCGCCTCAAAAAAACCAATCCGAATGTCAAAGTTATCGCTGTTACGGCGATGTGTTCTGACGTATTACCTACTCGTGTTTTGCAGCTGGGTGCTATGGGCTATTTGACTAAAGAGTCCGGTGCCGAAGAAATGGCCGCAGCGATTCGTAAAGTTGCAAAGGGTGAGAAATACTTAAGTGCTGAAATTGCACAAAAAGTGGCGATTAACAGTTTGGATGAAGTGAATGGTTCGCCTTTTAACGTGTTATCCGAGCGAGAAATGCAAGTTATGTTGATGATAACTACAGGCATGAATGTCCAGGATATCAGTGACCGACTGTTTCTTAGCTCCAAGACCATTAATGGTTACCGCTATCGCACCTTTGAAAAACTGGGAATTAAAAACGATGTTGAGTTGACTTATTTGGCAATGAAGCATGGAATTATAGAAAGCCCTATGGATTTAGCGCCAGAGGATTGACTATAGTTATTACATGAATACCCCAAATCTCTTTCCAGAACTGGCGCAATTTCTTGCGAAACTGCCTGATGAGCCTGGCATCTACCGGATGCTGGATACAGAGGGCACTGTTCTTTATGTTGGCAAAGCATCCAATCTTAAAAAGCGAGTTTCCAGTTATTTTAATAAGCAAAATACCGGGATTAAAACTCGTTCCTTAGTCAGCCAAATCGCTTCTATAGAAATATCCGTTACCCGCAGTGAAACAGAAGCTTTGCTCCTGGAAAGCAATCTGATTAAAGCATTAAGACCTAAGTACAACGTTTTGTTGCGTGATGATAAGTCTTATCCTTACATTCATCTTTCTGATCATCCGGATTTTCCACGTATAGAAAGTTATCGTTCAAAAAAGAAGCCACTTTCAGGCGATTTTTTTGGCCCTTATCCCAGCAGTACTGCGGTAAAAGAAACCATCGTAACCATTCAGAAAGTATTTAAAATTCGTAATTGCCGGGACAGTTACTTTAACGCCCGTTCACGTCCTTGTTTGCAATATCAAATCAAGCGTTGTACTGCTCCTTGTGTGAATTACATTACCCCGGCAAATTATCGTCAATCGGTACAGGATGCGATACGATTTTTGCAGGGTAAAAGTCAATTAATCCTTGATGAGCTGGCCAAACGCATGGAACTGGCTGTGCAGCAGTTACATTTTGAAGAAGCTGCGGTGCTTCGCGATCAGATTAAAAACCTGCGTTTGGTTCAAGAGCAGCAAGGCATGATGCAGCTACGAGGTGACGCGGATGCGATTGCAATTGAACTTAGCCCAGGTTTTGCCTGCATTCAATGCGTCAGTGTTCGAGAAGGTCAGGTATTGGCCAGTCAAAGTTTCTTTCCTTCGTTGCCAAGACTTGATGCGGAATTTGATTTTGATGATTTATGGCAACAAATTTTTGATGCCTTCATTAGTTTTCATTATTTTGATATACCTGAACGGATTCCTCCTTTAATTATCACCAATCATCCTTTGCCTGATCAGCAATCCTTGCAGGAACTATTAACTCAAAAACGAGGAAAATTATGTAAAATTCAGGTAAATCCTCGTGGCAACAAGTCACGATGGATGGATTTTGCACTAAATAACCTTCGCGTATCGGTCGCAGAATATTTAAATAAACGTATTACCATGAGAACGCGCTTTCAAGTGCTAGAGGAATTTTTAGGTCTTGCTAAGCCCATTGAACGCATGGAGTGCTTTGATATCAGCCATACACAAGGCGAAGCCACAATTGCATCTTGCGTTGTCTTTGATAATGAAGGTCCTGCCAGCAGCGAATACAGGCGTTTTAATATCGAGGGAATTACACCAGGTGATGATTATGCTGCCATGGAGCAGGCTATTACCCGTCGTTTTAAACGCCTTCTTGAAGCACAATCCTTACCTGATCTCTTAATTATAGATGGTGGTAAAGGGCAGGTTGCTGTAGCGAAACGCGTGCTGGCTTCTTTAAATATCACCGAAGTCATGCTGCTTGGTATTGCTAAAGGTCCCTCACGTAAAGCCGGTTGGGAAAAATTAATTTTAGTACATGAGGCACGAGAACTCACTCTGCCAGATGATTCTAAAGCATTGCATCTGTTGCAACACATTCGCGATGAAGCCCATCGTTTTGCTATTACCGCCCATCGTAAAAAAAGGCAGAAAAAACGCCTCGAATCATCACTTGAGGATATTGAGGGAGTTGGTGCGAAACGCAGGCAAGCATTATTGCATCGTTTTGGTGGTTTAAGGGAATTGGCCAAAGCGCCTTTGGAAGAACTTGTCAAAGTCCAAGGTATTAGTGCACACTTAGCTCAACGTATTTTTCAACATTTTCATGGATCAAATTAAAGTCTTTTTATTAAATTTTTGACTTAAAAACCACCTTTAGATTGATAATAAATCAATTGGTTCTTTTTTGTTTCTTTGGCAATACTTTATTAGTTGTTTTTAAACGTAAATTCCTGGCAAAAATAGGGGTATTGGTACTAAACTTATTTTGTAGCCAGGTAAATAAATTAAGTGCAAAAAAATAAAATTATTGTTTAAGCACAAATCTTGCATGTAATAATAATAAAGATAGTAAGAGGGAGCGGCATATGAACAAAATACTTTTAACGGCATTAATGATGCTAGTGGTTGCCGGAGCCAATGCAGGATTTTTCGGTACAGGCTTATGCGGCTATCCGCAATATGATTGCATTAAGGTTGCTCCTGGGCAAAACTGGGAGAATATGTTCCCGAATGAAGAAAAGCGCGATATAGTTCAACGAATTAATCGCACTTACAATCCCTTATGGGCTGGAAAGGTCATCGCTGTACCTAAAAATCTGGCTTATGTGAATCAATTTGATGTAGCTCCTTTCCCAATAAAAATTGCCGGTGAAGATCAAAAGCAGGTGATTGTGGATCAGGATAAATTAGCCTGGGGTGCATATGATGCGCAAGGGAACTTAGTAAAATGGGGGCCAATCTCTTCTGGAAGAGACAAATGTACCGATGCGAACCGTTCTTGCCGCACCTTAACCGGTATTTTTAGAGTATTCAGTAAAGAAAATGAAAAATGCAGTTCTAACGTGTTCCCTATCGGTAAAGGCGGCGCCAAAATGCCGTATTGCATGTACTTTCATAAAGGATTTGCACTGCACGGTTCTACCGATATACCTGGAGTCAGAGCAAGCCATGGATGTGTGCGTATGTTTATCGAGGACGCAAAATGGTTAAATCATGAATTTGTTGAGTTATCCAGTGAGCGCAATAATTTTAAAGGTACAACAATTATTGTGCGTCCAATAAATGACAGTGGGACTATATGATGAATACATTACAAAAATTCACTTCAATTTCATTGGCCTTATTTTTAGGATTGTTAACAACTCATCTGGAGGCGGCAAAATCTAAAGTAGATGAGGCAACAAAGGCACAAAAAGCAGCAAAAGAGGAAGAGCGCTTTCCTATAGGATGTGTTCCCGTAGGATATAAAGAAAGTCTCAAAATTTTGTCTCTTTTTCCTGGAAAAGAAGGTGCTTTGCAATCTTTATATTTCTTTTACAATAAATTGCCACAAACGGTGAGCATGTACCAAATGCGCGATGAGGACAGTGAGTATTCTACTCGTGTGAACCATACCATTGGCGCCAAACAATGGGCTGCGTTAGCTACTGGCGAACCTTTAGTGAAGTTTATTTGTACTTTAGGTGACGGCAAGCAATCTTATGGCAAGATCATTGATTGTGCCGAAACCATTAAGGTATGTGAATACGTTAACGTAAAATTTGGTTTAAATAATAAAGGCAATTTTTGGATTGCTGATGGCAACACAAGAAACGGGGCAGTTAATGAGGTAGTTCACTACGGCATAATACCTGGGGTATAACGCAGGAGCTGTTGCTATTTCTACTATCTTGGCCTAAATAGTCCGATTTTCTGCGCTCCGATACTCACATACTGATGTATGCTGCGTTTCGGTGCTCGACAATCAGTCTATTTAGGCTCAAGCTAGCGAAATAGCAACAACTCCTAATCTGTCAGTGGGAACTGCCGGATAGAAGTGGAATACCACATATAAGAGGGAGAATTTTCATGAAATCGCTAGTACCTTGGGTATGTTTATTAGTCGCATCAGCAAGCCAACAAGTTTTTGCTGATGACTTGAGCGCTTACCGTTTAGGAAATTATAATAAGGCCATTGAACCTTTATTAAGCCAAACCGGGAAAAATGCGGTTGCCGATTATTATTTAGGCCGCATCTACTTGTATGGATACGGACAATTAAAAAACACCCAATTAGCTATGCGCTATTTTACTCAATCCGCCCAAAAAGGTTATTTGCCAGCGGTTTTGATGATGGCTAAATATACTTTGTTGCAAGAAAAAGATTCGCAAAAAGCTATTCCCTGGTTTAAGCAGGCCGCCGCTGCTGGTGATGTTAATGCACAAATGTTTATGGCTGCAGCCTATTTATACGGTATAGGCGTTAATAAAAATAATGATCTGGCCACACGTAATTACATTGATGCGGCAAAAAATGGTAATTCTATTGCCCAATTCACCTTAGCTGAAAATTTTCTTGGTAGTCGCAACGCATCGAATAGTAAATTAGGCTTAATTTGGTTAAGTAAATCTGCGGCAAATGGCAATCCTAAAGCATTAACCAAGCTGGGCAGTCTTTACCTTCAGGGCAAAGTCGTGGATAAAAATCCCACTAAAGGAATGGCTTTATTAAATCAGGCAGCAGCACAAGGTTTTGCTCCGGCAATGGTTCAATTAGGAGCTGCTGCTCTGGAACAAAACCAAAAAGAACAGGCGCTTCAATGGTTTGATAAAGCGGGCAATTATCAGAATGATGATGCATATTTGGATTTGGCACAAATTTATTTGCAGGACAAAAGCCCTGTTTATGATCCCAAAATAGCGTTTATGTGGACTTTAAAAGCCGCGCAAAATGGTTCTGTAGCAGCAAAGCGTGCGCTTGCTGATTTATATAAAAAAGGTCTTGGAGTTGAGGCAGCCCCTGCTTTAGCAGCACAATGGCTGGATCAGGCAAATCAAGACAGTAAGACAACTAATCAGGATAAAACTTTAGCCGCTGCAGCCCTTTGGTTAAGTAACGGTACAACGGATAAATTGGAAAAAACCGCATACCAAATGAATGGCATATTAAGTGCATGGAGTAATCCTACTGTTTTAGGGAATTATGCCTACAATCAGGCACCTCAATTAAAAACCATTGCGCGTCAGTTGATTTTTAAACCACAATTTGAACTGGTTCAGCCTAATGCAGTGCCCATCAGCAGTTATTACGACGCACTTTTGAGTAGAAATGCTGAAGCACCATCCAACGAATGGACTTATCCACATTATTCGGTCAATCAGCAAGTGGCTAATATTGAGCGTGCCAATAGTTCGGTAACGGCTCATCTGAATTTACCTGCACCTTATCTGGATGCAAATTATCCTGAGAACGACCCACAAGCAAGCGTGATGGATCAATGGACAGATGGTTGGCAGCAGCATGTAAATTATATGTCTGTATTTTATCAGCTGTATAACCGAGCTATTTTGGGTGATGCACAGGCTCAGTTTGAAATAGGACAAATGTTCCAATACGGAATTGGTGTGACCAAAAATAATGAGTCAGCAATAGTCTTTTACCAAAATGCGGTGGAGCAACAGCATTTAGGAGCTGAGTATAATTTAGGTATTTTATATTTGGAAAATGCCAAAGATAAAAATGAGTATCAACTTGCCTTAAATGATTTAACTGATGCAGCCTTTAAAGGGAATAAAAAATCTCAATACGTGCTTGCCAGACTTCTTGAGCATGGGGTAACTGGTGCAGATGGTATTGTATATATTGAGTCAAACCATGAACAGGCAGTATCTATGTTGTATCTGGCTGCAGCCAACAGTTACGGTTTAGCTGAATATGAATTAGCTAATCGCCTTGCACTTCAGGTGGACAGTGGTTTAAGCATCGATGCTCAAAAGCACAAAATAGCTACAATTCGTCAATTGTATCAAGGAGCAGCGGAGCGCGGCGTTTCTAATGCGTTATTACCGCTTGCTTATTATAATGCGATGGACAGTGACCCCAAAAAACAAGCAGAAGCGTTTGCTGTTGCCAAAGAGCAAGCTGCTGCTGGTGATAATAAAGCTGCATTATTGTTGGGCCTACTTTATGACCGTGGTATTGGTGGCAGTGCGGATAGGGCGCAGGCTATTCAATGGTACCAGCAGGCAGGACAAAATGCAGTAAGCCAATTTATTTTGGGTACCTATACTGCAGAAGGTAGTGGTCTTGAGAAAAGTAAAGAAAAAGGAATGGCACAATTACAGCAATCAGTAGATGCAAAATTTTCTTATGCTGATTTTAATATGGCAGTACTGCAACAAAAATCAGGCCAAAACTTTTTACCTGATTTGACTCAAGCTTATGAATTAGGTAACGGTCATGCGGGTATACTTTTGGCTGATTCTTATTTAGCAGGTTCTGATGATTCAGAAAAAATGCAGCAAGCAAGAAAGATTTATGAAGGCTTAGCTGAGAAAGGAGATCAAAACGCTCAGTTAAAATTAGCATTTATGGATGAAAAAGGCTTGGGAGCCGCTCCAGACTTAGTCAGTGCGCAACGTTGGTATACTGCTGCCGCAGAGCAAGGCAATACTGTCGCTCAATATCTGCTGGGGCAATTTTACCAATTGGGTGAAGCAGGTGAGCCTGATTATGCCTTGGCAAAACAATGGTACCAAAAAGCAGCTACTGTACTGCCTGAAGCATATGTTGCACTGGGCTTCATTAATGAAACCGTAGATGATAATTACGTTGACGCATTAAAATCCTACGAACAAGCCGCTGCAAAAGATGATGATTTAGGGATTTATAACCTGGCCTTAATGTATTTATATGGCAAGGGCACTCCTGTAAATTACGCCAAAGCGAAGGAGTTGTTTGTTAAAGCATCTAACAAAGGTCTTCATGAAGCTACGAATCAATTAGGCGGGTTTTATTTCAATGGTTTAGGTATGGCTCGTGATGAGCAACAAGCTTTAGTCTGGTATAAGAAGGCGGCAGAAGCGGGTAATGCTAATGCGCTGTATCAGTTAGGCTTATTCTCTGAAACTGGTGTGACTACCAAACTGAATTTTGATGAAGCACGGACCTATTATCAGGCTGCTGCGGATAAAGGAAATGAAAAAGCCATGCTTGCTTTAGCCAGAATGTATCATTATGGTTTGGGTGTTGAAAAAAATCCTAAAATGGCAGCTGATTTCTATCAAAAATTAGCCGCAAGACAAAATGCTTACGCGCAATATCAATTGGGCACCTATTATATGGAAGGCACCGCAGGTGAGCTTTCTCCAGTGAAAGGCAAGCAATTGTTACAACAAGCCAGTGATAATGGCAGCGTGCAGGCACGTAAGGTGTTACAACGTTTAGAAGCTAAAGCTCAGGCACGTGTGAGCTTTGTTGAACCTGTAGTCCTTGATAAGGCGCCTGCTGTGGCTGGTGAAACGGCTGAGTTAATGTATCTTGATGCATTAAATGAGTGGAATCGTGGTAATGAATCATTATCGCGAGTTATTCTGAAGCATTTAGTGAGTAAATATCCTGATTTTGTGCCAGCAAAACAGGTATATGAGCAATTGAATCAAGTAAAATCTTCCAGTAATTTCAGTTAATCAATCAAGCAGCCTGGATTTTTATCCAGGCTGTAATTCCGTATAAATGTAGTGATTCTCTCCATGTTTTATGATATTTAATCAAAATATATTTGAAATAAAAAGGCGGCATATTTTTTTATTTTAGATTATTGTTGTAATGATTCTTCATTAAAATAGACGGAGTTTTAAATGATATATACAGTAACTTACTGTACATTTGATCGTACTGTGGGAGGAAACCCTTTTTGGCATGGCTCTGTGTTGTTATCAAGGATGGACGAGACTACAAAACAATTGGAAGTGGTTGATACCTGGAGTTTTTATGGTATTCCCAGTAACGGTGATAAAAAATCCTGGACGGGATGGTTAAAGAGTCAAATTGGCCTGAACATTGATCTGCAGGGCAATCATGGTTGGATTACTCATGAAGAAGTTCGTTTTATGGATAAAGGCCACGGCTTACATGGGGACACTTTTGAAGTAACTGAAGATACATTTAAGCAAGTACAAAAAGAATGGGAGCGTCGTGTTACTGCTCAAGAGGCGGCTGTTAAGGAGGCATTGGCTAATGTTGATCCCAGTACACTGTCTGCAAAAGATGCAAAACGTTATCTGGGAGATAATTTTTCGCAAGCAATTTTTCAGATTGAGCAAAATAAAGCAAAGATAGAGCAACGTGAGCCACGACTTCATCCATTTGATATAAACGTCTCCGTTTGTCGGACGGGACTTAGTTTGAAGGATACTCATAATTGCCACACGGAAACTTTAGATATCTTAAGTAACTTCTTGCCAGCAGAGCATCTTGGAGCTTATAAAAAATCCGTCTTTCCAAGATTTGTGAGTGGCAGTATGGAAGAGCTTAGACTGCACAGTATTGGCCCTTTCGAGACGCACACCAAGTCAGCAGCAGCGAAGGAGCAAAATTATTTCCGTCAGTTGATGAACAACGGTTTGGAGCGATTTGGTTTCTACAACGCGAAACCCGCAGCGATAGAGGCGAAAGCACCTGAGGTGAAAATCCAGTACCGTAGCAAAGATACTCCGGGCGTGAAGTTATATTGGACTGTTCCGCCTCAAAAATTTACAGCCTTACCAGGCAGTAAAGCTAAAGAGTTATTTGCATTAGATAAAGAATATATTGATGAGGTATACACCATCGTAAATAAGCTGCAGCGCTTGGAATGGCTGTTACGTAATGCGGTTGCTCCTGAGCGGTATAAGGAGTACAGAGAGAAACTGATACAACAAGTAATTGAATATTACAAAGTTTTTTCCATAGTAGAACCTAAGGAAAAGACAGAAAAACTATCCGGTCTGCGAGAAACTCTGCTTTTATTATTTGCTCCGCCTAGAAATAGAGAGTCACGTGATTTACATAAATACATCAATAATGCCAAAGGGCTTTTTGCAGCACTTGATATGGCTATTGCAGAGGGTTGGATAATTGATGAGACGCGGCCGTCAGAATTAGACCCAGCTCTCACGTTGGATGATGATTGTAATGAATTAGAAGCTTTTGTTAGCTATTTATCACCATCAGATCAAAAGGAATTATGTAACATTATCGGTCGCACTTATTGTAAACCTGAGTCATTGGATTTACCACGCGCGAATGTTGGCTAGATTGTGCCTGGGTGCCGCGAAAGCGCAATCCAGGCTCACGTCTTAGCGAACGTAGTGAAGCAATTCGGAGTACTGTGCTCCAAACCCTGGATTGCTTCGCGATGCTCGCAAAGACGGTATCTTTTAAGGTTTGAGGAGTTCAGGATGAATAGTGCTGAAAATAAGAAAAAATAGAACCGAACCGGCAGAGCCAGTTCGGGTGTTTCGGACTTAGAGCGACGAAAACACGGATTTAAGCGGTCATTGCCTTAACACGAGCAACCAGACGGCTTTTAATACGGGACGCTTTATTCTTGTGAATTAAGCCTTTTGCAGAAGCTTTATCAATCACAGGTTGTGCTTTAGTGTAAGCAGCCTGAGCTAATTCTTGATTACCAGCTTCAACAGCTTTTAATACATTTTTAATATAAGTACGGAACATAGAACGCGCACTGGCATTATGTTGACGTAATTTTACGTTTTGGCGAGCACGCTTGATCGCTGATTTAATATTTGCCACTTAGAAATCTCCACTCATTCGGACGATACAAAAAGATGCTGATCATGCACAATGAGTCAGAATTTGTCAATAGGATATATTATATCTCTTATGAATTGAATAAAGCAGATGCACAATATAAGGTGTTTTTGCTTCAAAACCTCAAAAAACAACCATTTGCTGAACAAAATCTAGTGTTCCAGGCAAGCAAGTATTCAATGTACTTATGGCAAAATACGTCCAGAGCTGCTTAAAATCATGTAACTTGGTCCATATTAGGTATATCATTAGAATATCTTTTTTAAAATTAATAAAAACATGTCAGCAACAAATGCAGATACTATGATTCTTAAACGACAAAGTTTATTACGCTCGACAACCCTTGTTTCATTAATGACCTTTATTTCACGAATGATGGGTTTTGTGCGTGATATGGTACTCGCTAATTTTTTCGGTGCTGAAGCGGGCATGGATGCATTTTTTGTTGCTTTTCGTATTCCCAATTTTATGCGCCGGCTTTTTGCGGAAGGTGCTTTTTCTCAAGCCTTTGTTCCAGTACTGGCAGAGTATCAAAAAACACGATCCCCCGATGATGTTCGTATCTTTATTGCACGAATTTCAGGATATTTAAGCGCTATTCTTACTGTAGTTACCGTGATTGGTATGTTTGCAGCCCCTTTAATTGTCTTTTTATTTGCTCCAGGGTTTAGCCATGACGGCAGTCGTGCATTGTTGACTACGGAAATGCTGCGTATTACGTTTCCATTCCTGATGCTGGTTTCTTTAACGGCGATGTCTGGAGCGGTATTAAATACTTACGGCTATTTTGCTGTACCTGCATTTACACCGGTACTACTTAACGTGTGCATGGTACTGGCTGCATTGTATATCTGTCCTAATTTACCTCAACCAGTAGTTGGCTTAGCTTTGGGGGTGTTAATTGCCGGAGTAGCACAGTTATTGTTCCAACTTCCTTTTTTATATCAAAAAGGCTTATTGATAAGACCACGAATAGTCAGAAGTGATGAAGGCGTTAATAAAGTACTTAAATTAATGGTTCCTGCTTTATTTGGCGTTTCTATCGCACAGCTTAATCTGATGGTAGACAGTATTTTTGCTTCTTTTTTACAGGTGGGCAGCGTCTCTTGGTTGTATTATACCGATCGTTTAACCGATTTTCCGTTAGGAGTTTTTGGGGTTGCTATTGCTACCGTCATTCTACCGCACCTTTCTAGAAAATACGCAGAACAAAGTGACAAACAATATTCACAAGCATTGGATTGGGGCTTGCGCTCTATTCTATTGATAGGTATTCCAGCGGGTTTAGCTCTTTGTTTCTTTGCTATGCCTTTAATTGCCAGCTGTTTTGCCTACGGAAAATTTACCGCAAATGATGTACTGCAGACACAAAAAAGCTTAATGATGCTGGCTTCTGGTGTTCCTGCCTTTATGATGGTTAAGGTCCTGGCCTCAGGTTTTTATGCGCGACAAGACATCAAAACGCCCGTTAAAATTGGTGTCATTTCGATGTTGGTAAACACTTTATTGTGTGTTCTTTTCGTCTGGCATTTTGCACACGCAGGGCTTACTTTGGCTTCAGCATTAGCGGGCTATGTAAATTGCGGGCTTTTATTATATATCCTGATTAAAAGAAAGGTATTCCAGCCTTCGCCTGGCTGGTTAAAATATGGTCTACAATTATTAAGTGCTAACGTTGCGATTAGTATTTATCTGATTCTTATGAATGGAACTGTTGATTATTGGTTAAGTTTTCCACCCGTCATGCGCTTGTGTCTCTTATCTGCACATGTATTGGCCGTTGTGGTACTGTATTTATTCGTTTTAGGTTTGACTGGACTAAGACCTAATCATTTCCGTGGCCAGATGAAGGAATAAGCAAATGCAAGCTGAATTATTTTACGAAACTCGTGGTGATCGAGCAGTTCCTCTTTATTTATTATCCCAATCTCAATGGGAGGAGCGATGCGAATCTTTACCGTCGGCGGAGCAAAATAGTCTGGCTTTGAAAGAGTTTAAAGGAAAAATTGGTGAACACTGCTTAATTTATAATGCAGATGGTTTGATAGATAAAGCTTATATAGGCACGGGAATTGGCAATCAAGAGCTGGCCTTGGCTCATGCTGCGGTCTCATTACCAGCAAATAGCTACCAAGTACAAGGTAGCCTGACTCAGGAAGCCGCACTTAACTGGGCTTTAGCTCAATATCGTTTTGAAACCTATAAAAAACATGAGGTACGTCCTCGTCTTTTAGTAGTAGAAGTTGGCGAGTTAAGTAATCTGTTGGCTTTAGCAGACGCTCATTTTACGGTGCGTGATCTAGTCAATAAACCAACCAGTGATTTAGGCCCGAAAGAAATGGCTGCCGCGGTTGAACAATTAGCTCAGGCTCATGGTGCAGAATTTCAGCAATGGGTCGGTGATGAGTTACTGAGAGACAATTTCCCGGCTATTCATGCTGTAGGCCGTGCTTCTGTCTCTGCACCACGTTTGTTGTCCTTAATTTGGGGCAATGCGAGCAATCCTCGTGTTACTTTAGTAGGGAAGGGGGTTTGTTTTGATACGGGTGGTTTAGATTTAAAATCAGCTTCTGGTATGCGGATTATGAAAAAAGACATGGGTGGTGCCGCTCATGTAATCGGTTTGGCTCAATGGATTATGACGCGTGGTTTACCTATTCGCTTGCACGTGTTGATTCCTGCGGTGGAAAATTCTGTAGGTCCTGATGCATTTAGACCCGGTGATGTATTGACCATGCGCAATGGCTCCACTGTGGAAGTACATAATACAGATGCAGAAGGACGTTTGGTTCTGGCTGATGCCTTGGTTAAAGCCTGTGAAGAACAACCTGATTTACTGATTGATTTTGCAACCTTAACTGGTGCTGCACGAGTTTCTGTTGGTACTGAAATTGCGGCATTATTTACGAATAGTGATCAATTAGCAGCAGATATTACAGCCGCCTCACAAAAGGCAGTAGATCCGGTTTGGCGTTTGCCTTTGTTCCCTGTTTATGAGGAATTTCTCCGTTCAAACATTGCCGATATGGCCAATACCAGTGATCATCCTTACGCTGGGGCAATTGTTGCTGGTCTGTTTTTACAGCGCTTTGTGACCAAGTCCACTCCCTGGATGCATTTTGATATTATGGCCTGGAATTTGGGTAATAAGCCTGGAAAACCAGAAGGTGGAGAGGCCATGGGATTGCGCGCAGTTGCTGAGTATTTATTACGAACTTATGGATAAAAAAGGAGTTTTTTATGCTGGTAACTTTTCATTCTGATGCTTATGAAAACCTTACTTATTTTGGTGATGTAGCCCAAAAATTATTGAACTTAATGGGGCATAGCGGTACTGTTCCTGGCGCCATTAAGCCTCAAGATTTGCCCGAGGCTTTAAGTAAATTACAAAATGCTTTGGCAAAAGCGAACACTAATTCGTCAACACAGGATGATGAGGACGATGAAGTAGATATTGATTTGGCAAAACGCGCTATTCCCTTGATTAAGTTATTACAGGCTTCAATAAAAGATGACTGTAATGTGTTATGGGATGCTTAAACGGCATTACTATTTGTATTTCGTAAATAAATGACTTAATAGGCTGTATTTGACCTATTTGATGGCGTAGAAAATGGGTTAGGGCTGTCAGCGCGAGACAGCCCTAACGCGCTTCCTTTATTGGTAAATCACGTCACTTAATTAATGGTGCAGTTAGGAACGTTATCGTAATAAACCTGGATATGATGATAAGAACTTGAGTCCATATCAAGCTTAGAAGAACACCATCTTTGTTGTCCAGAATCTGTAGTAAGTAATACTGAAACTTTAGATTTTCCTAAAAGTTGCTCTACATTCCAGCTGTTTTTATCATCAAAAGTCACTGAACTGTTTTTTGTTATTTTAGAAAAAGCATAGTACTGTTGGTTTTCTGTTACCAAAGTGATAGTAATAGAATTTGAAGGGTCATTATTAGTTAATTCTAACTTCATCTTTGCAACAGTAGGTTTTGTGGGAACAACACAGCTATTTTGATTTCCATACAGCGCCAAACAAGTATTATAAACCAGTGATTTGTCATCAAATGAATCAGATGATAACTCCCAAAACATTGCTCCGCCTAAACCTTTTTCTTTAATATATTCTGCTTTGGCATTAGTTGTTTGGATATCATCAAAAGTAATAAAAGATTTGGCGCTTTCGCTATAATAAGTTGAAAATTTATATGTTTCATTCCAACTGCCTTGCATTTTTTGGTCAGTAATCAAATGATTGATTATGTCGGAATAAGTGAATACACCATCTGATCCAGCTACATAAGGATTAGGAAGTTTGCCCGTTGCAGACGCATATAAACCAGGGTTATTTGCTTCTAATCCATTATTACTAACTCCGCTCCAGCCAAAGCCATATAAAGGTATCCCCATCACTAATTGTTTCATTTCTTTAGCAGACAGGCCAAGATCCAGAAAATCCTGGATGGATTCATCTATGCTATCGTGTCCTTTATAAATAGAGGGGTTATTTGGTGATTGAAAGAGTGCTGCATCATTATTGGTAGCTTTTGGCTCTGATGTTGATTGGTGAAAGTCATAATCCATGATATTTATGTGATCCAGATACATCAACATTGCTTTGACATCCAGATTATTTATAGAGCCGCCATCTCCTTGTTCATTGTGATGAGGGGATGCAATAGTTACCCAATAATGTTTATTGGGTAAGGTGTTAAATTGAGCGCGAATTTCTTGTACCAGCAATACGTAATTCTCTTTATCTTCAAGTTTATGAGGGATATTGTCTCCACCTGATACAGGATATTCCCAATCAATATCAATCCCATCCAGCTCTTTATACTTTAACATTAATTGTTTGGCACTGAGGGCAAACTGTTGACGAGATTGAGAACTTGCCGCTATATCTGAAAAGTTTTTAGATAGAGTCCAGCCCCCAACAGAAAGCACCACTTTTAACTGAGGATTTTTAGCTTTTAATTCGGTTATTGCTTTAAAATTAGATTCATCCTTATCCGGATTAGTTAATTCTATAGAACCATTTTTTTGGGTAGTGGCAAAGGCATAATTGATGATTGTAAGATTTTGTACTGGAAGAGACGTAATTGAGATATTACTCCAATTTGCAAAATATCCGACTATCTCAAAATCTTTAGGTATGCTGTCTGCAAAAGCATTATTAGATAAAAGAAACGATAATATTAAAGTAGATACAAATCGCATTGAGCGGCCTTTAATTTGTTCGAATTGGGCGAATTATAATCTACTTTTGTTTTTTTGTACATTGTCGTCGTGCAGAAGCTTGAAGTGCCGTCCTTTTTATCGAGCCATAAATATTCAATAATGACATAATCTATAACTAGTTTGATACGATTTTATAACACCAGCTTTGTATGAATATTTGTGGTTTCGAGGGCTTGTATATTGAGGCTGACAATTTGAAATGGCGTCTACAGGGGAGCTTGCGAGCGTAGCAAGCGGGATTAGTACAGGTAAACTGCACTAATCTTTTTTATTTGATTGGATGCGTATGCAGTTCACAGCCTTTGGCTCTATATTCTTTATAGTGCAAGCGGCTTCGCTCTTTCTCTGTCTCCAAATTTAGCACAAGCTCCATTACGCGCTTAAATTTCGTATAAAAAGGCGGCACCTCATGGGTCAGATTTAATAAAATATCATTAAACCCACGTGGTTCCGTGCCGTAACCAATTTGTATTGGCGGGGGCGGTTCAGGTCCCTCGCCTTGTAAGTTATGCGGAATGAAGCTGTCTTCCTTAAAGGTCCACAGCAGCTCATCAATCAATTCAGCATCGTGTTGATTGGTACAATAAACATAAACACGATGTCCTCTGTGATAGGCTTTTTCTAAAAGACGACAAGCAATATTCCAGCGGGCGTCTACTTCATCACTTTCTAATAAATAAAAATCAACGCGCATGGGTGACATGTCTAATAAGTTGGGTTAATAAAGGAACGGGCCTGCCAGTAGCATTGCGTTTTTTGCCAAAAACCCAAGCCGTACCGGCGATGTCTAAATGCGCCCAACGGTATTTTTCAGTAAAGCGGGATAAGAAACACGCTGCTGTAATACTGCTGGCTGTACGGTCAAAGCCGGCATTAATCATATCTGCTAATGGACTGTCGATCGCATCTTGATAGTCATCATCTAAAGGCATGCGCCAAACGCGATCATTACTTTCCTTCGCCGCTTCTTCAAGTAATTTGGCTAATTCTTCGTCTTTCGTCATAAAACCAGAAGCAACGGTTCCCAAGGCTACAATGATACCGCCCGTCAGGGTTGCAATATCCAGAACAAATTTAGGGTTAAAGCGCTCTGCGTAGGTTAAGGTATCGGCTAATACTAAGCGGCCTTCGGCATCGGTATTAAGAATTTCAACGGTTTGTCCTGACATGCTGGTAACAATATCGCCAGGTTTAATGGCCGAACCACTGACCATATTTTCAGCACTGGCAATCAAACCTACAATATTGACAGGCAACTTGAGTAGAGCACAGGCTTTAATTGTGCCTAACACACTGGCAGCACCACACATGTCGTACTTCATTTCATCCATAGCATTGGCAGGTTTTATAGACATCCCACCTGAATCAAAGGTAATTCCTTTGCCAACAAGAACGATAGGTGCCGTATCTCCAGCCCCTTTATATTGGATGTCGATTAATCTGGGTGGTTCAGAGGAACCTTGGGCTACGGCTAAGAAGGTTTCCATACCCAGCTGACGCATTTCTTCAGGTCCCATGATCTTGCACGTCATTTGTTTTGCAAATTGCTTGCTCAATTCCAGAGCTTGTTCACCCAAATAAGTTGGGGTGCAAATATTGGCTGGCATATTCGCTAAATTACGCGTTAGTTCAACACCTTCTGCAATAGCGCGTGCAACGTTTAATGCTTGTTCTGTAGCCTTAGGCAGATAAAAACTAATAGTTTCTAAGCAATGCGGTTTTGCATTCTTCTTTTTAAAATCCAGTAATTGATAGCGCTGATTGTCTATCTGCACCAGCATTTGTTCCAGCTGCCAATCGGCAGAATATTCTGGCAGTTGAGGCAGACATAAAGTCACGGAACTAAAGCGTTGCTTGATTAGAGAGTCTGTTACTTCGGCTAGTCTTTTTTTCAATACGGAAGGTGTAAATTTGGCTTTTTTACCGCATTGGATGACCAATAAACTGTGCCCTTGAAGCGCTGCTTGCCAAACGGCATCACCCGCTTCAGTGGCTTTTTGCGACAGCTTGGTAATCAGACCAGCATGCTCGTTATCCAGGTCTTTGGCAAAATCAGAGAGACCCTCATCAGAGAAAATGCCTAAAACCAGGCATTCATTAGCGGATAGTGACGGTTTTGGGGTTAATCCATAATTCATTGTTAATTCCTATATAAAAATCTGGTGCGGTGACGCTCTGAGATGTCCTCATCCAGAGCGCAGCGAAGGATCTCCCTTCATATAGCACCGTGCTACCTTTAGGAGATCCTTCGCGTTGTTCTGGATGACGAAATGGCAGTGCTTATTGGCTATAGTCTACCTAAACTAGGGCTGTATTGAAACCGCCATTTTGCACTCGGCAAAGGATGGTTTTACAGGCATCACAATTTGCACATTAATCCCTTTTATTGTGGGGCTATTAAGCGCACTTTGCAGGTAATCAGTTAACAGTACATCAACTACTTTACCGTATTCAGATGATGCTTCTCTAAAATATAATTGGCCTTTATTCCAAATAGCAAAACCCAAATGGGAAATATTTAAAGCCGTACCAATTTGCGCTCGCAAATCCCAGTTGGGTCTGACGATTTCAATGATGGCGCCATTAGGGATTTGGGCAAATAAATACAGGTTTGGTTTTTCTTTGTTTGGAAACAGGGCGGTAAGTGGTAAATAAGGTATTTTTTCTGAGGCGGTTTTTAATTTAGAGCCTTCACTTTTTAATTCAGCTAATAATTCGTCTTGTTTCGTTTTATCTTCATTTTGCAGTCTGATAGACGTAATGGCTTTGTGTGCATACCAATTAGGTTTTTCAATTAATGCCGTGGCAATTTGTGCTACAGGAAGATTATTTTTATCTTTTATTTCCAGAGTGATGTCTTTGAACAGCCCTTCGTTTTGATGGTATTCATTCCAGTCAATACCAGTAAAATGAGCGCGCTTTAAATAAGAAACGTCGCCATTACTGTAACGCATGTGGTTGATGCATTGTTGAAACACGGGTAGTGAATTAGCCAGTGCTATAGATACAACGGTATTCACGTACGTATCGCAATCAAAGGCATCAACCCGGTATTTAGGAAATTGGTCGTGACGCGCATTAGCGCCTTCACCCAGCGAACCAAGGACATAGGGTTTACCTAGAAATTGCTTACTGATCCAATCGATTCTTTCTGATATGGAACTATTCGGCATGTTATCAAGCTTATGGTATAGTTTCTCAATCGACGAATCCGCTTCTTTTTCAGTGGCATTTGCGTCCAATGCATAACTGGGAAAGCAAGTGAGGAAGCTTGAGACTACAACCAGTTTTTTTAAGGGAGTACACGTGAGTTTCATCATCTGTTTTTTACGCTTTAAACAAAATAGTGACTATATGGTAACTTGTTCCACAGCTTGGAGGCAAGAATGCTGAATATAATTTGGCTAGGAATGATTCTGACTTCGATTATCGTTGGTGTGATTGAAGGGCGAATTGATGATGTAGTGCGCGCAGTAACTGATTCAGCCAAGCTGAGTTTTGAGATTGCTTTAGGCCTGGCGGGTATTATGTGTTTTTGGTTAGGAATTATGTCCATTGCGACAGAATCTGGCCTGATAACCCTCCTGGGCAGGGTATTACGTCCTATTTTAAGACGTTTGTTTCCAGACGTACCGGTGGAGCATCCTGCAATGGGTGCTATAGCAATGAATATTGCTGCAAATATGTTAGGACTTGCCAATGCGGCAACACCTTTTGGTCTGCAAGCAATGAAGGAGTTGCAAACACTCAATACTCATACCAAGGTTGCTACGAACGCGATGTGTACCTTTTTGGCAATTAACACTTCAAGCGTGCAATTAATTCCTGTGACCGCAATTGCCTATTTAGCTGCAAATGGCAGTACAAATCCAAGCAGTGTGGTGTTTAGTTCTTTAATAGCAACTATTATCTCTTCAGCGGTGGCTATTTTTTCTGTAATGCAACTGGCAAAGCTACCTATGTTTCGCATTGGTAAGGCAGGAAGTTTATGAATGACTTAGCGAATCAATTATCTAATTGGATGCTTTTAGCCTTTATCGTAGGGATTCCTTTGTATGGAGCTGTAGTTAAAAAAATCAATGTGTTTGATGCCTTTATTGTTGGCGCAAAACAAGGTTTTGATACTGTTTTAAGTGTTTTGCCTTATTTGGTGGCGATGATAGTAGCTATAGGGATGTTACGCGCTTCAGGCTTTTTTACTTTAATGGGAGAGCTGTTGGCGCCGCTGATGAATATGATTGGCATGCCTGCGGAAGTTTTACCTTTAGCTTTAATCAGGCCTTTTTCTGGAAGTGCATCAATTGGCATTATGGCGGAGTTGATTCATCAATACGGCGGCAATTCAATGATTGCCAAGACTGCTGCAACCATGATGGGCAGCACGGAAACCACCTTTTATGTCGTCGCGGTGTATTTTGGTTCGGTTGGAATTCTCCGGACACGTCATGCCATTCCTGCAGGCTTACTCGCTGATCTTGCGGGTGTTGTGGCCTCAGTAATTATTTGTCGTTATTTATTTGGCTGATTTTAATGCGTCATTCAGCGTCTGATGAATCGTCACAAAATTCGTTTATGTCATTTTACGAGGTATTGGCTCAACCCGTTCGCAGTGAGGAGGAGCAAAGCTCCGTCTCGAACTGTCTGCACCAATTGTGCCAAGCCTTCGAGACAGCGCTAAAGCGCTTCCTCAGGCCGAACGGGTTATACTCAATTTGTGGCGATTTAACCTACTTTATTTTTCTTCTGATTACTGGCATAACCCGTCTTTTCAAATGTTTTCAAACGAGCAAAAAGAGTCCGGGATTTTGCTTTAAACACAGCCATTTCTCGTGCTGGAACAGACGATGAAGTAGGTAAATACGTAGTCGTTGGATTTCTAGGTTGATTGTTCACATGAAGTTCATAATGGCAATGAGGTCCTGTAGCAAGACCAGTTTGTCCTACAAAGCCAATAATCTGACCACGCGTTACACGACTTCCTTTTGACAAACCTTTTTGGAACTTTAGCAAATGACCATAAACAGAGCTGTACGTTTTGTCATGGGTGATTTCAATCATATTACCGTAGCCATTATGTCGACCAATAGTCTTAATAACGCCATCACCCGTTGCCTGAATCGGCGTGCCAATAGGTGCCGCTAAATCAATTCCTTTATGCGCTCTACGATAACGTAGTATCGGATGATATCTGGAGGACGTAAAGGTAGAACTGATATGACTAAATCGTAAAGGATAACGAGAAAAGGCTTTTTTAAAGCTCTCACCATTAGCTGTATAATAATCACGATGCCCATTAGAGCTGATATGGCGAATTGCTTGCGCTGTTTTACCGTTATTCGTATAACTTGTTGCAATAATATCACCAGTCCCAACCAGTTTGTCTTTTACATACTGAGCTTCATAAGCAATAGAAAATCGATCGCCAGGACGAACTGCATGAGCAAAATCAATTTGCTTGCTTAAAACAGTAGTCATCTGGGTCACTAACTTACTTGGAATACCCAGATTTCTTGCAGTAGTAAAGAGCGATCCTTTTACAACACCCGTAACATAGCGCTCTTGTGTAGTCGTTTTTTTGGACTCCACTTTGGTTTTATAAACAGCGCCTTCTTTATAAACGATCAGTGTTTGGATGTCATTCATAGGAATAACCAGTTTTTCAAGCTTCTTTTTGTTAATCAAAAATTGTAATTCCTGACTAGGTTTAATTGACGTAAGCGTTTTCGCATAAGGGTTTTTGTAAACAACCAAATGCAAGTTTTGTGCAGTTAATCCAAGACGATGAAATATAGCTGCCAGTGAGTCACCTGGCTTGGGATTAAGCGTTTGCCACACATTATCTTTAGTTACTTTGGCTGTTTTTACCGCTTTCATAACGATTGCTTTAGTCTTTTTTGCCGACTGTTCTGGTTTAACCTTCTTCTCTTCTTTAATAGGCTGCTTTATTGCAACGGTCTGCGGTGCTTTGTCAGTTCGCTCTACCTTTTTAGCCTCTTCTACCTTGTTCGCTTGCTCTACCTTAATTGTCTCTTGAGCCACTTCAACCTTGGGGGGGGTATGTGTGTGCTTTTTTTCTAATTTAGGTAATGAAAGAGATTGGCGCGTAAAATGATTATGATCATGGTGTGAAAAATTTTTCACCAAGGCATAGGGGAGCGATAGGGCGATAATTAAAGCAGAGCCCATTAAGAGTTTGGATGGTTTACCAGATTGTCGTTTTCGATTATAAGGTTTTTTATCCATTGTTTGCCTGTCTGTTGTCAACCCAAATAATGCATTTATTTGCATTAATTATAGTTTGGGTGACAAATTATTTAAAAGTATCAATTCGGTATGGCTGGAAATCGCCAACCGGGCTAAGATAACCGCTGTGAGAAGATAGGTCAATCATTTATAAAGGTTTTGATACCCTGATTATATAGGATTCAGTATGTTTTCATGGAATTTGTGCCTCTAAATAAGAATTGTTCCTTTATGAATAAGGCGTACGTTATAAAAAATATTCCTTTAAAAATAAGGATGAATTGCACTCAGAGCGGATTGTTAAGTCTCTTATTTTATATACGCTCAAGCAAAGAGGTCTGGATTAGATTTTAGTAGATGAATTTAATACTTGGGAAGACGTTTTCTTTTGTATCTGTTACACTACGTTTTGTAAATATAAATCAATATGTTCATATAGTGTAATGTGAAGAGACTTTTGTTATGAGAAAATCAACAGTCAGTATTAAAAAGCATGGATTTTTTAGTCAGACTCAAGACAATAATACAGCTTATTTTTTTAATGAGCCTGATTTTGATTTCAGTCAGTTGAGTTTTGAGTTTACTTCTTTATATCAGCTGTTTTTGTCTAATAAATTGTTTTATGCAAAGCATATCGAAATGACGTTGTATCTGGATTACCTTTGCGATCTGATGCTCAGTTATTATCAGTTTGATGTAAATAGTGATTTGAAGCCACTTCAGAAGCAAAAAAATGAAGTAGCTGCCTTTCTTAACGAATTAGAGCATCCTTCTATAGATAGATCCTCAATTCTTCTTAGAGAACGCATAAAGGCACATCGTCAGCACTCTTTTTCCACTTTTGGTCGTATCTCTGAATTTAATAAACGTATAGGACAGTTCAATAGCGAGCGAAGCCATATAAATTACAGCCGTTCTTTAGCAATTAATCTACTTAATTATCTCAAAAACAATTCTTTTATCCAGGATCTTAATAGGATCTTGGGGGATCAGTACATTTTTATTAATGGAATTAATTTATTAACGGAATCGCGCGGAGTATTTGCTCTTTTAGGTATTGTTCTTTTGGGCTTCCGCTTTTCTATTAATTTGATTCTGATGGGGCAACGCGTCTGGAATGCGCTCCAAGAAAAGGAATTGTCAGTATACAAGGTGTTCAAACAAGAACTGGAACAACGTGGTTTCAGTATGGTCAGTGATTTGATTTGGGCGGTAGTAGGTGTATTAACCACTTTTAATAATTTCTTTAATATTTCTTCTTTGTCCGTATCGCCCATTGTTTTGGGTTTTCTTATGTTTGATACTTTATTACTACTGGCGCAATGGTGTTATGAGTCAATTCAGTATAATAAGCGTTTAAAAGAATTAGCCAGCCAAATAAAGGAAGCGACTCATTTAGAGTTATTGCTTATTGAACAACAAATAAATCTATTAAATGATCAGTGGGAAGTGCAATGTGCCTATTTTGCACTTAACATTTTAGGTGCGAATATCATCGCTCTTAGCTTCGCCTTTACCTTATTATATGTAAATCCAATTATTTTGATTGGAATTGCTTTGCTTAGCATGCTTGGTAACGCTTTGTATAATAGCTCGGAAGAATATAAAAAATACCAACAAAGCAACGTTTCAGTAAACCGAGAGTTGGCTAATGGAACGATCCTGAGTGATGTGCATCATCGAGAAATTCTGATGAAGCTTCAAGAAGAGCGCGATTATTATTATTTACAATTCTTGAAACATCTTGGTTTTAATGTGGGGGGTGTGGCTTTTATCATAACTGCCGCAGTGGTTTCGTGGCCAGTCACTTTGTGTTTAACCTCTCTCTATATTGGCTACCAACTTTATAAAAATTACCAAAATCTAGTAGAGAAGGAAGAGAACAAAGTACTTCCTCACCATACCTATCGCTTTTTTAGCTCGAGGCCCAATGAGAATTCAGCTCAAGATAAGTTACTTGAGCACAATATGGAAAACGTTTTTTCATGAGGTGCAATTAAATGAGCGGGTTAATGTTTATCTAATTATTTAAAATCACTTCCTGACTATGGCAGGAATTTGTCAATCGGGCTAAGATAGCACCTGCGAGAAAATAGGCCAATAATTTACAAAGGTTTTGATGTCATGATAGTTGAAGATTCTATATGTTCCGAATTAATGCGCGGCTGCGAAGAAGTTTTGCCACAGCATGAGTTAGAGAAGAAATTAAAAAAAGGGATTCCTTTAAAAATAAAAGCGGGTTTTGATCCCACAGCTCCTGATTTGCATTTGGGACATACTGTTTTACTTAATAAGTTAAGACAATTTCAACAATTTGGCCATGAGGTAATTTTCTTGATTGGCGATTTTACGGCAATGATTGGTGATCCAACAGGAAAAAACGTAACCCGTATGCCATTGAGTAAGGAAAGCGTTCTTGAAAATGCCAAAACTTACCAAGAGCAGGTTTTTAAAATTCTTGATCCTGAGAAAACTACCGTTGCATTTAACTCCCAATGGCTTGGCAAGTTTGACGCGGTTGATTTAATTCGCCTTGCAGCAACTCATACTGTAGCGCGCATGTTAGAACGAGATGATTTTAGCAAGCGTTATGCAACAGGCCAACCAATTGCGATTCACGAGTTCTTATATCCTTTATTACAAGGATATGATTCTGTTGCATTGAAAGCCGATGTTGAATTTGGTGGAACGGATCAAAAGTTTAACTTATTAATGGGACGTGAATTACAAAAGCATTATGGGCTCGAGCCACAAGTGATTATGATGACACCATTAATAGAAGGATTGGATGGCGTGAAGAAAATGTCCAAGTCTTTAGACAATTACATTGGTATAGCTGAACCATCTACAGACATGTTTGGTAAAATCATGTCAGCCTCTGATGACCTGATGTGGCGTTATATTGATTTACTAAGTTTTAAAACAGGATCTGAAATACAAGGATTAAAAGACTCAGTAGGGCAGGGCGCCAACCCAAGAGATATCAAAATAGACTTTGCAAAAGAGATTGTCGCGCGTTTTCACGATCAGGCGCATGCGGAGCAAGCACATAAAGAGTTCATCGAACGCTTCCAAAAAGGCATTATTCCAGAGAATATCGAAGAACATACTATTATATGCACTGAGTCTATTTCGCTGGCACAGCTATTAAAGCAAGTTAATCTAACGCAAAGCACCTCTGAATCTATCCGCATGTTGAAGCAAGGCGCGGTCAAAATTGACGGTGAAAAAGCAGAAGACCCCGCTCTGGTACTGGGTTTGGGGCATAGTTATGTGATCCAGGTTGGCAAGCGTAGAATTGCCAAAGTGCACCTTCAATAAACACTGTGTAATCATTTTTTGAAAATAAATGCAAAAAATGTTTGACACTGAGCGTGGGATGAGTAGAATACGCAGCACGCCTCGGGGGCAGAGTTCATTAAGAAAAAGAGAAGACAAACTGTGTGGGCGCTTTAAGAGAATTTGAGTGCTTGTAAGAAATAAAGAAGTAAAGAGCTGGTTTAAAACTAGCACAGGAATTTGAACTGAAGAGTTTGATCCTGGC
>JARLJQ010000035.1 GCA_031291115.1 Legionella sp.
GCTGGGCTAGAGTACCTTGATCTCCTCGGTTGGTGAAACCTATCCTTCGACGGTCGCTCACGCCCGAGCCCTTTGTATTTGCAAAGGGCAACTCTCTTACTTCCTAATATAACAATTTTTAGACTTACAATCCTTCGCTGCGCTCTGGATGACGGGATATCTCAGAGAGAGTTCTTTACTTAATGACAGTGGGGCTGCGTTGAGTATTATTTTAAAATGAGAGTACGTCAAAAGTTTCACGTGAAACAATTTACTTAGTTACAGAGAGCTGTATATTCCTTAAAAAATTAATCTGTTTGCCCATCTAAAGCAGCAGATAACGGAGGCAGGCATTTAAGCGGGCAATGTACCAGGAGCCATATAAACCCTGAGCATTTCATGCTATGATATACCCTTTAGAATACCACTATAGGGTAGAGAGGATCTCCTGATGAGCGTTGATGCCAGTTATGATTCAAATAATATTAAAGTCCTAAAGGGTTTAGATGCGGTAAGAAAAAGACCAGGGATGTATATCGGTGATACAGACGATGGAACCGGTCTTCATCATATGGTTTTTGAAGTAGTTGATAACTCAATTGACGAAGCACTTGCCGGCTATTGTAAAGAGATATTTGTTACTATTCATTCAGATGAATCAATTACCGTTAAAGACGATGGGCGTGGAATTCCAGTTGATATCCACAAAGAAGAAGGTCGTTCTGCTGCGGAAGTTATTTTAACTATCTTGCATGCTGGTGGTAAATTTGATGATAACTCCTATAAAGTTTCAGGCGGTTTGCATGGAGTGGGTGTTTCTGTAGTTAACGCTTTATCTGAAGAATTGCACCTGACGGTTCGCCGTAACGGTCGTCTTTATGAGCAGCATTATCGTCATGGCGTACCTGATGCCCCGATTGGGGAAACAGGCGATGCAACGAACACCGGCACACAAATTTGGTTTAAGCCAAGTGCTGAAACCTTTACAAGTATTGAATTTCATTACGATATTCTCGCGAAACGTTTAAGAGAGTTATCTTACTTGAACTCGGGTGTCTGTATTCATTTATTAGATGAGCGTACTCAAAGACAGGATACGTTCCATTATGAAGGTGGAATTCAGGCGTTCGTAGAACACTTGAATAAAAATAAAACAGTAATTACGCCTGTTGTATTTTCAATGATTACTGAGAAAGACAATATTGTTGTTGAGCTTTCTATGCAGTGGAATGATACATATCAAGAGACGCTGTACTGTTTTACTAATAATATTCCACAACGAGATGGTGGAACGCACATGGCCGGATTTAGAGCCGGTTTGACTCGAACTTTAAATAATTATATTGAAAGTGAAGGTTATGCGAAAAAAGCCAAAGTCTCACCAACAGGTGATGATGCTCGTGAAGGTTTAACCGCGGTTCTTTCAGTAAAAGTACCTGATCCTAAATTCTCATCACAAACCAAAGATAAACTGGTTTCTTCTGAAGTAAAATCAGTAGTTGAATCAAGTCTTTCAGAAAAGTTTGGTGAGTTCCTTTTGGAAAATCCGGCAATTGCCAAAGCGATTGTTGGTAAAATTATTGATGCTGCAAGAGCACGAGAAGCTGCGCGCCGTGCGCGTGAAATGACTCGTCGTAAAGGCGCGTTGGATATTGCTGGTTTACCAGGAAAACTTGCTGATTGCCAAGAAAAAGATCCTGCTTTATCTGAACTGTATCTGGTAGAGGGAGATTCTGCGGGTGGCTCTGCGAAACAAGGCCGCGACAGAAAATTCCAAGCTATTTTACCATTGAAAGGTAAGATTCTTAACGTTGAAAAAGCACGTTTTGATAAAATGCTTGCTTCACAAGAAGTAGCAACGCTGATTACGGCTTTAGGTTGTGGTATAGGGCCGGATGAATATAATCCTGATAAAGTTCGTTACCATCGCATTATTATCATGACGGATGCGGACGTTGACGGATCGCATATCAGAACCTTATTGTTAACATTCTTTTATCGACAAACACGTGAATTGCTTGAGCGTGGTTATATCTATATTGCTCAGCCACCTTTATATAAAGTGAAACGTGGTAAACAAGAGCAGTATGTTAAAGATGATGAAGCTCTTTATGATTATTTAACTCAAAGTGCTATGGATGACGCTGCTTTTTACCCATCGACAGAATCTCCAGCGATTACTGCTATGGCTTTAGAAGAGTTGGTGCAACAATTCAGACGAGTTGAAAAAATTATTAAGCGTTACAGTCGACGATACCCCAATGCTATTTTAAAACGCGTTGCGTATTTGCCGATACTGCAGAATGAAGATTTTAACCAGGAAGAAAAAATAGCAAACTGGTGTAAATTACTGCATTTGAGCTTGCAACAACTTGGCAGCAAAACAGAGCAGTATCATGTAGAAACTCATGCTTTGGTGGATGCTAATGTATTCATTCCACGCATTGTTGTGACGCAACATGGTGCTTCCCGCCATATTCCAATGAATGCCGAATTTTTCTACTCTAAAGACTATAAAGAAATGGTTGGTTTAGGTTCTAAGCTGGCTAGTTTGGTAGATGAAGGCGCGTACGTTAAACGTGGTGAGAAAACATTGGCAGTCGAAAGTTTTGAACAGGCATTAGCTTGGTTGATGGATGAAGCAAAAAAAGGGCAATCTATTCAACGCTATAAAGGTCTTGGAGAGATGAATCCTGAGCAACTATGGGAAACAACCATGGATCCTACAGTGCGACGTATGTTGCAGGTTACTATTGAGGATGGTGTTGCTGCCGATGCAATATTTACAACCTTAATGGGGGATAATGTTGAACCCAGACGAGAATTTATTGAATCGAATGCTTTGGATGCTGAAAATATTGATGTGTAACCTGTTTTTTTAACTTCGTCATCCAGAGCGAAGGATCTCTAGACTCTGGATGACGGTATTATTTACTCTGTAGATTGCCTCATTTTCTTTAAATTTCCACGCATTTTTTTACTTTCCAATCGTTTTTTAACGGAGCTTTTGGATGGTTTTGTTTTTCTTCTTGTAGTTCGAGTTGCCGTTACCTTATTGATTATACTAATTAATCGCTCCAGTGCATCTTCCCTGTTTTTTTCTTGGCTACGGTATTTTTGTGCTTTTATAATGATAATTCCCTCCGCTGTGATTCGATAGTCATTTAATTGCATTAGCCTGGTTTTATACTCATTCGGTAAACTGGATTGCACGACATTGTAGCGAAGATGAATAGCGGTAGAGACTTTGTTAACATGCTGTCCGCCTGCGCCTTGAGCGCGAATAGCGGTTAATTCAATCTCTGAAATTGGAATGAAAAGATGATTGGTGATTTTTAACATAGGCGCCTTTTATTATTGTTTTCATCATTTCTCATTGTCTCCTGAATTACCCCTGGAGCAAACTAAGTCTTATTGTTTTTTTTTATAATGAAAAATATGTACTAAGCTTTAATAATATGCGATTTGATTTATACAAGGTTAGTACATTATGGACAATTTAGTACGTGCCTATACTTTGCCTATTGATATGCTTCATGCAATCCGCAAAGCAACCTTATTTTCTGGCATTGGTAGAATTGAAGAACAGATGCTTGCTAATAAAAGCGTTGTAGAAGAGTATGGCGCCGAAGAAATTGTTATTGAGCAAGGTGAGATCGGTGACAAATTATATATTATTATTGAAGGTAGAATGCTTGTTTCTGTAAAAGATTTATCTGTTGGATGGCGACGTGTAAATACTTTAGGCCCTGGAGATATATTCGGGGAAATTGCTATTTTAAGACGTATTCCAAGAACGGCGCGTGTTACTACGATAACACGGTGCAAATTTCTTACTATTAATGCAGAAGATTTTTTTAACGTATATCAGTATTTTCCTGCAAAGGCTCGTGATAATATCCAATTGGTTATTGCTAAGCGTTTACAAGAGCTTGGTGCGCGAGTGCATTGATTATATCGATTTTTCTATTGATGTGTCGTGAACATAAGAAAGTTTGAACTTGCTGATTTTAGTAGTTGCTGCCTCCGTGCAGCGAAGTACCTCCGTGTACTGGTCCCTTTGTTTTTGACATCCTGTCAGACATATCCATGTCATCCCTTTGAGTTTTAAGTATAGCTGTTTTGTGGTTATTGTCACTGCGTAGATAACCCGGTGATTTGTAAGAGATATCTCAAAGAATAGAGGGTATTATCTTGCTTTTTTTCCAAAGTAAAGTATTTTTGTAACTAAATTAATAACGCTGATTCTTTTTTTAACTCATTGTAATTATTGAAGATAATTTTTCATCTGAATGAAATTTAATATTTTTTATAAAAATTGGGTTATTAATTTATATTGTTATACAGATCAGATGAATTGCCACAAAAATTAAGAAACGGTTCTGATTTACGAGAAAAACTATTGCTGTACACCCGTCTTTGCGAACGTAGTGAAGCAATCCAGAGTGCAGTGCTCCGAACACTGAATTGCGCTTTGCTTGCAAAAACGGGAAAAATCCAAATCAAAGTAGATGACGATTCATCAGAGCCAGAAGGAGCTACCTTCATGAGGCTCTGGATGACGAGAGCAGTTAAACTGATTTAGGTTGTTGTTGGGTGATGCAATGAATACCGCCACCGCCTGCAAATACATCCAGCGCATCAATTTGGTTTATTTTATATCCTGGGAATAGTTGTTTAAACAGCTCATAAGCTGCTTTATCGTACTGTTCATGACCAAAAGCAGGCATTACTATGCCTTTGTTTGCCAAATAAAAATTAATGTAGGATAAAGTTAGGCGCTCACCGGCAAGGTAGGTTGCTGGTGGTTGCTCCACTGTATACACTTCCAGTTTCCGTCCTTTTGCATCAGTAGCTGCTTTAAGAGTTTCCCAATTTTCATGTAAAGTAGTGTAATTAGGATCTTCTTTATCTTGAGTGATAAGGCAGAGTACTTTTCCGGGGGCAATAAAGCAGGCTATTTCATCAATATGACCGTCTGTCTCATCGCCTAATAATCCTTTGTTTAACCAAATGATTTGTTCTGCACCAAGAAAATCAAAAAGGTATTGCTCAATTTCTTGCTGGCTCAGGTTCGGGTTACGGTTTGCATTAAGCAGGCATTCGCGACTGGTTAAAACGGTTCCTTCACCATCCACATGAAAAGAGCCTCCTTCCATTACTAATGGTGCTTTAAAAGATAAGGCATGAGTTTGCTTTATTACTGCTGCAGCAATCTGATTATCCAGTTCACAATCCTCGTAGTTTCCGCCCCAGGCATTATGAATCCAGTCGACTCCAGCCAGTTTTTGATCTTTATTGAGCAAAAAGGTGGGGCCTGTATCTCTGGTCCATGAATCGTTCATGGGCAGCGTTTTTATGCTGATCCCATCGCCACATAACGTTTTAGCCAGTTCTTCATCGCCTGGGTTAACCAACATGGTGACTGGTTCGAATAGCGCAATTGCTTGGGCTACACGCGCATAGGCTGCGCGTGCTTTATTCAGGCCTATGTTAGCCCAGCTATCGAGGTGACAAGGCCACGCCATCCAGCATTGTTCGTGGGGATGCCATTCTGCGGGCATGAAAAAGCCACTTTGTTTTGGTGTCATTATTAATTACTCCGTGCTATTGCCTTCAAGATAAGTTAACTGAGAAAAAACACTTCTTAATTCGGTCAGATAAAACTGAGTTTTTTCTTTAGATAAATTGGCTTGAATTAATTGTTTTTCATAGGATTGAATCAATTTTTTGGTATCGAAATGAGCCAGATTTAAGACATTGGTAATGGTATCACCACTGACTAAATCATTAATTTCAAAGGTACCATCATCAGACAGTTTGACGTCTAAAGAGTTGGTATCACCAAATAAATTATGTAAGTTTCCTAATATTTCTTGATAAGCACCCACTAGAAAAAAGCCCAATGCGAATGGATTGCTGCTTTTATAAGCCGGAAGCTTTAAGGTTGAATTAACACAAGAACTACCGAGATATTCTTTGATGGTACCATCTGAATCACAGGTCAAATCTTGCAATATGCTGTTCATGCTCAGTGGTTCATTAAGTTGTGTAATGGGTGCAATGGGGAAAATTTGTCCTATTGCCCAAGCATCAGGTATGGATTGGAAGAATGAAATATTACAAAATATTTTTACTGCCATGTCTTCATTTATTTTGAGTAGCAGTGCTTCTTCGCTGGGGTTTTCTTCATTCAGCTTTTCTTTGAGCTCCATACAAATATTAGTATAAAACGCTTCAACTTTAGCCTTATCCTGTAAGCCAATAACGCCATGTTTAAACAGTGACATTGCTTCATCTAGTGAGTGTTCTGCGTAGTTGTAGATCTCAATTGGCGAACTGTTAGTAATCGCTTGATAGGTATCATAAATATCACGAATCACATGAGAGTCTTCTTCGGTGATTTCAGGTAGTGCTGGTGATTGATCTACCCTTTCTATATCAGAGATATCAGAAATAACTACAGCATGATGCGCTGTTAATGCTCTTCCTGACTCGGAAATCAAATTAGGCTCAGGAATGTCTGTTTCTTGACACAGGTGCTTGATGGCCAACAGAATATGCGTTGCGTATTCATGCAGACTGTAGTTCATGGAGCAGCCTTTATTGGAACGTGTTCCTTCATAATCCACACTTAGTCCGCCGCCGACATCAATTGTATTGATGGGCGCGTTTAATTGCCGTAGTTCGACGTAATAGCGTGCTACTTCTTGCATGCAATGGCGAATGTCATGGATGTTGGCAATTTGTGAGCCTAGGTGGCAATGCATGAGTTGCAGGCAATCGAGCATGTCATGCGCTTTTAGTTCACTTACTAATTCAAGAACCTGCTTTGCATTGAGGCCAAATTTGGATTTATAGCCACCGCTGTTTTCCCATTTACCGGCACTTTTACTGACTAGGCGAATGCGTACGCCTAGTGTTGGTTTGATTTGCAGGCGTGCGGATTCTTTTAAAATGATATCCAGCTCGGATTTTTTCTCAATAACAATAAAGACTTGATGTCCCATTTGTTGTGCGATTAATGCGGTGCGGATGTAACAGCTGTCTTTATAGCCATTACATACTATAGTGCTGTGTTGATTGCTTAACATCCCAATTACAGCCATTAATTCTGGTTTGGAGCCTGCTTCCAGGCCTATGGGATTATTAGGTGATTTTAACAGCTCTCTAACCACGCTTTGCTCTTGGTTTACTTTAATGGGATAAACCAGTTTGTAAGTGCCTTGATATTCGTTTTCTTTAATTGCTTGGTTAAATGCCTGATAAATGCGCTGCACGCGGTTATGTAAAATATCCGTGCAACGAATTAAAAGCGGTAAATGCAATCCTGTTTTACTGGCTGCGTCCACAATAGCTTGCAGTTCCACGCCTTGTGTTCCAGGCGCTTTGCTTATCTCAATATTCCCTTTGGCGTTAATACTGAAGTATCCCTCACCCCAGTTTTCAATGTTGTATAAATTTTCTTCGGATAATGCATTGATATTCATTTTTTTGATGTTCCAAAAGGATTAGCGTGATTTGACAAGTTCATGGTAAGTTGCCGGTTCGCGTTGCCCTGCAAAGGGAAATAAACGTCCCCATAAGGCGCGAAGACTAAAATCTAAATCAGCTACCAGAACGGCTGGTTCATTGCGTGGAGCCTGGGCTAAAATTTCACCAGTTGGTGTACTGATAAAACTGCTTCCATAAAAGTTTAGACCATCTTCACAACCAATTCTATTCGCCGCGATAATGAAGGTATTGCTCATGATGCCTTGAGCTACCATGACTTTTTGCCACATGGGCTGACTGTCAAAACCAGGTGCAGTGGGTTCACCACCAATTGCCGTGGGGTATACTAAAATTTCAGCACCTTTTAATCCATAAATACGTGATAACTCAGGGAACCATTGATCATAACAAGTAGGTAAGGCCCATTGATGATTGGCTATTTGGTGTACTGGATAATCTGAGTCGCCTGGTTTAAAGTAGAAATTTTCATGGTATTTTTCACCACTGGGAATATGCTGCTTGCGAGTCGTTGCGATGTGCTCGCCTTTATTGTTGAAGGCAACGGCGGTATTGTAACCGGCTTTTTCAAACAATGATGCGGTGATCCAGACATTATTGGCCATAGCCATTTGGCTGACGAATTGCGCTGTTGGTCCTGTTTGGATGTCTTCCATAAAAGGGCTGCCATCGACGTCAGAGCGGGTGCAAAAATAAGGACTTAAAGTCAATTCCTGCAAGCAGACTACGCGTGCACCTTGTTGTGCGGCGCTATGGATTCCTGCTGCGAGTTTATCCTGGTGTTCCTTGGGGTTTTCATGCCATTTTTCTTGTACAAGTGCTACTGTTAGTTTTTCATGTGTCATTAAATGAATACTCCGGTGAATGACTTTATGGATCGTATGAAGATGCCCTTACACAAGGGCAAAGAAATTTAAAGGATAGTACAACATGGAACATTTTTATACTCTTTGTCGTCAGATTTACTTTTTTGTTTTTGCTGTTTGGAGTCACCAAAGAGCGTATTAGGGTTGTTTGAGGCCGATACTTTGTCTGATATTCGGGGGGGGTGCATCACATCAGCAATACGCTTAAATGGATTTACCTCGTCATGCCCTTCGGTATGCAGCTGATCGATGCATTCTATGACTTTTTCTTTCGTTTTAACATCGCTTAATTGAGATAATTTTAATCCAATAGCTTCTATCTGGCCTTCTACTATGTCAAACAAGTTTGAAAATAGAGGATACAGTCGAGGATTAAAATCAGGACTAGTAAAAAATTGTTCCGGTAGGTCTCCTAAGAGCTGGTTTTCTATATTGCGGCGTAAGGTAAATGCCTGATTTATTTTTTGTGCTAAATCACTTCCTGAAAAAACCATCTCCGTGTTGCTTGCTACTTTATTGCGTTGTTCCGCCGGTGTTGATAAAGCCATTTGCTCCGCAAGAAAGGCCGTATTAAAGCCTATTGTGCTGAGGGCCAACTCGCTAAAGCGGTTTAAAAGATCGGGATTAAATTCTTCTAATAAAAATCGATGTGGATTTTTATTGTTGTCATTCAGTGCGGCACACATTATGGACTTTACCTGATACGCTCCTTGCAATACAGAATAGAATGTTTCTTCTTCGTTGGCAGCAAAGGTATTTAAAGCGTTAAATTTAAGTTTAAATTCTTTTAATTTGTCTTTAGGACAACCGCTTACCATCTTTACGGCCAGTGTGATTTTATCTTTGGTAGCTAATGAGTCTAATATTGGTTGGTAAGGTGCTAAATCATGCTTACTAAGCACTTCATAAGGATTAGTCAATTGCATTATTTCTTTAGAGTTATATTCCATATAAATCCCCTTAAAATTAATTGTGAGAAAATGGGCTAATATATACAGATGAGGTGCGTCCAAAAAAAGCCAGCTATGAGGTTTTTTCCTGAGTTTGAGCCTCAGGGCTAAATTTGTACAACTAGTTTAACGGATAAAAATTAAGCTGTCATGAAAATAATTAAAGTTTTAGGAAAAAAAGTCGAATAAGTTAGTAGATGTACGTTTTGCCTTTTAAAATTACAATAACAACAAGGAGTGGGCAATGTCTAAGAATCATTTATTACAAGACCCTTTTTTGAATGAGCTACGTAAAGAAAAGGTGCCTGTTTCCATTTTTTTAGTTAATGGAATTAAATTACACGGCGTGGTCGATTCTTTTGATCAATATGTAGTGATGTTGAAAAACTCCATTACTCAAATGGTTTATAAGCATGCTATCTCAACCGTGGTTCCGTCGCGTGCGATAAAAATTCCTATGGATGAGGGAACTGGTGGAAGTGAGGGATCTATGGCAGACTAGACGCTTTTGCATCCTCAGCTTTAGTTTGAAATAATTTGAGGGTGTTTAAGGTGTTTTTTTGTCGGAGAATTAGGTTTGTTTGAACGTCCTCAGGGTGGTGAGCGAGCCGTATTAGTGCAATTGGCTCTGCCCGGTGTTGATGCTGAAAAAGCATTATTGGAATTTGAAGAGTTGGCGCTTTCTGCAAGTGCTGAGGTATTGGACTGTGTTTTAGGAACACGTGCTACACCGGATGCTAAATATTATATTGGTAAAGGAAAGGCTGAGGAAATTGCGCAGCTTGTTAAAACACTTGATGTAGAATTGGTGCTGGTCAATCATGAGTTGTCTCCTTCACAAGAGCGAAATCTGGAACGACTTTTAGAATGCCGTGTGGTTGATCGCAGCGGTTTAATTCTTGATATCTTTGCCCAGCGTGCACGCACTTTTGAAGGTAAATTACAGGTTGAGCTTGCGCAATTACAGCATTTATCCACACGACTTATTCGCGGCTGGACGCATTTGGAGCGTCAAAAAGGCGGGATTGGTTTACGTGGTCCTGGGGAAACTCAATTAGAAACAGACCGTCGTTTACTGCGCGAACGGATTAAATACATCAATAAACGTTTGGAAAAAGTACGCTGCAGCCGTGATCAAAATCGGCAAGCCCGGCGTAAGGCATCAATGCCTACAGTTTCTTTAGTTGGTTATACCAATGCGGGCAAGTCTACTTTATTTAATACGTTAACCGGCGAAAATATTTATGTAGCGGATCAACTATTTGCGACTCTAGATCCAACCATGCGTCAATTAAACTTACCAGGTTCTTCTTCCGTTATTTTAGCGGATACGGTAGGTTTTATTCGTGATTTACCGCATCATTTGGTAGAGGCTTTTCGTGCTACTTTAGAGGAAACACAGCAGGCGGATTTATTATTACATGTGATTGATATTTCCGACCCACAGTGGCGCGATACGGTATTTTCTGTGCAACAGGTTTTGGATGAATTAGGTGTTAATGATATTCCTGTGATTCAGGTTTTTAATAAAATTGACTTGAAAGAAGATTGGGAAGCTAAAATTGATTCTAATGCACAATGGTGCAAGGTCTGGATTTCTGCAGCGTCTCATATCGGCCTCGATTTATTAAAAGAGGCGATTAGTGCCCAATTGCATGGGGTGTTGTTGATTGAGGATGTGGTTCTTAAAGCAACTCAGGCTAAATTACGCGCTCAATTGTATCAGTTAGACTCGGTTTTAAGTGAGTCGGTGAATGAAGAGGGTGATTGGTTGCTGAAGATTCGTATTACTAGTGCGCAAAAGCAGCGTTTGTTTTTGAATGACGTCGCCCAGACCTGATGAAGCGTCACAAAATTTATTTATATTATTTGACGAACTATTGTCTCCCACAAGCCCGTTCGCAGTGAGGAGAAGCAAAGCTCCGTCTCGAACTGTTTGCACCAATGCTGCTAAGCTTTCGACAGCGCTAAAGCGCTTCCACAGGCCGAACAGGTTTTATTAAATTGGTCAGGTCCAGAGCGTAGCGAAGGATCGCCTGATTGTGGCGCCCCGCTATCTGCATGGGAGATCCTTCGCTACGCTCTGGACGACGGAGGAGACGGGTTTTATTTTTTGTTTATAGCCTCTTCCAACATGCTTAGGCTTTGACCACCAGCTAAGGTAGTCACCAGCTGACCTTCGGGGTTAAATACAAAGGTCATCGGCACACCAGTGATATCACCTAAACCTAGTGCAAATGAGGGATCTGAGAGTAGTGATGGGTATTGAATGTCTAGTTTTTTAATCAGTCTATTTTGTTTATGTCTTGGTAGGGCATCGTAATTTACTGCAAATAAGGCGACCTTATCTTGCGCGTATTTGTGGTAAAAACGGTTAAATTCGGGAATTTCTTCCACACAGGTTTTGCACCAGCCGGCCCAATAATTAATAAGCACCCATTTTCCTTTCAGGGATGCAAAAGAAATATCACGTCCTTGCATGTCTTTTAGTAAAACATCTGCTTGAGCAATTGATACTGTAGCCAGTAAAACTAAAGCCGTGAAAAAGGTTTTTATCATGGTGTTCATTCGTGCCTCTTAATTTCTATTATCTAGAGCCTGTTGACATTTCTACCATCCTGGCCGAAATAGGCCGCTTTACTGCGTTCCGATACTCACATACGTATATATGCTGCGTTTCGGTGCTCGAAAATCAGCCTATTTCGGCTTAATCTAGCGAAAAGTCAATAGGCCTATTGAAACATGGATGCCTTGTTTGTGCCAACAGGAAAACATATTTTTTTGCACAATACCAGTGCAAGAAGCGTGTAATTTTGTGCTGGGCTTGAGTTGTTCAATAGTTAATTTATCTTTTTGTTAAAATTTAACCCACTTTTTAAAATATGGGGCTATACTAATTAAGGATTTTTAACGTAACTAAGGAAGGTATCATGTCTACAAAACTTTTAGGAACAGTCGCATTAGCATTTTCTTTAGCAATGAGCACAACAGCTTTTGCTGGCTCTTGGGGTTGTGGCGAAGGATTGCAAAAAATGGTTGAATCATTAAAAATCGATTCGGCTCAAAAAGAAAAAATTAAGCCGGTTTTAGAAACTTTAAAATCGAGTGTCAAAGACAGTGCAGACCAAATGAAAGATTTGGATAAGCAACTTAAAGTGCAGGCTGATTCTGCAACTATGGATCAATCAGCTGTTGATAGCTTAATTGATAAAAAATCAAAATTGATTGGTGCGATGATGAAAGCCAAAATCGTAGCAAAAAATCAAATTTTAGCGATTCTGACTCCAGAGCAAAAAATGCAATTGCAAAATATGATGAAAAAAGCAGAAGAAAAAATGATGGAAAAATTTAAAAGCTGTCACGATCAAGAATAATTGATCAGGCAGTAGGAATAGGGCATCCATATAGGTGCCCTATTTTTTTAGTGGTTCAGGTCATTGTACTCTTCTTACTCTATTCGAAAAAACACGCTATTTTTCAAGGTCATCGCAAAATTTCAGGTACAAACTCTTCTCTATATAAAAGGCTCATTTTGCACTATCCTTAGAGGATAGACTGAGAAAAAACAGTGTTCTTGTGTTTGCGCAAGAATCTCTGCTCCCAAGGAGGTGTGATCATGAGCGATATGAAGGTGGAACGATTAGTTAATGGTGTGCTGATCCGTGAAGGTGCTGGGGTGAAGCTGCATCGTTATATTGGTGTTGATAGAACCAATGAGTACGACCCTCTTTTATTGCTTGATTATTTTGACAGCGATGAGCCTATTGATTATATGGCTGGTTTTCCAGCTCACCCGCATCGTGGTTTTGAAACGATTACCTATTTACTTGAAGGCAGTATTACCCATGAGGACAATAAAGGACATAAGGGTGTTATTGGCGCAGGAGATGTTCAGTGGATGACTGCTGGGAAAGGGATTGTGCACTCAGAAATGCCCTCATCAGAGAATGGCCGGTTGAAAGGTTTGCAGCTGTGGTTGAATTTACCTGCCGCTGAAAAAATGACGCAGCCGCGTTATCAGGAGCTGCTTAACGCGCAATTGCCTGTGGAAAAAGACGCCTCAGGACGTGTTATTAAAGTGATTGCTGGCAAAACCGATAAAGGAACCAGCTCTCCAATAACGGGTATTGCTACAAAGCCGTTATTTTTTGATATTACCTTGCCTCTTGGCACCACAATGCAACAAAATATTGCTGAGAATTATCAAGCAGTACTTTTTGTTATTTCAGGAGCCGTGCTTGTGGGGGATCAGTTGGTGTCTCGCGGTGTTTTGGCAAAACTTGGTGGAGGGGATGTAGTAACTTTAGAGAGTGAGCGCGACAGTCATTGTTTATTGATTGCTGCAGAGAAGCTTCATGAGCCTATAGTGCGTCATGGGCCTTTTGTGATGAATACTCAGACAGAAATAATGCAGGCTTTGGATGATTTTCGTAGTGGTAAATTTTAGGGGTATTTTTGTGCCGCATCAATAAGGATGTGGCTCAATTTTATGATAAGGGATAAGGAAATGTATCAGAATTGGTTACGCTTCGTGATGTTTCTCTTTTTATTTATATCTTCTTTGGCACATGCTTACAGTAATCATAATGTGACTGCTTGGACGCAACGTATTCTCACTGATACCTTTTCTGCAAGTTATCGGGAAACGAATGCCGAAGTTTTTGCGGTACAAAAAAATTATTCACACGCAGCCTGGGCACCTTTGAATGAATTTTTTAATCATGAATTAAAAATAATAAAAAAATATAAATTGTCCTCACATCCTAGGCCCTTGATGGATCCGACTATTGTTAAAGCAGGGCAACTTTTGGGTGCTGAATGCTGGCGTGTGACACAGTCTTTTAATATTCCTGAGTTACATATGAATATTGCTTGCTCTGTTTTGGTGATGAATAATGACAAATCTAAAGAAACACCTTATTTAATTCAAAGTATTGATCTGAAGATTCGTCATTATTAGCTTGGCTTTATCTAGTTGAGTCAGAGCTCGCAATTTCGTCGTAGCGAAGGATAGCACCGTGCCATCTTTAGGAGGTCCTTCACTGCGCTCTGGATCTGATGAATCGTCACAAAATTTATTTATATCATCTGACGATCTATTATCTCCCTACTAACCCGTTCGCAGTGAGGAGGAGCGAAGCTCCGTCTCGAACTGTCAGCACCATTTGTGCCCGCTCTGGATGACGGGTATCTCAGAGAGAATATCTTAATTTTATAGTCTATTTATGTGTCATTGTGGTAGTATTGTATTTTTTGTGAGTAATTTTTATGTTAAAAAAGCTCTTGGGATTGATTTTAATAGTTATTTCTTTTGATGCACTGGCTGTCAAAGAACTGAATTTGTATCAAGCACCCTTGAGTGGTTTAAAGCAATTTCCTTTCAAACATAAAGCCCCTAAAGCCATGCGTATGATGTCCGCAGCTTCTGCAAATACTAATGCTTTGCAAGAAGTGAATCAAACTCAAAAAGACGCGCAAACGATTACCCGTTATCAGCAATTGTATCGTGGCATACCGGTTGTTGGCGCGCAAATTATGATTACTGCACCTGCTAACCAAAAAGAAAAGGCCGAGATAAACGGGCATTTACTGGAAGGTATTCAATTTAATACCCAAGCTACTTTGAGCATGGAGCAAGCGCTTGAGCAGGCCAAAAAATCCTGGTTTAGTTTTAATCCACAAACACCGATGAATGCGGAGCAAAGCGAGTTGCAAATCAGGGTCGGACAAAATAACGAGTTACGACTGGTTTATCTGGTTTCGTTTAAAAGTACCACGAGTGACAACAAACCAGCATGGCCGTTTTTTATCGTGGATGCCCAAAGTGGCGCGCTCCTGAAACAGTGGAACAATATTAAAAACTATAGTGATAGTGGTCCTGGTGGCAACGATAAAAATCATGAGTATTGGTATGGAATAGAGGGATTACCTGCTTTAGATGTAACTCAAACCGGGACACAGTGTGTGATGAATACGCCTAAAGTAAAATTGGTTAATCTAAATTTTGCCTGGGATTGGAGTGGTTTATTTTTGACTCCGTTTCAGTACGCCTGTGGCGCGAATCAGGAAGATCGGGTTAATGGTGCTTTTTCACCCATTAATGACGCGTATTACTTTGGGCAGACCATCGTCGATATGTATCAGGAATGGTATGGAATAAATGCTTTGCAAGATGCTAATGGTACAGCCCAGCAGTTGGTGATGCGTGTGCATTTTGGCCAAAACTACGATAATGCGTTTTGGGATGGCCAATACATGTCTTTTGGCGATGGCAATGAGTTTTATCCCTTGGTTTCTCCTGATGTGGCGGGACATGAGGTAACACATGGTTTTACTGACCAGCATGCGAATCTTGAATACCACGACCAATCTGGCGCGCTTAATGAGTCATTTTCTGACATGGCCGGTCAGGCTGTGCGTGCTTATCTTTTAGATAAGTCGCCACAGCTCTACGCTAAAATTTATTGGCAGGCGGATGAAGTAACCTGGGGAGTTGGTGAAACCGTGGTGCGCGATACTTTTGGTAAGGCATTACGTTTTATGGACTTACCGTCTTCAGATGGTAGTTCTGCTGATTGTCTGGATAAAGCTTTAGCGCAAAGCAATGGCGCTTATTGTGCGATTAATTATGCGGATGTGCTTGCATACGCCAAGGAACATATTCCTGATCCACAAAGTCGGCAGAGTTTTATTGTTCATACGGCCAGTGGTGTATTTAATAAAGCGTTTTATTTGTTATCTAAGAGTGTCGGCATTAAAAAAGCCTATCATGTCATGATTCTTGCCAACAGTAAGTATTGGACGGCCACAACCGATTTTATGGAGGGAGCTTGTGGTGTGCTGCATGCTGGGCGTGATTTAGCGGTAGGCTCTGAGGCAATTCAAACGGTTTTTGGTCAAGTGGGTATTGATACGGCGAATTGTCTTAATTAAGAATGAAGCGCCTTTTGTCTCCGTCGTCCAGAGTACCGCGAAGGATTGTAAGTCTAAAAATTGTTATATTAGGAAGTAAGAGAGTTGCCCTTTGCAAATACAAAGGGCTCGGGCGTGAGCGACCGTCGAAGGATAGGTTTCACCAACCGAGGAGATCAAGGTACTCTAGCCCAGCTCTCGAAACGTTTGAATAGTTGCTTGGGTTGCTGAACGCACACCCGCTTACAA
>JARLJQ010000036.1 GCA_031291115.1 Legionella sp.
CACGCTTGGAAAATTAATCATCGAGCACAATAAAATCGACCAGATAAACTTTTCTGAAGAAAGTCTTGCTCAAGTCATTCAAAATGAATTGAGCAGAAATTGGTAGTTTTCGTGGGGATCTTTCAGTTCGTGCTGAGGAGGAGCAATAGCGACGTCTCGAAGCATCTGCACCAAGACTCTAATTCTGCACGAATACTTCGAGACGGCGTAAACGCCTCCTCAGCACGAACGGTTCTGTTCTAGGTAAAATCCTCTTGCCTAGCACCGGTGTTAAGTTAAGGATATCTCCGAGTTTGATTAAAACAACTCATAAATAGAATATTCAGTGCAAAATACCTTCTCTATGAATTATTTCTATTCTGCATAAAATAAATACAGAAAATACTTGTCAAAAATAAAGACAAATGATAACTTGTTAGAAATCAAACTTTCTGTTCTTTTTGTGGAGTTACTGTTATGGATTATCCTGCGCGAAATAAATCTTTCATTGAGGATAAAATTAATTTTTTTGCACGCCCTTCAATGTCTCAGGATATCCATGCGCAATTCACTGCGACAGAAAATTATGCCCGCACGCATGATTATACATTTTTGTTGAATAATCAAAGTCATCTTGAAACAGAGTTTACTCAGTTATTCGCAGTTTTGAAAAAAGAGAAAGATAATAACAGTGCCGCCTTTTGGATGTATTGTTACTACTGTGCCACACTTTTAGAGCAGTTTTATAAAGCGTACGAGCAAAAAGCTAAAGAAACTGAATTCAACAATTACAAGCAACAAATTAAAAACAGACTCAATAATGTAGAACAAACAGAATCTGAAGAACATTTTATTAAGTCTTTAGAAAACAGCATTACAAACAGCTTTAAAAATTTAACCAAAGCCCCATTTCATGTGTCGCAAATTCGTGACTATGTGGCTTATAGCAACTTGTGTCGAGTGTATTGGGTTTTTTGCCGATTGACCTTAATATCAGGTTTTGCTTTAGCAAAAGATCTGGAGTTTATTGATAAAATAGATGCGATTTTAGGAACGCAGACTGATGTAGGTAAAATAATTGCTGCATTACAAGCGCCTAATGGTGTACTTAACTATTTTAGCGTGGGTTTATTCTTGGCGCGCTTTGTGATTGATGGTGCTTTATTAGTAAGGCATACTTTTTTCCCTTCTGAGGCAGAAAAAGCAGCAGGAACAACCGCCTTTGCACGTTTTAAACATGAACTGTATAAGCGCCACTGTAATTTTGCTAATGACTTGGTTTGGGCTACGGTAAATTTCCTGACTAATTTCAGTCAAATTACCCATATTTCAGGGCCTGCAGCAGGTGCGATTACTGCTGTATTTTTAGGCTTTGACTTGTGTATGATATTGTATAAAAATTATTTGGCGCATAGCGAATATTTAATTAAAAAAGATCAATATGAAGATGAACTTGGAGACTACAATAATATCGCTTTGCACCTCTGTTTAAATGATGCGCAAAAAGCACATATAAATATGCTTGAAAAACAACTTGCTGAGCTGGAAATTACGCACAAAAATACCGAAGCAAAGTTTTACTTTCTGGCGGCAGCGGCAGCCTTGGTGATGCTTGGGTTCTCCTCTGCTCTGTTATTTAGTCCTCCCGGCATGGTTGTTGCGAGCTTTTTTGTTGGTCTTTTTGCTGTGGCAATGTATTTATCGACTGGAGAATACACCAAATACCATGAAAAAAGTTTGCGTCTGCAGCATGATGGGCATAATCCTGTTGCTCTTAAAGAATATGAAACAGCGCGTAATGATTTTATTTATGCAATGGTAAAAAATACGACTGTACCATCAATGCTGATTATTACTTTTGCAATTTGCTGGCCAGCAGCAGTAGTTTTAGCTGCGGTATTTATGGGTTATGAACTGTATCATGCCTATGATCAGCACCAAAGCGCCCAGCAAGTAAAACAATTAGCTTTAAATCCGCCAGTACAACAGAAAGAATTTCCTGCTGAAGTTGAAAATGACGATGACTATAATCAGAGTTGTTTCTCTTGTGCGTTTTAAAACGCAATTGTATGCTGGGCTTTACAGCCCAGCATACAATAAAGTAGGTGGAGTAAGTGAATTTTGTTTCTGATTTTAGCCCTTTAACTTCAGAGCTAATTCATAAAGTTCATTTTTATTGGCTTTAGTTAATTTACAGGCAATTGCTACAGCCTGTTTCAAGGGTAATTCTTCTAACAACACCAAAAGTAACTCTTCATGAGCATTTTGTTCTGGAAGTTCTGCGCGTGGTGGAATAATCAGGACAAACTCTCCTTTGGTATGAGCTGCTTCTGCCAACAGCCAATTTTTAACGTCCATTACTGAACCGCTTATAAACCGTTCAAAAGTTTTGGTCAGTTCTTTAGCCAAAACAAGCTCACAGTCTTCACCGTATACGACAGCCACATCGTCAAGGCAATCAAGAATACGATGCGTGGATTCATAAAATATTAAAGTATGTGCGTCATGACGCAAGGATTCCAATTTGGTTTTTCTTGCCTGCTGTTTGGCAGGAAGAAATCCTGAAAATAAAAACGAGTCGCAAGGAACGCCCGCCGCACATAATGCGGTAATTAATGCGCAGGCTCCAGGTATCGGAATTACGGTTATATTTTGTTCGCGCGCCAGTTTTACTAACACATAACCTGGGTCACTAATTAATGGCGTACCCGCATCACTAATTAAGGCGGCTGATTTTCCGGTTAACAACTGCTCAATAATGTGTTTACTCTTGTCATTTTCATTATGAGCGTGCAAAGAATTCAGATGATTTTTTATTCCTAAAGAAGTCAGTAACTGCGCGGAGTGGCGAGTGTCTTCGGCCAAAATAAAATCAACAGACTTGAGTACATTCAAAGCCCTAAGGGTAATATCCTCACGATTTCCAATTGGGGTGGCAACGATATAGAGAGTCCCTATTCCTGTTGCTAGTGAGTTTGTCATGGTTTATCCTCTTCCGTTATTGCTTCTTGGGTGTCTTAAAAAACATGTTAATAAAATTATATAAATTTCGTGTACTTATCTTACTGACATCTACTTTGCTGCTTAGTCAGTGTGCTTCAACGGTGAATTCTTCCGTATCAGAGACGGCTCCTGTACCAAAAGTAGTAAAGAAAAAACAGAAAAGCCCTTATACCCAGTCTACTTCCAGTTATCTTGAGCAAGCTAAAAAGCAGGATGGAATGGATCGGCAAAAGTCATTACTTTTAGCTGCTGGCCGTAAAATTACAGAGGGCCAATGGCAACAAGGTGCGTCTATTTTAGCACAGACTGGCGAGTTAACGACGGCACTTGCGGATGAAAAAAATATTTTATTAGCGCAAATCGACCTCATGCACAGTCGCCCTGAACGTGCTTTAAATAAATTAACTAAAGTTATTGAGCAAGATAAGTTGTCAACGTATCAAAAAATACATTTTCATGAGTTGCTGGCGCAATCCTATCGTTCAACGGATAAGCCATTGGAATCTATTACTGAGCGCATTAAATTGGAGCCTTTATTAAAAGATGAGCTGGGTCAAAAAACAAATCGTCGCAAACTGTGGTTAACACTGACTCATCTATCAGAAGAGCAGTTAAATGCTTTTGCTGCAGAATCAATAAAAGACGTGGAGTTACAAGGTTGGTTGCAATTAGCTCTTGTTTCACACAAGCATCGTGATAATCCCCAGTCTCTATTAGCTGCTTTAAATCAATGGCAGGCTGCATTTAGTACTCATCCGGCAAATAATATGTTGCCTAGCCCTTTAAACGCCATTGCCGAAAAAATGCGGGCGCGACCCAAACAAGTTGCACTTTTATTACCTATAAGTGGGGCACTACAAGGTCCAGGAACTGCTGTACTTGATGGCTTTATGGCAGCTTATAAAAATAATAATGCTGAGGCGTTTACCAAAGTTAAAGCCTATGACACAAGTAAAGGCGATGCAGTTACTTTGTACCAAGAAGCAATTAATGAGGGTGCTGATTATGTAGTTGGCCCGTTAACAAAAGCACAGGTTGCAGCAATTGCGGCTATCCCACACCCAGTTCCTACCTTACTCTTGAATGATGCAGATACCAATGGACAGGACAATTCTTATTTATTCGGGTTTTCTCCAGTTAACGAAGCCATTCAGGTTGCTATTCAGGCGCGCAGTAAAGGCTTGGGGCGCGCTTTAATTATTGCGCCGGGAACTGATTGGGGAAATGAGATTACTAAAGCGTTTACGAAACAATGGCAAAAGAAAGGCGGAAGGATTGTTGATACATTTACCTATACTTCTAATGATGACCTGAATAAAAAAATGAAGGATTTTTTACACGTTACCAACAGTCAGAAGCGTGAAAAACAGTTAAAACAATTGTTAGGTCAAAACATTCAGTCGATTACCAGTCGCAGACAAGATTTTGATATGATATTTCTGCTGGCATTTCCATCTAAGGCACGACAAATTATGCCTTTGCTGAATTATTATTATGCGGCGGATGTCCCCGTTTTTGCTACGGCCAGTGTATATGGTGGCAGTGCTAATGCTTTAAAAGATAAAGATTTGGATGGGATTATTTTTTGTGACATTCCTTGGGTGTTTTCTCATCAAATGGGCGCGCGTAATTGGCCAGAACAATTTAACAGCTACAACCGATTGTATGCCTTGGGTAAAGAAAGTTATGCTTTGGCAACTCAACTAAATCATTTAATGTTGTTTCCCGCAGATGAATCGAGCACTGGTGATGGGATTTTGTATTTGAAACCTTCGCAGCAAGTAGCACATGTGCTGGAGTGGGGGCAATTTAGACAAGGATTAGTGCATTCTTTAGGTGAGACCGCGTAATTGATTACTCAAGAAAAAGGACGAGTTGCTGAAGAAAAAGCTTTAGCGTATTTGCAGAAGCAAGGATTTAAATTAGTCAGCAAAAACTACAGCTGTCGCTTAGGCGAAATAGATTTAATCTTGCGTGATAAAGAATTTTTAGTATTTGTAGAGGTTCGCGCACGTACTTCAGCGCAATTTGGTGGTGGCATTGCCAGTATTACTTATGCTAAAAGACAGAAAATAATAAAATCAGCGTTGCATTATTTGATGGTTCATAAAGAGTACAGCAAATTTGCCATGCGTTTTGATGTTATTAGTATTGATGGAACATCAGCATCTGTTACTTGGGTGAGAGACGCTTTTGGCGCTGATTATTAGTCGGGGTTGTTGTATTTTTACAGTCGTGGCGTAATAAGTTAATTTTACTATTAAGTTAACGGAAATTTCAGATAAGAGAGCCTTTAAAATCTAGTCTCGACACTGATTCGTTCGTGCTGAGGAGGCGTTTACGCCGTCTTCTCAGCACGGAGTGGAAGGTAGATTTTGTAGTCCCTTATCCAGAACTGGCGTTAAGTTAAGAAAATTCCGTCGTCCCGCGGACAAGCCGCGGGACGACGTGCGTGATGAATAATATTATGATTAAGGTTTAAATTATGATTCAAATGGAAGAACGAGTAAGGCATCTTTTTGGTGTTAATATTGAAACAAAAATTGCTCTTGCGGATGCTTTATCTGAGTCAATTGCAAGGGCGGGACAACGTTTGGTCAATTGTTTGCTGGCTGATGGCAAGATATTAATTTGTGGGAATGGTGGTTCAGCAGCTAACTGCATGCATTTTGCCAGTGCTATGTTTAATCATTTTGAAGTAGAGCGTCCTTCTTTGCCGGTTTTTAATTTAAGCGCAGACGCAACCAGCATCAGTTCTTTTGCCAATGAACATCACTACAGTCAGGTTTTTGCACGACAAATACAGGCTTTGGGGCAGGAGAATGATATATTACTTTTATTAACCACTTCCGGTAATTCAGACAGCATGCTGGATGCCCATCATGCAGCAAATGAGCGAGGGATGGATACAGTCGCTCTGAGTGGACGAGATGGTGGCGTGCTCGCCAATCATCTTGGCCCCGAAGACATTGAGCTGCGTGTGGCATCAGACAATTCTGCACGAATAAGAGAAATGCATTTGTTCATGTTGCATTGTTTTTGTGATTTAATCGACCAGTCTTTATTTGGCCAAGTTTTAGGATAAAAAAATGAGCTTAAATTTCAAATTAAAATCAATGATCTTTATTTTAGTGTCTAGTTTACTCACGGGTTGTGTTGCAGCTGTTGTTGTTGGCGCTGCGGCAGGGATGGTTTATGACCGACGCAGTATGATGACCATTGAGGCGGATGCACGTTTATTTCATGTAATCCATAAAACTATTGTTATCAATCGCCAGTTTAGCGATTCACGAGTTCTTGTGACCAGCTTTAATCGAGTGATATTGCTTGTCGGGCAAACGCCTACGGCATCATTACGTGTTTTAGCTGAAAAAATTGCGCAACGAACACCAGGAGTGCAGCGCGTATATGATGAAATTACCGTAGGTTATCCGATTCCGCTGAGCCAGCGCACGAAAGACAGCTGGATTACCAGCCAGGTTCGCAGCAGCATGTTAACTAAAAAAGGATTAGAGTCTGGCTCTATTCGTGTGGTTACTGAAAATGGTGCAGTGTATCTGATGGGAGTTGTTACTAATCAACAAGCATTTCTGGCTGTGGATGTGGCGCGTCGAGTGAATGGAGTGCGTAAAGTGGTCAAAATTTTCCAATACATTCGCTAATATGTTAAAACATGGATGTCAGAGAATACTGATTTTTTTAGCGATTATGTGCTTGTTTGGCTGCGTCGGTAGTTTATGGACTGGCGCTAAAATAGTATACGATCGACATGATGTGTATAAAAAATTAGACGACTATCGCTTATACGTTAAAGTTAATGACGTATTAGCGGTTGATAAACCATTTAAAAACAGTGATTGCGTGCTTGATATTGCTGTTTTTAATGGCGATATATTATTAGCGGGCCATCTTCCAACACCTGAGTTACTGGATGAATTGCATCGTCGTTTAGCGAAAATTAAGGGTTATCGGCGTTTATTCAATGAAGTTCAAGTCAGTAATGCCCCATCTCGGATGATGCAAGACAGTTGGATAACAACAAAAATACGCAGCCAAATTTTTGCAGATGATTCCATTGACCCGAATGCTTTTAAAGTCATTACTACGGATGGTGTTGTGTATTTAATGGGTGATGTACTTCCTGCAGAAGCTGCGACGGTTGTGAATATGGCAAGACATACGACGGGTGTGCTACGTGTAGTAAAGGTTCTTAAATACTTTACCTACCAACAGTAGTACAGAGTTAACGTCAGTTTTGGATAAGGCTCCGATATCCGTCATCCAGAGCGCAGCGAAGGATCTCCTGAAGGTAGTTCGGTGCAATCTGAAGGGAGATCCTTCGCTGCGCTCTGGACGACGAAGTTTCCTTGGGACTTTAGATAAAATGCCATGAGACTTTTATGCCGTTTGTATGTTAACACTCAATGATGAACGTTTTAAGATTACCTTAAGGAAGTCTCTTTATAATAGTTGAACTATAAATAGCCAAGAGGCGGGTACATTCTAGTGAAAAACAATAAATTATATGCTTTTATCACTCATGAATTAAATAAATCACTGACCAGCAGTGCCGCTTTACAAGCCAATCGTTTTAGTTTTAAAGCAAATCTAGCAGGAAGTAATTATGCACTTTATGAACTTAGTGCTGCTCCTCAAACAATCGTAAAATCGTCTCAAGGCCAAACCTATACCCTGAATTCGCATCATCTTAGTTTTTATGAAAAACAAAAAGATAACGACCCCAATTTAAGTCAATACCACTACACCGCCTATCTTACCGATAGCAAAGGAACAGAGCATCAGCTTCATGTTTATTTTGACCGCAACGATACGCCAAAAGCGGTTTCGCTTTCTGTTGCAGGTACTGAACAACCTATAAGTGATGACGTTAATGATATTGTCGTTCAGCTCGCAGAGGACAAGAGCAATAGCGTGATGAAAGAGCTACGCGCACAGCACGTCAATAGGCTAGATAAACTTGAAACAGCCTATAATGATTTCGAAAGTAAATTATCTGCTTTATCAAGCAACCTAGCCATCCACCAAGCTGGCTATCAAGCCCTACATGAAGAAACGCAGGTCGTCGTAAGACTCTTAGCCAGTTATCATTATGATGAGCACTATGAAAAACTATTGCGCTTATTTGATAAAATTTCTAAGACGTTAAAGCTGTCGTTAGTTAAAGCTAAAGCAGAAAATAGTGGATCAAGTGTGGCAGCTCCCTCATTAGACGTCCCAGCATCCGCCCTAGCCGTTTCAGAATCAAAAGAAGAAAGTGAAGCGAAAAAACCCTTGCGACCCTTTATTGAAGAAGCATTCGCAGCTAAAAATAGATCAAACAGCTCTTCTTCTGCCGTCTCACCTATAAATGATATTCTTGCGGCTCATCAGAAAGTAGCCGATTTATTAATGCTAACGGAAGATGATGGCTATTACGCAACTAGTGAAGATCTGCAACAAATTCAGTGTTTGTTAGTGGAAATAAATCCTAAAGCTAAAAAATTAGTACTCAATCTTCTCATGAATAAAAAGATCGATGAAGCAGAGCCTCTTCATTCATTTGTTAACCCAACCCCTGAAAAATGGGTACGGCTCGCCCTTGTTACCGGAAATGCGCCCATGCTCGACTTTTTACTAAGGCACGGTAATTTCGCCATTAATACTTTTGTCGTCTCAGGTAATCTATCACCGGTACAATTTTGCTTTCAAAAAGGCGCACCCCACCTTGACTGTTTATCCGTACTCATCAAACACAAAGCCTCTGTGATGTGCGCTGCACAAGATGGTCTTCCTATTGCACATCATCTGCTTGCTGATACACAACATCCTCTGCGAAAAGCCTTAATTGATAATACAAAGACAACCGTGGGGCAGCCACGCTTTTATAAGGCTTTAATACATAAACTAGAAAGCCATCTTGCAGAAGCCAATATTAATATCGCCGATCAAGCGAAGTTGTTAGGTGCTGTTATAAGTTATAAAAAAGCTATTCCTCTCCTAGTCGGTAGTAGCTCGAGGATTGCACAACATTCTTTACAACAACGTACCCAAATCGAGCAGAATATCGTAAGCCATCAAGCCATGAAAGGGGCAATGGAAGCGATAAAAAATGATCCGGAGATTCGCGAGCGGATACAGGAATATCAGCAAATATTTGCCGATTATAATGCTAAATTATCAAAAGCACTGAGAAGGCAATTAGGACGTGCCAGCACTAATGCTTATGAAAATATTGAAAGGGCTCTTGACTATTTAAATCCCGCAGATCTTTCATGTGCTAAAAAAAATGTCCTCACCTTTATCAAGGATCAAATTGAGGTGACAGGACTTCGATCGGAGCTTTTGGATGTTCAAAAAAGATTAACCAACTTTACTCAAAGCTCAATGGGACGAACCAGGGTTCCTAGAGCGGCAAAACAAGATGCCGTTAGGGAAAAACAATTGGTAAGCGACATCAAAAAACATGAAGAAAAATATAGTTTCTTAGCTGCTGATGCCAAACAAAACAAGAAAGACTTAGCTTGTTTTAAGAACGTTAACAGTCTACTGGAAATGCTTAACACGTTGCAAACGCAGCTGAAAAATTTTCAGGTAGTGATGATGGGCTCAACAATAACAGTTACACATACTGGAGATGATTACCTTAGCCAATTAGGGAACTTTGAAGAAATCTCAGAGCGTCTAGACCTTAAGCCAAGCACAGTACCGACACAGTCTATCGCAAAACAACCACGTCGCCTCCTGGCCCCCGCGCTTAAAAATTCAGACTCTATTACACCGAGACTTCTGATGGAGCATAGTTTGTTTAGTCAAAGCGTTCGCCAAGAAGCGAGGAAAAGATTTATGGTAGAAGAGCAAAGGGAAAGTAACGCGTGCACTATAATGGTACCCTACTACTCTAAATAACCATTAAATTAACGCAACTTCTGTATAAGAGCAGTCAAAATCATTGTAGGTTGGGCTGTAAAGCCCAACAGGAGAGCGCAGCGACTTCTTATTGGCACTAAAGTACTTAAATTGAAGTCGCGGTGCGTCACTTGTTGGGCTTTACAGCCCAACCTACCACTATCTAATCGTGTTTTTATCCGGAATTGGCCTTAAATTAATGGATCTGCCCTTTATCCGGACGCTTGCGCATTTTTCGTAACTTAAACTCACGCAGTTGCCCAGTTGGACCATTGTTACTTTCCTCTTCACTTAAATTGTTCTGATTGCACGGATGTGAACGACAATGTTGACGATACTCCAGATGATGTTTATTGTGCTTGTGGTGTAAGCCATCGCTGTAACGGGCTAACATTTTTTGTTGCAGACTAGCTGCGGTGTGTTGGATCTTATCAGGCATTTTTAGTTCCTTTTGCAAGGTTTAACCCTACTTATTATCAGCTACATCAATAATAAGCCCTACATTGTTAGTATAGACATTAAAATCGCGACTGGTTAATAATGGTACAGTTTTTTGTGGATGAACTAATCGTCATCCAGAGCGCAGCGAAGGATCTCATAGAGCTGGCTCAGTGCTATTTGAAAGGAGGTCCTTCGCTGTGCTCTGGATGATGGTATTTCTGGATGGTATTATTGATGCGATGATGGAAGCAATTTTTAAGGAGAAAAACGAATGAATTATTTACACACTATGGTGAGAGTTTCTGATTTAGACAACTCATTGAATTTTTATTGTACTCTCTTCGGGTTAATTGAAGTAAAACGCACAGAAAATGAAAAAGGTCGATTTACCTTGGTTTTTTTAGCAGCACCTGGTGATTTAGAGCAAGCAAAAAACACACAAGCACCCTTATTGGAGCTAACCTATAACTGGGATCCTGAAGTGTATTCGGAAGGGCGTAATTTTGGTCATTTAGCTTATCGCGTAGATAATATTTATGAAGTATGCAGTAATTTAAAGAAAGCAGGAATAGTGATTAATCGACCGCCTCGCGATGGCTATATGGCTTTTATTCGATCACCAGATAACATTTCTATCGAATTATTACAAAAAGGCGACGCTCTGCCACTACAAGAGCCATGGGCATCCGAGCCAAATATTGGTGTTTGGTGATAAAGAGCTTGGAATAAAACGGCATAAACGTAAATACAACATAGATCGTTGCATAATTAAACTGGTTGATTTATAATTCGCGCGGTGAAACTTAGGTGAATATGTGAACAAACAGCTGAGTAAACGCGGAATTGTACGGCTGTGGCTGGTGCAGTTAATCGTTACATTAGTCTTTGCGGTTTTATGTGCGGTAGCATACGGTGCTAATGCAGCAAGCTCAGCATTGCTTGGTGGAATGGTGTGTGTTATTCCCAATGCGTACTTCGCAAGAAAATTATTTAAGTATCAAGGTGCGCGATCTGCAAAGCAGATAGTGAATAGTTTCTATAAGGGCGAAGCGATAAAAATCCTTCTGTCAGTATTACTGTTCACTGCGGTATTTATATGGGTTAAAATCACGCCCCTGGCGTTTTTTGCAGCCTACATAATGATTCTTATGACGCATTGGTTTGCACCCTTGATTATTGTTAATAAACAGAATAGGCCTGAAAGTGACTGAAATGGTATCTAGCACGAATTACATTAAACACCATCTAACGTATCTTACGTATAACGTTAGTGAAATGAAACTGGGTTCAGATGGCGGCTTCTGGACTATAAATCTTGATACATTATTTTTCTCACTGACGATAGGAATTATCGTTTGTGCGGTGATGTATTTTGGTGCACGCAAGGTAACTACCGCGGTACCAGGCAAACTTCAAAATTTTGCTGAGTTGATGCTGCAGTTTGCAGACAGCCAGGTGAAAGATTGCTTCCACGGCAAAAACGATTTAATAGGTCCTTTGGCCTTGACCATATTCTTATGGGTTTTCGTGATGAATTTCATGGATATATTCCCTGTCGACGTATTGCCACTGATGGCTCAGGCCGCCGGCGTGCATTATTTGAAAGTAGTGCCAACTAACGATTTAAATTTAACTTTCGGTATGTCAATCAGCGTATTTTTACTGATTATTTACTACAGCATTAAAATAAAAGGCGCGAAAGGCTTTATTAAAGAATTGACCTTACAACCTTTTAATCATCCAGTAATGATACCCTTTAACCTGCTGCTTGAGTTGGTTGGCCTGATTGCCAAGCCAATTTCTCTGGCACTGCGGTTATTTGGAAACTTATACGCAGGCGAATTAATCTTTATATTAATCGCCCTGTTAACCTTAAATGCTACAACAACATCACCAATTGGCACGGCGACTCTAGGTGTGGCGCAGTTTATTCTTGCGTTAGCTTGGTCAATATTCCACATTTTGGTAATTACATTGCAAGCATTTATTTTCATGGTGTTGACTATTGTTTACCTTAGTCTGGCACACGAAGAACATTAACCGATTTATTTTTACCATCCATTTTTAAAGGGGATAAATATGCAAGCTGCTAATTTAATAGCACAAGTTCAAAGTATGACCGTTCTTGCGGTTGCCTTGTTAATTGGTCTGGGTGCATTAGGCACTGCGATAGGATTTGGTTTGCTTGGCGGCAAATTCCTTGAAGGTTCTGCACGTCAACCAGAAATGGTTCCAATGTTACAAGTTAAAATGTTCATCGTTGCAGGTTTATTAGATGCCGTAACAATGATCGGAGTAGGTATCGCATTGTTCTTCACTTTCGCAAACCCTTTCCTAAGCAACCTGGGTTCTTGATAACAAATGATTGGGGCGCCTTGGCGCCCTGATTGTTGCAGGAGATATTACGGTGGATATTAATTTAACATTAATAGTACAAATGCTGGTATTCGCAGCCTTTGTTTTATTTACCATGAAACTGGTATGGCCTCCATTAGCGAAAGCCCTGGAAGAAAGACAAGATAAAATTGCTGACGGCTTAGCTGCTGCTGAACGTGGCCGCAAAGAGCTTGAGTTAGCACAACATCGTGTTAAAGACGAATTAAAACAAGCTAAAGCACAATCAGCTGACATCATTGAAAAAGCAAACAAACGTGCTGCACAAATCATTGAAGAAGCAAAAGATGCTGCGAAGCTGGAAGCGCAACATCAGGTGAAACTGGCGCAAGAGCAATTAGTACAGCAAGTAAATCAGGCTAAAGAAGCCTTGCGGAAGCAAGTTGCTACCTTGGCTATATCTGGCGCTGAGAAAATATTGATGCGTGAAGTAGACGTTAAAGCGAATACTGCACTGTTAGATAACCTGATAGAAGAGATTTAAAATGTCTGATAACACCACCATTGCTAGACCTTATGCAAAAGCTATTTTTGAATATGCTTTGGCAGAGAACCAATTAGCTGAGTGGTCAGCGCATTTGATAACGCTTGCACAAATCATATTAACTCCAGAAGCTGCGCAGTTTATTGCAAACCCAGCAACTACAGTGGAACAACATATTGAGTTGCTGCAAGGGATAGTCAATACAAAATCAAATAAAAGCGACGCTCTAAATAATTTGATTGAATTGCTGGCTACCAATGCTAATAAAAGATTAATACTGTTACCTGAAATTAGCGTTCTTTACGAAGCGCATCGGGCAGAGCAGGAAAAAACTTTGGATGTGGATGTAAGCAGTTATTCTGCCTTGTCAAACACACAGCAAGAGCAATTAGTAGAATCATTAAGTAAACGCTTACAGCGTAAAATCACGCTAAACATCAGTATTGATCCTTCCTTGCTTGGCGGAGCAATTATTCGGGCAGGTGATTTAGTTATCGATGGTTCGGTTCGGGGCAAACTCAATAAACTTAGCACCGGCTTGGCCGCTTAATTTAGAGGATAATTTTCATGTCAGAACAAGTAGCATTAAATCCTTCTGAAATCAGCGATTTAATCAGAAAGAAAATAGAACATTTTAATGTAGTATCTGAAGCACGTAATGAAGGTACTATTGTTAGTTTGAAAGACGGTATTGTCAGCTTACACGGTCTGGAAGACGTAATGGCCGGTGAAATGATCGAGTTTCCTGGTGGCGTGTATGGTTTGGCTCTTAACCTTGAAAGAGATTCAGTCGGTGCGGTAGTTCTTGGTGATGCCTCCTCTTTAGCTGAAGGACAAAAAGGTAAGTGCACTGGTCGTATTCTTGAAGTTCCAGTTGGTCCAGGTCTTTTAGGTCGTGTAGTTGATGCCTTAGGTAATCCTATCGACGGTAAAGGTCCTATTGATGCTTCAGGCATGGCACCAATTGAGAAAGTAGCGCCTGGCGTTATTGCTCGTAAATCAGTAGATCAACCAGTACAAACAGGACTGATTGCTATTGATGCGATGGTACCAGTAGGCCGCGGACAACGTGAGCTGATTATTGGCGACCGTCAAACAGGTAAAACTGCAATTGCAATTGATGCCATCATCAACCAAAAAGGTACTGGTGTTAAATGCGTGTACGTTGCAATCGGTCAAAAAGCATCTTCAGTTGCGTCACTTGTACGTAAACTGGAAGAGCATGGCGCATTAGAGCATACGATTGTTGTTGTTGCTGGTGCTGCTGATTCTGCTGCATTGCAATTTATAGCACCTTACGCAGGTTGCTCCATGGGTGAATACTTCATGGAACGCGGTGAAGACGCAATGATTGTTTATGATGATTTAACCAAGCAAGCTTGGGCTTATCGTCAAATCTCTTTATTACTTCGTAGACCACCGGGTCGTGAAGCATATCCTGGGGATATTTTCTATTTACATTCACGTCTGTTAGAAAGAGCTTCGCGTATTAATGCGGACGAAGTAGAAAAACTGACTAAAGGCGAAGTAAAAGGTAAGACAGGTTCATTAACTGCATTCCCAATTATTGAAACGCAAGCTGGTGACGTATCTGCATTCGTACCAACTAACGTAATTTCTATTACTGACGGTCAAATTTTCCTTGATGTTGATTTATTCAACTCAGGTGTACGTCCAGCGATTAACTCTGGCTTATCTGTATCACGAGTAGGTGGTGCGGCACAAACTAAGATTATGAAAAAATTAGGTGGTGGTACTCGTTTAGCACTGGCCCAATTCCGTGAATTAGAAGCGTTTTCACAGTTTGCTTCTGATCTTGATGATGCAACACGTAAGCAGTTAGAGCGCGGTCAACGTATTACTGAGCTGATGAAGCAAAAGCAATATGCACCATTCTCTGTTGCCGAGATGGGCGTTATTCTATTCGTTGTTGAAAAAGGCTTTTTGGATGATGTTCCATTAAATGAAATTGCATCATTTGAAGCTTCATTGCTAGACTTCATGCGCTCTTCGCATGCTGCTCTAATGCAGTCAATAAACGAAGCGGGTGCTTACGATAACGACATTGAAGCAAAATTGAAGAACGCTGTTGAGGACTTTAAACGTACAGCAAGTTGGTAAGTCAATTTAAGGCGAAATGAGATTATGGCTGGAGCAAAAGAAATCCGTTCGAAAATCTCGAGTATTAATAAAACTCGAAAGATTACTCGTGCAATGGAAATGGTGGCAGCAAGCAAAATGCGCAAAACGCAAGAAAGAATGCGCGCATCCAAGCCTTATGCCAACAAAATTTACGGTGTGGTAAAACACATCGCTCGTGCGCATTCAGAATACAAACATTCATTTATGAGTGAGCGCGAGATTAAACGTATAGGTCTTATCGTTGTTACCAGTGACCGTGGTTTGTGCGGTGGTTTAAACGCGAATTTATTGCGTGAAACCGTTCGTTCAATCCGTAACTGGAAAGAGCAAGGCCAGGAAATTGATATTGCCGTTATTGGCCGTAAAGGACAAGGCTTCTTTAAACGTGTAGGCAGCAACGTACTGGCATCCAAAGATCATCTTGGTGACACACCAGGAATTAATGATCTGATTGGTATTGTAAAAGTGATGATTGATGCTTTCTACGACGGTACTATTGATGCATTACACGTAGTGTACAACGAGTTTGTTAACACCATGACGCAAAAGCCTCTGGTGAAACAACTATTACCATTGCCGAAGTCAGAAGAAGACAGCAAGACAATGGGGCATCATTGGGACTATATTTACGAACCTGATGCTAAAGAATTGCTGGATAATCTTTTAGAACGTTACATCGAATTACAAGTGTATCAGGCCGTAGTAGAAAACATTGCCTGTGAACAAGCAGCGAAAATGATTGCAATGAAAAGCGCAACTGACAATGCGGGTGATTTGATTAAAGAATTTCAATTGGCTTATAACAAAGCTCGACAAGCTGCAATTACACAAGAATTGGCAGAAATTGTCGGTGGCGCAGCCGCTTTATAAGAGGGTATATAATGAGCTTAGGTACTGTAGTAGAAATTATTGGCGCGGTTGTGGATGTTGAATTCCCCCGTGATAATGTTCCTAAAATCAATGATGCATTGAAACTGGTTGATGGTGATTTGGTTTTTGAAGTGCAACAACAGCTGGGTGACGGCGTTGTGCGTACTATTGCAATGGGAACAACAGATGGATTAAAGCGCGGATTAAAAGCGCTAAACACTGGCGAAGCGATTCAAGTTCCTGTTGGTAAGAAAACTTTGGGTCGTATTATGGACGTTTTAGGCCGTCCAATTGATGAAGCAGGTCCTATTGATGCTGAAGAGCACTGGGGTATTCATCGTAAGGCGCCAAGTTACGAAGAACAAGCTGGTAGCCAGGAATTACTGGAAACTGGTATTAAAGTTATTGACTTACTCTGTCCGTTTGCGAAAGGTGGTAAAGTAGGTCTATTCGGTGGTGCGGGTGTAGGTAAAACCGTAAACATGATGGAATTGATTCGTAACATCGCGATTGAGCACAGTGGTTACTCTGTATTCGCCGGTGTTGGTGAGCGTACTCGTGAGGGTAATGACTTCTACCACGAAATGAAAGATTCTAATGTATTAGATAAAGTATCACTGGTTTATGGTCAAATGAATGAGCCACCAGGTAACCGTTTACGTGTTGCTTTGACTGGTTTGACTATGGCTGAAAAATTCCGTGACGAAGGTCGTGACGTACTGTTATTCGTAGATAACATTTACCGTTACACTCTAGCCGGGGTTGAAGTATCCGCTCTGCTAGGTCGTATGCCTTCTGCGGTAGGGTACCAACCTACTCTGGCTGAAGAAATGGGTATGCTCCAAGAGCGTATTACTTCAACCAAGACTGGCTCTATTACGTCTATTCAAGCGGTATACGTACCTGCGGATGACTTGACTGACCCATCACCAGCTACTACTTTTGCTCACTTGGATGCAACAGTTGTATTGTCACGCCAAATTGCTGAATTGGGTATTTACCCAGCAGTGGACCCACTGGACTCTACTTCACGTCAATTAGACCCATTAGTTGTTGGTCAAGAGCATTATGATACTGCTCGTCGCGTACAGCAAACGCTGCAACGTTACAAAGAATTGAAAGATATTATTGCAATTCTGGGTATGGACGAATTATCTGAAGATGATAAGCGTGTAGTAACTCGTGCACGTAAGATTCAAAGATTCTTATCTCAGCCATTTTTCGTTGCTGAAGTATTTACTGGTTCACCAGGTAAATACGTATCGCTTAAAGATACTATCAAAGGCTTCCAAGGTATTCTTGCTGGTGAGTACGATGATTTACCTGAGCAAGCGTTCTACATGGTTGGTAGCATTGAGGAAGCAGTTGCTAAAGCGAAAACCTTATGAGGCAAGACAATATGACTATTACAACGCACTTAGATATTGTTAGTGCTGAACATGAAATATTCTCTGGCTTGGTTGAGTTGGTAGTAGCAACTGGAGAGTTAGGTGAAGTGGGTATTGGCGCAGGCCATGCCCCTTTACTTACAGTTCTGAAACCAGGTGAAGTAAGACTTACTTTACCTGGTGGTCATCAAGAAATTTACTACGTTCAGGGTGGTATGTTAGAAGTACAACCAAACTGCGTTACTATTCTTGCTGATGTAGCTGAACGCGCTGACCATCTTGATGAATCAGCAGCTCTTGCTGCGAAAGCACAAGCAGAAGCAGATATGGCTAACAAAAGCAGTGAAATGGATTATTCCGTTGCTGCTACTGAATTAGCACGTGCTGTAGCACAAATTCGCGCCATTCAAAAAGCCAGAAAAAATCTCAAGTAATCTATTTTAAAAAGTATTTACCTCTTCTTGATTAGGAAGAGGTAAATACATCATCATCATTACCTTCTAAATATCATCGCAAAATAGCCGCACAATCATAACCTTGTATTCCAAAATGAAAATTGCAATAGCATGAAAATAATGTTAGTTTTTTTTAATTTATTGTATTTATACAATATTTAATGGATTGATGACACTTAAATTGCATTTTGTAATTTGAGTATTTAGGGAGCGTTTTGATGAATAAAAAACTATTTGCGTTGGCAATGGGGTGCGTCTTATCAATGAGTTCTGCTTACGCAGGCTTCTACGCGGGCGCATCAGCTGGCTTTCAGTCCAATGTTCAAGTTGGCGGGGAAGAGACTATTTGGGAAGGTGATTTAGGAGTTAATACACATAATATTCATAAAGGATACGTTGAAGGGAGTGGTGCCGTTGGCAGTCTGTTTTTAGGTTATGAGATGAATAATCTATATAGTTTTGCTAATGTAAATGCTTTACTTGGTATGGAAATAAATGGGGAGTGGACGAACATTTCTATTTACGAACCCAACAGTAACCGTATGGACAGTTTAGATGGTTCAGGTGCCTTTTTTAATAATTTAAGTTACCGCAGACTTACTCAGACAGGTGCTTTGGGGATTACTTTGCATCCAGGACTAAGTTTTGCTAACAGCTCTAAGTTATATGGAATTTTAGGCTATGAAGCGGGGCGATTTAAAGCGGTCAATAACTCGAGTACTCAAATTAATGAATTAGATGGTGGTGTGCTTGTACTCAGGTCTGGCGACTTGAATTTACATAAAGGTCGTTGGCTAAATGGTTTTCGCTACGGCTTAGGCCTTATGTATCCTGTCACTGCTAAAATCGGCATTAGAGCCGAATTCAGTCAAACTGAATATGGAAAAACTATAAAATTAAGTGGTTTGGATGCGGTAAATAGTATTGATGTAGATCAAAAATTCAAGCCTAAAAGCCGAATTGCATCAATTGGTTTGGTTTGGAATTTTGACGAAGTAGCTGCGCCAAAAGCGTATGTGAAATAAGTAAAGAATAAGGATGACGTAGTCCTTAACTTAACGTTAGTTTCGGATAAGATACAGAGTGTAGCCCCGGTGCAGTGAGAGCGAAACCCGGGATCAGAGCGACTTTGGGCTTATACTGATTTTTAGTGCCACCTGATTCCCGGATTACGCGAAGCTGCATCCGGGCTACTTTTCCTACGCTCTTATCCGAAACTCGCGTTAACTTAATGGCAGTGTAACGTAGCACGGGTTTCGCTACTTGCACCCGGATTACGAGCAGCATCTTATCTGTATTGAATATCGTTTTATGAGTTACCGTAAGAATTAAATGGTTCTAAATATTTTATTAACGTACTTAATTTAAAAGGGATATAAATGAAGTTACAACTATCGCCACTAAGCCTTGCTCTTGCTCTGATTCATGCGTCTATAAGCCATGCAGATGTAGTCGATACGACTTATTCAACTCGTATTACAGGACAAATGCTCGCTGGAAACTACCAACAATTAGGTGGTTTTGGTGATGCAATGCTCCCTTTCATGCAACAACAAGACCGCCGCTGCGCGCCATGGAAGGCGGAACGCCGAGGCGCGTAGTCCCTGGTAGCCTTAGGGCCGGATGTTTTTCCGTAGGAAAAATATAAGGCCATACGAAAAGGCGTCAGTCATTGTGGGAGGCAAATGCTTTGCTCGTTCAGA
>JARLJQ010000037.1 GCA_031291115.1 Legionella sp.
CGTCGCTGAACTAAGTGAAATAACCCCTTTAACTGAAGAGGTTAGTAATAACTATAAAATAGACAATGAACGCATCCAAATAGCCAATTATCATACAGATTTAATAATGAAAAAATTGAAAGGATCTCTATGAATCACACAGTTAAGTATAATAAAAAATAAATGCAATATATTCATACCCCCCATTTTTTCTTGCACCACCTAATGACTTGTGAGTACAATCGATTGCTATTACAGCTAATATATTAATAAATAAGGATATTCAGATGGCGTTAAGTTTTAAAAAAATATCTACATTGGCACTGTTATTAGGCTCCGGCTCAGTAATGGCTGGAACTATGGGTGCAGCTCATGTTCCTTCTCAAACCAATTTTTTTGTGGGTTTAGGTGGCGGTTATAACTCCATTCAAACCAAACAAAACGTTTATGCAATTGGCGTTGCCTCCTATACTGGTTCCATATCGGGTTCTGGAACAGCTCAAGGCCCTGCTTATCCATTTTATAATACTGAAAATACATTTGCTCCAGAAGTTCAAGCAGGTTTTTTTAGACAAATAATGGACACTAATTATCTATGGGGTGTTAAATTCTCATATCAATATTTAGGCGCAGTTGCTACGCATTCAACATTTACTGTCAGCCAATCTGGAACAGTTAATGGCACTGTTTTAAACGGAAATGTGTTAGTAGAATCAGCTCAAAACAAGACTACTCATGAAATGCTGTTACTTCCCTTTATTGGACAATCTTTTAAACACAGTCAAATCTATTTAGGAGTTGGACCTGCTTTGTTTGGAACAGGATCTAATATTAATGGTGAAATTGGTTTTGCCAATCTCTTCAGTAGCCCTACTGATCTAACTGGCGCTCCAGCTAATAGTAACAAAAAATCATGGGAATGGGGTGGCGCAGCTCAAGTGGGACTTTCTTATTTCTTAGCGTCTGATTGGACTGTTGATTTAAGTTATACTTATGCTATTTCAAATCAATATAAAATAAATTACGCGATTCCTTTCACTCATTTTGTTAAGTCCGATAACATTACTACTACTGGTACTGGATATACTAATACCAGCCAGAACGTGATGGCTCAAGCTGTGACTTTAACAGTTAATAAAGTATTTTCTATGTAATAATTCCTGGCTTATTCAGAGAGCTCAGGATAAGCCACGATAAACTCACAACGCACGTTCAAATAGATTCACTCTCATTAAAATTTATACTATTCTTGTTCTTTACTAATTATGAGTAATTACTCTCTGTCAATTTATGCCCACTAAATTAAACTATCTAAAAAAGCTCGACACACCTTGTCTTCTAATTGATTTAGACAAACTGAAAGAAAATCTGAATCTAATGCAACATTTAGCGGATCAGATGGGTGTTTTCGTGCGCCCGCATTGTAAAACGCATAAATGTTCTCAACTTGCCAAATTACAAATTGACGCAGGAGCTATTGGTATTTCTGCTGCGAAGTTTTCAGAGGCTGAAGTATTGATTGAACAGGGCATTCGCTCCATCTTAATTACATCACCGGTTGTATCTGAACCTAAGTTACGCAAACTTGCTCGTTGTTTAGAAAAAGCTCCAGAGTTACTTTTGGTACTGGATAATGTCCAAAATGCTGAGGCTTTAAATCAACTTGGACAAGCGTTGAATCAACCTATCAATGTGTTAATTGATCTGGATCCTGGCATTGGCAGAACAGGAGTCAGTCCAGACAAAGCGATGCAGTTTGGCCATTTTCTTCAAACCCAATCTTGGCTGCATGTACAAGGCGTGCAATGCTATGCTGGAAGTTTACAGCATGTTGCAGACTATCAGGAACGTAAAACCCTCTCACTAAAAACTATGGAAATGGCTTCCAATGTTTTTAGATCATTAAAATCATTATTCCCAGGGCTACATATTTTAACAGGTTCTGGGACTGGAACCTTCGATATCGACCCTGAAGCTTCTGAGGTTACTGAAATTCAACCTGGCTCTTATTCCGTGATGGATGTGCAATACGAACAGATTGGTTCTAAAGAGGATCCACAGCATTTTAATCAGTTTCAAAATGCCATGACGCTGTTGTGTACGGTAATCAGTAGCAATAGAACAGAACACGTTACGGTAGATGCGGGAACTAAGGCTATTTATTTTGATCCAAGTATAAACCAAGGATTATTAGCCATCCGCATTTATCTTATGATTGGGGTGGTTTTGGCGATGAGCATGGAAAAATCACGGGGATAAGCCCCCTTCCTCGTACTACAGAACTAATTGAAATGGTTGTTCCACACTGTGATCCGAGCATTAATCTTTATGATCAATTTGTGATTGTGCAGAATAATGAAATAATCGATGTGTGGGATATTGATCTTAGAGGAAAATCACAGTAACACACTGAAATTTATAGCGTTCTTTAATCAATCTATATACTAAACCATAAAATAGTTGCAGGTTAGAGATTTACAATCCCTAACCTGCATTTCCTTATTTACCAAGAAGGTGCTGAAGGCTGCAGAGCATATGCTGGTGGAGGCACGTAATCTGCAGAAGGTACATATGCTGGTGGAGGTACGTAATCCGCAGGAGGTACATACGCTGGAAAATTCTGATGGTACTGAAATACTGGCTGCTGCCGCTCGGATGTTCTGCAATCGATAACCAAGTCTCCTACAGTAACTGCATCACGTGTTCCATTTCGTAATTCGCGTACCTTTTGAAGCAATTCCTGAACTTTGCGCCCTTCGCCGAAATGCCTGCTTAAAAAAGAAGGTATGGGCTTTGGACTTTCTGATGAATCTGAACTATCTAATAATTTAGCCATTTCAGAGCGTAACGCAACCATAGCACATTTTACTTTTATTGGATCTTTCCCTTTCCGTAACAAATTCCGTTCATCAGCATCTGTTAATCTGAATCGCAACGGATCTTCAGGATCCATTGAATTTTTATTTAATTTTTTATCAATGGAGTCATATAATAAATCCATTGCAAAAGCGCCAACCGCAGCACCTATTACAGTTAAAAGCACCAGTGAGGTAATCACAAGACCCGCTGGGTTTAAACCCGCGGCTAAAGCGAGCGCAATTATGGGCATAGAAGCAAACGTAATGGTGAGTAGAAAGGAGCTTGCAGCAAAAGCGAGAGAGCTTGCCATCATTAATGCAGCCTTTAACCATCCTTCATTATAATAAAATCGCTCCGCACTATTTAAAAACTCACTGAACATGTAATACATGGCAATAAATGCTAAAGCGGCTGCAAATGCTGCTAAAGCGATAACGACTAATAGTGCGATTAGTTCACTAGAGTTAGATTTCTCTTTGTGATTGTGATGAGTACTTGAAGGTATCCCCCTGCCTCCAGGAAATCGTCCAGGATAGTGTGCCGAGTGATTGCAATCATGCAGTAGAGAATTCAAGAGAAGCCAATTATAGAGTCTTGAGTTAGTATTATAATTATAAACATATACAACAGAAGGATTTGCGGGAGGTTGCTGGTTAAAAGTATTTTGCTGTAAGGGTGGAAGTCCTCTATACATGGGTAGCGCACGAAAAATCGTGTTAAATGCTGTAATTACCTTAGCTTTTTCAACATCAGATAAATCTTTAAAAACCCCATAATTAGAAAGAGTGCCGTGCACAGAGGCCTGCATTTGCTGATAAACAGAATTGACGTCATAAAAATTTGGGGCGAGCTGAGCATAATGATTTAATAAATTACCATACAACCATGTTAAATCACGATCTGTAAATTTTTTATTTGAACCTGGCATAGCTACTCCTAAATAGTAGCACCAGTTCCATTTAACTTAAGTCAATCAGCATCATAGATAGTTAAGCTATTGAGTCATCTACAATACACGATTAACCGCGCGTCCTGTGCTTTCAACTGATTGAACTCATCCTGTTGCCAATCAGTTGAAATTAAATAAAACCAGTACTAGTGTCTTTCGATTTTTGCTTGATTAATTAAACTTTTAACATATAAGTCATAATCCATCATGCCATAACTAGCTTCTATCTGTTGAACAAGGCTGTCTTGTTGTTCTTTATCTAAAGAGCTTAGTTTGCCATCATTAATTTGTTTCAATCTGACGACAACGTAATCACCGTTAGGCAGAACAATACCATCACGATTTTCAGGTCGTAATAAATTAAAGGCCATATCATTAATTAAGCTATCCACTTTATCATAATCTCTTGAAGCTTTAGTAACAGGCTTCCAGCTCAGTTTATTTGAACTGATAAGTTCTTGTTGTTTTTTATCTTCAACAGGATTTAATAAATTCGCACCCAGTTCTTTAGCTTTAGTTTCTGCAGCTTGTTTTGTCAGAATTTTGCTAATCTGATCATGAACTGCTTCTAATGATTGCTCTTTTACAGGTAAGTGTTTGTTAACACGAACAACCGCAACAGAATCGTTATCAAGTTGTACCGGTTCACTGTTATTGGCCAACTCCAGAACGTCATGGCTAAATGCTGCATTGACTACTAATGGATTTTTCGTAACGGCATCTTCACCACCAGCTCGGGAAAACGGCTTACTTTTTTCAATTTTTAATTTCAGCGTATCTGAAACAGGCTTTAGTGAATCTGGTGATTGATAACTCAAATCAGACAGTTGCTCTAATGCTTGTGCGTATTTGGTTTGCGCCATCTCAGTAAGCAATTGCTCTTTAATTGTTGTTTCTACTTCAGCTAAAGATTTAGTAGTTACTGGCTTGTACGCGATTAATTTAAAAATCTCATAACCATGCGCCGTTTTTTCAGGAGCAGAGATCGTTCCTGGTGCGGTTAAGTTAGATAAGATTTTACCGTATTCATTTTGTCCTGCAGTAATCCAGGGAAGCTCGCCTTTTTCTGCCGCAGAAAGTTTATCATCGGACATTGTAGTAACGAATTTTTCAAATTCTTTTGGATTTTTTTGCAACTCAGCATAAGCATCATCAGCTTTCTTTTGAATTTGCTCTTGCTCTGTTTTTGAAGCATCACCAGGAACAGCAAATAAAATATGTGCTACATGCCATTGGGCTGGAGTTAAATAGTTGCTTTGATTTTCGGTGTAGAATCGTTTTACGTCTTCGTCTGATATTTTAATTTGAGCTTTAATATCATTCATAGATAAAGTGACGTAATCAATACCAACTTGTTCAGGAGTCATAAATTCTTTTTTATGCTGAGCATAATACTCTGAAACAGCTTCTGGAGTGATTTTAATGTCTTTTTCAAAACCTGCAACAGGAATTGTTACGTAATCATAGTCGCGATTTTGCATATACAATCTGACAAAACGCTCTATTTCACCAGGCAGTGCAAAGGAGCTACCGATAAAAGCAAAACGCTGTTGATTTAATAACATGCCTTGTTTTACTTCATTTTGAAAGCTGACTTGGGTAAACAGAGCGGCGCTCAATGCCTGCTGGTATTTTTCAGAAGAGAAATGGCCGTCTTCCTGAAATTGAGGGATGTTTACAATCGCGGCATTTGCCTGATTTGCACTTACTTCAAAACCGTTTTTATGTGCCGCTTGAACCATTACTTCATTCGTAATCATTTGATCCAAAACTTCATTTTGCAGTTTTTTCTCATCTTCAGCCGTCGTATGCGCATTATCTTGTGCACCACGAGCCCTTCTGTAATTGGTTTCAAATGCTTGTTCTAATAAGGGTTGATCATTGACCACAACTTTTGAACTCGTTGTTTGATGCGATTGCATGTAATAATCTACACCAAAAAGGGTAAATGTAAGACCAATTAAGATAACCACTAACCAAGCTACAACACCTTGTATACGCTCATTTAACTTCTGCAACATGTCCTGAGATCCATTTTTATAGTAACAAAGCTCTAATGAAGACAGATTGTAACCTAATCGGATAAAAATCCAAACAAAAACACACAAATATTATCTTGAGTTAATTTGTTAGTTAAATATAGGATGTAATTAATTGTTATAAGTAGTATTGAGTGAGATTTTATAAGTCTTTTTATATATAGATCTTTTAAACTAAATAAATACAATCACACTGCATAGCCATTAAGTTAACGCCCGTTATGGATAAGGGAGCCAATAGATCCTGCCTCAGCCGAGATCCGTTCATGCCCTGATGTATCCCCACGAATATTTATACAATCAAGTGTGTTTATTAGCGAGTCATCATGCTATTAATTATGTCATTCTCGCGGAGGCGGGAAACCATCCCTCAAGCTAATTCCTCACTTTGATTGCACATAGTTTCCCGCTTTAGCGGGAATGACACAATATACAACCAGTTTGCTACTATTTTATAACATCATCTTTGCATGAATATTTATGGGGATACATCAGTTCGTGCTAAGGAAAAGCAATAGCACGTCTCGAAGCATCTACACCAAGACTATAGCCCTGTGCGAATGCTTCGAGACGGCGTAAACGCCTCCTCAGCACGAACGATTTTAGGTAGGCGGAATCTTATTATTCCGAACTGACGTTAAGTTAAGAGTTTCTGAATTATCCCACTAAGGGTAATAATAGTTGATTGATTGATTGATTGATTGATTGATTGATTGATTAAAAATAATGATATTAATCCGAAATTTTGAATAAGATATTTCATCAATAATTGATTTAAAAGATTTACTTTTTATTTTTTAAAACAAGAATAAAACGCGCCTTTACAGCGCGTTTAATGTGGCGGAGTGGACGGGGCTCGAACCCGCGACCCCCGGCGTGACAGGCCGGTATTCTAACCAACTGAACTACCACTCCATTATATGGTGGGTGCTGTAGGGATCGAACCTACGACCCTCGCCTTGTAAGGGCGATGCTCTCCCAGCTGAGCTAAGCACCCTGAAATCTTAAGCTTCTTGTATCGCTTCATTCAGGTTTTTAACCGATTTAAACATAACTAATCGTTTAATCTGAATAATCTTTCCAGTTCATAAATTACTACTGTACGCGATGAACGAGTACCAGTTTTAAATTAAAAACTGATTTTTGAATGTAAATTATATTTTTACAAGACAAAATAAAACGCGCCGTAAGGCGCGTTTAATGTGGCGGAGTGGACGGGGCTCGAACCCGCGACCCCCGGCGTGACAGGCCGGTATTCTAACCAACTGAACTACCACTCCATTTCATGGTGGGTGCTGTAGGGATCGAACCTACGACCCTCGCCTTGTAAGGGCGATGCTCTCCCAGCTGAGCTAAGCACCCTGAAAACTTAAGCTTCTTGTACTGCTTCTTTCAGGTTTTTACCCGCTTTAAACTTGGCTACTCGTGACGCTTTAATCTCAATAACTTTTCCAGTTTGTGGGTTTCTACCTGTACGCGCTGAACGATTACCTGTTGTGAATGAACCAAAACCTGGTATTACAACTTGATCGCCGCTTTTTAAAGCATCAGTGATCGTACTAGTAAAAGTTTCAAGTACACGGCTGGCATCAGCCTTCGTCAAACCTGAACCACTCGCTATAGCATCAACTAATTCGCTCTTATTCATTGCTTCCCCTATACAGTTAATCTTCCATACTTCAAGTTAATTTAACTTAATTAACCAGTCAAGTAGCTACATCCTTGCAGTGCCCGCTACGCTAGTGGCGGGCTACGGAAAGAAATATAACCCTATTTAATGTGCATGTAAATCATTATTTTTATTTTTTTTCGATCTTTTTCCTGTTAAAGCAACACTTTGTACAATTTGTGGGTGATCTACCCAAGGACTACGTTGCAAAGCCAGCTCCAGTACCTGTTCTACAGTCTTAACAGGGTGAATTGTAAGCTTTCGTAGTACATTATCAGGTATCTCTTCCAAGTCTTTTACGTTTTCTTCGGGAATAATTACATGTTTAATACCACCCCGGTGAGCCGCTAATAACTTTTCTTTTAAGCCACCAATTGGTAATACCTGTCCGCGTAACGTAATTTCACCTGTCATCGCGACATCTGCCTTAACAGGAATTTGCGTTACAACCGAAACAAGAACCGTACACATCCCTATTCCCGCACTTGGACCGTCTTTTGGAGTAGCACCTTCAGGAACATGGACGTGAAAATCATTCTTTTCATAAAAATCATCCGGCAATCCTAATTTTTTAGCACGACTTCGTACTACAGTCATTGCCGCATGTATGGACTCTTGCATTACCTCACCCAATTGCCCGGTATGCGTTACTTTACCTTTACCCGGCATCATGGACGCTTCAATAGTAAGTAATTCACCGCCCACACTAGTCCAAGCAAGCCCAGTTACTTGTCCAACCTGATCAAACTCTTCTGCCAAGCCGTATCTGAATTTCTTCACGCCTAAATATTTTTCAATATTATTTAGAGTGACTGTTAATTTTTTAGGTTTTTTGCTTGATAGAATTTCTTTTACAACCTTTCTGCAAACACTGGCAATATCACGCTCTAAGTTACGCACACCCGCTTCTCGCGTGTAGTGACGAATAATTTCTCTTATTGCACCTTCACTAATGTGTATTTCATCATCATTCAGACCATTTAAAGCAATTTGCTTTTTCACCAAGTATTCTTCAGCAATACTTACCTTTTCATCTTCGGTATATCCTGCCAGACGAATTACTTCCATACGATCTAATAAAGGTGCTGGTATTTCTAAAGAATTTGCTGTTGCAATAAACATTACATCGCTTAAATCATAATCCACTTCTAGATAATGATCGCTGAATGTATGGTTTTGCTCTGGATCCAATACCTCAAGTAAAGCGGAAGCTGGGTCACCGCGGAAATCCATAGCCATTTTATCTACTTCATCCAACATGATCAGTGGATTTTTTACTCCAGCTTTACATAACTTTTGAATAATTTTTCCAGGCATAGAGCCAATATAGGTTCTTCGGTGTCCACGAATCTCCGCTTCATCACGCACGCCACCTAAAGCGATACGAATAAAAGTACGACCCGTCGCATTCGCGATTGATTGTCCTAAAGAAGTTTTACCCACTCCTGGCGGTCCAACTAGACATAAAATAGGACCTTTCAAACGTTTTACACGCTGTTGCACTGCCAGATATTCAATAATACGTTCTTTAACTCGTTCTAAACCATGATGTTCTTTATCCAGAAGTTTTTCTGCCTTCTTCAAATCAAATTGAATTTTACTTTTCTTTTTCCAGGGAACCAAAAGCATCCAATCGAGATAATTGCGAATTACAGTAGCTTCAGCGGACATAGGTGACATCATTTTCAATTTATGCAGCTCAGCCAGTGCCTTTTCTTTAGCTTCTTTTGGCATTCCTGCTTTATTAATTGATTTTTCCAGTTGCTCTATTTCATTACCTTCTTCGCCCAATTCACCTAATTCTTTTTGAATGGCTTTCATTTGCTCGTTAAGGTAATACTCGCGCTGGCTTTTTTCCATTTGGCGTTTTACGCGCCCTCTCACACGCTTTTCAACATGCAACAGATCGATTTCCGTCTCAATTGCAGCCATTAAATGCTCAAGACGCGTGCCAACATCAAGGGTTTCTAATAACTCTTGCTTGTCATCAACTTTTAAAGTCAGATGAGCTGCAATGGTGTCAGCCAAACGGCCTGGTTCTTCAATTCCTGCTAATGGAGATAAGACTTCAGGTGGAATTTTTTTATTCAGCTTGATGTATTGTTCAAACTGAGACATTAAAGAGCGCATTAAAATACCCACTTCAGGTTCTTTAACGGCAGAATTTACTTCGTCCATTAATTCCAGAGAAGCTTCTAAATAGCCTTTTTCTTGATGATATTCTTTAACGCGGGCGCGTTGTTCGCCTTCAACAAGCACTTTCACCGTGCCATCAGGTAATTTTAATAATTGCAGAACGCTAGATAAAGTACCGACTTGGTAAATATCATTGGCCTCAGGATCATCATTAGACGATTTTTTTTGTGCTACCAAAAAAATCTGCTTTGAATCAACCATAGCCGCTTCGAGGGCTTTAATTGATTTGCCGCGACCAACAAATAGAGGAATTACCATATGAGGATAAACCACTACATCTCTTAATGGTAATACAGGAATCATAGACAATTTTTCAGTCTCAATCAGCGACACTTTATTTTCAATAGACATAACAAACCCTTATCTATAGTTATAATTTTACAAAGATTTTACTGCCTTAAAATAAGTATACCGGTATTAAAGTAATGAACAAGATATCCTGTTCATTCTATTTGAAAATACTGAGTTTTCGCTATTTAATTATTTGTCAGTACAACAAACTAATTACGAATAAATCATTATTATCAAATCAAAAATAAATATCAGTAAAAAAGGAAAATTAGTGCCCGGATTTACCATGTTAAGGCCAAGAACCTTGATCTGGTTACCTGTTGATTGAGTTAACTATGTTGAATAACAAAATAGAGTATCCGCCATAAAAAAAACCCTGAACAAGTAACAAGACAAAGAACAGGGTTTTAATATGGTGAATAGTTGCAAATTAATTATCTATTCTTTACCACCTGCTGCATTCTTCATCTCATCGTGTTCGTAAATAAGAATAGGCTTAGATGAATTATTAACTGCACTCTCATCAATAACCACCTTATTAACACCTTCAAGAGAAGGTAATTCATACATGGTGTCTAAAAGTAAATTTTCAAGTATCGCGCGCAAACCTCGTGCACCCATTTTTCTTGCCAAGGCTTTTTTAGCGATTGCAGCCAAAGATTCTTCTCTAAATTCCAGCTCAACACCTTCCATTTTGAAAAGCGATTGAAATTGCTTGGTTAAAGCATTTTTGGGATTATTAAGAATATCAATAAGCGCTGACTCATCCAATTCTTGTAATGTAGCCACCACAGGTAATCTACCTACAAACTCTGGAATTAAACCATACTTAATTAAGTCATCAGACTCCATTTCACTTAAAAGTTTGGTTTTTTGACCGCTGTCATCTTTTTTATTCTTCAATTCAGCAGAAAAACCAATACCTGACTTATCACTTCGCGCTGTAATTACTTTATCCAAACCAGCAAAAGCACCACCGCAAATAAATAATATATTTGAAGTATCTACTTGCAAGAATTCTTGCTGCGGATGTTTACGACCACCTTGTGGTGGAACTGAAGCAACAGTACCTTCGATTAATTTCAGTAAAGCTTGTTGTACGCCTTCACCAGAAACATCGCGAGTAATAGAAGGATTATCTGATTTACGTGAAATCTTATCAATTTCATCAATGTAAACAATACCTTGCTGTGCTTTATCTACGTCGTAGTCACATTTTTGCAATAATTTTTGAATAATATTTTCAACGTCCTCACCAACATAACCCGCTTCGGTAAGTGTTGTTGCGTCAGCCATAGCAAATGGAACATTTAATATACGTGCTAAAGTCTGCGCCAGAAGTGTTTTACCGCTTCCTGTTGGACCAATAAGTAAAATATTACTTTTACCAAGCTCTACACCGTCTTCGCTTTTGTGTTGTAACCGCTTGTAATGGTTATAAACAGCAACAGACAATACTTTTTTAGCGTGCGGTTGGCCGATGACGTATTCATCTAGGAATGCTGAAATTTCTTTAGGTGAGGGTAAACTGACCTCTTCCTTTTCATGAGTCTCTTGCGTTTCTTCACGAATGATATCATTGCATAACTCAACGCATTCGTCGCAGACGAATACTGAGGGGCCTGCAATTAATTTTTTTACTTCATGTTGGCTTTTGCCACAAAACGAACAATAAAGAACTTTATCTTCACTTCCAGTACCGGATTTACTCATATCCAAACCCCTTCTTACAGCCATTACCTAGAAATAAGTAACACTTGTAAAATTTTAGTCAATCAGAAAAAGATATGCCACTATTAATTTAGATAATTAATTTAAATGAAACCTCTTTAAGTCACTAGAACTCAAGCTGTAACTTGGTTTTCAGTGGCATAAAGAGGTAAGAAAACTAATTATTCTGCGTTATTAGCTGCCAAGTCTCTATCATAAATTACTTTATCGATAAGACCGTAATCAGCAGCTTGTGTAGCACTCATAAAATTATCCCGTTCAGTATCACGCATGATTTGATCTGGTGTTTTTTTAGTGTGCTTCGCCATGATGCAGTTTAGACGTTCTCTAACGGCTAAAGTCTCACGAGCATGAATTTCGATATCAGTTGCCTGACCTCGGTACCCGCCTAAAGGCTGGTGAATCATAACGCGTGAATTTGGCAAACAAAATCTCTTCCCATCAGCACCAGCACAAAGCAACAGCGCAGCAGCACTTGCTGCTTGGCCGATGCATAAAGTACTAACGTCTGGCTTAATAAACTGCATGGTGTCGTAAATTGCTAAACCTGCAGTTACTACACCACCAGGAGAGTTAATGTAGAGAGAAATATCTTTTTCAGGATTTTCAGACTCAAGAAACAACAATTGAGCAACCACTAAATTTGCCATGTGATCTTCAACTTCACCCAATAGAAAGATAATGCGCTCTTTCAATAATCTTGAGTAAATATCATATGAACGTTCACCACGTGAAGTTTGTTCAATAACCATTGGCACCAATCCACTGGCATTGCGAATTATGTTTTCTGAATAGCCTGACATATAATTACTCTCCTTTTGTTTCAGTCGCCTTTTTAGGATTCATTACTGAATCGTAGTCTTTTGCTTTGTACTTAAGCTTAGCATCTGCAGCGATTTTGTCTGCAACAACTTCTTCCATAACTAAGGCTTCGATTTCAGCCAGGTGTTCTTGACTGCTTTGGTACCAAGCACGTAGTTCATCAGGATCTTCGTAAGCACCAGCAAATTTCTCAATCATAGCATTTACTTTGTCTTTGTCAGCAACGATTTGATGCTTTTTGACGTATTCAGAGAATAGTAAGCCAAGATGAACGCGACGTTTTGCTTGTTCTTCGAATAATTCTCTTGGGAAATCAGGAACCGTTTCATTTTCATGATGCTCATGACCAAACAAACGGTGGTACATGTCATGTTTTAAATGTTCGATTTCTTTATCAATTAATGCTAATGGTAAATCAACTTTGTTTACTTCCATTAAAGCATCAAATAATTTTTCTCTATTCATCATGCTAACACGACGTTCTAATTCACGCGTCATATTTTCTTTAATATCTTTCTTCAGTGCGTCTACGCCACCGTCTTTGATATTAAATTTTACAGCGAATGCATCATCAAGTGCAGGTAATTTACCTTCTAGCACGTTATGAATTGTAATCTTGAATACAGCTTCTTTACCTGCTAAGTCTTTATGACCGTAATCCTCAGGGAATTTAACTGTGATATCAAAAGGCTTATCTTTAGATTGACCAATCATTCCGTCTTCAAATCCAGGAATCATTGAGCCAGAGCCGATAACTAACTCATGACCTTCTGCACTGCCGCCTTCAAATAAGGTGCCATCCAGGAAGCCTTGGAAGTCGATAACTACTTTATCGTCTTTCTTAACGGCGCGAGAAATATCGTGCCATTCTTTATTTTGTTCCAGTAATTTGTCCAACATCTCTTGAACGTCTTTATCAGTTACTTCTGATTTACACAGTTCAACAGGAGCTTGGTTTAATTCAGCAACGTCAAATTCAGGCATTATTTCAAATGTTGCAGTAAATATGAAATCTTGACCTTTTTTGATTTGTTCAGGCTCAACGAAAGGATAGCCAGCAGGAACCAGTTCGTTTGTTTGTAGGGCTTCAAATAGGGTTGATTGAACCATCTCGCGAGCAACTTCTTCACGAACACCGTCTGAATAACGGCTGGTAACCACTTGCATAGGAACTTTGCCAGGACGATAACCGTCGACTTTAACTTTTTTGGCTAGATTTTTGAGACGCAAGCTCACTTCTTCCTCAACTTTTTCTGTAGGCACAGAAATTGTTACCTTACGCTCCAAACCTTTTAGGGTCTCAACAGAAACTTGCATTAATTCACCTCTTGGAATTTTTATAATGAAATGGTGCGAAAGGAGAGACTCGAACTCTCACGGGTTGCCCCGCTGGAACCTAAATCCAGTGCGTCTACCAATTCCGCCACTTTCGCAATCAGGTTGGATTATCATGCAGTAATTCGGTCTTGTAAAGACTCAGATGAATCTTTAGCGATAAACCTTACTGCTTTTGTTACACATGGGGTGAACGATGGGATTCGAACCCACGACAACCGGGATCACAACCCGGGGCTCTACCAACTGAGCTACGCTCACCATAATATCTATATTGAATATCTTAACGACAAATCTTGGGCTGGTGCGCCCGGCAGGATTCGAACCTGCTACCCTCGGCTTAGAAGGCCGATGCTCTATCCAGATGAGCTACGGGCGCTTATTTATATATGGTCGGGGTGGAGAGATTCGAACTCCCGACATCCTGCTCCCAAAGCAGGCGCGCTACCAGGCTGCGCTACACCCCGAAAACCGTCCCCGAGGACAGTGCGCACATGATACTAACAGACATGATTAACGTCAATATTTAAATCACTTTTTTTTAATATATTTACATGTTTCTTTATTTTGTATAAATTTTGCATAACGCATTGGTTTGAAAGTGAAATTAATGGGTTATTATCTGCCAAAAACATAAATTAAATAGTAGATTAGTGCTAAACGAAATACAACCAAACACCTGAGAGGTCGCCACGCTCCATTGTTGGGCATCGCACGCGATGCACCAACATTCAAATATGGTGCAGATAAATCCCAATTATAATTTTAATCATACTTAATAATGATACCCCTCGTATCTTAAGAATTTTTCAGCTAGCATTAATCATTATTAATTTCATTGTGAGTTTTATGAAATTTAAATTACTGCCAATTTTCGATAACCTTAACTATCTCCATAAAAACCACGAGCATGCTGTTTTACCTGAAGCTCGATTTCAAAATGACTTTAATTATTCATTAAATTTTCTAAAGAGCTATACAGGAAGTCAGGGTACTTTTAATAGTTACCGCCGCGAAACAGAACGTCTATTGCAATGGACCTGGTTAATTAAAAATACGACTGTAGATGAGTTAAAGCGTGATGATGTAGAACAATACATTCGCTTTTGCCAAAATCCTCCTAAAGCATGGATAAGCTTAAAAAAGGTTCCTCGATTTATAGAGAAAGATGCAAGACGTGTTCCCAATGAAGAATGGCGCCCTTTTGTAGTAACGATTAGTAAATCGGCTATCAAAAATGGCTATAAACCCGATTTAGATCAATTCAGCTTATCTCAAGGTGCTACCCAAGAAGTATTTGCTATCTTAAGTACCTTATTTAATTTTTTAATTGCAGAAGAATACGTAGTTTCTAATCCAGTAGCCTTGATACGCCAGAAAAGTAAATTCATCCGCAAGCGCCAACAAAATACGCCCATACGACGTTTAAGTCTTATTCAATGGCGTGCTGTCCTGGATGCTGCGGAGTCGCTTGCAGAGCAATCACCTGAAAAACACGAGCGTACTCTTTTTATGCTCAGTATGCTTTTTGGCATGTATTTACGTATCTCGGAGCTTGCAGCGAGTGACCGCTGGATACCGAGCATGAATGATTTTGCTAAAGATAATAATGGCCATTGGTGGTTCACTACTGTGGGTAAAGGAAATAAAGAGCGACAAATAGCGGTAAGTGAGGCGATGCTGGATAGTTTAATGCGCTGGCGAAGTTTTATGGGATTAACTCCCCTTCCCTCCGCTGCTGATAATTCACCGCTTCTTCCTAAAATACGCGGTAATGGTCCAATGAGTGATACAGCACCCATTCGTCGAATTATTCAACGTTGTTTTGATTTGGCAAGTGATAGCCTCCGAATTAAAGGCCAAACTGAAGAGGCAGATAATTTATCCGCGGCAACTGTCCACTGGTTAAGGCATACCGGTATTTCGGAGGATGTGAAAATTCGTCCTCGAGAACACGTACGAGATGATGCAGGTCATAGTTCCAGTGCTACAACAGATCGTTATATAGATATAGAGAAACAGGCACGCTATCAATCAGCCAGGAAAAAAACTATAGAGCCAAGTTGACCTATGATAGAATTTGGCTCTTTGTATTTGTGGCTAAAAAATAAAAATGCTGACTCTTCGTCAAATCACCTTAAGTCGTGGTAATAAAGTATTGCTGGATAATGCTAATATCACGCTTTATGAAAAACAAAAAATAGGTCTTATTGGCCATAATGGCTGTGGCAAATCCACTTTATTTGATTTTTTATTAGGAAAGCTTGTTGCCGATACAGGCGAATACCTGATTAATCCGCAATTAAGCATCAGTCATTTATCCCAACAATTACCCGATAGTGATGAACAAGCTCTAGACTTTGTATTACGTGGAGATGAAGAATACATTAAATTGCTCCAACGCCTGGAACAAGCCGAGCAAACTGATGATCATACCGCCGTGGTCGCATGTCATGAAGAGTTAAGCCATACAGGGGGTTACAGCAAACCTGCACAAGCCGCAACAATTATGTCAGGACTTGGCTTTAGTGGCGATCAACAAACTGCCTCGGTTAATAGCTTTTCTGGCGGTTGGCGAATGCGTCTAAGCCTTGCACGTTGCTTGATGAAACCTGCTGATTTGCTTTTATTAGATGAACCAACAAACCATTTGGATATGGAGGCTATTTTTTGGCTGGAACGTTTTTTAAAACAAAGCCCCTCTACCATTATCTTAATTTCACATGATAGAGAGTTTCTTGATGCCTTTGTTACTCATATTGTACATGTTGAAAATAAAAGCTTAACTATTTATGGCGGGAATTACAGCTGCTTTGAAAAAACGCACGCACAGCAATTGGCGTTACAACAATCCATGCATGAGAAGCAACAGACGAAAATTAATCATATGATGGCCTTTGTAACTCGTTTTAAAGCGAAGGCTACGAAAGCCAAACAAGCTCAAGGTCGATTAAAAGCCATTGAAAAAATGGAAATTATTGCAGCAGCCCAGGCAGACTCTCCTTTTTCTTTCGAATTTTTCCCTTGTCCCCGCGCAGGCAATCCTCTGATTCAATGTAATTTGGTAGATGCAGGATATCCCGGACGAGATCAAGCCACATTGAAAAAGATTAACCTGTCTCTAAGTCCTGGTGATCGTATTGCTTTGCTTGGACCTAATGGTGAGGGTAAATCTACTTTAATTAAAACATTAACAGGCGCACTGCCTGTTTTAAATGGCATTATTCATCGCTCTGCTCATTTAAAAATTGGTTATTACGCGCAGCATCAGTTAGAGCAGTTGGATTGTAAGTTAAGTCCTATAGAAACCATACAGATCTTATCTCCTGAGGTACGTGAACAATCCATTCGTGATTTTTTAGGTGGATTTAACTTTGCTGGAGATATGGCAGTACAACCTATTCATCATTTTTCCGGTGGCGAAAAGGCTCGTTTGGCCTTGGCTAAGCTGGTATGGCTTAAGCCTAATTTATTACTGCTTGATGAGCCGACAAACCATCTGGATCTTGGCATGCGCTCGGCCATTGAATTAGCCTTACAAAATTATGAAGGTGCTTTAATTTTGATTTCGCATGACAGGCATATGCTTAAAACTACCGTTGATGATTTTTATCTGGTGTATCAGAAAAAAGTGCAAGCCTTTGATGGCGATCTGGATGATTACTATTCCTGGTTGCAAACTAAAGATGCGGTGAAAGAAAGTGTCAGTTCTGCGCCTGCAAATGATTATAAAGAGAAAAAAGTATTACAAAATCGTTTGAAGAAGTTGGAGCAGATGATGGAGCAGTACCAAAAAGAGATGAAGTACTTGGATGAGCAGCTTGCTGATGCCAGTCTTTATGAAGACAAAAGCCAGCAAAATAAATTAAACCAGCTGATAGAAAAACGCGATGTGACACATACTTCTTTATATCAGGCTGAAGAAGAATGGTTGGAGATAGGGAGTAGTTTGGAGGATTAGACTAAGCGCCAACTCTGGATAAGAACGCGATTAAATAGTTGTAGGTTGGGCTGTAAAGCCCAACAAGTGACACGCCGCTAGTGTAGCCAATAAGAAGTCGCTGCGCTCTCCTGTTGGGCTTTACAGCCCAACCTACAACGATTTTGACTGCTCTTATACAGAACTCGCATTAATTCCGCAACGAAACTCAGAATGACGATGTTCGTAATTGCGCAAGCATTGTCTTTGCAGCCAATTGCTCTGCCTTTCTTCTATTTGAACCTTCACCAAAAGAGGTTTGTTTCTTAGATGCCACGGTACAGGTGATGAAAAATAGTTGATCGTGCTCATCGCCTTCGACTTTAGTAAGCGTGTATTCTGGCAAGGGAATTTTCTCGGCTTGCAAATATTCTTGCAATTGAGTTTTAGCATCTTTTAAACAGTCGTTTAAATTAGGATCATCAAGGCGCGAACGGTACAGCTTTAAAATCACGTTTTTTGCGGCATCCACTCCACCATCAAAAAATACAGCGGCGAAGACTGCTTCCAAGGCATCAGCAAGAATTGAAGCGCGTCGAAACCCACCACTTTTTAATTCGCCTTGTCCTAAAAACAAAAAATCACCAAGCTGCAGTTCTTTAGCAATCTCAGACAACATATCACCACGAACTAAGAAGGAACGTAATCGACTTAATTGCCCTTCACTTTCCAAAGGGAATTGGTGAAACAATTCATTAGCAATTACAAAACTTAAAATAGAATCCCCAAGAAATTCAAAACGCTCGTAGTTTGTACTACCCACACTGCAATGCGTTAAAGCTTGCTTTAAATAAGCGGGCTTTTTGAATTGATAATTCAAACGTCTGGATAATCTTTCTAAGTCAATTTTCACTACCAGCTACAACCTCTTGAGTATGATTAAAATCGAATAATAAGCTTACATTATACAACAAAGGCCTTATCACCTGATATTTTAATTTCACTGTAAATTTATTTTCGCCATTTGGCACAATAACTAATTGATTTTCTTTTAAATTATCTAAACCATTAATTTCAAAATGCTTGTTCAAACTGCTTTTCAGTACCTCTACATCACTATAAGAATCACCAGTCAGGCTAGTAACCGGTACGGCATTTAATCCTTTTACAGACTGGATAATTGAATAATACTGCATATAAACTGGAACCGCGCGCATGATAAGTATTGCTGCCATAATCACAACCGCCATGGTAAGCAGCATTCCAATAAACGTCATTCCATGTTGTTTTTTCACTGGCTGTCCTTATTCTATCGTCACAAAATTTCTCTATACCATTTGCCCCACCACCAATCCGTTCGCAGTGAGGAGGAGCAAAGCTCCGTCTCGAACTGTCTGCACCGATTGTGCCAAGCCTTCGAAACAGCGCTTAAGCGCCTCCTCAGGCCGAACGGATAAGCGTTTCGGGAGATGACTTAACGAATCAAATTACCTATTTTAGACCAACGAAGACTGTCCGTTTTACCATTCCAGCTCAACCAGACCATAAAGGCCTTCCCTCTGAAATAAGAGTCAGGAACAAAACCCCAAAAACGGCTGTCGGCGCTGTCATCACGGTTATCACCCATCATGAAGTAATTGCCTTCTGGTACCACAACATCGAAATCTACTGCGGGCATGTCCGTTCTAATAAAGATATCATGCTCGACGCCTTTTAAATTCTCTTTATATTGAGATACTGGCTTTCCAGAACTTTCATCCGTTGTGTAGCCAATAAAAGTCTGTTTCGCTTCCTGCCCGTTAATTGTTAACACTTTATTGTGGTAACTTATTTTGTCCCCAGGAACACCAATAACGCGTTTAATGTAATCATAAGCAGGATCAGGCGGCCAACGAAATACGGCAACTTCTCCTGTTTTAGGATTTGCAATTGGAATTATTTTTTTCTCTAAAACAGGTGCTCTTAATCCGTAAGCAAATTTATTTACAGCAACAAAATCACCAACCAGCAAAGTAGGCTCTAAAGAACCTGAAGGAATGCGAAATGGCTCAATAAGAAAAGAACGTAAAATTAAAACCACAAAAAATACGGGAAAAAAAGAACGCGAATATTCAATAATCTTATTAGGCTTTTGATCTTTGCCACGTTTTTTTGCCCAAAACGCCACATCCAATAAATAGATAAATCCACTAATAAACGATAATACAACCAATATCAAAGCATAATTCATAACATCACATCCTAATAAATTGTACTCTTGAGCCGCAACCTTGCGCCGCGCTCCGAAGAATGCGGCCGGATTAATTATTACTTCTTATTATCCGATTGGAACACAGCCATAAATGCTTCCTGCGGTATCTCCACATGACCTACTTGCTTCATGCGTTTCTTACCTTTCTTTTGCTTGTCTAATAATTTTCGTTTACGTGACACGTCACCGCCATAACATTTGGCAATTACGTTTTTACGCAATGCTTTAACTGATTGACGGGCAATAATATGGCTTCCTAAAGCAGCCTGAATCGCGACATCAAACATTTGTCTTGGAATTAAATCACGCATCTTTTCAGCAATAATCTTGCCACGATTGTGTGCTACCGCACGATGGACAATTATAGAAAGCGCATCAACACGCTCACTATTAATTAAGATATCCATTTTCACCAAATCAGCTTCCTGAAAACGCAAGAAGTTATAATCCAATGACGCATAACCACGGCTAACTGATTTCAACCGATCGAAAAAGTCAGAAACCACTTCGCTCATTGGAATGTCATAAGATACAGAAACCTGACGACCACTGTAGGTCATATTGATCTGCACGCCGCGACGCTCAATACACAAATTAATAATGGAACCCAGATAATCTTGAGGTACTAAGATATTCGCGCGAACTATTGGCTCAAACATTTCTTTGATTTGTGTCACAGGTGGAAGATGTGAGGGATTATCAATTAATAAAGTCTCGCCTTTTTGCGTTGTTATCTGATAAACCACTGTCGGTGCTGTAGAAATCAAATCCAGATTGTATTCGCGCTCTAAGCGCTCTTGAACGATCTCCATATGCAGCATACCCAAGAAACCGCAACGGAAACCAAAGCCTAAAGCTTCTGAAGATTCAGGCTCATAAAATAATGATGCGTCATTAAGACTTAATTTGGCCAAAGCTTCGCGGAATGCTTCAAAATCATCAGAACTGATTGGGAATAAACCGGCATAAACCTGAGGTTTTACTCGTTGGAATCCTGGCAGAGCTTTATCAGCCTGATTTCGTTCCAGAGTTAGAGTATCACCCACTGGCGCGCCTTGAATTTCTTTAATTCCGGCAACTACATAACCTACTTCACCTGCATGCAAAGCATCAAGTTTGGTACGCTTGGGTGTAAAGATGCCAACCTGATCTACTTCATAAGAACGGCCAGTAGACATAACACGCATCTTATCGCCTTTACGAATCACGCCATTCATAATACGTACCAAGGATACAACACCAAGATAACTATCAAACCAAGAGTCAATAATCAACGCTTGTAATGGCTTTGTAACATCCCCTTCCGGAGGAGGAATTTGCGTCACTAAGGCTTCAAGAACCTCTTCAACACCAATACCACTTTTAGCACTGGCTCTTATTGCATCGTGTGCATCAAGACCAATAATGTCTTCAATTTCTGCAATAACTCGATCCGGCTCTGCTTGCGGTAAATCGATTTTATTCAATACAGGTAAAACAAATAAGGATTGGTCAATAGCGGTATAACACACGGCTACAGTTTGTGCTTCAACACCTTGAGCCGCGTCAACAACCAACAGCGCACCTTCGCAAGCGGCTAAAGATCGTGATACCTCGTAGCTGAAATCCACATGCCCTGGCGTATCAATAAAATTCAATAAGTATACTTTGCCGTCTTTGGCTGTATAGTTTAATGACACACACTGAGCTTTAATAGTAATGCCTCGCTCACGTTCAATGTCCATAGAGTCAAGAACCTGCGCACTCATCTCGCGCTCAGTCAAGCCGCCACAAACCTGAATAAATCGATCAGCCAAGGTAGATTTACCATGATCGATATGGGCAATAATTGAAAAATTACGAATTCGCTTTAAATCATTCAACTCAGAAAACCTTTTTTGCAAATAGCGCATTCTAGCTTAAATACGCGCGCGCTTAAAGTAATTACAAAAATTTGCTAATATCCCGCATTTTTAATAAAATTTGTGCCTCTCTTCAAATTTCGGGATGTACAATGCAACGAACAAGCTGGTTGGGTTTTAGTTTACTCGCATTACTTTTTCTTTCCTTCTCAACTTATGCAGAAACTGCATTCACACAACGAAAAGACGTGCAGGCTTTTATTAACAAAATGGTGAAAGAACATCATTTTACTGCCAAAGAACTTACTGCTACTTTAAAACAAGTCAAATTACAGCCTCAAATTATCGACTCCATGGAAAGACCCTATGAGAAGAAAAATTGGGATGTCTACCGAGATATTTTCCTCACTCAGGCACGTGTAAGCGGCGGATTAAATTACTGGACCGCGAACAGAACAATGCTTGAAAAAGCGCAGAAAAAATACGGTGTGCCGCCAGAAATCATTATTGCAATTTTGGGTGTAGAAACATTATACGGTGAGCGCCAAGGTGATAATCGCGTTTTAGATGCATTAGCTACTCTTGCTTTTAACTACCCCAAACGTTCAGCTTACTTCACTCATGAGTTAAAAGAATATTTATTACTCTGTCGCGAGCATAAAGTTCCTGCAACCGAATATAAAGGCTCCTACGCTGGTGCTATAGGTCAACCGCAATTCATGCCCAGCAGCTACCGAAATTTTGCTGTGGATTTTCACAATAAAGGAATACGTGACCTAGTGAATAACAACGATGATACCATTGCCAGTATTGCAAATTATTTCAAAGCTCATGGCTGGACCACTAATGCAGGTGTGGCACAAAATGCCAAGCTGATTGGTACACGTTACAAAAACTTGCAAATAAACCCAAGAAGAGCAAACTATACTTATTCTCAGTTATTAGCTAACGGAGTCAAACCAATTACTGCAGCGCAAAATCATCCTGCGCGCGCGGCATTAATTGAATTAATGACTTCTCAAGGGAAAGAGTACTGGGTGGCATACCCTAACTTCTTTGTGATTACCCGATATAACTCAAGCCCACAATACGCGCTTGCAGTGTATCTTTTATCACAACAATTAAAATCACAATGGGTAGCAATGAATATAAAAAAACATAGAGAATACACCTAGTGGATACTATTTTTCTATTCACCAAGCATCTTAATGATGAAGGCTGTTTTTGTCTGAAGCTCGATTCGGAAGGCGCGTTAAGCGCGCCACCCGCTCAACGAAGCTTTGCTGAAATCCAAACCTTACAAAATGATTGCGACACTTTAGTTATTGAAACAGCTACTAATACCAGTCTATTGGATCTCGAATTGTCCTGGCTTCCAGAGAGAAAAGCCAGGCTAGCAATTCCTTACGCGCTGGAAGATAAACTGGCACAATCGGTAAATGAGCTCCATTTTGTTTTTGATAAAACGCATTATCAAAATAATCGTTATCTGATTGCTGTAATAAGCAAACTAAGAATTCATTACATCATGCAGTTGCTTATTGAGAAGGACATTGATTTTTCAGCCATTACGTTGGATTGGTTTGCTTTAAAGTCACAAGAACTCTGTGTGAGTGAATCTACGTTACTGGTGCATGCCGATGATTTTAAAGGAGCACTTTCGGGTGAGTTAGCTGAGTCGTATATTAAAAATCATCCCATATCCCCCCCTCTACTCTTTTCAGACAGCCAAATAAAACATGATCCGGACTTACCCATAAGCGAAGAGAATTCCTGCACCTGGATTGCTCAAAGAATCTTAAAATCAAAATTTATGAATCTTTGCCAGGGTGAAATTCAGCATGGAAACAAGTCGGACTGGATTAAAAAAGGCTATCAATTAGCCGGAGCGCTGTTTTGTCTTTGGTTAGTCTCGCTTGCTGCAGTTAATGCCATTAATTTGCATATGCTAAATAAGAAAACAGCTGAAGTTGATGAACAAATTGCGGTGATTTATCATGAATTTTTCCCTGATTCAAAACAAGTTATCAGCCCTAAATTTCGTATCACGCAGCTGTTGAAAAGCAATAATAATGAAGATCAAACCCGCTTTTGGTTTTTACTCAAGCAGTTTTCCAAGGTAATGAAAAACGATCAAATAACCCTTGAGCAACTTCGTTATCAGAATAAAACCTTGTCTGTAACTATAGTAAGCTCTGATTTCTCCAGTTTAGAAAAACTGGAAAACAAACTGAAACAATCACAACTTAATGTCAGACAAACTCAAGCATCAACGCACGAGCAACAAGTTGTCGCTACCCTGGAGTTAACGTGAAATCTTATTGGAACACATTAAACGAAAGAGAACGCTGGATGGTTGTTGCGGCAGTTATATGCGCGATTCTTTATTGCTATTATTTATTTGTTTACGCGCCACTAGAGCGTCAGGTTACCCAGAAATCCTCGCAACTAGTGGAAAAAGTAACTACGTTAGAGTGGATGAAAAAGGTTAAACAACAAAATCATAAGTCTAAAAAGAAACAAAGCGTAGATAACAGCCAACTGCTTACGATTTTAGCAACACAGCTTAAAGACGATGCGACATTGAAATTTCCTTATCAGTTACAACAAACTGGTTCGGGCGAGATTCAATTAACCTTTGATGCGGTGGCATTTAATTTATTTGTTGCCTGGTTAGAAAAAATCAGTGAAAAATATGCGGTTAATTTAAAGCAATTTAATGCCGAACGTACTCCAACACCTGGTGTTGCGCATATAACGATATTGATTAGTGCGGTTTGAATTATTTCCCTTCTCCCGTTTTAGAAGGTGGCGCGTAGCGACGGATGAGGGGCTTTTGTCGTGGAACAAAGCTATTACAAGCCACAATCAACACCCTCATCCGCCCTTGCGGGCACCTTCTCCCAGACGGGAGAAGGAATAAACTCCGTGACCTTCGACTAAGCTCAGAACCATGCCTTTAATGCTGCACACTACCCCAATTTTTAACCGATGCACCGTTTTTCACATCAGCAGGCAAAGCATCTAAAGCCTTTTGCGCGTCTTCTGCATTGCTGTACGAACCTAGACTCCGCGATAATACTCTTTACCACCTTGTTGGTATTTCACTTGGGCCATGCGATCGTTTTTAGGTGCTTTATAAAGCTTTTGTGCTACTTGCGAGGCTTTATCGCCATTTGCCAGTTCAATTGTATACGACTGCGGACTTTGGCTGTCAACCCAACTTTGATCTCTGTCATGGAACGATACAGGAGAGCGCATTTCACCTACATGATACGAATCAGGAACTACAACGTCCTGTTTCGGCTGGTTGTTGTCACTGTATTTATAATTAGTATTATAAGCAGACGCATTAGAACTATTATAACGATACATTTGATTATCATCATATGAAGAATAAGCAGGATAATTCAGGCTTTTACTGGTACTGTCTTCCATAATCATACAGGAGGACAAGCCTAAGGCACAAAGTCCTACAACAGTGAATTTCATTTTATTATTCATTATTATTCCCCTGATTTAGTACTACTCCTATCTACAGTTATCTACACAATTCGAAAAAACTTTAGAAATTTGGGTTGTTTACCTACAAACTATGGCTTACAGTAACTGTTTTTACACTGTGATACGGCAAAATTTATGTGGACTCATCGATGCTCAGGACAAACAAACCAGCGTGGCTCTCACGATCATCGTGATCCTTACGAACGAGACAGAACACGCGTTATCCACTGCCCCGCTTTTCGCAGATTACAAAGAAAAACGCAGATTTTAGGCACCGATGAAGGTGACTTCCATCGTACACGACTAACCCATTCTTTAGAAGTCGATTCAATTGGTCGAAGCATAGTACGCAATCTGATGATAAACCAGGATAAACACGTCGTACTAGCTGGTTTATTGCCAAATGATGATTTAATTTCTGTTATTTGTTTACTGCATGACATCGGCCACCCCCCTTTTGGCCATGGTGGTGAAGTAGCACTTAATTACATGATGCGCCATTACGGAGGCTTTGAAGGCAATGGCCAAACACTGCGACTACTCACCAAAGTAGAAAGCAGTTACGGTGCTTTCGGACTGGATTTAACCAGACGTGCCTTGCTTGGTATTTTAAAATATCCCGTCAGCCGCTCCTCTGTAGTAGCACCTGATCAACCACCTGTACATGAGTCAATTCATAAGACTATTAAAGTCAACGATTGGCTGCCTCCAAAAGCTTATTTTGATTGCGAGCAACCTCAAGTTGATTGGTTATTAGCTCCTTTTTCCAATAAAGACAGAGAATTATTCCAATCTTTATCCCTAGCTCCTGCAGGAACAAAAGCAGGAAAATCCGCCTATCACAGTTTTGACTGCTCGATTATGGATACGGCGGATGATATTGCTTATGGGGTCCATGATCTTGAGGATGCAATTCATTTACGCCTTATTAATCCAGCTCACCTGGACACACCTGAATTCAGGCGTCTATTAAACGAAACGTCTTTAGCAGAACAACAAGACCGTATCATTAATTCATTATTTTCTCATGATCTGTGTTTAAGAAAACAAACAATTGGTGAAATGGTTAATTATTTTATTACCTCAACGCAAATTATTGTAACTAATGAAGCCTTTGAAGATAATTTATTAAAATACAATATTGCTTTAATCCCTGAAGCTGCTGCCCTGCTTAACTATTTAATGCAATGTATTTATCATAATGTAATTGATTCGCAAGAGGCACGTACCTTTGAATACGGCGGCCAAACCGTTGTCTTACGTTTATTTGATGCCATCAGCTCGAATCCAGGCAGCTTATTAGATAATAAAAATCGCGAGTTGTTTAAGCAAGCAGAAGATGAAACAGCGGCTTATCGTACCGTTTGTGATTATTTAGCGAATATGACTGATGAATACGCATACAGAATGCATGAACGACTATTTGGATTTAATACAAGAACGATTTTTGAAAGACTATAAGAATATAGAACCCGTGATGCCAGAAATGGCGTCCCCAAGGGGGTTCGAACCCCTGTTACCGCCGTGAAAGGGCAGTGTCCTAGGCCGCTAGACGATGGGGACCTGGAACTAATTGTACTACTTTTTTCTACTTCTCACTACTTTACTACTACTTCAACACCAAAAATGGCGTCCCCAAGGGGGTTCGAACCCCTGTTACCGCCGTGAAAGGGCAGTGTCCTAGGCCACTAGACGATGGGGACCTTGAACGTTTTCTCCATCAACATACTAAGATGTTGATGGTGGAGCTAGACGGGATCGAACCGTCGACCTCTTGCATGCCATGCAAGCGCTCTCCCAGCTGAGCTATAACCCCAAAATTAGGTTCGCATTTTAATGACCAAGCCTTATCCTGTCAAGCAATTTTTAATATTTTTGTTAAATCTGTCTTTGTAGCCCAACTCAAAATTACAGCGCCCTCTTAATTTTTATTTTCAGGCTTGTATTGCACTTTAAATTTTGTTTTAATCGGCCTGTGTTTGTCAAATAACACCTATGGATAAAATGTAAGCTTGTATTGTTTGTTAATACAAGTTGGATACTGCAAGTTAGAAACTAATGGAAAACGGATTATAATGTCTAACGATTTAGCTATTTACTTAAGCAAACAATTACTTTGGCACGCCCTGCTTATTGCGGCGCCCGTCATCCTGGTTGCCCTAATCAGCGGCTTGCTTATTTCCATACTTCAAGTAGTCACTCAAATTCAGGATTCAAGCCTGAGCTTTGTTCCCAAAATTTTAGCCGTAGTATTAATGCTCATGCTTTGTGGTGGATGGATGCTGCATTCGTTGGTTGAATTTGCACAAACCATTATCTTAAATATTCCAGAGGCGATAAAATCATGACTTTATCCCTGCCCTGGCTTAGTAGTTTATTTTTTATCACCATCAGATTAGGCACTGTATTACTATTCACCCCCATCCAAGCAATACGCCAATTACCCATTCATGCACGCCTTATGTTTCTTTTTACTTTGAGTATGCTCCTCGTTAATTACGTGCCACCTCAAGCTGAATTAACTAATAACGCCCTTCTTTTAGGAGGGCTTGCTGAATTTTCTAATGGGTTAATTTTATCAACCAGTATTTATGCAGCCTTTGCTGTATTCCAAATCGCAGGACAACTTATTGATAACAGTACGGGCTTTAATGCTACAGCGGTGTTTAACCCAAATGAACACAGCCAGGAACCATTAACAAGCCATCTTTTATCCATGTTGGCCGTCTTATTCTTTTTTAGTCTGGATGGGCATCAATGGCTCTTTAAAGGATTGGCTTATTCTTTTCTTATTATTCCCCCTGGAACACTCAGCTTACTTGCTGGCTTTAAACCCGTTATGAAACAGTTTGGGTTTATGTTTAGTATGGCCTTTATGATTGCAAGCCCCATTATTTTGGCCTTGCTTGCTATTGATTTATGTGGCGCGCTTATTACCCGTAACATGCCACAAGTGAGTACGTATTTCCTCACCTTACCGATCAAAATACTGTTTGGCCTGTTTCTATTAATTATGGTTTTAGGTTATATCAACCCGATAAGCAATCAAGTCTTCACCCACTGTTTTCAAGTATGGCAGGAGCTTATGTCATGAGTGAAAAAACAGAAAAGGCAACTCCTTATAAACTACAAAAAGCGAAAGAAAAAGGGCAAGTCAGCAAGAGTGTTGAATTAACAACCTGCATTTCTTTATTGGTTCTCTTGGGAATGATCACCGCGTTATGGCCAAAAAAATTAACTGAACTGCAAGATTTAGTGCGACAGCTGTTTTACTTTGCAAGCCATTTGCAATTTAGTCTCGATAATATCAGCCATTTAAATCAATTTATACTGACAAAAATTATTAATCTTTGGTTGCCCTTTGCATTGACTGGATGTCTGGCTGTTATTCTGGCAAGTTTGGCGCAAACAGGAATCGTCTGGTCTACTACGCCACTTATTCCTGATTTCAAACGCTTAAATGTGATTCAAGGTTTTAAAAAAATATGGTCCCTAAAAACCTATTTTGAAACGCTTAAAAGTACGCTTAAATTATTCTCCGCCCTACTCTTCTTGTTTTTGGCTCTAAAACATCAAGTACCCAATTTACTGCAATTAGCCTTAACGCCCCCATCACAACATCCTGTGCTGTTCATGCACTTTCTTTTAAAACTCATGTTTCAATTACTGCTGTTACTGGCAGCCTTGGCTGTAATAGACAAGTTATATACGCGTTGGAATTACGCTAAAGATCAAAAAATGAGTAAGCAAGAGGTTAAAGATGAATACAAGCAACGCGAAGGCGACCCCAAAGTAAAATCTAAAATCAAACAATTACAGCAGCAACTACGGCAAAAAACAGCTTCATTAAAGCAAGTTAAAACAGCCGATGTAGTCATTACTAATCCAACTCATCTGGCGATTGCCTTAAAATACGACCGAGGCAGCATGCCAGCACCGCAAGTGGTTTGTAAGGCCAAAGGTGAAATGGTGGTTCAAGTTAAAGAGTTAGCAAGGAAGCATGGTGTACCGATTATAGAAAATAAGTTTTTTGCGCGCATGCTGTATCACTCAGTAGACCTCAATCAATGGATTAGTAAAGAATTGTATCCGATTGCTGCCGGCATTTTTAAAGAAATTTATGCGCGTAAAAAGGAAGCTCTATGAACCGCTCTTTTTTTAGCAACAGCAGCGAAACCTTAATGATTGCCTTTGCGACAGGCATTCTTTTCATCTTGTTTGTTCCCATTCCTGCTGGTCTTTTGGATTTTCTATTAATTATTAATTTCAGTTGGGCATTAACCATCCTGCTCCTCACTTTTTATACGGATAAGCCTTTAAGTTTTTCAACCTTTCCAGCCCTCTTGCTCATCTCAACCTTATTTCGTTTGTCACTTAATATTTCTGCAACCCGGCTTATTTTATCTGACGCACACGCTGGAAAAGTGATTGATGCGATGGGACGTTATGTTATTCATGGCAATTACGTCATGGGACTGGTTGTTTTTTTAATTCTGATTATTGTGCAATTTATTGTGGTAACCAATGGCGCACAAAGAGTTGCAGAAGTAGCAGCACGCTTTACTTTAGACAGTATGCCCGGCAAACAAATGAGTATTGATGCCGATTTAAATATGGGAAGCATCTCCCAGGATGAAGCGAAGATCAGGCGCTCTCAAATTGAAAAAGAAGCTAATTTTTATGGTGCTATGGATGGCGCCAGCAAATTTGTTAAAGGTGATGCCATTGCTGGAATATTAATTATTCTGGTCGATATCATCGGCGGTTTTGCCATTGGCTTGGTGCAAAAAGGATTTAGTTTATCGGAGTCAATCCAGACTTACACTTTGCTTACGGTAGGAGATGGTTTAGTAACGCAAATTCCAGCGCTGATTATTTCTACAGCAACCGGAATCATCGTTACACGAGCTGCAACGGATGCGCATCTGGGATCTGAGGTTGCAAGACAAGTCAGTGCCTATCCCAAAAGTCTCATGATGGTCTGTGCCAGTTTAATCTGCCTTTTATTTTTAAAAGGCATTCCATTCGTTCCAGTGCTGTTTATTTTAGGTATTTTTATCCTGATGACGTTCCTTGCCCTTAAAGCAAAAAAAGAAGAAGAACACATCGAAGAAACGGAGCAAAGCTTGTATGAGAAAATTCGCATTCATCCCATTGAAATTAACCTCAATAAAGAACTGTATGCCGCATTAATAGTTCAGGAAGAGCAGCTGCTGCAAATCATTCAACAAATTCGCGAAAAAACAGCCTTTGACTTAGGCTTTGTTTTACCCGAGGTCAAAATAAAAATAGATAAAAAGCTAAGCTATCCTCTCTATCAAATTGCAATTCAGGGAAACAGTACGGGAACAAATCCTTTGCATCCAGACCGAATACTAGCGATTTGTTCCACACGAACTCAAAATAAAGAGGCACTCTTAACTAAAGGTTTGGAAGTGCTTGATCCCAGTTATGGATTACCTTCTTTGTGGATTGAACCAGAACATAAACAGGACGCCGTTAATGCCGGTTACACTGTTTGCGACCCGCTTACCATATTAACAACTCATCTTAATGAAATCATTCATGCGCATGTTGCAGCACTGTTCTCACGTGAAGAAACGGAAAAATTATTACTGCAACCCGGAGTTAAAGCCTTAAGTGAAGAATTAATTCCTGCTCTGTTACCTTTAAGTCATGTGCAGCGTGTCTTGCAAATTCTATTACAAGAGAAAGTATCCATTCGCTACCTGCAACAAATTCTGGAAATTTTGCTGGAACACGCCAAACAAATTCCGGATCCCGTGCAGCTCACCGAATTAGTGAGAAGCGGTTTAGCGATGCCTATTTGTCAAAAATTGCTCAGCAATCAAAACAATTTATACGTGCTCACTTTGGACTCCGTACTGGAACAAAAACTAAATCAAAGCATTAGCAATAAAGAATATTTAGTCATGGAACCCAGTCTTACCGAAAGCCTGATTACCTCATTAGCGCAACAAGTAGAGAAGATGTTAGGCGAGCGCAAACGACCGATTTTACTCTGCTCTTCGTTGCTAAGAAGGCACATGAAACAAGTAACACAAAGAGTTATTCCTCATCTGACGGTGCTGGCTATGAATGAAATACCCATCAATATTCAGGTGGAATCTTTTGGAATTGTGAAATAAGGAAATAGTATGCTCGATGCAATTAGTGCAACACAGATGGCTATGGATTTTGACCAGTTAAAACTGCAATCCATCAGCCAAAACATCAGTAATATGAATACGCCAGGATTTAAAAGGCAGATAGTAGAAACCGCAGGCTTTGATCAGCACCTGCAACCGCAAATGAATACCGCTGTGCGCCAACTGGAGCAATCACAAATACAACTCCAGGGAACTGTAAGTCAAACAGAAAACCCTGCGGATCTGGCCATTAGTGGTGATGGTTATTTTCAAGTGCAAGGTGAGCAGAATGTTTTTTATACACGGCGCGGCGATTTTCAAATCAATAATAATGGCGAATTAACTACAGCCACTGGAGAACTAGTACTAGGAAGAAGTGGCGCCATTAAAGTCGATGATCACGATTTCACCATAGACAAACAAGGTGGCGTCTTTCTTGAACACCATAAAGTAGACCAATTGAACATAGTCCAATTCGCCCAACCCAATTTGCTGCGTTACAGCGGCAACGGCCTGTATCAAAGTGATGAATCCCCTACTCCGGTGGGTGTTAATACTCAGGTCTTACAAGGGTTTGTCGAGCAGTCCAATGTGAAATCCATCGATGAAATGATGGATATGGTAAAAACTTCGCGTCATTTTGAAGCCAGCCAAAGAGTGATGCGAACCGCCGATAATTTAATAGCTTCGGCTATTAGCCAGTTAGGAGAAGGAAATGTCTAACGCTCTTGCCATCGCTGCAAGCGGTCTTAAAGCAGAAGAATACCATATAGACCGAATCGCCAATGATTTAGCAAACTTAAACACACCTAATTACAAGGCTAGCAAAGTCACTTTTGAAGACGTGCTTTATCAAAACATTAATGGCGAAAGCCCTTTATTCACGAATCAAGCACAAGCTAAATTGGGCTTAGGTACGGCGGTCTATAAAACCGGTAAAGATTTTTCTCAGGGCCCTTTAAAATCCACCAACGCCTGGTCTGATGTGGCTATTAACGGTGCAGGTTTCTTTCAAGTGATTAATGCTGATGGAAACATCGCCTACACCAGAAGCTCTTCATTCCGTATTGATGCCGATCAATATTTAACTACTAAAGACGGATTAAGATTAGCGGATAACATCCAAATTCCTGAAGACCATACGGACATAACCATCAATGAAAATGGGGAAGTAATGGTGACACTTCTTGATGAACCAGAGCCTCAGCTCGTGGGCACCATTCAATTAGCCAAATTCATGAATCCTGAAACTCTAAATCCCTTAGGCTCGGGGATTTATACCGCAACCGACGAATCAGGTGATCCAATTATTGATAACCCGAAAAGCAGTGGTATGGGCGCACTGACTCAAAAACAACTAGAAGGCTCCAATGTGGATATGGTGAGCTCACTCATGCAACTGACTATGGCACAGCGAGTCTACCAACTTAATGCCAAAGCGGTGCAAATAGCTGATGAACTGGAAAAAATGACTAATGAAATTCGTGATTAATTTAACGTCAGTTCTGAATAATAAGTTGATACAACTTATTCCACTTACCCCGTTCGGGCTGAGGAGGCATTTATGCCGTCTCGAAGCCTTGGCGTCAAGAGTGTCAAGGCTTCAAGACGTCGCTATTGCTCCTCCTCAGCCCGAACGGATCAGGGTGTATAAAGAGAAAAACCGCTTCTTATCCCGAACTTACGTTTTATTATTTTTATTAATAGTGCTCCCATCTCAAGCAGACACCGTACTGCGCTTTCAGCCGCATATAGATCCTCATGCTCATTATTTAGGGGATTTGCTGTTGATTAGCCCGGATACAAACCATTGGTCGACCATAAAGCTCGATAGCCAGCCCAAGCATGGTGAACACATTAGTAAACTACAGATAATCACTTGGATGCAGCATAAAACAGGGCCGTTTAATTATCAGTGGCAAGGAAAAAATACTGCGACCGTTTTACAAGCGACTCAATCAACAAGCAAAGAACTAATGCTCAAAGCGCAAAACGCTCTGAAAAATCAGCTAGAAAAACAAAGTTACAGTCAAATAGAGGTAAGCAGTAAAACCCTAATTAAAGACAGCACCATTCCATTAGACCATTTTAAAGTGACACTTCCTACAGTCTATCCTGTAGCAAAACGTGTTTGTGTACGACTTCAATATAAAAAGAAATCAATCCCAATTTGGTTTGCAGTAAAGGCCTATCAATCCGTATTGGTAGTCCAGCATAAAATGAAAAAACAGACGCTGATTCATCCTGCCGATGTGATGTTACAAAAGCAAAACATCGCCGGTTTAAACGATGCACCCTTAACGCAATTGCCTAAAACTGCATGGCTCAACAAATCACTTAATAAACAACAAATCCTGACTCAAGAAGATTTAAAAACAATGCCGGATGTACTGCAAGGACAAAAAGTAAGTGTCACAGTAAAAGAACATGGTATTTCGATTACGACCGAGGCTCTGGCGCAACATGAGGGATATAAAGGTCAGGTGGTACAAATGAGAAACCCACAAACCAATAAATTTTTTAGCGCGACCATTACCGGAAAGAACCAAGCGGAGGTTGCGGCATGAACAGGATTTTGCAGCAACTAAGCTTTTTATTATTGCTCAGCATTTGCTTTATTCATTCTGCCAAAGCAATTAATTTATTTGATGAACAAGTCTACCGACCATTAATAGCGGATCGCAAAGCGACATTACCCGGTGATGTGCTTACAGTAATTGTGCTTGAAACATCCAATGCCCGTAGTGCCGCAGACCTTTCCTCAAGTAAAACAATTGGAACCACTTTAGGCGTGGGTTACAACGGAGATAAACATGACGTGGAATTTAACTTAAAAGGTCATGGGAAAATCGCTGCAAAAACAGGACGTGATGGCAAAATAAAAGCCGCATTGACCGTACGCATTAAAACCGTATTTCCCAACAATACCTATCTTGTTGAAGGCTTTCAAATGATTACCATTAACGGCGAACAACAAAGAATTTTACTTCGCGGCATTGTCAGACCAGAAGATATTAGTCCGCAAAATACTATTTTATCTACACGTCTGGCTCGAGCACAAATTACTTATAAAGGTGCGGGCTCCGTTGCCAATTCCCAAGACCGTAATTACATCTACAAAATTCTTTCCTTTGTGGGGTTAGTATAATGAATAAACTTATAGTGCTCCTCATTTTAAGTATGCAAATATGCTGGCAGCCAAGCTACTGCGCAGTGCGTTTAAAATCAATTGCGCGCTTGTCTGGCTTACAGGAAAACCCGATTACTGGATACGGTTTGGTGATTGGCTTGGCAGGCTCCGGGGACTCAAGACGTAATAAAGATACTACGCAAGCTATTTCCAACTTACTACAAACTTTTGGTGTTACCTTAAGCCCACACGATATCAACAGCAGAAACACCGCGACGGTTATTATCACCACCAATCTTCCTTCATTCGCACATCAAGGCGATAAAATCGATATTAACGTTGCCTCTTTAGGTGATGCTAAAAGCTTGCTCGGCGGCACCCTACTCGTTACGCCATTAAAAGGTGCGGACAATCAGGTTTATGCCTTGGCTCAAGGCCCCATTTCTATTGGTGGTTTTAAATACGATTTATATGGAAATGTCGTCCAAAAAAATCATCCAACTACCGGACTAATACCTGGTGGTGCGATTATAGAAAAGACGCTTTATAACGACATGGTGGATAAGACTGGAGATATTCATCTTATATTAAACAACCCAGACTTCACCACTGCAGACACTATTGAAACAGCCATTAACAATAAATTTGGTGGCCCTATCGCTTTAGCACGTTCGGCGCAAGATATTGAAATTCATCCACCCAAACCTGCCAGAAAACATTTTATTCGCTTTATCAGCCAACTCGAAAATGTGGTGGTTACTCCAGATAACTTACCAACGGTAGTCGTGAATGAACGTACTGGAGTAATTGTTGCTGGAGCTGATGTGAAGATTGACTCCGTCACTATTTCTCATGGCAATTTACAAGTTTCGATTGCTACAGATTATCAGGTCTCACAACCTACTTTAATCCAAAAAATGGGTAAGCAAGTGCGTACTGCTATTACACCGGCAACCAACATTAATGTGAATGAGCAATCCGCTAATACGGTGAAATTAAAACAAGGTGCAACCGTTGCGAATCTCATAAGCGCATTAACCAAAGTGCAAACCTCTACACGAGACATTATTGCGATTTTGGAAAGTTTAAAACGAGCAGGCGCATTGCATGCAGAATTGGTTATTCAATAAGGAATGATGATGAACTCAGACTCAACCATACAACTTGTGAGCATGGCTTTAGACGCAACCTTAATGCGGCAAACTGCTATTGCCAGCAATATTGCCAATATAAATACGGCAAACTATCAAACTCAGGAAGTCAATTTCGAAGAGCAATTAACTGATGTCAGCAGTAGCGGCGATTTAAACTCAGTAACGCCCTTTTATCAACAAAGCGAACACCACGCTACTATTGATGAACAAATGAGCTTAAACGTGCAGAACATGACGCATTACCGCGCTTTGATAAAAGGCTTAAACCAAAAATTATCCATCATGAAACTGGCTTTACAAGGAAATAATCAATAATGGATTACGCACAAATTTACGCCATTGCCAGTCAAGGAATGAACGCTGAAAAATTACGTGTGGATGTAGTCGCCAATAATATTGCGAACCAACATTCATTACAAGGCGCTGATGGTTCAGTCTTTCAAGCCAGTCAGGTAGTGACTACTGCCAAACCCTTTTCTGAACTGGTAGATAATCCAGAAGACATGGGCATCGAGTCCGTTGAGGTAGTGTCGCAAAATCTGCCACCCAATAAAGTCTATCAACCAGGTCATCCTGCCGCAGACAAACAAGGGTACGTCACTTATCCAGGAATCAGCACCATTGATGAGATGACCACCTTACTTCGTGCCTCCAGAGCGTATGAGGCCAATATCAAAATAATTAATTCCGCACACAGCCTGTATTTACAAGCTTTAAGCATAGGGGATGAGCGATGAAAATAGATGCCGTGAGCACTAATCTGTTTTTAAAACCGACCAACCAAAGCATGGAAGTTCATAAAGCACCGGAAACTTCCTTTTCGACTTGGATAGGCGAAAAAATTGGCACGACTAATGAGCAACTGAATACGGCAGATAATGCCCTCACTCAATTGGCCAGTGGTCATGCCCAAAATTTACATTCCACCATGTTAACTCTGGAACAGGCCAAATTATCGTTTCAATATCTGGAACAGATTCGTAACCGCTTGATGAGCGCTTATCAAGACTTACTAAGAGAGCAAATTTAAAGTGAATTACTTACAAACAGCCATGCACTGGTTTAATAGCCAGGATGTGAAACGCAGATTCAGTTTGGTCGCATCCATCACGCTTATTGTTATTGCCACGTCAACACTAAGCTGGTGGATTCTTTCTCCATCCTATGCCGTCTTGTTTAATAATTTAGATGAGCAGGATGCTACTAAAGTTGTAAGTCAACTTGAGCAAGACAATATCCCTTATCAGTTAGAACATGATGGACGTGATATTTTAATTGATAACACTCTGGTCGCCAAAACCCGTCTTAAAATTATGGGCTCGGGTTTGCAATTAGCTGGTAATATAGGTTTTGAATTGTTTGATAAAAATGATTTTGGCATGACGGATTTTTCGCAAAAAATCAATTACCAACGCGCCTTGCAAGGAGAGTTGGAACGCACTATATCTAGTCTTGATGAAATACGCCAGGCAAGAGTGCATCTGGTTATCCCCGAGCATCATCTATTTGATCAAGAAACCAATCAGCCTAAAGCCGCAGTAACGCTGCATTTAAAACGCAACTTAACAGCCAAGCAAGTACAAAGTATTCAGCAATTGATTGCAGCAAGCGTAGCTCATTTACAATTGAATAAAGTCGTAGTAGTTGATCAAAATGGCAATACTTTATCTCAAGGAGAAGAAGATAATTCGGCCTCTCATTTCACGACTAAAAAAACTATAGAGCACTACCTGAACGATAAAGTCCTGCAAATACTGCATAAAATCTTTGCGAACAATCAGATAGCGGTCAAGATTAATGCTGAAATTAATTACGATGAACTGCAACGCGAACTCATCAAACCTCAAGCTAAAGGACAAGTCACGCATGAAAAAGAAGTGACTCATTCTACACTCGACAAAAAAGGAAAAAATAAAGGCAAGAGCGATCTTACCAGAGAAAAAACGTATGAATTGGGAAGTGAAAAGGAGTTATTCAAACGTGCCAGTGGAACAATTGAGCGGCTCACGGTCAGTGTGGTTTTGCCACAAAATACAGATGCAAAAACTATTGCCCAAATCCAGCGCTTAATTAAAAGCACCGTTGGTTTTAATGAACGACGTGGCGATGTATTAAGTGTTGAGGCTTTGATTCGAAACACTACAACTTTAAAACACAGAGCTCTTCCAGTACCTCAGTTAATTACTCCCAAACAAGAGCCTTCTTTTAACTCGCTAATCCAGCAATGGGATGAACGAAAAACACAACAAGCCTTATTGTGCTTTATCTTATTTACCGCAGCCTGCGGCTCCGGTGTTCTTTTACTTAAAAGAAGCCGACAAAAGAAACGCCAGAAACTTCTCTTGGAACTGACTCAATGGTTAAGTCATCATGAATAAAGAATTTAAAAAAATTTTATTGAATCTTGCCAATTTAGGTCGCGCTGATCAGCAATGGGTCTTAAAACAGCTGACACAAAAACAACGAGAACAATTTAAAGAGTTGCAAGGTGACGTTTTACTTAAAGAGGCACGTAAATTTCGCAAGCTTCCTTGTCCGCAGCTGCCACAAATCCAACAAACAATACAACTACCAGAAGCCTGTGCTGCACTTCGTCAAGAAGTCCCGCTTTATATCGCTATTATTCTGGAACAAGGACAATTTAATTGGGAGCAAACTTTTATAAATACTTGTGATCAGCGCGATGAAATTGCAGAGCAACTCGGCACACGAGTCAAAGAGCTCAAACCCGCGGCCAAATCCTTGGTTTTTCAACAATGGCAAACCGAGCTCAGTTTTGAAGATCAGCTGAGGATGACGCATGGCTAAACTATTTAAAAATGCCATTATTAGCGAAGAAATCGTGTTTTTAAATCAACCGATTCAAGCGTATGTAGAACCAATTGAAGATCACACATATCAGCTTCATGAACTGCAACTAAAAGAAGCTTATGACCAAGGTTACTTATCTGGAAAAACCGCGGAACGCCAGCTGATAGAAGAAGAGCTGGGTCAACTGAAGCAGCAATTAGCTGAAGCTTTAATTGCCATTCCCCAAGCAGTAGCACAAAACCGTTTGGATTTAAGTGATGAAATTGCTGAGATTGTCCTGGTGATTAGCCAGCAATTTTTTATTGAAAACCAACATAATGCCGAAGCTTTATCACAGCAAATAAACCAAATTCTTAGCCAATTAAATAACAAACAAACAGTAGAACTGTGCTTGCACCCCCAAGAAATTACTGCCCTGCAAAATGGAGTAATTCAACTGGATGCCGCCCATTTAAATGGCTTGAAAATCAAAAGTGATGAGTCTCTGGCCTTAGGTGGCTATCGTATTAAAACCAGCCATGGTCTCTTTGATGCCAGTATAGAAAAACAGATTGATAAGCTCAAAGAAGTACTCTTGCAACTTAAAAAAAGGGGGCCGCATGCACCCCTGGATTAATAACCTGCTGGCTATTGAGCGTTTAGGTGAAATAGAGCAATTTATTGGCTTAAAATTAGTAGCTAATGGCCCTCCACAAACTTTTATTGGTGAAGTCTGTGATATTTTGGATCAGAACCAGCAAGTGGTCATGCAAGCAGAAGTCATCGGCTTTGAAGAAGGCAAAGTCTATCTTATGCCTTATGATTCAGTTGCGGTACGCATGGGTTATCGAGTACGCGCCACAGGTGATCATCTGAGTATTGCTGTAGGAGATGCATTACTTGGGCATGCGGTAAATGCCTTTGCCAAACCGATTAATGAACACATCCACCTGCCGTGTCAGCAACGTATTTTTACTAAAAATAAACGCATTAATCCTTTAACACGTCTGCCCATCACCAAACGTTTAACCACTGGGATTCAAGCCATAGATGCCCTGCTACCCATTGGTCAAGGTCAGCGAATTGGTATTTTTGCAGGAAGTGGCGTGGGTAAAAGTACCTTGTTGGGTAACATGGTAAAAAACATTGAAAGCGACATTAATGTTATTGCTTTAATTGGTGAGCGAGGTCGCGAAGTAAATGATTTCATCAACAATCATCTGGATGAAGAAACGCTAAAAAAATCCGTGCTGGTTGTAGCTTGCAGCGATGAATCTGCTCTAATGCGCCGTCAGGCTGTCTTTACTGCTACGGCGATTGCCGAACATTTTTGCCATCAAGGCAAGCACGTCATGTTGTTTATGGACTCCATCACACGCTTTGCTATGGCACAAAGAGAAATCGGGTTAAGCTTGGGCGAACCACCGACTGCTCGAGGCTACACACCCAGTGTGTTCGCACTGCTCCCGGGAATTATAGAGCGTACTGGAAACTTTAAAGATAAAGGCAGTATCAGTGCTTTATACACCGTACTGGTCGAAGGCGATGACTTTAATGAGCCACTTGCAGATCATACGCGTGCTTTATTAGACGGTCATATAGTACTTACTCGAGAGCTGGCACAGCGTGGACACTATCCTGCAATATCCATTTTACAGAGTGTATCGCGTCTGGCAAGCCAGCTTATAAGCCACGAAGAGCAGCAAATAATCAGTCAAATCATCGCCTGCCTCAGCCTGTATCAACAAAATAAAGATTTAATTGAATTAGGCGCTTACAAACCTGGAAATAATGCCCTATTGGATGCAGCAGTCCCACGTATTACGGCCATTAACCAGCTACTTATTCAGGATAAAAATCAGGCTTTATCGTTTAGTGAATTAATGCAGTGCTTTAGAGGTATTTTATTATGAACCCTGCACTTAATGCTTTAACTACCAAATTAAACTGGCAGCTTAATGAGCTTCATTTGCATTTACAAGAGGCACAAAATCAAGCACAGGCTGTGATGCAACAGATGCAAAAAATTGATGAACAGATAGGTCATGCCAGACTTAATTCTCTTTTAATTAATCCAGATCTGGAGATTAATAGACTTAATTTTGTAATGCAGCAACAAGAAAAAAAAGAGGTTCTCGCAGCACAAATGAAAAGTCATCAGGATTTGGAACATAAATTAAAAGAAAAAATTCAGCGCCTAAGAACCGAATTAAAAATGTTGGAAAAATACATGGCGCGAGAAGAACTAATTCAAAAAGAACAGCAAAACAAAGCTCAAGATAATGCTATGGACGAGTGGGTTATTCAGAAAAAGGAATTACTATGAAAATTACCGAATTTATAATGCCAACACAAAAAGCCTCGATGAACCAACAAAATCAGGCTGATTTTGGGCAGTGGCTCGATGATACGGAACAATGCAAACAATTTACTAATCCTGAGAAACAAAGTACAGGAGATGAATATTATTGGCAGCATCAAAACCATTTACAACACTCTGAACTGCATTTTGATGCCAAGCCAAAAATGAGTGCTCAGCCCCAACAAACTGCCACTACTCCCAGTGAAGCAGCCATTAACCCATCTGCTCTGATGAATAGCCTATCTGGAGAATCATCTTATACGGTACTTGATGCAGTACAAGAACCTGTTCACTGCAGTTCATGTATGAAAGAAGCAACTACGCTTATGACAGAACTCGACAAAGCATTAGAGCAAGCGAATACACCTTATGCATTTGCTAACGGCACTTACTCATTACAAACAACTGCTTCAACTCAAGAACAAAACCTACCCATAAATAGGTTCAATTACCCAATTGATTTTAAAAATAATCATTTGTTTATTGAGGGTGAGCAAGCAGAGCTTACCTTGAACATGCAGCATTTTAATAAAGAAGAAAAAAAAGAACTGATGTACCTGATTCAGGAGCATTTAAAAAACAAAGGCCTGATTTTAAGCCGTTTAATCATTAATGGAGTAAAAAATGACTGAGCCAGTCAGCGCAACGGAAGTAGGACAAACAGAATACATGAAATTATTCATGCAAGAATTAACGTATCAAGATCCATTAAAACCGATCGATAACCGTGAATTCATGGCGCAAATGGCGCAATTCTCTGCCCTACAAGAGGCAAGAAGCACCAATATGAATTTAGACAAATTAATCAATATAAATTATGGAAATCGCGCGATTAACTTATTAGGACGAAATGTAAAAATAGCTAGCTCTAATAGCTATGGCGAGGTGAGGGCAGTTATTTTTGACGCTGATGGAAAAGCTCAAGTCACAGTGTCACTGAATGATTCAAGTGGCTCCCCTACTGTATCGGCAGAACATATTGTGGAAGTTTCATAGCTAGCCTCTAAAGGAAATAATAATGAGTTCGACTTATTACAGCAGTTTGTCAGGAATGATTGCAGCAAGCTTAGGTTTGCAAAATACATCCAATAACGTCGCTAATATGCAAAGCCCTGGCTTTAAACGTAACGACCTATTCTACTCCTCACTTGGCAATGGAAGTGGTGACGACAGTATGGGGCAAGGAGTTCATGTCAATGGAAGCTGTACTAATTTTAAAGAAGGTGACCATTTACAAACAGGGAATGCAACTGACTTGGCCCTAGTTGGGGACAGTTTTTTTGTCATTCGTTTAAAAAATAATTTATTGAGTTATACACGTAATGGCGAATTTGAGTTTATAGATGGGATTTTAACTGACAAGCACAGTGGTGGACAGGTTCAGGGGTATAACAGTGCAGGAGAACTGGTTCCTATTCGTGAAAAAGGACCTAAAGAATCAGCAGGAAAAGCCAGTCATGAAATTTATCTTAAGGGAAAATTTATTCGTGAGGAAAAATCAAAAGATGAATTGGATAGAGATCCTAATCCCATTAAAAGTAAATATAAAGATATTTATTGTGAGCTACAAAAAATTTATGATGCTCAAGGTAAACCACATACTTTAAAACTTGAATTTGAATCTATCGCTGATATGAATGAGAAAGATCCTGAGCCCGGGCGCAGTTGGAAGCTGGCTCGAGCCACCTACGACAGTACTGAAATTAAATGGGCTGGAGAGCAACAAATAATTTTTAAAGATAATCTAGGTGCCATTTCTGATAATAGTACTATTAAATTAACACTAAATAACCAACAAGATATTAAAATTTATTTCGGTAACTACCTCTCTGATGGCCAAAATGACTCCGTCACAATAGAAAACTCTAAAAATAATCCGGAAGGGACACAAATCGAAGTATATCAAAACGACGGATACAGTACAGGCAAACACCTAAGCTTTTCATTCGATGAAAACGGCCAAATAACCTATTTCTACGACAACGGCCGTAGTATTAAAGGCATTCATGTGGGTTTAGCGCGCTTTGATAACATGGAGCATAACCTCATTCAAACCGAAGATAATTTATTCAAAACAAAAACCGACACGGGCGTTCATTACGGCCGAGCCAATAAAAACGGTTTTGCTGCAATTCGAGCCAAAGAATTAGAACAATCAAACGTCGACTCCACCAAGGAGTTTGCCAATATCGTGGTACTGCAAAGGATGTTTCAGGCTTGCTCGCAAATTATGGATATCGACAAACAATTATTAGAAGAACTGGAATCAAAATCATGAAACCTTATAGATTACTTAATGCCTCTGAAATGCACGAGCTTACTCTGCATTTTAATAGTGTGCTCGATGTATGGAATGAAACCTATTGTTTCACACCATTGGACGTGCATTTGACTGTACCTCCTAAAAACTACAGTACGACAGATGCGATTATGATTCACGAGCAAGAGCATCATTTAGGTTTTATTGAAGGCGATTACTTAAGCATCATCACGCAAGCACTGTTTACTGAAGACAAGCGCAGCTTTCATGATGTAAGCCAGAAATTAATGCTGATTTTATTAGATAAGCTATTCAAAACAGAACAAAGCCAATTGAATGCCTTGCAAAAAATCCCCAATTGGTTTTATGCCGGTTCGACCAGCCTGTTATTAACCTTCGGATGCAAGGAACATCATTTTACCCTAACTCTGAATCCAGATTGGGTTTACCAACAGTTACCAAAAAATAAAACTGCTGCAACCAAGCTCTGTTCTTTGAATGACGCCATTACAGAGCAGACTGTAAGTCTAAATCTGGAATTAATTCCAAGTGGCTTGTCTGTCAAAAGTTTAGCGCAGATGCAAGTAGGCGACATTTTATCTACCCATCATTTATTAACCGAACCATTAAGAATAACGCGAGGAAAGCAACTGTTTGCACAAGCAGATTTAGGCCAATCATCGCACTATAAATCCATCGTACTAAAGGAGGCACTATGAGCATTATCGTAAAAAAAATTAATTTATCAGAGCAACAGCCACAAACAGAAGGCCAACTGCTTAATAAAAATTATTTAGGCTTGGTTGGTGATATTGAAGTGCAATGTACCGTACGCATTGGTACTTTAAATATAAGCATCGCCCAACTTAAAGACTTAAAATCGGGGCAAACATTACGCCTGGATCAAAAAACAAATGAACCGATTGAAATCATTCTTAATGAGCGTGTTATTGCTCGTGGAGAACTGATGAGTCAAGAAGATCATTTTGCAGTACGGATAACGGAAATTACTGCATGATAAAAACTATCAATCACATTTTTTGGGGGTTTATGATTTGTTTATCAAGCTCTTTGCATGCAGACAGCGCTTTAGGATTTAAAAAAGACTTGGTGAGCCAAGTACACTGGACTCCCTATCTGCTAGGGCTTGGATTTTTATTTGTAGCTTTAATCGTGCTGGCTAAAAAATCAAAAGGCTTTATTAAAACTAATGCCCAATGTCAGCTGATTGAATCAATCTTTATCCATTATAAAACCAAAGTGCATGTCATTGAGTATCACGGTCAACGCTTTTTAATCGCTGACAACCAACAAGCTTTAGCCATTCATCCTTTGCACAAAGAAGAGGTTCAACCTTCATTATGAAGCGCTTACAAGACACCATCCGGCTTATCTTTGGTTTTATTTTATTATGCGCTCCATTGATAAGTATGGCAGCGTCTGGAACTGATATTGGCCCTATCCATCTGGATAAGGATAACGTTTCACCTGCGCTGCAAGCTTTTGCAGTACTTACCGTTTTAAGTTTGGCTCCCAGTATTTTAATCATGCTCTCCTCATTCACAAGGATTGTGGTGGTGCTCTCTATGCTGCGTAATGCTTTAGGTTTGCAGCAAACCCCACCCAATACAGTAATCATCAGTTTGTCTTTATTTCTTACCTTATTTACGATGATGCCTACCGCTAAAACTATTTATACTCAAGCTTATTTACCTTATGAAGCCCATCAGATGAATACTGAAACGGCTCTGAATAATGCCGTAAAACCACTAAAACAATTCATGCTGCACCAAACGCGAGAAAAAGACATGAGCGTTATTTTGCAATTAGCGAAGGAACCCTTGCCCGCTTCTGCTGAGGACATTAAGCTGTATCAACTGGTACCCGCCTTTTTGCTCAGTGAATTACAAACAGCGTTTCAAATTGGCTTTATGATTTTTTTACCTTTTTTATTGGTTGATTTGATTGTGTCGGGGATTTTAATGACCGTAGGTATGATGATGATGCCACCAATGAGTATTTCTTTACCAATTAAAATATTATTGTTTATTTTAATTGATGGCTGGGATTTAGTTGTTCAGGCTTTGGTTGGAAGTTTTCATTAACAAGGTACTTCCTCTTTATAGTGGGGCTAAGCCACTATAAAGAGGTCCTTCGCTACGCTCCGGGTGACAAGCAAACAAAATCTTGCTCGTCTAAATGGTCATCGTCCTCATCTACTTCTGCTACATAACCGTCTGTATAACCTGTAGTTAATGCAGCAATGGTTGCTATTGAACGAGTGACAATTGAAGCAAGACTATGGAAAAAGCTGGCGACAGCCAACGCAGCGGCAATAACTGAAGTGGCAAGCGTGATGCCTGAGAATTTCAAGGCGTTGCCTGAGAATTCATTAGCCTCTTTAGAAAACTTATCATTTCCAAATAAAGAAGCCACGGCAGCAACAAGCTTGCTAACAATAGAAACAGCAAAAGCTATAGGCGCTACTACTAACGAAACTAAAGAAAGAGCGCCTCCTACAAAAGGATAAACCACCGGGGCGATACACTCACCCACAAATTCTGCAGGATTTCTATAAGGAGTGAAAAAATGCGGGCGTTTACTATATACTTCAGCCGCACTATCAAAAATTTGGGATGGGCTGTTAGTCGTTGGAGAAAATACTTTATTCATTTCTCGTTCGCCAATTAAATAAAGCATAAACACCTCGGTATAGTAAAATTATTGTTCATAATAATCGATTAACGATCCAATTGTCAATATTTATACATACTGTATTATCATTAAAAAGCAAAAATTTCCATTTCAATCCATGCATTATCTTCTGTCTCTTCAACAATCCGCTCAACTTCCTTAACAGAACAGGACACTACCAACCGAGTCACCAGCGAACACAGCGAATGCAAAATGCTTGCCATGGCTAAAAAGACACTCACCGCGGCAGCTACAAGTGCTAGACCAGTGATGTAAAAAAGTGTTGATGCCGTTTCAATGGCGTCGTCACATAACTCTGAATTACCAAGCAAAGCTGTACCAGCCGCAATCAATAAACAGCTCAGACTTAAAGCGCTGCCTATAGCAGCACACATGAGTGCAATACTTGAAAAAACACCTAATACTATGGGGTAAAACAAAGGGGCTAATAAGCCACCAATCAATTGCGCCCGTCCTTCATACGGTTTAAAAAAACCAGGACGCTTTCGATAGGTTTCAAAAAAACGCCTTGTTTGGCCTTGTAAAAAACGGTCATTGGCATGGTCTTTACTGAAATTAATCACATCCCAACATTCATCAACAGTCACTAAACCCAGCATAGGCAATCCTTTTTTTCTGATATCGTCATCCAGAGCATAGCGAAGGATCTATCTCGTACTGGGAGTTCCTTCGACTACGCTCAGGACGACGAAAGGTACGTCGTTTTAGTATAAATATTTTGCCTTTTTTACAAGTTACTCTTATAGTGTTCAAGTTTTTACAATCCAATAAAAAGGAATCCTATAAGTGAGCACCCAACAGGCAGAGGAACAACTAAGCCGCCATCTTTCGTTTTTAACCCAAGATGAAAATAATTTAACATTATTAATAAAGGTCAGCGACCTTTATCTTGAATTAAATGATTTGGAAGCTGCGCAAGAATATTTAGATAAAGCCAGCACCATTGATCGTGAGGCTTGTCTTGGGCATCAAGGTTTATTGTACTTAAATCAAGGTCAATTCACTCAAGCTAAAGAATATTTTTCTGAAGCATTGAACCACGTGGATACACCGGCTTTACGTTACAATCTGAGCTTTACTCATTTTGTAAACTCTGAATTGGAAGATGTTTCAAAAATCCTGTCACCCATATTAAATGGTGAACTGCACCCAGAAGCCAATTTATTAATGGCTCGTGCCCTCCATGGACAAGGTGATTTGGATGCCGCATTAGATTTAGTCGATGAGGTGTTAATTCATCACCAAGATGATTCTGAAGCCTTGGGCTTACTGGCTCTGCTGCATTTTGATATGGATGAAAGTGAGTTAGCCGCCGAAGCATCTGGTCGCGCCTTAGCAATAAATCCAGATAACTATGATGCCAAGTTAATTGATGTCATGTCCCGTCTGGTAACGCAGGAAACAAGTCCGGAAGAAATCGAAGAACTCTTGCAAATTAATCCTGATGATTGCCGTTTGTGGTTTGCTTTAGGTAACGTACATATGAGTCAAGGTAATCTTGATTTAGCAGAACATACTTTAAAAAAATCAGTGGAAATTTACCCTGAATTTTATGATTGCTACATTGCCTTAGGCTGGTGTTTACTGCTTAATGACAATTTGGAAGAAGCATTTGAAGCCTACCAGACGGCTGCAGAGTTCGCTGGTGAATTAGCTGATTCATGGGGTGGTTTGGCTCTGGTTCATGCTTTAAGAGAAGAGTTTTCTAAAGCAGAAGAGTTAATGGAAAAAGCTAAGAGTTTAAATCCTAATTGCTTCCTGACTGAAATTGCAGAAACCATTTACTTTAATCATAAAAATCCTTTGCAAGCGAAAGAGCATTTGATTAAAGCCTTAAAAAGCAGCAACGTACCAATTGGCCAAAAACTGGCATTCATTCTTGAGGACCTTCAAACGCCTACTCAGTTGCATTAAATTTGACGCTGTCATCCAGAGCATGAGCATGATGATTCGTCACAAAATTTATTTTATATATAATTGCCTCCCCACTACACCGTTCGCAGTGAGGAGGAGCGAAGCTCCGTCTCGAACTGTCTGCACCAATTGTGCCAAGCCTTCGAGACAGCGCTAAAGCGCTTCCTCAGGCCGAACGGGCTCTATTAATTTTGTGACGAATCATCAAGCTCTGGACGACGTACCCAGCCGCCTCCTAATGATTTAATTAAACCTACTGCTGCAGTCATTTGTAAACCATCAACATTATTTGCTGTTTGTTCTGCGCTAAACGCTGCAATTTGTGCTGTAAGCACGCTAGCGTAATTTACTGTACCGGCTTTATATTGATTAACAACTAATTTAAGCGCCAAACGTGCGCTGGCGGCGGCTTTGTTTTGTACCACACTTTGCTCACGTAAAATGCGTAAAGCAACCAAATTATCCTCGACATCCTGAAATGCAGTGAGCACCACCTGACGGTAAGCCGCTACCTGTGCCCAATAACCTTCTTTTGCTGCACGTACGGTTGCTGCGCGTAATCCGCCATCGAAAATAGTTTCTGCCACTTGCAGACCTGCGGACCAACCTATAGAGGGTGTATGAATCAATTTATGGAAGCTGTTTCCTGCGGCGCTTGTAGAGCCCGTCAAACTCAGATTAGGGTAATAGGCCGCCGTAGCTACTCCGATTAAGGCACTGGCATTTTGCATCAAGCGCTCGGCTTGCGCGATATCGGGGCGGCGCTCCAACCAAATCGAGGGAACGGATAATGGTATGGTCGGTGGTTTTGCTCTTAATGGCATGTTTTGTAAAGACAAATATGCAGGAGGACGACCTATTAATACCGCGATAGCATGCTCGTATTGTCCACGTAAAATTCCATTATTAAGGGCCGATGCCTGAGCTGATTCCAATTGACTTCGCGCCTGGACTACATCTGCTAGAGCTGCGACCCCTGCTTTATATTGATTCCGGGTTAAAGTTAATATTTTATTATACGATGTTACGGTATTTGCCAAAAATATTTGATTTTTATCCAATGTTCGTAACTCAAAATAATATTGCGCTAAAGCACCTTGTGCGGATAAACGCGTTACGCGGATTAATGCAGCATTCGATTGAGCAGCAGCCGAATCAGCTTCAACAGTACGACGCACTAAACCCCAAATATCCGGTTCCCAGGTTGCATTCAAAATGCCTGAATAATTGGTTGCCGTTTTTGCTGTTGATTGAGTACCTGTTGTTGCGGTACCCACAGAAGTAGTGCCACCTGAAGTACTGATAAATGAAGTAGCGCCACCACCTTGGCGTTGTCGAAAAATATTAAAAGCGCTGGTCAGTGTAGGGAAAAAGCTGGCCCGAGCTTGATCAACAATAGCTAAAGACTGTAAATAAGTTGCTTGTGTTGTGGCAATGTTTTGGTTGTATTTGTTCAGCTGCTGCTCCAAATCATTCAGCACGGGATCATTAAATACCAGCCACCATTCGCCCCTATCCATATCATCCTGAGGCTTTATAGGTTTCCAGTTTTTACTGATTGGGCCTGCGGCCATTTTGCCCTTGGCTTCTTTGAATTCAGGAGCGCCCACAACTGGAGGACGTACGTAATTAGGACCCACCATGCAAGCAGGAAGTAATAACGAAAGCAGCGTTAACCCTGCCCCTCTTTTTAATCGATTAAGAGTGATCATAAGCACCTCGAGAAGATTTGATTTGAGTCATGAAGCAACGCCAGCGCAAGCTTGCAGAATCCAACGCCAGATAAATGACAGGCGTTGTATAAAGAGTTAATAATTGACTCATAATCAAACCACCCACAATGGCAATACCCAAAGGACGGCGTAATTCTGAACCCACACCCAATCCAATCACCAAAGGCAAAGCACCTAAAAGTGCCGCCATCGTAGTCATCATAATCGGGCGAAAACGTAATAATGCAGCTTTATAAATTGCTTCACGTGGTGATTTATGTTCATTACGTTCCACATCTAAAGCAAAATCAATCATCATAATGGCATTTTTTTTCACAATACCAATCAAGAGAATAATTCCAATCAAAGCAATAATGCTTAAATCCGTATGGCATAACATTAAAGCCAATAAAGCACCGACACCTGCAGAAGGCAATGTAGATAAAATAGTAATCGGATGAATCAGACTTTCATAAAGCATTCCTAGCACAATATATACAGCTAATAAGGCCGCCATAATCAAATATTTTTCATTAGCAAAAGACTCTTGAAATGCTTGTGCCGTACCCTGAAATGAACCACGCATTGTGGGGGGTAAGTCCATTTGACTCACTAATTGATTAATAGTATTTACAGCACCACCAAGGGAGGTTCCTGGAGCCAGATTAAATGAAAAGGTAGCTGCTGGAGTTTGACTTTGATGGTTTACAGACAATAAAGTAGAGCCGGGTTTAAAGCTGGCAAAGGCTGAAAGCGGCACTTCATTTCCAAGAGGCGATTGAACGTAAATCTCATCTAATACTGCTGGATATTGCCAAAATTTCTGAGCGACATTAAGCACTACAAAATATTGATTCATCGGCATATACATCACCGAGATTTGGCGTTGCCCAAAAGCACTATATAAGACCGCGTCTATTTGCTCAGAACGGATGCCAAAACGTGATGCCGTATCACGATCCACATTTACAAACACTTGCAAGCCGTGATTCAGTTGGTCGTTATTTAAATCGGAAATACCAGGGATTGTAGCCAATTGTTCCATGATTCGCGGCGTCCAGGTTGCAAGATCTTTCAAGCTGTCAGAAGACACCGTATATTGGAATTGTGCCGCACTGGAGCGACCACCAATCGATAAGTCTTGCGACGATTGCATGAATAAGGTGGCGCCACTTATTACTGATAATTTAGCTCGTAAACGCGCTAAAATTTTTTCAGTAGGAATATTTTGATGCTTGGGTAATTTCAACATAATAAATACAGAACCAGTATTCGCAGTATTATTTCCAGGGCCACTGCCAATAAACGCCGCTACATTCTCAACCGCGGGATCATTCTTAATAATATCAACGCTTTGTTGCAGTTTCTTTTTCATTGCCTGAAAGGAAATATTTTGATCCGCACGTAAAGAGCCTCCGATTCGGTCAGTATTTTGCTGTGGAAAAAACCCTTTAGGAATAACGATAAAAAGATAAAGCGTCAATAAAACCGTCCCCAATGTCAGCCATAACATTTTCATGGGACGTACTAACACCCAATGCAAACTCTTTGCATAACGTCTTCTGGTTTGCTCAATGAAACGCATAAAATAATTAGTTCGTTCGCCCTCATCAACACGTAATAAACGCGAACACATCATGGGCGTTAACGTTAAAGACACCACTAATGAAATGAGAATTGCCACAGAGAGCGTTACTACAAACTCACGAAACAGTCTCCCAACAATACCAGTCATCAACAAAATAGGAATGAATACGGCAATTAAAGAAATGCTCATGGACAATACAGTAAAACCAATTTCTTTAGAGCCATCTAAAGCGGCCTGAGTAGGTTTTTTACCCATTGCAATATGACGCGTAATATTTTCTAAAACAACCACCGCATCATCCACCACAAAACCTGTAGAAATGGTTAAAGCCATTAATGATAAATTATTCAGGCTGTAATTTAATAATTTCATTACCGCAAAAGTTCCCAGTAAAGACAAAGGAACCGCAATACCAGGAATTAACATGGCGCGAAAACTGCCAAGAAAAAGATAGGTTACAAAAATCACCAAAAGCATAGAAATTAATAAGGTTAATTCAACATCATGCAAAGAAGTCCGGATGCTGGTTGTTCTGTCCATCAATACATTCAAATGAATGTCCTGAGAGATAGATGCCTTTAGCTGCGGTAGAACTTTTTTTACATAGTCCACCGTTTTAATCACATTCGCGCCAGGTTGTTTGAATAAAACAAGCAAGACCGCCGGTTTTCCATTAGCCATACCGGCATTATGCACGTCAGCTACAGAATCAATCACATCGGCTACATCAGAAAGACGTACTGGGCTTTTATTTTGATAGGAAATAATCAGTGGCGCGTATTCTGCAGCAGTAAACATTTGATCGTTATTTTTGATGATTGAAGCGCGACCATCGCTATGGATGAACTGCCCTTTTGCCTGATTTGTATTAGCCTGCGCAATGGTTGTTGCCAGTTGATTCAGGCCAATACCGTATTTATTTAAAGTAGTGGGATTAATTTCAATACGTACCGCAGGCAAAGAGCCTCCGCCTACGTTCACTTGCCCTATTCCTTCAATACGTAAAATCTTCTGCTGTAACACCGTAGAAGCCACATCATACATTTTCCCTGTCGTATATTTATCTGAGGTTAAAGCAAGAATCATGATCGGCGCATCAGCAGGATTTACTTTACGATACGTTGGATTATTAACTAAAGTCGCTGGTAATTGGCTCAATGAGGCATTGATTGCAGCCTGTACATCACGCGCCGCCCCATCAATGTCACGTGAGAGTTCAAACTGAAGGATAATACTGGTTTGCCCGAGGGTACTCGATGAAGTGATTTGGGTAATACCTGCTATGCGCCCTAATTGACGTTCAAGCGGTGCAGCAACAGAGGTAGCCATTACTTCAGGATTTCCGCCGGGTAATTGCGCCTGAACAGTAATCGTTGGGAAATCAATTTGTGGCAGCGGTGCCACAGGTAATAAATTAAATGCTAAAATACCAGCAAAGCTCAGCCCCAACGCTAATAAAATCGTTGCAATCGGTTTATTGATAAATAGTGAAGATAAATTCACACCTTAGCCTCTATTTGCTGCTTATGTACCTAAACCAGCATGGTCAGGCTTCATCTTTTTATTATAATTCATCACCTTACGTGAAATCCTGTCAAAGGTCAGGTAAATTACGGGTGTGGTGTATAAAGTAATTAACTGGCTGACTATCAAACCACCAACAATAGCAATACCTAATGGGCGTCGTAATTCCCCACCAATACCATGGCTTAAAGCCAAAGGAATAGCGCCTAGCATTGAAGCCATTGTAGTCATTAAGATCGGTCTGAAACGTAATAATGCGGCTTCATAAATTGCATCTATTGGTGGTTTTTTATATTCACGCTCTTGTTCCAAAGCAAAGTCGATCATCATGATGGCATTTTTTAAGACCAGTCCAATTAATAAAATAATCGCAATCAACGCAATAACACTCAACTCATTATTGGTCAGATACAATGCCAATAAAGCCCCCATTGAAGCAGAAGGCAAAGTAGATAATATGGTCAATGGGTGAATATAGCTTTCATAAAGCACACCTAAAATAATGTACACAACAATAATCGCGGCCAGAACCAACCAGCCTTCATTAGCCAGTGAGTTTTGGAAATTTTTTGCAGCCCCCTGAAAACCAGCATCTACGCTCAGCGGCATATTAAGGCTTTCTTTAGCCGCCTCAACCTGACTTACCGCCTCTCCCAAAGAGGCATTTTTCGCCAGATTAAAAGAAAGGGTTGCCGCGGGAAATTGATCCTTATGTGCAATCACCAAAGGACCTACTGTGTGCGACAGACTAGCAATAGCATTTAATGGAACCGAACCACTGCTGGTTATTATGGTTGAAGAACCTGGGCTTTCTGAATTCATCACCGTGGAATTAATATAAATATTTTCAAAGGCAACCGGGGCTTGTTGTAACTCAGGTGCTACCTCAAGAACCACTCGGTATTGATTACGCTGAGTAAACATAATGGATATTTGTCGCTGGCCAAAGGAATCATATAAAGTATTGTCAATCATCTGCATGCTGATCCCAAGCCTTGAAGCAGTGTCTCTATCAACTTTAATTGAAGAAACTAATCCCAAGTTTTGCTGATCACTATTTACGTCATTTAAAATTGAAATCTGACTCATTTTCTCACGCATCAATTCAGACCATTTCATTACATCAGCACTGTCAGGAGCACTGATGCTGAATTGAAATTGCGTTCGACTGGTTAAAGTGTCAATTGTTAAATCCTGCGCTGGTTGCATATACAGCGTTGCACCAACTACTGATTTTTGAATTTTTGCTTGCAAACGATTGATCACCTCACCAACAGCAGGACGCTCACCCAAGGGCTTTAAATTAATCAGAATACGGCCGCTGTTTAACGTTACATTAGTGCCATCAATACCGATAAAAGAAGAAATACTCTCAACTGCCGGATCAGCAAGAACCACATCAGCTAATGCTTGTTGACGAGAAGCCATAGCGGGAAAGGAAATTGAATCCGAAGCAACAGAAACCCCTTGAATAATTCCGGTATCCTGAATGGGAAAAAAGCCTTTAGGAATAAGATATAATAAAACAGCCGTGCACATCACCGTAAAAAAGAAAATCAATAAAATTAAAGGCTGGCGCGAAAGAACCCAATGCAAAGACACTTTGTAGCGTTCTATAAGACGATTTAATTGATGCTCCAAAAAACGCTCTAATTTAGTAATTTTACTGTCGCTTTGCGCGGTTAAAATACGTGAGCAAAGCATCGGCGTTAACGTTAAAGAAACAAAAGCCGAAATAACAATCGTTATAGTCAGAGTCAAAGCAAACTCACGGAATAACCTGCCCACAATATCGCCCATAAACAATAAAGGGATTAATACAGCAATCAATGAAATAGATAAGGACACAATAGTAAAACTAATTTGTGCCGCACCTTTATGTGCAGCAGCTAATGGCTTCTCACCAAGCTCGATATAACGCATGATGTTTTCAATCATCACGATCGCATCATCCACCACAAAACCCGCCGCAATTGTTAAACCCATCAAGGTCAGGTTATTCAAGCTAAAACCCAGTAAATACATCAAACCTAAAGTACCTACGAGCGCTAAAGGCACTGAAATACTGGGAATGATTGTTGCGGATAACTTACGTAAAAAAAGAAAAATAACCAGTACGACTAAAATTACTGACAAGACTAATTCAAACTGCACGTTTTCTACCGAGGCACGAATGCTGGTTGTTCTGTCTGTAAGTACTTCAACGTGAATGCCCGCAGGAATTGCGGGTTTCATTTGTTCCAACAAGGCTTTAACACGCTCGGCTACTTCAATAACGTTTGCTCCGGGTTGACGCTGGATATTAAGGATAATAGCTGGCTCTTTATTCATCCAGGCGGCTTGTTTGGTATTTTCCGCCCCATCAATAACCTGAGCCACATCAGACAAACGAACCGGTGCGCCATTCTGGTAAGCAATAATTAAAGGACTGTATTCTGCCGCAGATAAAAGCTGATCATTAGAATTAATCGTATACGCCAGACGTGGCCCATCAAAATTTCCTTTAGCCGCATTCACATTCGAAGCAGTAACCAAAGAACGCACGCTTTCCATCGTCAATCCATAAGAGGATAAGGCATTAGGATTAGCTTGTATGCGTACTGCCGGACGATGGCCGCCCCCTAAACTTACTAAACCAACACCCGAGAGTTGAGAAATTTTGGGCACAAATCGTGTTTCGGCATAATCTTCAACTTGAGTCAAAGGCATGGTATTGGAAGTTAAGGCCAAAGTAATGATAGGCGTGTCAGCAGGATTTACTTTGCTGTACACGGGTGGATTAGGCAGGTCTATAGGTAAATAACTGCTGCCCGCATTAATTGCTTGCTGCACTTCTTGCTCGGCAACATCCAATCCCACATCCAGAGTAAATTGCAAGGTAATAATCGACGAACCACTGGAACTGTTCGAAGTCATTTGTGCCAAACCAGGCATTTGGCCAAATTGGCGTTCTAGTGGCGCGGTCACTGTCGTACTCATTACATCTGGGCTTGCGCCAGGATAAAAAGTAGACACTTGAATGGTGGGGTATTCCACAACAGGCAAAGCAGAAACAGGCAGTAATTTATAGGAAAGAACACCGCTGAGAAAAATAGCAAACATCAACAATGAAGTGGCTATTGCCCTGGCTATAAATGGCCCGGAGATACTCATTATGCTTTAGGCGCATTAGTGGTTTGGGGCGCCACATGAGGTACATGCAATTCAACCCTGGAACCATTCATTAATTTATCAGCACCATCCACGACAATCTGCTGTCCTGACGCCAAGCCACTGGTAATCACTGTATCTTCACCGCTTGCAGGACCCATGACTATAGGCTTAGTACTTACCGTTTGATCAGCATTAACCAAGTACACAAAATCCGCAGTTGTAGTATGTTGCACTGCAGCGGTAGGTACTAAGATTGCGTTCTTCAAAGTTTTCGCTAAGATTTTCACATTCACAAATTGATTGGGAAATAATTTACTGTCTTTGTTATCAAAGATTGCTCTCAATTTCACGGTGCCGGTACTGGGATCAATCTGATTATTGAGCGCTAATAAAGTGCCTGTAGCTAATAAATTAGTTTGCTGACGATCATATGCTTTTACTTCTAACTGTTCTCCGGCAAATGCCTGCGGGGCAATCTGGGGTACAAAGTCTTCAGCAATGGGAAATATAACCGTCATGGGATCGTGCGTCGTCACAACAACAATACCGCCAGCCGTACTGGTTTGTACAAAATTACCGGGATCAATTAAACGTAAACCCACGCGCCCATCTATTGGTGAGGTAATATTGCAATAAATCAGATTCACTTTAGTACTCTGAATAAGCCCCAAGTCGGTTTTAACATTTCCCTCATATTGCTGGACTAATGATTGTTGAGTTGCCAGGATTTGTTGCGATACGGAATCTTGTTTCCAAAGTTTTTCATAACGCTTCAAGTCAATGTTGGCATTAGCCAATAAAGCGGTGTCGCGTTTTAGATCCCCTTCGTATTGAATTAATAAAGCTTCATAAGGACGCGGGTCAATTTGCGCTAACAACTGCCCTTTCTTAACTAACTCACCTTCTTTGAACAAGACCTTCATCAGCAGGCCATTAATTTGTGATTGCACTGTGACTGTATACACTGGAGTTACCGAACCAAGAGCTGGGATATAAACAGGAACATCACGGGTCGTGGAACGTGCCGTAACTACTGGGATTGGTTTTATGCTGTTACTTTTAGGTTTTTTAGAGACGAAGTAGAGAACTACCAAAATAAGTAAGGCGATGACGATTATCAGTAAACCCCAAAAATTTTCAGAAAGAACGCGTTTACGCCACTTCTCAGGAATTACCCATTTTTTTTTCTTGGCGTCAGATGGTGCTGCTCCATGCCTCACTAGGTCTGTCCTTAGCAAAAATACTGAAGTCCATCATAGCGAATTTTAAGTAGGCTCGCAATTAAGGAGCCTTTCTCAAGACGAATTACAGCGAAGGTGGGAAACTATTGTGCAATCAAAGTGAGGAATTAACTTGAGGGATGATTTCCCGCCCTTGCAATTAGCCTTAAGTTTTTATTGACAAAGCTCTTAAATAAGTGTTTAAGAGCTTTTTATTTAGGAATTATGAATATGTTTGGTGAAGGAACGACTTCAGAATTTTATGAATCGGAATTCAACACTCTAGATTTAAAAGACAAGCATTTAAATACGCGCGCAAGGTATATAGGAGAAAGCCTTCAAAAACGGCTCACCTCGTGCATTAAGTCGATAAGATTCAAGTCGTCTATTTTGTCGGAAACCAACCGTTAGCAGTGTGTTGGACAAAACAGGAATTATTGGGCTGGTTTTTAGAGGTTTGTTGGGATGCGACGCGGCAAGAATTGCCGCCACGCTACTCGCCAGCCGTATTAACCCGGACCGCGGTGAAGATTGGCTTGCGCGTTATCAGCTTGCAAATCTTGCGCCACTGTAAATTCAACAACATTTGTTCTCGCACTCTCAACAAGCCTGGAAACGGCAACCAAATCTCGCGGCCGCAGCCCCCACCCCACCCGACCCCCGCCCCCCACCCCGGCCGCCCCGCCCCGCCCCCCTTTATATATTCCGAAATCCGAACCGAAACCAGCCAGCAGCCCGTCGCCTAAAACAGTTTCGTTTCTCCCAGAAACAAAGTTATAAACATTAAAACCGCGCTGGAATGGTGATGCTTTAAAATCTGGTAATGGATAAAATGGTCGATTTTCCTCACAATAACGCTGCAGTAGCCATATCACATTTCTCTGAGCGCCACCCACTTCGCGCCTCCACGTGTTATCACCTTCAGCCCATTTTTGCTCCTGATAAAGTCTGATGCATTTTCTATAGGCATTTAAAAGCCGATTAAAATCAACATGAGAATCACAATAGCGAATAGTAGGACGAATCAATTCATGGTTCATGGTGCGCGCAATAAGTTTATGCTCAGCATTATTCGAGCGTCGGGTGTTTTGCTCCATGCTTGCCAAGGATGCTTTAAACGCCTCTAATGCCGCTCTATCCAATGCCGCTTGTTTAGGCTCTGAACCTAGCTTAGGCTTTATCAATTCAACCGTTTCTGTTTCTTTATTGGCGTAATAAAATTGATTGTTGTAAAAGAGTATCCCGTCTGGGTTTTCAAGCGAGCGTGTCACTTCAGAAAATGATATTGATTTAGGGTCTGTGTCCATCTTCACTAAATCAGCCCCATGCGCATTACGCTCATAGTGAATGCCGCGACGCTTGAGCTCACGGTGCATTCTGCTTGCAATAAGCACATGCTCATCATTGCTAGAGCGTCGGCTGCTGTTCATCTCCATGTCAATAAAAGAAGTCTTTAGTTTCTCCAATGCTTCTTGTTCCTCTTGTGAAAGTATAATCGGCACAACCGTTTCTGTTTTTTTATTGGCGTAATAAAATTGATTGTTGTAAAAAATAATCCCGTCTTCATTTTCCAGTAAAGGAAAGGCTACTTCTGTTGCTGGATTTGGCGGATTTAAATTGAAGCTTGTTATAAAACGAGTGACCTCTTCAAATGGCACAGACGTGGGGTCTTTATCCATCTTCACTAAATCAGCGCCACCGTTGGCGATTTCTGCATGTTGCTGTCTACGTATAGCCTTATAGGCCGCGGGTATTAATGGCTCAATTTTATCCCTCATGTCATTATCAGCAAGAAAAAATATGAGTAGGTCCGGAGAAACATCATAAAATGTTGTGCCATCAGGGTCGGTTACTTGCCCTTTCTTAAAGAACAGGCCAGGATTGGCGGCTACCATTCTTGCTAATTCATCAGTATTGCCTAAAACTACTGCGGTTAAGAGTGGATGAACTGCTTTTGCTTCATTGAGAATGGGCTGAAATAGTTGATAATTTGACCTTGATGTGCGTGCTAATTTGGCAATCTGATTTAATGGCAGATGTTTTGCTGTTTCTCGTGCAGTATCCGCGTGTAACCCACGCCGTGTGTAATCAGCACCCGTGGTACTACTGTTTGAATCGGAAGGGCTCGAATCTTGCCCTAGTGTGCCTTTAGACATTTTGCCGCCCATTTGAGAACCTCAGATATCGTTTAATGTAGCTTAATTATACACTGTATTTTAATTGCACCCCATTGTAATCTCTCCAACATAAAAACTTAAGGCTAATTGAAAGTTCCCGCCTTCACGCATAGGCGTCAACTTAAGGAAGTGTTAACTGAAAACCTATCTACCTACGTACCGCGCTTTATGCGCGGTATCCAGTAACGAATCTTATGAGAGACACAAATATCCGTTTTTTCACCAGCATTGTACTGGATGCCGCGCATAAAGCGCGGCACGTAGGGTGTTTTTCTTAAGTTGACGCCTATGCGCCTTCGCGGGAATGACAGAATTAACAACATGATGACTCACGAGCAAACAAATTTGATTGTATCAATATTCGTGCGGATACATCAGGTCTCGAAGCATCTGCTCCAAGACTCTAACCTTGTGCGAATGCTTCGAGATGGCGTAAACGCCTCCTCAGAACGAACGGTTTTCTAGGAAGATGAGGGTTTAAAGCCTGCGTTACTAAGTTCTTCAGCCTGAAGTTTCGTGGCTAATTCTTTATCACTTAATGGCTGTGCTTTTTCCTCTTTATATCTAGCTGTATTAGCTTGTGCAAAGATGCTGTGCCTGTTTTTAATCAAGCTTGCTATCTCTTGTTTGTATGCAACTGATGGATTTTTTTGCGCGCTAATGGTTGTAGTAAGTATATTTTCCTCTTGTGGTGTTAATTTATTCTCAAGTGGTTTTTCTACTACTTTACTCAGGATAACGGGGGTATTTAATGCTGTGGTCACTTTGCGACTTGTATGACGCAGACTGTCTTTTTTATTGCCGTCACCTTCCAATGCAGTAATAAGCTCTTGATTGTAAGCCATCGATTTAGCGCCAAATTCTTTCATTTTTTTATGACTATGTGCGCAGGTAAAATCACCACAAGCGTACCCATCTTGTTGTGGGTGAGTAGGACCGGTTTCTTTAATTGCTATATGAGTCTTCTGAATCCCACATTTTGCTAACAAATCCAAGGTCATTTGTTTGATTGCTGTCGCGCCATTCGGGCCATAGGGATCAAACAATTCCAGTTGATATATTCCTTTGGCATCAACGGGTTTAGTTAAATATATACCACGCCAATGGCCAGGGCCTATTGGGATAACCACATGGTTAATTTCCTTATTTTTCAGGGCAGCAGTTATGCCTTCACGAACAGCGTCAATGGATGTGTCGAAGCGGTTAACAGGGGCAAGCACTTCGATATCCCCATGGGATTTTGGCATTAACAAGTTCATATCATGATCTTGTAATTGATCGTGCAGCTTGCGTTGATGAATATTTTTTCGTTCAAAACTTCCTTGGGCCTGATGTTTTCGTTTATTCTCATAGGTTTCACGGTCCATTTGCTCTATGACTAAGGAATAAATAGAAGCAACGACATCGGGGCGCGATGACTTAGGAAACGAATTTTCAAGCTGTTTGTAAATAAGATTAATAACTGCAGCACTTTGCATACTTAAAGCAACACCATTAACGGCAGCCAAAGTATTAAGGGCTTTTAGACGCTCTCTACCTTCGAGTGTTAATTTTTTGGGAGAATAATGAGATATCAAAGTCTGCAGGCTTTGGTCTTTAATTTTTTGACTTAATGACATGCTAATCCACCTCGTTTATGCGCGCAATATATATACGGCTCGTTATTGCTTTAGTATAGTATAACTCTCTAATATTAAGGGAATATGAACGCTGTATGACGCTGCCTTTAAGTTAAGAGCCGTCAAAATCGTTGTAGGTTGAGCTCGTCAGCTCTGCAAAACTCGTCGTCCAAAGCGCAGCGAAGGATCTCCCTTCAGGATAGCACTGTGCCATCTTGAAGGAAGATCCTTCGCTGCGCTCTGAATGACGGAGCATTATTAAGTTAAATAACGAAAGAGACTTCTGGGCGAATTTTTTGCCACTGATTTAAAGGAGAGCACTCCGGATTGGCCATTTTATCGGCAGGAAGATAAAAAGTTTGTTCCAATAAATGTTGACCGCTAAGTGCTGCATGCGATACGTGATCCGTAAACACTATCCAACTGCTTTGCGCAGGAAAATCAACCTGAATTTTTTCAACTTGACCTTGATAGGCATCGTCAAGCTTCATCGTATCATGCAGGTGCAACATATAATGGTCGTAGGCGGAACGCAGTGTCTTTGTTGTTTTTACCCATTTTAAAACACGCGCTTTCAATTTGCTGTAAGGAGCAATCTGTGGTGCAAAACGTTCAAGAACCTTGGGGAACGGCTCGCCAATATTCCATATGCGCGGTTCGTTATGTGGATTTACATTACAAAAAACACGTAAAATACGTAATCCGTGTACTGGACTCGCGGAAAAGGAATCCACATGCAAACGTGTATCATCTTTACGTTTTGAACTGGCACGACCACTGACTTGAGCCGGCCTGAAACTGGTACGTCCCCATTGCAAATTCGGTATGTAGGAAGGTAAAGCGGTCTGAATGAGTTGATAAGCAAAATCTGCATAACATTGCATCATTTGGGTCAATTGATTATCCAAGCCACTAATGTCTTTTTTATAAGCGCTTAAGGTTTTGCGTTGCGCGTCGTAACTGATGTTTTTACGACTGCCATCTAAAATGGTTTCCGACAGCAAGTTCGGTGCTACCTCAGAGTAAAAATACTCTGGAAAGAACAAGACTTTGCCCTCTTCCAGAAGGTTAACACTGTCTTCCTGATTAATTTGCTCTATATTTTGTGTTAATAAATAGGAGTTCATTTGATACCTTGAGTGAATAATTACAAAATGAGTAAAAATTTCATGCTACATCGAATATAATCCCTATATTCCATGTTTCTTTTCTTTGTCACGGATAATAGCATGTCACATTGCCCTTGTGGATCACAAAAAACTTATGAGCGCTGTTGTGGTTTATTTATAGAAACCAAACAGACGCCACAAACACCAGAACAACTGATGCGCTCACGCTACGCGGCTTATTCACAAGGAAAAACTGATTATATTAAAAACACCATGAAGGGCAAAGCATTAATTGGATTTAATGAATTGGAAGCCCAAGAGTGGGCAAGCCAGGTCACCTGGCTTGGTTTAGAGGTTCTGCATGCAGAACCGACTACGACCGACATTGGTTTTGTCGAGTTTATTGTGCGCCTCATGGAGCATGGCAAACAAAAAATAATTCACGAATTGAGTGAGTTTCATAAAGAACAAGACATCTGGTTTTATGTCAGTGGGGTTAATAAACAAACCAGCGCAAAAACAAATGCCACAACAATAGCGCGTAATGGTCCTTGTCCTTGTGGCAGCGGTAAGAAATTTAAAAACTGCCACGCAAAATAACAGATTTAATTATTTAGGCTTTCTATTTATGAATGGTAATGTATTACTTAACGTCTTTATTTTTCTTGCGGCGGCCAGCATCATGGTGCCGATTGCCAGCCGCTTTAAATTAGGCTCAGTTCTTGGCTATTTAATTGTAGGGATTCTCATTGGTCCTTTTGGTTTAAAATTAATTGGTAACGCGCAGCAAATCATGCATTTTGCAGAGTTTGGTGTGGTCATGATGTTATTTTTAATCGGCTTGGAATTAGAACCATCCATGCTGTGGAAATTAAGAAAACTCATTGTGGGCTTAGGTGGGTTGCAGGTTATTTTAACAACCAGCGCCTTGATTTGTATAGGTCTGATGCTAGGTTATGATTGGCGTGCCACAGTAGCAATTAGTATGGCTTTAGCACTTTCATCTACAGCACTGGTCTTGCAAATGCTGCAAGAAAAAAATCTGCTTAAAACAGCCGAAGGTGAAGCTTCATTTGCCGTCCTACTGCTTCAAGATATTGCAGTAATCCCTATTCTTATTATTATTCCTTTGCTGGAGCTTAACGGTCATATTCAAATCAACATGCATGAAAATGCTTTTATGATTCAGCTGCCTAAATGGCTTCATGCCATTATGGTTGCCGGAGTTATTGGGTCGATTATTTTCATAGGCAATTATCTGTCCCGGTATTTATTTTTTATCATTGCAAAAACCAATTTACGTGAAGTATTTACTGCTTTTTCACTAGCCTTAGTAGTAGGTATTACTTTATTAATGGAGTTTATCGGTGTTTCCCCGGCTTTAGGCGCGTTCATTTCTGGCGTGGTTTTGGCGAACTCGCAATACAAACACGCGATTGAAGCGGACATTCAGCCGTTTAAAGGGTTGTTATTGGGTCTATTTTTTATCTCTGTGGGCATGGGTATGGATTTCGCGCTCTTTTCCCAACAAAGCTCGATGGTTCTTCTTGCAGTTTTTGCTTTAATGGCGGTAAAAGCGACTGTTTTAATAGTTTTAGGGCGCTTTTTTGATCTTACTAATTTCCAAGCTCTAGGTTTTGCCTTTGCCTTATCACAAGGTGGTGAGTTTGCCTTTGTTTTATTTCAATACGCTAATACAACCAAGGTAATAAGCCCTGAAACCACAGGCTTCTTTACTCTTGTAGTCGCCTTATCCATGCTTGCTACGCCCTTTTTAATGCTGCTGTACCACCGTGTTATTTTGCCCCGATTTTTAAGTGTGGTTCCAGAAAACCAATACGATTCGATTAATGCAAAAAATGACATTATCCTTGCCGGTTATGGACGTTTTGGACAAATCATTGGTCGTTTACTCAGTGGTGAAAAAGTGAAAATTACTGTATTGGAAAACAATGCGGAACAAGTGGAGTTACTGCGTAAATTTGGTTATATAGGCTATTTTGGCGATGCCAGCAGATTAGATTTATTACAAAGCGCAGGAGCTGCGCATGCGAAGTTGTTAATCGTTACCGTAGGAAATGCGGATGCGAATTTAAAAATCGTGCAACTAGCCAAGCAACATTTCCCACACTTAAAAATATACGCCAGAGCGCGTAATCGCCGCCATGCTTATGAGTTGCATAAAGCAGGCGTTGATTATTGCATCAGAGAGCTCCTTGATTCCTCGCTATCGATGACTAAAGAAATCATGAAGTTTTTAGGTTATAAGGCTGAAGATATTCAGAAAAAAACGAAAGCCTTTAGACAACATGATGAGTCTACATTAATTCAGTCTTTTGAGTTCTTTGAAACAGAAAGCGACTTGATTAACTTTTCACGTCAAGCTAAGGGTGAACTAGAGCGCATACTGCATTCGAATTAAGTTAACCGTCGTCCAGAGCGCAGCGAAGGACCTCCCATCAGATAGCACCGAGCCACCGTTAGGAGGTCCTTCGCTGCGCTCTGGTTGACGGATTTCTCACGACGGAACAGCGAAAATAAGTACATAATTTTAATTGGAGCAACAAAGCCACATGATTAATTTTCAGGATATTTCTTTAAAAACCTTTCTTAGCGACTACTGGCAGAAAAAACCTTTAGTAATTCGTAACGCCATTCCTGATTTTATTAACCCATTATCAGCTGAAGAGTTGGCAGGGCTTGCGCTTGAAGAAGAAATTGAAAGCCGTATTGTTTACGAAACGCCAAAAACAGCGCCCTTCTGGCATTTAAAACGCGGCCCATTTACCGAGAAAGATTTTAACTCTTTACCTGAAACGCATTGGACTTTACTGGTGCAAGGTGTAGACAAGTTGATTCCTGACGTTTATGAATTACTCGAACACTTTAATTTTATTCCTCAATGGCGTGTTGACGACATTATGATTAGCTATGCGGCACTCAATGGCAGTGTTGGCCCACACTATGATAATTATGATGTGTTTTTATATCAGGCCCAGGGTCGTAGAGAATGGTCATTGACGACTAAAGAATGCAATAAAGACAATTACATCCAGGATCTGGAACTACGCATCATGAATCGTTTCGCTGTTGAAGAAACCATTATGCTCGAAGAAGGTGACTTGCTTTATCTACCACCACATGTTGGCCATTACGGTATTTCCCAATCAGAAGAATGCATGACCTATTCTTTTGGGTATCGCAGCTATGAAGGCCAGGAATTATGGGACAGTCTGGGTGATTACCTCTCTGAAAAAGGTGCATTTAAGGATTTGTACCAAGATCCTGATTGGTCACATTTAAAAAATACTTCTGAGATTACTCAACCCGCCGTCCAAAAGGCGCAAAAATTATTAGAGCAATTAATTAATAACGAGCAGTTCATGAAATCCTGGTTTGGCTGCTTTGCAACCCGCCTGGATCAACAATCAGAACAACAATTGCCTATGCCTTTGGAAGAGGATGAATTAACGGATCTACCCAGTTTTATTGCTGCATTAAAAAATGGAGTTGATCTCGTACGCGATGCTGCATGTCGTTTTGCCTATGCGGTCGCAGATAAAGATACAGCTTATCAACTGTATATTAATGGCTGTGAATGGGAGATTAAGGGAGTTAGTCCTGAGCTATTAACTGTAATAGCCAATAATCGCTTCTTAAACAGTCAATCCATTAGTGCTTATTTGGATAAAAAAGAGAATCAATTATTTCTTTTTGATATGTGGAAATTACAATGGCTAGAAATTGAAGAAATCTAACCATTGTAGCCATGCTTACCGCTTCTGCAATTTTAAGTAACTGCTATTGTAATCCATTTAAAGGTGTAGAGACACTATTTACCTTGACATGAATCTTCCCAATGCGTATAAATGACCTCTGCTAAATATGAAAGAGTGTGATTTACACGCAAAATGTATTTAGTTATAATAAAGGTATAAATTTGAATAAAATTAAATTAGCTTGTCTTGCTTCGTTACTTTCCCCTTGTTTTGTATATGCTGCATCGCCTTGCGATGGGTTTGAACTTAAAATAAAGAATAATTTAGCAGACGACTTATTAGTAACAACCCTAAGATTACATGGTGCAGAGCTTCAACCTGGCGGAATTCAGAAAATTGACAGCAAAACAGCACAGGTTTTTACCATCAACTCAAGCATAAAAGATGTTCCTATGACTGGTGAATTTGTATTCCATACAATTAGTTTACCAAGCAAAACTGTGACCATTCAATTTACTCTAAATAATTCCAGTCTTTTTTGTGAACATAGTGATACTTCACCTTCAGGTGACTATTCAATTGAAAAAACTCGTTTACCAGGTTCAGTAAACTATATAATTAATAATAATTAATTATTAAATAAGCTAAGGATAGCATTAATTATCTAGCCAAGGATGGCTTCAATATCTAATTAAAAAAACATCCAGTTCGTCCTACTACGTATCAATAAGTACTATTTGAACCTCATCAACTTAATTAAGAGTTAGTCTAAAATCCTGATGCCAATTTGAGAGTTGGTTTGTAATTTACATTATAAAATTCCAAAAAATAAAATCTCTCTTGGATTTATCAAGCATAATCAATTAACTGTTAACCATCTGATATAACACAATAATTACTAGTAGTAACTAAACGAAAGATATTATAAATAACGGAGTTCACAATGAAATTAAAATTTATGCTATTAACTGTTTCTATATTACACGTTGTTGCATGTACCCACACTCCTTCCGTAGGAGAAAAAATGTTGAGCCGTTCAAATGAGGCAAGAATATTGAGTGAGCAGTGGACCAATGGTGAGAATCAGGTTAATGAGTCGAAAAAATTAGAACAAAGAAGAAACAAATTAATTCATTCGGGAAATAAAAAAATTATAAAGGGAAAAAAATTAATCTCAAATGGCGAAAATGAGATTAACAAAGGAAATAAAATGCGTGATCTAGCGAGGGTTAAATTGGAAAATGGACAACGCCTACAACAAGAAAGCAAATCTCAATTTATCGAACAATATCCTGGTAAATTAGAATAAAGATTTGGTTTGAAGAATCTAAAAATATTAATTGGTTAAACAGTTAATCCTGACGTATAGTTAGGTATAAACATCATAACAAGGATAAGTCGTGAAAAAAATGATACTGCTTGTAGCCATGCTTGCCGCTTCTGCAATTTTAAGCAACTGCTCTTGTAATCCATGTAAAGGCATAGATGCACCAAGCGAATGCTCTGGTTCTAATAGCTACACTGGTAACTGGTATTAATTTTAGAAATTAATTAAATGTGCATGGCATATAGGATTAAATAGTGTTTACGAGACATTATAAGATCGCCGCCATGCAACTGATGAGATTATTACAGCCTCAGCACGAACGGTTTTGTGGGAGGAGGTAGATCTTGTGGATTACTTATCCAGAACTGACGTTAAGTTAGGGCACATCCTCTTGTTCCAATCTGCTCAGACGCACCCAATGTAAAATCACATAATGACACAAGCGGCTACACAGTTATTATTTTGATGGGTTTTAATTAAAGCCTTGATTGCGGGTGAGCCGAAATCTGCGGCGGTTTGATTGCCGTTACCGGAGGCGCGAATATTAGGATTAGCTTGTGAATCAAGTAACAGCTGCACTACAGCCATATGATTTTTAAAAGCCGCGCGATGCAATGCGGTATTACCGTATTTATCCGTCGCATCCAAATCTGCCCCATGAGTCGTTAAAAATTTTACTGCAAAAGCATCGCCTTTTTCTGCCGCAGAATATAAAAAAGTAGGCTGTCTATACATCATGAAACTTATATCACTTGCATCACCGAAAATGGCATTCACGTTAGCCTTCGCAGAGACCAGTGCTTCAGCAGTAACTAAATGTACACCTGCTAGAGCCAGTTCAAGAGGGTATTTATTGGTTAGCTTTAAATTCATGTGAAGATGGGGTGCTAATAACTCTCCCAACTTCAGATGGTCAAAAAAGCTTTTAATACCTATATCTAACGAAGAAGGATAGACTCTACTACTATCAATAACAGCAGTTGTACTCGCCCCATTTTCCAGTAAAAAAACTAATGTATCATTTAAGCCATAATAAGCGGCTACGCAAAGTAGCAGATTTTTCGCTTCGGTATTGAACCAAAATTCATTTCTCGGTCCAAGTGCACCAAGTTCTGACTCTATTTGGGAAAGTCGTTCAGAAGAATCATATACATGTTCCATTATTGCCTTATTTTCAAGTTCGGCCGACTCCGCTTCTAGTTTTTCTTTCCGCGTTAGGTTTTGAAATTCCGATTCTAATCCACGTATGGTTTCTACATTTGGATTGGGCGAATCTTTTTCTATAGAAATTTTCAATTGTAATTGTTTTACTTCTGTACGATGCTGTTCGGTACGGAGAGCTAATTTACGTAGCGCAAGTAATAGAGTTTTATCAACTGATTTCATTACTAATTCATCGTTTAAATTTATAGGCATAATGCTTCCCTTTGTTTCTATAAGTTCGCAGAATACTTTAAGGTTCTGACAGCATCAAGATTTTTTTTACTATTTAGACACTCATCTTTATTTTAAATTTCGCTCTAAAGTTCACTATTAAAATAGTTTATTTCCTGTTTAAAAACAAAGTGGTAAAGAAGAATATGTAATTTTGTAATTATGAAAACTAGAGAACCCGTGTTAGGGTGTTGTGTGGCCTCGAGAATTAGGGCCCCACACAAATTTACACCTTGAACGTTAATTAAAGGATTGCATGCGATAAAAAGAAAGCGCTAAAAAGGGATTACACCTAACTAAAGCTGCGAAAAAAATTAAATATCCTCGCTATCGATTATATTAACACGTCACCATGAAACAAAATAAGGATGTTTGCATGATAAAACTAAAAAGCCTCAATAAACTTACACAATTTTTTTTATTTTCGTTCTGTTTGCTAACCTCAGCCTTTGCGTTTGCTGATGGTACAATTATCACCAGCACACCAGAAACAAAACCATTCACCGTTGCCAATGGTTTCACGAGCGGAGAGCCATGGAGTCCTGTTTGGCATTTTAAAAATAGCACATATGTTGTTTGGGTAGATGCAAATTATCGTGCTTGGGTAACTCAAGTTACGGATGGCAAATCTACAATAGTTCCATTAGATACACAAAGTGATTACACCGTGCAGCCCGATGGCCATCACAGATTTTCTTTAGGTGTCGACAGTGAGGGGTACATACACATCACTGGTGATATGCATAATTATTCAGATTTAACCGATCAAGTCATCAATCCTTATCCCAAACGCTATCAAAAGCAAATCATTCTTTATTGGAAGTCCAACCAGCCTGAAGACGTAAGCAGTGGCTTTAGCTTTGCAGGTGGCGATGTATCAACGGCTATTCCTGGTGGTGGCTGGACAGTTGGAAGATTTTTTGCAGATAACAAGGGACTCTTATATTACTCTTCCATGGTTCATGCCTTTGAAGCGTTAAATATGCTTGGCGGACAAGCAGTAGGTCTTTATCGCTATGACGTAGAAACTAAAAAATGGCAAGCGATTGGGGATGTTGTGCCATACACCACTCCTTATATTTCTCACATTAAACCCGTTTTTTATTGGGAGTTATCTGGGTTTCAACATAGTTTTTTTCAAAACTATCAACCCAGTTTTAAATTCGACAAGAATAATGTTTTACACTTTGCGGCCACAGTAAATACTAACCCTGATCTTTCCAACTCGAATCGACTCATCTATGCTGAATCACCTGACGGCGGTAATACCTGGCGACACATTAATGGCACCGCGATGACAGGCCTTCCATTACGTGGCATTGATGGCTTGCCAAACTCAGTTGACGTGGTTGCTGAAGATAAAAACGGTAGTGGCTTTGGTGCATCAGTAGGTACGATCACAGATACCAATAATTACACCGGCATTTCAATTAGTAACCTATGGTACGTTTGGGACGGTAAAGCCTGGACGAATAACACGACGCAAAACATACCAAAGAACTTACCGATTTCAACGATGGGTTATCGACTACCTGATAATAAATTGTTATTCAACTCGCCTAACGGCACTAAAATTTTGTTTAGTGATAATTTAACTACTAGAATACAAGGCTACGATTTTACTGATTATAAAAGCTTCACTAATATTGATGATTATAGTTTACAGCGCACAGGAACTCTCTATGGCTTAGCTGTCCTTAAAGATAATTCACAAATCGTTTTAAAGACTACAATTGAATCTGCTCCACTTCCTGACGGATGGACAGGACAAGATATAGATACCGTAACAACTGGCTTTGGTGGCAACTCTGGTTACAAAAATGGGCATTTTATCATGACCTCTTATGGCCAAGGTATGGATGAGGTTAATGACTCATTCCATTATACTTATTCAAAAATGAGTGGTGATGGAACCATTAGTGCGCATGTCACAATGCCGAGAGGATATTCACACTCAGGCGTCATGATGCGTGAAACACTAGATCCAAACTCTAAATTTGCGGCGGCGCTTTTAAATCCACGACCAGATGGTGTTAATTCAATGCTCGTCTGGCGTGCTCAACCAGCTAGTAATTCAATTGGGGCTAGCGTTGCTACCTCTGAATCATCAGTATGGCTGCGTCTAAACAGAACAGGAGATGTCTTTACAGGTTATGTTTCCAGTGACGGCACAACTTGGACAAAGACGTACAGCACCACTGTCTCTATGGCAAATGAGATTTATGTAGGTCTGGCTTCGGCAAGCTATGCCAATGCTTATTACTCTGTGAGAACTGATTTTGACAATGTAGTGAGTCCGCAGCCTGCTTGTGTGCGTGCAAACCCTACTGTGACTCTTTCACCCTCTCAAGTTTCAGGACCTGCCGGTGGTAGTGTCAGCCTCGCAGTGAAAGTAACAAACAATGATTCTGCCGGCTGCAGTAACTCTACATTTAATTTAACCAGTACGTTACCCATTAACATCACAGGAGGACTAAGTTTCTCAACACCCAGTCTGGCACCTGAAGCGACTATTAACGCCATACTGAAGGCAACTTCTGACCAAACGTTAGCTTCAGGAAATTATACGTTAGCGGTGAATGCAACCAATGCGAGTGCAACCAGTTATACTACTCAAGCCAGCGCAATTTATGCAGTTACAGAGGCGCAAAGTTGCGTGTTAAAATCACCAACGATGCAGATTAGTCCAATCAGCCAAACAACACAAGGTACTAATCCTGTGACATATACTTTATCAGTACTTAGTAATGACACAGCCACGTGCCCAGCGCGTTTATTGCAATTTTCTGCCAGCACCTCACCTTATGGCATCAAGATGTTTATGGAGCCATACAATGTATTTGTTTCGCCAGGTAAAACCATTAAATCAGCGATTACAGCAACGCCTTTAGCGAATTTACCTAAGCAACCATACAGCTTGATGGTGACCGATGTTAGCGGTGCTAAAGCAAGTTCGACGTTGATTTTGAAATAACACTCGATAGTGTTCCGCACGCGCGGCTTTAAGCCGTCATATTTTTGAGCGAGTTATTATTAAATCTGCCTTACAGGATTTGACAATAACTCTGCACAATGAAGCATCCAGCGTCTTATTCTCTAGCCGTTCCCATGCGCAACCAATGAATCCTCAGCGAATCAAGATTAATTTTATGGCTAAACAAGGTAATCAACGCACCAGCCAAGATTAAAATCATCCCGATCGCCGTCATTAAGCGCACCGACTCTCCCAGAAGCAGTATTCCAAAAATAACCACAAAAACCGGTTCTAAAACCGATAAAATAGAAGCTCGTTCAGAGCTAATATATTTTAAACTATGCAACATTAATAAAATGGGGGCTACCGTAGCTACTACTGAAATGCCCATTAGATGCATCCAGACATCACTTGATGTAGGCACAGTCAAAGTATGGTTATACAAAGAACCAATCATACAAGTAACCATGCAGCCAAGGCAGACCATTAAAGTAGACATATTTGGTGAAATTTTGTTTCGCTTGCTGGCAATGATATAACAGGCATAGAAAAATGCTGAAACAACGCCCAATAAGATGCCTCGGATACTAAAAGACAATTCACTCATATCGACTAAAAGCATCATGCCAATCATAATAACCACAATCGCCAAGTAATATATTTTAGGAATACTCTGCTTATAAACAAAAAAATTAATCATCATAATTAAAACCGGGTAGGTAAAAAAGATAACCATCGATAATCCGGAACTGATGTATTGGCAGGCTACGAAAAAGAGCCAGGTTGAGACTCCATAATAAAAAACACCGGCTAAAAAAGCATCAAACATTTGTTTGTATGTGTCAGTAGTTCTTTTTATTTTCGGCAATAAGATGAGCAGAATAACAATGCTTGAAATGAAAAAGCGCCAAAATAACATCGTGCTTTCAGATAGGTTGCCGTTAATTGCGCTGATGCCAAAATAGCCAAGAAAGCCGTATAAAAAACCAGAAAGGATTGCATAAACTGAGCCACGATGTTCTTGTGTCATCATAAGTTACCGCCAGAAAACTAAACATGAAATTGTATATTGCTAACGTACCAATAAGCTCTGAAAATAACAGTTTGACATCTTGCGCTAATCCGCAGAAGTGTGTTCAAGAGTTTTTCCCAAATCTATTAAGAAGTTATTAGTAATTATCATGGAAAATTACTGTAAAAACAGTGTATCATCTTTTTGTTTCATAGTACCATATTGAAATCAAAAAGAACATAGTGTATTATCTTCGCACTCACCTATCAGGGATCCTGACTTATGACGCGTTTTTTGATCTTAATCTCCTGTCTTTTTTTAATCACTAACAACGCTCATGCTGAAAAATCTCCCTGTACAGAGCACAAATGCATCGCCGTAATCGATGCGGGAAGTACCGGATCAAGACTGCACGTATTCTCCTACGATATGGATAAAACCAATACGCCAATAAATATTACTGAAGTCTGGGCAAAAAAAACAACACCCGGCTTTGCAAGCATTGAAGCCACCCCCAATAATATAGATGCCTACCTGACTATCCTGCTCTCCGGTGCGTCAGTACAACATGTTCCTGTTTATTTTTATGCCACAGCCGGCATGCGTCTGCTATCACAATCCAAACAAAAAGCCTATTATCAAAATCTAAAAAACTGGTTTGATCATCAATCGAATTGGCAACTTGTTGAAGCAAAAACCATTAAAGGAAATGATGAAGCATTATATGATTGGCTTGCAGTGAACTACCATCTTGGAACCCTTCAATCAAAAACAGAACATTCTGTAGGTGTGATGGATATCGGTGGTGCCTCTATACAAATCGCCTTTCCTGTACAAACTAATCAGGTTGAGCCTCAAGAATCACAAGTAGAACTCGATCTATACGGCCAGCATATCAGCTTATTCGTTCACAGCTTTCTAGGATTAGGTCAAACTGAAATAACACACCAACTGCTTGATTCACCAGCCTGTTTTCCTAACAACTACCCTCTTCCAAATGGTCAGATAGGACAAGGTAATGCGCCGGAATGCGCTCAAGAAATTACCTCTCTAATTAATGACGTGCATAAGGCCAAGAGCATAGTTCAATCACCACTAACGAATAACCCGGTTAGCTCCTGGTATGCTATTGGCGGTATTTCCAATCTGGCTGAAAGCAAACCCTTTCAATTTCAAAACAACCAATTAACCACTCAAGAATTACTGCAGCAAGCAAATAGCCTGGTGTGTCAGCAATCTTGGGATGATCTCAGCAGTCAGTTTCCTAACAACGACTACCTCGATGGTTATTGCCTCATGCCCTCTTTTTATCATACCTTAATGGTAGAGGGTTATGGATTTTCTCCTAATCAAACAGTGAATTACGTGCCCTCAGCAGAAAATCTGGATTGGACTCTGGGAGTAGTCTTGCATCATTAGTAGCTATCTTAGCCGTATTAAATTCACTATTTAAGTTGACAAATTAATATTCAATACTACATACTTGGACAAAACAATAGCTCTCCGATCACAAAATGAACTTATTATGTAGTTATCATTGAGCTCCCTCGCTATTCAGTAACCGGTAGAAGAATATTGAGGACACTCTGTAAAATAGATTAGAACAAAGAGGGAATGTAAGTATTTTCTGGATAAACCCCTATTTTTTGTCTAAAATATAGACATAACGGATGATTCAGGGAATGGTCCATGTCCAAGAATGGAGAAAATCTACAGGAACTATTGGCCTATAAAGACTCACATGCTCCCTGGTTTTGGAATGAATTTTCACCTCCTGCCTTGGTAAAACGCAACTTAAAGCTTTTAAGAGGATTAAGTGGCCCATCAAAAATGGCACTTGAAGAACTAGACCAATTATCCGAACAGGATATCAAGAGCACTCTCTTAGCTTATAAAACACGCTCAAAACAAAGCGCTGATTTAAGTGCAGCTCCAACAACAGCCTCTCAATTTTTTCATTCTACACTCTCAAAATCACCCTATTTTTGTGAAATAATCCCTTACTCAGAACGCATTCATAATAGCCCCATAAAATCGCAACCTAATTTACTGTCTGCATCCGAGCAAACGAATTCTGATACATCCCCAAAGACCGAGCCAGTTCATGGATTCCATTTAAGTGAAGGAGAGGCCTTTTCATCTACACGCTATTTTTCTGATGACAAAAAAAGCCGCGCGCAAATTATTGCAAAAAACGGGGCATTTAAAGCAACGCATCAAAATTTAAATAACGAGCAAAAAACTGATTTGGCTTTTGAAATGAGCTATCAATTTTTGCTAAATTTGTCTCCTGAGCATAAGAAAATAAAAATTAGCGGCTCCCCCGAAATGGTTCACCGTCTGCATGCAGCCTTCTTGTGCTTACAAAAAGAATCAGGAACTCGTTATGCCGATGTAACGTTTAAGCTGCCAGAAGAGACCGCCATTGCCCCAGTAGAATACAATGATACATACACCTGGGAACACTCCATGAATCCCCACAACAGCTAGCCCAATGGCGTGATTTTATCAAAATGGATTTAAACGCACCAACGAATGCCCGTAATACAACGTCTCCAGGCATCACTGATGAAAACATTACTGAACTGATTGATATGGAGCGCGTTTTTCAAGCCCCTGATTTATCTCAGGAGAACAAGGTGCTGCTGAATGAGTATCAACGTTATTTAAAAAATGTATGGATTGATGGACTCAACGAACGACAAAAAGGAAATACAGGTGATCTCATTGGCGAACATGTGGAATTTATGCAGCGTACCGAATCGGCATTACGGCTGTTTAAAAAAGCCCCCTCACTTGAGAAGGAATTCACGGCATTAAAGACGCTGTATATAAAAACCTCCGAATCACATCAAGAATTGTTAGATACACTTCATCAAAACGACGTAGAATACGAAACACGCATGAAAGAGCTGATGCCGCAACTTCAAAAAGCACGGCGAGAGGCGTTGGAAGAATGTATTCGCAACCTCAGTGAACATCTTAAGATAGAGATATCACTCAATCCTCGTTTGAGTAAAGAGCTTCGCAATAATCTGCAGACACACTCACAAGCCCTGCAAAAGATGAACGAATTTATTCAGAGCAAGGAAGAATTGTCTGACGACATAATGCGTTCTTGTGGTGTACAGATGCTTCAGGCACTCGACTGTTTAGAACCCATCCGAGATTACTCAGAATCCGCCTTATTTCAGCAGATGAAAGACTATTCAAAAAAACAAGCTGAAATAAAGGTAGAAATCATTAAAACCCAACCCGTACAATTAATACAGGCAAGCAACCACGTGAAAGAACGCCTACATCAGTTCAAAAAAGAATTTCAGGAGCCTAAGGCATCAGAACGATTATTTAGCCCTGAAGAAAAAGAACAATTGGAGACACTAATTGATAAAGTGGAATGCTGTATTAATGGCATTGAAACAGAAGGAGGCAAAGTCTCTTTGAAGCAACTGGTCGAAATGCTGAATCAAATGATTGAAGCACCGAAGCTAAGCCAGGAACAGGCTGAGGCATTCCAGAAAGGCATTGATAAGGCGGTTCCTCACATAAAAACTAATCCTGAATTGATGCAGGCTCTTTTTGAAATAAATACCTCAATGAAAGCCTCTGTCGAATCAGTACCGTTACCCCAGGAGCCAGACAATTCGCAAGGACTGGCAATGTCCTAAAAAAATCACACAGGTGTCTTTGTTCTACAAATGCACTATAATAAGGCAAATTTTTAATCAAAGGAGCAAAAACATGTCATTGGAAATCGAACTTTTTAAACTCATTAGTAAAAAAAAATACCCTGAAGCAATTACTCTGTTAAACAACAAGGAAGTCAACATTAATGCTTTAGATGAAGAAGGATGTTCCTTATTGATGGCGGCGGTAAGGAAGTCATTGGGTGCGCCTAAAGAGCGCTATGCATTTATTGAGCAAGTACTCTCAAACCCCAATTTTCAACATGCCAACAAACCAATAGACGGGGTGTCTGGTACGTCATTTGAAATGGCAATAATCAAAGATGACGTAACACTGGTAGAGCTTATCTTAAAATACAAAGAGGACAAAGGCATTGAGGTAATTTTTAACAAAGATAAATTATTGTATGAACAACAAGCCCGGGAAGTTCAACTTATGAAAGAACAGATGAAGAATGAACCGGCCATGTCGCTTGCTAATTACCTAGATAAGCAACAAAAAATTATGGCTTCTCTTCTCAATGCCACCGTCCTTCATGCCATCAAGACAGACGACCCTTCTCTGCTGCAACGGCTATTTAACGCGGGCGCAAAACTGCATCATCCATTAAAAGATGGGACTTATACGATGGATTTAGTCAGAGATAAAGAAGAATCAGCGGTATACAAATGGCTATCCAAATACATTAAAGAGCAAATTTCCTCATCTTCCAGTAGTTTTTTTGCCGCCAGTAGCCTGGCACGAAAACACGGAGAAAAAGAACAAGCCCTTGTTGAGAAACAAATCCAATCCACGAGAGAATCTATTATGAAGATGTTTAAATTTCATGATATTTCTGACAAACAACTTGCTGGAAAAGAAGAACCGAAGCCTCAACAAACCCCTAAGTAACACGGCGTAGTTTTCTTAACTTAACGCGAGTTCTGGATAAGAGCAGTAGAAATCGTTGTAGGTTGGGCTTTTAGCCCAACAGGAGAGCGCAGCGGCTTCTTATGCGTCATACAATAACTTGGCACTAAACCAATTATATTGAAGTCGCTACGCTCTCCCGTTGGGCCGAGGCCCAACCTACATTGAATTGTTCTCTTTCCTTATCCAGAACTGGCGTTAACTTAATGGAAGTGCGGCGTAATGATGCATCACATTCCGTACGCATTCTGAATAATCTTATTTTTCCCATTAAATTGATTCAATATTAAATCAATCTCAATACTTTTAGGATTGTTAATATAAGCAATCACTTTAGTCGATGACTCATTAATATCAGCAAGTTTTTTCCCTGAGTCTGTACTCTCTTGCAGAGAAACACACTTCAATTTATCAGAAATACATTCCTGAATAATTGTTTGTAACAAGGATACTGATTGAAACCCCAGATACTTAATTAAATGTGAATGCAGTTGTTTGTCGTTATTACTAGTGGTCATTGCTAAAAAAATTGTCAACAGCGATAAATCATCAGTGTGATGTTTTGAAAGTAACTCTTTATACAGTTCTACTTGAGCTTTATTTTTAGAAAGACCAGTAAAAAAGCTCAATAACCCTTTCTTTTCATTAAGGCTGGCTATGTAAAAATTTAAACCGCTTGCTACAGCAACTACCAACGCATTGATTCGCAATTGATTCATCAATATGGCATCAGGAATAATTAAACTCCCTACAGTAAAGTCATCACCAAAGCGTTGCACTTTCGCTGCTGCCTTTGCATTATTGACCAACTCAACTTGTTGGTTGACTACAACTGCCAGTAATTGTGAATACAAAGAGGTTTGATTATTAAAGTGGCGTGAGTCTAAATTAAACTGTTTTACAAGCTTTTGCGTGCCCGGCGCTTTAAATTCTTTAGCCATTAATTCTAATTCGGGCTGAATGTAAGTATAACCAACCAGCTCATCACCAGGCATTACCTTGGTATTAAATACAGTATTTCGTTGAATCACCGAATCGATATGTGGAGTCGAGTACATATCAAAAGCATCCTTGGTTCCATCAACTTCCGTACGAAACACAAGCTGTTCTATTGTTCCATCACCGCGTTTTATAACAAGACCCGTATCTCCAATACCAAAGCCGGCACAAAACAGATCCTCGTCGACTTTATAAGTCATACTCAAAGACATAGTAAATTCTGCCGCCATTGCATAGGTGCTACGCAAAGAATAAAGTGTACGAATCAATAAATCGGTAACATTTTGTGCGCCTAAAGACTCGCTAAGATCAATAGAATACTGCCCCATAAGAGGCACAACATAATCATCAATAAATGAAAAAATAGCCTTACGCTCACCACCGAAAAAGCCATCAACTACAATTTGGAAAGCCATTCCCTCTTTAGTATAGCCAATCACTATTTTATCATCTGTATTTTTAGGTTCAGCAATATTTTGGGCTTGTTCGTTCAGATTCACATAAAGGCTGGAGGCATGTATCTTGCTATTCCCATTATCCAAAGCATTTGGGGTAGATGCATAGGTTACTCCACCTGCAACGCCATTACATGACTGTACAATGATCGAATGCATCATTCATCCATTTTGCTCTATTATTAAATGATAATACCACATATTTGTACAATTTAAACTCACTTAATACTCCCTTAATATCTAGGTGATTATAATTAAAGTAAGAGCAAACCCAGTGGGGATGAAATAATGGCTGTAAACGAAGAACATTTTGGCGATTTATACAGTGATGAACGAGTTCATGACTTGTTAAGCCCTACTGCACAGAAAAAATTCGATGAGTATCAAGAGCAATTAACTGAGCTCAGTAAAACAATTCATGACCTCAGTCCTGATTCAATCAATAACACGCCATGGAAAATTTGGGAAAATGGGTTGCGCCAGATTTATAAAAAAATGGTTTTTGACGCTTTTGATGCCTTTGACCTTGAAATTCCTCCACACATGGAGTTACATTTTTCAGGTTCCCTTGCAAAAGCGCAAGCAACTGAATACAGCGATTTAGACGCCCTTGTTATTGTTCAGAATTCTGATGATGTTGAAAAAATACGCCCGGTATTTGAGGCACTCAACAATTTATGCCAGCGTATTTTTACAAGCACAAAGCAATTATACCCTGATCCAATTGGTATCAATCCAAGCCGGCTTATTGGTACCGTGGATGAGCTATATAACCTGTTGAATGATGGCAATGTAGCGAACGTTGAAGCAACTGTCAGCTCCATTTTAACCTCAAAACCTATTCTGCCTCATTATCAGCTCGGTGAAGCACTGCGTGCTAAAATTAAAGCAAATCCTGAGTTTACGGATTTTTGCTCTGCTGAATATTTTTATCATACAGCAGTAAATGATTTTACTGCGCCACAAGATCAATCAGCAGTTATCAATATCAAAAAACATGTAATGCGCCCCATTGATTTTATGCTCATGGGCTTACGTGAAGAATTTAATTTATACAACGAAGACGGCTCGCATCTTTCTGCACCAGGTACAATAAGTTTGTTACGAGAACAAAAACTGCTGCCAGAGGAAAATATTGCTTTAATTGAGTCAGTTTACAATAGAGCGATGCTTAAACGATTCGACCTGCATGCGCAGTCCAAACAAGAAGAAGACGAAATGTCTTACTCAGATGCGCAAGAAATGCTTGATAACGTAGCACAATTAAGAGAATTGGCGGCGGCTCGTATCATTGCGCTGCATTCTCCATCTAAGGCTGAACAGCCTCAAAAAACTGGAAGCTTTTTCTCAAGACATGCGAACATTCTAAAAGCAATAAGTCTACTTGCATTAATTTTAATTGCTGGTGCCGCAGTGGGTGTGGGATTAGTCTTTGGAGGTGGATTTGCCATTCCACTAGCTGCAGCCGCTGCGGGAATGGTGGTTGGCACAGCACTTTTAGGTTATGGCTTGATTAAAGCAGCGCAAGCGCTAGGCAATTGGATTATCTCTAAAAATGAGAAGCCTAAAGAAGAAGTAAGCCCGCACGCCCCAGAAGTAAGAGGCAGCTATGCAGATTCTATGTCCCGGTTGGGGCAAAACGCTGCTGCTCATAATAATGCTGAACCTGATCATAGTGCAGAACCTGTTGCTCCTGCACACCATAGCGACGTACTTGCATTCCATAGAGCTGATGATGAGGTGGAACCAACTGTCTCACCAACATTTTCCAAAAATCATTGAGTTAAGAGAAGCTCGTCGTCCACAGCGTAGCGAAGTAGTTACAGCTCATCCAAAGAAAAAATCTTGGAACTATTAAATTCAATATTTAAATTGACAAATAAATATTCAATATTATAATTTGGATAAAATAATCACCCAATGATCAAATAAAGATCTCTTGGTGGCGTATTATAGTTAATGAAGTAATTAAAGTGGAAACAGTTATTTTGCAATTTTTTTAAATTAAGGTGCTGTCACTGAAGTTAACCGTCCAGCCCATAAAAGAGAAATTAACGGAAATCGTAATTTAAATAAAAAAATACCAACCTAAATGGAGCTTAGCTATTAACACTATCAGAAACAATCATCCACGGCTGGAAAGCATGCAGCCAGGATCTTTTCAGCGCATCGCGAACTCATCCCTACATCTCAATCAATGATCGTCTTATAAATTTATTTATTTTGCATTACTCGCAAAATACGATCTTTCTTTTTAAGGAAAATATATGTCATCAAGCATCAGTGAAGTTGCCAAGAGTTTAGATTTAGAAAAAAACAGTATAAAATTAGTTACTAATGCGGATTTATGGATAGCAGTAGGAAAATATATATATGAATGTATAAAAAAGAAGAGCCCTCTCAAGGAAAAAGAGCTTCAGGGTTATAAACAACTATGCCATTTTTATTTTGAATTGACAGGGAATAAAACTATTCCTCAAGCATGGGAATTAGACGAAGAAAACTGTCCAATTTATGACCTGAACTTTGGAATGGCAGAGTCCAAATTACAGAGTCATCTGAAGACATTTAATAAATGTGATTATGCGAATTGAAGGGTATCTTCGCCTCTCAAAAGGTCGCATAGAAAAAACTGAAATACTGAAAAAAACCCTACTTGGTAAATGGATAGCACAAACTTGTACAGTTACTGGCTTTACAGATAATACTTACAAGCAAACCAACAATCTTTCATGTCAAGAAATTGATACTCATCTTAACTACACTCCATTAGACTTAAAAAAAATCGAGCAATTAGGGGTAAATGAATTTTTGTGGTACACAAAACGCGCTAGGTTCGTCGGACCATCTAAAGGCACCCAGGCTGAATATTATTTGAAAGAAAAAGCCTCTACTATGCTTAATTTGGTAATAAATCTCCATCGCGCCACACTTAGAGTATCCTATATAAGAAAAGGATTAACGGTTGGAGTACACTTGAATGGTGCTTTTGGAGAAACCTGGCTATTTAGTGGAGATGGGAAACCATTATTTGAGGGCTTGATGTCCGCTTTAGATCATGCAATTTCTAATTATGAAAAGGCTCTAAAGGAATTATGGGAATTATTTTACCTACAGTCCTATCAGCCATTTGCACAAGAGCAACATAAAGACAAAACCGATATTGTATATCAAGATATGATGAAGGCATCGGGATTTTATGGGACTAGTACAGCGTCCATAAATAAAATATATAAATTGATGAGTGATATTCACAACTATAAATTTCAGGTTTTACAATCAGATGAATCAAATAACGAAAAAAAATATTTTTTAACCATGCAGCTTTATGATTATTTATCCAGGATTGAAGGATACAATCCAAATAATCTGAGTGATTTGAAATCTCTCATGAGAAATAAAACGTATTGTGCCGGCAGAAGAATTTATTCTAACCTAGGCAATCAAGATGCTGTAGGCTCAGAATCCGCCCTTTGCTTGAGTGATACTAATGCAATTTACTTGGAGAGCGCCAAAAACGCCTACAAATCAGCCATAATGAGACTTGTAGAACATGGGGGATATCAAGCATTTGAGATTCCAAATGAACTTCTTGAGGCGTTCTATCAGTATACGTTAATAAGTCCAAATACTTCTCCTGACAAACTAGAAAACTGTATGAAAGAGTATGAAAAAGCATTAGAAACCGCCAAACAACATAAACTCCAACAAGCAGAATCAGCCCATAATCCTGCGCATCCATTTAAAATTACTTTTGAAAGCACACAATCTGCCTACAAATCAGCTAAAATGAGTCTTATAGAACAAGGGGGGTATGATGAATCAGAACTTCCCCAGATTCTTCTTGAGGCTTTTTATCAACGTGCTTTAATAACCTCAGAGACTCCTCATTCGGAAGCACGAGACCTCTGTATTGAAAAGTATAATGAGGCATTAAAAATAGCCCAGCTACATAAACTCGAACAACCAAGTAAAAACGATCCAATGAGAGTACAAAATGCTATGAAACTAGCAATAATAAACCTTATGGATATGGGGGGGTATGATGTGTCAAGCCTCGACGACGAGCTTGTTGAGGCTTTTTTCCAATATAACTTAATAACGGCAGAGACTCCTCAAGACCAAAAAAGTGCCTATATAAAAAAATATGACGAAGCAGTAGAAACAGCTAAATTAAATAAAAAACTCCAACAACAGGAAGAAATAGAGATGCCACAACCAGAAGAATTACAGGCCTTACCATTACAGGTCTTACCAGCAGATGATTATATTGTGCCAATGAGCGCTTCAATTGGTGTAGCAATTAAATTGGAAGGTTTGTTTAATAAATCAACTGATGTATATTCAGAGTCATTTATACCCTTATCTACAATTGCTCCATTGCATAAAAAACTTGCTTCGAATTTTCATCGTCTCATTTATGAAACAGTATTAAAACCTTATGACACTATTGTAACTAACCGTTTTGTATCATTTATCTATGCTTATAAAGAGGCTCAGTTAAAATTATTGCAAAATCATTATTCACGAATGGTGGATGCATTACTTGAAGTGGTTAGAACTGATAATATCTATGCTCCAGAGAATAAAATTGCTTTGGAAGTTATTGATCAATGTTTGTTGCAAGGCTTAATAGAAATATCTCAAGCCATGAGCTGGATTAAAATACCTCACACCGTATTTACATCTGTACTGCCTAAAAAAATCAATATGCTCGAAAGCATGCCTGAAAATCGTATCAAATTTCTTTCTCCTCAAGTGATTATTGCAGAAGTTACTGCTAGAAATGCGGCTCTAAGTGCAGAGAAGACTGCTCTTAAAGCAGAGAATACTGCTGCTAAAGCAGTGATTACTGCTGCTAAAGCAGAGATTACTGCTGCTAACGCAGAGAATACTGCTCTTAAAGCTCAACTGCATGAAACAACAGCTACCCTTGATGCAACTAAAATAGAAGCTGCGACATATAAAACTGCAGCTGATGAAGCATTCACCAACAATATATTAGCTAATAAACAGTTACAACAAATGGCTAAATCATTACAGCCTCTTTTACAAGATAAAGCATCTAAAGCAACTTCAAGTAAATCAGCAGCTAGTTCGCAAGGTATTTTTGCTCACGGTGCTACTAGTGGCACAGAGTCTCAAGCAGAAAATAATCAGAGTATAGCTCAAGGACTTCCTAATGGATGACATCTTTGAATTAGACTTACATGCATTGTCTTGGCTTAATTATCATTGGTTTTGGGGGCTTAGATACGGTAAAGCTCCTCCATCTGTGACTATGGATATAGAGGTGACTCATTTATTGAACGATAAAGAAGCATTGTCTCGCATCATAGAAGAGCATCTGACCGCTTACCAAAAACCTGCTGTGGTGCGTTTTTTTTATTGGTTATTTAACATTAATAACTACGCACATAATGCTTATTTACTTATGGCCTATAAAGCACATCAGGATTATTTATATCATTCACAAAAGGATAATCACGCGATGGAATTCAAAGAAATGTTTTCATGGAGTTATTTAAGCAAAATGCTGGCGAATATAAAAAAAAGAATTTTTGATCTTTTAGACATTAATGGGAAGTTACCTTTATTAAAACATGACGCATCACAAAGCGAGGTTTTTGAGGAGCAAGCAGAAGAGATATCTTCGCCGTCGATTGATGCTGATGCTGATGCTGATGCTGATGCTGATGCTGATGCTGCGAAAATTACTGTTACATCCTCAATGCTACCACATTTAGAGGAACTGAATTTTCACTTGAAATTAGGGGATTCATTAGCTTTGTCAGATTTTAAAGCAGGATGCAGAAAACGGTTTCTTGCAACACACCCAGATAAAGGAGGATCGGCGGACGCATTCAGACGTGCACGTGATGCAGCACAGTCTTTAACTGACATGATATTTTCACGCTCTAGTTCCAGTAACATGGGTTTATATAGCGAATGGAAGGATTTTTATACTTGGGCCAATGTTACCAGAGCCGATCTTGAAAAGATCTCTGAGGATCTTAAAATTATCGCTGCAGATAATAAAATTATCGCTGCAGATGCTAAAATTATCGCTGCAGATGCTAAAATTATCGCTGCAGATAATAAAATTATAAAAGCTGCTTTAGATGAGATAATAAAGCTAGATGCCGAAATCTCATCACAAGTTGCTGCAAATATGGCGGAGCTAGTTGAATTGAATGCACGAATAAGTACTACAGTTGCAACCATGAACAATATGCAAGGGATAATAGATTACCTTATGGATAAGCCAAGTTCATATAATGCAACTGCCAGTAGTCAAGGCTTTTTTTCTTCCGCTTCTTCTTCCTCTGCTTCTGAGAGCGGTCAAGCATCAGAATCTAATGTTGATCTAGATACGGAGCAGGAAACAGTATCCCTCCATTAGTTTGATATGTTTTTAAACAAACTTGTTATGTAGTTATCATGGAGCTTCCTCGCTATTCAGAAGTGAATAGCGAGGAAGTTCTGTTACATGAGTGTAGCCGCATGTATCTACAATTCCTCCACCGAAAAATCAGCACCATCTAAAACGTCTGCCTGGCCATAAAACACACTTAACGCATCACGAAACCGTTGCGCCCGTTCAGACAATCCAAAGGTGCAATAATGCTGAACTTGCGCATACACTGCCTGTTTAAATGGTTCTGTATCTGACTCTGCCCCATCTAAATTATCAACGCTCACGCGAAATTTATGCCCACAGGCTTTAGAAAGTATCCATTCTATTGCCTGGGGTTTCACCTCAACTTGTTGAAATAAGGCTTGTTGTTCTGCGTTACGGCCATCAGGCATGTACCAATAACCAAAATCAACTAATTTTCTTCGCTCAGCACCGGCAATCAGCCAATGCGAACATTCGTGCAAAGCGCTGCTAAAGAAACCATGTGCAAAGCATATAATGTTAAAATCTCGTTGTTTATCAACAGGTAAGTAGATTGGTTCATTATCCCCCTTTACCAATCTGGTGTTATAATCTTCACTAAAACAGGTGTGAAAAATGGTAATTAAATCTTCGTAGTGGTGCACAAACAAACCTTTTCAATAACTAAATCCTCACAATAGTGGCTAAGTTATACTAATATGTTTAAATAGTCATCATTTTTATATTTATTAGGGAGAACCTGCATTAATTGAAGAAGTTATACTAAGATTAATGGTACGTGTTCAGGGATTTTTCGTTAAGAGATGAGAACAAAATATGGTGTTTTACCAAACTGGAAAATTGATAAACAAATTTCGTTGGCCCATTATTGGATTTTGGGTACTGGTTATCTTGGCCTGTATTCCATTTCTTCCTCATATAATGGACCCCTTCAAAACCACCGGTTTTGTTGTTGAACAATCAGCTAGTGCTGAAACGACGCGTTATCTGAATGAACAATTTGGTTATAACAATAATAACAAATTCATGGTGATGTACCACAGCCCTAAACTTCTTGCCTCTGATCCCTTATTTATACAGAAAATAAAAAATTCCTTAGCTGATTTAGATGAGTTCCCAATAACGCACGAATTAATTCTCCCTTATAAAAAACAACAAGTATCTAAAGACAAGCACACGGCTTATGCAGTGGTAATTATCAAATCAGAAAAGCCCATTAGTGACGAGTTATTGGCTGAACTTAAAAGCTTAATTAAACAACCAAGCAATATGACGGTACAAATTGCTGGCGAACCGTTTTTTGTGCAAAGCGTAACGCATCAAACACAGATCGACCTTTATAAAGCAGATTTCATTGCAGCGCCCGTAGCTATTATCACCTTACTGTTTGTTTTTGGCTCTGCAGTGGCTGCTATTTTACCCATTATTTTAGGTGGAGGCTGTGCGTTAATTATTCTTACTACACTGTGTTTTATCGGGCATCATGTCACCCTATCTGTATTTACTATCAATATTGCTTTATTGCTGGGTCTTTGTCTTTGCTTGGATTACTCCTTGTTTTTTATCAATCGATTTCGTGATGAATTAAAAAACGGGCTAAGTAGTGACGAAGCAATTGCAGTGACGCAAGCTCATGCAGGAAAAGCGATTTTCTTTAGTGGGTTGGCTGTTTTTGTAAGCTTAAGCGCCCTGTTTTTATTTCCGATTAATATCCTGTTTTCTGTGGCGGTGGGTGGTTTAGTCGCGGTATTTTTTGCCGTACTCATCTCAACAGTCCTATTGCCTGCGGTACTTGCGGTGTTAAAAACAAAAATTAACTTCTGGTCCATACATATTTTCAAAAAAGATCCAAATCACAGTTTCAGCTGCTGGCGTTGGTTGGCAGAAAGAGTAGTCCGACGCCCTTATCTGTTTTTCACAACGATTCTCATATTTCTCTTGATACTGGGCTATCCTTTCTTATCGGTCAAATTCGGAATCTCTGATTATCGAATTTTCCCTGAGCAATCAAAGAGTCGCAATTTTTATGATACGTATGCCAAGGAATTTAATATTCAGGAATTAAACCCTATTTCACTGGTTGTACGCTCTCCATCCACACCTATATTATCGCGTGCTAATCTTAATAAAATTTATGATTTAGTAGATAAGTTAAAAGAAAATCCTCGCATAAAGAAAATCAATGGCCTAATTAGCAGCGACTCTGATTTAACCAAAAGTCAGTATTACACGCTGTATCATACCGATAAAACGTTAGATGACATACACATCAAACAGTTAATGGATACTACGACACTCAAGCATCTGACCGTACTGCAAATTGTCAGCAAATATCCGATGAACTCACCTGAGACTAAAAACCTTATTGAAGAGTTACGTGGGTTAAAGACCAGCAAAGGACTGGATTTACAAATAACAGGAACAGCCCCATCTAATATAGATGTACTGCACAGTATTTACGAAATGCTGCCTTACGCTATTTTATGGATTATGGTCTTTTCCTATCTTATCTTGCTTGTTTTATTACGCTCCCTGTTCTTGCCTCTAAAAGCCATCATGATGAACCTATTAAGCCTTTGTGCTTCATACGGTGCTTTAGTGTTTGTATTTCAGGAAGGTTACTTATCCAGCTGGCTGAACTTTGAGCCTCAAGGCATGTTGGATATCAGTTTGTTAGTCATCATTTTCTGCGCTTTATTCGGGTTTTCAATGGACTATGAAGTCTTTTTGTTAACCCGAATTAAAGAGGCTTATGAGGTAACTAAAGATAATAGTAAAAGCATTATCTTTGGGATTGAGAAAAGCAGTCGGATTATTACTAGTGCCGCACTGATTGTGATTGTTATTTGTGGTTCATTTATGGTCGCCGATGTATTAATGGTCAAAGCGTTCGGATTGGGCATTGCCGTAGCTATTTTTATGGATGCTTTTTTAATTCGAAGCTTTTTAGTACCTGCAACAATGGCGCTTTTTAAAACATGGAATTGGTATCTACCGAAATGGCTAGATCGTCTTTTACCTAAACTATGATAATAAACTATGAAAAATACAATACACAATAAATTTGAAGAATATGCGAAACGCTTTCCTGACCATATCGCCTCCATTGATGGCAAGCACTCATTGAGCTATAAGGAACTGAACCGCAGATCCAATCAGCTGGCTCATTATTTGCGAGAAGCTAAGGTGTGTTCTGATGCGCCCATAGCCCTGTGTCTGGAACGCTCTTTTGACTTTCTCATAGCCATTCTTGCCATTTTAAAGGCCGGAGCTGCTTATTTACCACTCGATGAGGCACAACCTGAAGAGCGATTGCTATTCCTCTTGAATGACAGCAAAGCGCCCATTTTAATTACCAAATCGGTCGTAAACAGCAAATTTTCTCAATATAAAGGAACGCAAATTCTGCTGGATAACGATGAAGAGCAGATTAACAAACGCTCTACAGAAAACCCCGATCTGTCACTTTCTGAAACGCATCTGGCTTATATTATATATACCTCAGGCTCTACTGGAACACCCAAAGGGGTATTAATAGAACATCGATCCGTACTTAATTATTGCCAATGGTTTGCCGAGTATACTCAGTGCCAAGCACAGCAACGGATTGATTTTTCCTCGAATCCTATTTTTGATATGGCCGTGTCGGTGTCTATCATTCCTTTAATGCTGGGACTCACAAGCGTTATTTGTGCGGATGAAATCAAAAAAAACTCCAGACATTACTTACAACATCTTACTGATGCACGCATCAACATCATGAAGCTTACTCCCAGCTATTTTAAAATTCTCTTACAAGAAACTAAAAATAAACGCATCGCCCTGCCGCAATTACATTCTCTAATCCTTGGCGGTGAAAATCTAGCCGCAACAGAATGCCAAAGCTGGCTTAGCCTCTATCCTGAACACATTTTATTTAATGAATATGGCCCTACCGAAGCGACTGTTGCGGTTTTGGTTCATCAAGTAAACGCAAGCAATTATGCGGATTTAGAGGCAAATGTACCTATTGGCTGCAGCGGTATGAACATGAGCTGTATTATTCTCGATGAAGAGCAACTGCCCGTCCATGACGGAGACAGCGGGGAGTTGTACCTTGGTGGTATTTGCCTGGCACGTGGTTATTTAAATCAGCAACAGTTAACCGAACAAAAATTTATTAAAGATCCATTCAGTACGGAGCCCAACGCACGTTTATATAAAACAGGCGATTTATGCAAAAAAAATGCTGGTGGCCCTATTGAATACCTTGGCAGAATGGACGATCAAGTCAAAATACGTGGCTTTCGAATTGAACCTGGTGAAGTAGAAAAGCATTTGACGGCACATCCTGAGATTAAAACGGCTGCTGTTGTTGCTCAAAAAGACCGTTTAAATGAGCAAAGGCTTGTCGCATATTATATTTTAAAAAAATCCGAGTCAGCGCCCAGCAGTAATGAAATACGTGAGTACCTGCAACACAAGGTTCCAGAATACATGCTCCCTACCGCCTTTATAAAAGTTGAAGCACTGCCCTTAACTGCTAATGGCAAACTGGATAAAGCAGCGCTGCCAATTCCCTTATTAGAAACGAATCAACATTATGTTGGACCCAAAACCGCTTTAGAAAAAAAATTAACGAATATGTGGTCAGAGGAGTTGGGCGTTACCCTGCTGGGCATGCAGGATAACTTTTTTGAACTGGGTGGCCATTCACTTTCTGCAGCACGTCTTGTGTCGAAGATAAATCATGAATTGAAAAGAAACATCACTTTATATGACTTTTATCAAGCAGCCTGTATTGCAGCATTAGTTCCAGTGATTAAACGCACTAAAAAAGTTAAAAAAGAAAAATCTGCGATGAAAAAACAGGATTATATTAAGTTAACCACTACACCACTTAGTGATTTCCAATTCCTGTTATGGATGTCGAATACCTTTGAGCCTAAGGCAAAAAAATTAAACATTGTGGCGCGCAAACGCATGCAAGGCCGATTAAATACCCTTGCTTTGGAATTTGCATTTCAATCGGTTTTAAAAAAACATGAGGTCTTAATTTACCGCATTTTAAAATTCAAACCCACGCAAAAAATTCAAAAAAACACTTCATTTCAATTGATTGAATGCTCGCTTGACGCTTTATCAGAACATGCAAGTGAGAAAGCTCTTGATGATTCGATGCAACAATTAATTAATTTTCATCATTGGCCAAAAGATTCCCCATTAATTATGGCCAAACTGTTTCATTTACAAGAGGATTCAGCTGAGTTACAGATTTGTATGCCACATCTGATTTCTGATGATGCATCCATTGATATATTATTTGCTGACTTATCCAAGTTTTACCTCCTTTATAATAATCAATTGAATCTTGATGAAGTTAAAACAGATACTCATTATAAAGAATACGTGTTTACAGAACGCCATTCTCTGGAGATTTCTTTAGATAAAAATATTGCCTTTTGGGAAGAGTATCTGAAAGATGCGTCTTTATTTGCCTTTCCTGAACACCACATCGTTCATGATATGAATGCTGCAAAAGTACCTTATTCAACCTATGCGGAACTGCCCAAACAAGCTGTTAATAATTTGAAGTTTTTTTGCGAACAAAATCATATCAGCATCAACAATGGTTTATGTGCAATACTTGCACTTGCTTTGCGTAATTGCAGTGAAAACTACCACAGTGAAACACCTTACACCTTGATGAATATTGTAAAATCAACACGCGAAAACCCAATTTATGATCATTCAATTGGTTGTTTCCTGAGAGTGGAACCTATAAAAGTGGCATTGAATGACAGCTCTGCTTTATTTGCTCTGTCCAGACAAGTACGCCAATCAACAATGGATACCAGTAATTATCAGCAATGCCCTAATCTGATTAAACTCAGTTCAGTAAGCAATTTCAATCAAAAAAGAAAAATGATTCAGAGCTTTTTTATTGAGTTAATGACGCCCATTTATACCAAAATTCTCCAAATACCGCCTATTTATCGTAAAATTCTTCAGCGATGCGGTGGCCGACTCATTTCATTCAAGCGTGATAATCATTTTCTCATTAATCTGAATGTCAGAAGTAACTTTATAACCGATACCAGTAAAAAATCGAATTTATTTGGTTTGGAAACAGAAAAAATTAAAAATCATCAGGAAGATTTATTAGCCATCGATTATATTTTTGAAGCCTGCTTTTTCTATGATGACAGTCAAAGAGCTTATTATTTAGTGGTTTCAGCTAACTTACAGCCCGATTTTCGTGAATTAATTACCAAAGAAATTATTCACATTATGGACTCCGCATTATTTGAAAATGCAAATGAAACCCACGAACCACAACAACCTATTACACAAATTACATAAACTAGGTCCAAAACATTAAAGACACAGCCATTAAGTTAACGACTGTTCGGGATCAGAAGTCCAGTCTCTACCGTGATCCATTCGTGCTGAGGAGGAGGTAGATCTTGTGGATTCCTTATCCAGATCTAACATTAACTTAATGGCTATGTACATCAAGCCTTGCATGGAAGAACAATTTATCTTTCAAATCTATTTTGCAGCTTTATTTATTTTCTGGTACATTATTATAAGTAAATAACAGTCAAAATAAGGTGTTAAAAATGTTAAGAAGAATTTTTGCTGTTCTAATATATGTTTTTAGTATTTCTACATTCGCATGCGACTCAGCCCTTCCTACAAATAATCCAAATTTTTGTGCTTCCTTTAAATCAGTTGCAATATGCTATTGTACTAGTTCTGGTCTTCCAGCGGTTATGTGTCAAGATATGAATATGCTTCATGCCCGCATGATCAGCATCTTTGGTTCATTGCAAAAAGCATGTGAATACCAAAAGTATACAACGACTCAGGATTGTATGGATAACTGGAATTGCTACCGCAATGGCGGCGTAGATTCACGTGGAAGACTATGCAGTTCAAATAAAAAAGCGTGCCCATAAAAGGTATTTTATTAAGTTGGGCTACGGCCCAACTGGATTTCAGGTTGGATCCTGAGTAGCGAAGAGTATTTAATTGTGCTTAATCTAAAATCAACATTAGTTCTATGTTCGTCTCTATCTTTTTTCACCTCTCCAGGTCATGCTGAAACCAAAAATGTGACAAAGCATCCTTTTTATGTAGGAGGGATAGGTGGTTACGGTGCAACTACCTGGGATGGTCTGGTTCCAACAGAGAAAAATCAAAAAACAGCCTTAATGGTTTCTATTCCAATAAAAGCTGAGGAAGGTGGAGCTACCTGGGGTGCTTTTGCAGGCTATGAATTTAGCCCTAACTTTGCTGTTGAAGCAAGTTACCTGCGTTATCCTAGAGCTACCATTTATTTTGACGATTTCAGTTTATTCACTATGTATCATGATCAAAGTAGCTTTACCTCACAGACCAAAAGCATCAGCTTAATGGGCAAAATTATGCTCCCAATTGCTGACAGTAATTTCAGAGTTTTTTCTGGCGCTGGAGCAGCAGGCATATACCGCGAGGATTTATTAGTAGAAAACTGGCATTTTGGCCCGACTTTTGGAGTGGGTGTTAATTATAACTTTACTGAGCATTTAATGGGTGAGCTGGTAGGAAACTACATCGCAGGCTTTGGTGAGTCCCAACTAAGCCCAGAAGAAACCTTTTTCCCCTTTCTGTATTCAGTGACAATACATTTGGCCTATCGCTTTTAGTTTCTGTTCGTAATTCTTGTTCGTTGTCCGGGTGCAGCGCAGCATTAATGTTAAGTGATTTATTCCCTTCTCCCAAACGGGAGAAGGGAAGACTCTTAACTTAATAGTAGTGCAGCGTAACCCGAGAATCAGATGACACATAAATAAGCGGCTTTCGCTTTAGTCACAATCTGCGTCAATGAATCAGTCCACCCCATCATGAGCAGACATAAAACATTGCGTGCAATTACGGATTTTGTTCTGCACTATCCAGATCATTAATAGGCTCAAAATCCGATTGTGTAAAAACCTTAAATCAAGTTCACCGGTAAAATCTGCACGTATTGGCACAATAGAACTCCTGTAAAAAATTTCCTACTAGGATAGTTTTTCTTGTTTTAACGACTCTTGTACCGAAGGACGTTCGCCAAGGCGATGCATAAATTGCTCAATATGCTTATAGGGAGATAAATCGATTTTGAAATAGTAAGTCCATCTTAAAATTACAAATAAATAAGCATCTGGTAATGTAAAATGCTCACCCATTAAATAGTTATTTTTTGACAGATGCTCATTAAGAAATTTGAGCTTGGCCGAAATTGCAGGCAGATAAATCGCGCTTTTTATCTCATCAGTAACAACTGGATTAAACAATGCGCCTATAGTTTTATGCATTTCTGTAGCAACGTAATTTAACCACTCCAAAGTATGATAGCGTTTTAAATCACCTACAGGAGCCAAAAGTTTTTGCCCGTTGCTGACATCGGCTAAATATTGCAATATAACCTGATTTTCCGTAATAACCTCGCCATTATCCAAGGAAATTACAGGCACAGCACCCTTAGGATTAATCGCCCAAAAATCTTCACCGCTTTGTGTTTTTTTGGCACGTAAATCCACTTCAACTTCTTCATATTTAAAGTGTAATTCATTAAGAATAATGCGGACTGCCAGAGAACATGCTGATTTGCAATAATAAAATTTCATAATCACTCCGTTGATTAATTTGAGTTTATCTATAATTTATTATTTGAATTTTGAGTTTCTTTAAGGTCATCGATTAATTTATCAACCTCACTCATAGTAGCTGATTTTCGCGTAATAAAGCGATCCCAAAAATAAATTTTTCTTAAGGACGCCAAAGTACTTTGATTCTCCAGCTTCCAGGTTTGAATACTATGTAACAACTCATCCAGTGTTTGTTCTTGTTGTGGGCCTATGGTTTGTACGTACAATTGTTTTAAACAAGCGAATTTTTTTTGTGTCTCTTCTGAATTAGCTTCAATTTTCAAAAGATTCTCCATTCGTTTATATAATGTATCAATAATTTTTTTCGTTGCTTTATTTAAACCAGGATAGGCAGCAGGCGGTACAGGTAATACGTAAAAGGGAATGGCTTTACTCGGCACTCCGTATTCCAATTTTGTTTGGCATAATAAATTACGATAAAACGAATTCGAAACTGTAGAAGAAATCGGCGTTTTTCCTGCCTCCTCAATAAGTGCTACTGCTGAATGCCGGCACGTATTACGAACACTTAAATTAGCAAGACGCTCTTTTAAATGCACTGTATTCGGTGGAGGAGAATCACTCTGCATTGGACTATTTGTATAGGATAAAATGACTTCGTTGCCCTCCTCTACTATTGGTTTAAAACAACAAAACTTATTTTTCTCTGTTTGTATGGTTTCTAATATCTTAATAAACTCAATGTATTGCTTGTAAGTAATATCATAAGCTTGATAATTTATAAGGTAACTCCCTATCTTGTTCCTTACCACTTTTTCATCTTTTAATTCTGCTTTAGCTTTAGAAAAGAAAAATTGGTAAATATAGCGCGAGACTAACGCCACCACATACCCATCACAAACCGCTTCATGAACAGCTGCCATCCCCACACGACATAGTGGGTGTTTTACTTGATTGCCATCATAAACACCCAACATTACAAATGAATGCATACTGCTTTTATTAATCGAAATAAAAAAATGGTCTGTCTCTTTATTGATTTCGATGCTCATAGATGCTTGTAATAAAGTCTGAATGAACAATTGTAGCGCATGTTTTTTGTGGGAACCATCATCACCCAACGTGAGTTTTAGAATAGGAACGCAACCTCACTGCCATTAAGTTAACGATTTATTTCCCGTCTCCCACAGGTGGAAGAAGGGATAAACTGCGAGAATTTCCTTAACTTAAGGGCAGTGAAACGTAATTGCTATGGTTGCTTATAGAGCAATTTTGTTACGCTTGCGCGTTGGCACGAATTTTTATCTGCTCCAAAGCCGCTTCAAGACGAGCTAACACCCGCTGTTGACCCAATAAAACCAGAGTCATATCAATAGAAGGAGACATACCTGAACCAGTCACTGCGACTCTTAACGGTTGCGCGATTTTCCCCATATTAATATCGAAAGAGGCACAAACGTCATTAATACATTCCTGAAGCGTGTCTTTTTGCCAATCAGTTACGGTTTTAAAGCGCTCATAAAGTGCTGTTAAAGGCTCTAGAACTACAGGGCGTAAATGTTTTTTCACCGCATCCTGATCATATTCAATCGTATCAGTAAAGAAATACATACTCATATCGCACATTTCAGCCAGAGTTTTACAACGCTCAGCCTGTGTCGTCACCAGTTCTTTTAAATCAGGTCCTTGAGCCAAATCAACACCCGCTGTTTCAAAATACCAACGCAATGCTTTAGCTACGTCTTCAACAGGATCTGTTTTTTGATAATGTTGATTTAACCAATACAATTTATCGTAATTAAAACTGGAAACACCACGGCTCACATGTTTTAAATCAAACGAAGTAATCATTTCATCTAGGCTAAAAATTTCCTGATCACCATGCGACCACCCCAGACGTACTAAATAATTTAATAACGCATGCGGTAACACACCCATTTCTTTAAACTGCAGCACGCTCACAGCGCCATGTCTTTTAGACAAACGCTTGCCGTCTTCACCTAAAATCATAGGCAGATGAGCAAATACAGGAACCGGCGCATTTAACGCTTGAAACAGGTTAATTTGTCTTGGCGTGTTATTAATATGATCATCACCACGAATTACGTGCGTAATCTTCATATCCAAATCATCAATAACTACTGCAAAGTTGTAAGTAGGATGGCCATCAGAACGCACCAGAATCAAATCATCCAGCTCGCTATTGGCTACATGAATTTCGCCATACACTTCATCAGTAAAGGATACAGTACCCTCTTCCGGATTTTTAAAGCGAATAACATAAGGTTTATCCGTTAAAGGTAAGTTTTTATCACGGCAATGGCCGTCGTACCGTGGTTTTTCTTTAGCGGCCATTTGTGCTTCTCTTAAAGCCTCCAAACGCTCTTTACTGCATTCGCAACGATAAGCTTTGCCTTCATCTAAAAATTGCTGCGCTACCTGATTGTATCGGTCATAACGGTCTGTCTGATAAAAAGGACCTTCATCACAATCCATGCCTAACCAAGCCATGCCGTCTAAAATAGCCTGCACCGACTCCTGAGTGGAGCGTTCTTTATCAGTGTCTTCTATACGCAATATAAATTTGCCTTGATGACGTTTTGCATAAAGCCATGAAAATAAAGCGGTACGCACACCACCTACGTGTAAAAATCCAGTTGGACTTGGGGCAAATCGAGTTCTAACGGTCATAATCGCTTCCATTGTAAGGAATAAAATAATTGCGCTATAATAGCCGACTTTACTGTCTGGGTGAAGTAAAGCCTTACTGCCATGAAGGCCAACTTATCCAGATATCCTGAACACAGTATCGAGCGAGGATCTGCATAGAACCCTCGGGAGTCATCTTGAAAAGTATTGGTATTAAATATCAGTTAAGAATCACTACCCTCATTCCTGCATTTCTAGTCGCTCTGCTGTTTGCGGTTTTTTATAATGGCATTTACGGTAATGACTTGAAACAGCACATGTCGCGTTTGGGTGAGGCCTATATTCGTCAATTGGTTCCTGCCGCACAATACGCCATGCTGCGCCGAGATGACCGAACCTTACAGGGTTTAATTAATGCATCGACCATTAACCCGGAAGTAAAAGCATTAGCATTTTATAATAGTGAGGGGCAATTACTCGCATACCGTGGCGGCAAACACTCCATTCACAAGCCCTTTACACCACCTGATTTCACTGGTGATTATATTGAAAGCAAACAAATCAACGCCTTCACGATTAGTTTCATAGCCCCTGTGACCATTCCCAAGTTTAACCTTTATTCCAATACGACCTTCAATAGTAATGTGGCCAAACCGAATCTGTTTCAGGCAGATGACATTCTTGGGTGGCTCTCTATTGATATTGATATACGTTCGATATTGATTAAACGTTACCAAATGCTGATTGTTACTATTTTTATTACCATAATTGGCTTACTTATTGGTTTAACAATCCACTATTATCTTTCCAGACGAATTTATTTGCCTATTTCTCGTTTACGCCGCAGCATGAAACAAATTTTACGTAATGAATTTGAAACGGAAATTAAAACTACCAGTTTCGGTGAGTTAGGTATTATTGAAAAAGGTTGTGCTCACTTACAAAAGCATTATTTAGAAACCACAAGCGATCTGAACCAACATGTCGAGATTGCTACTTCTGATTTGCAACAGGCTCTTGAGCTTCTTGAAGAAAAGAACATTCAACTTTCTCTTGAAAAGAAAAAAACCGAAGAGAAAAGCCGTCAAAAATCAGAATTCATCGCTAATATGAGTCATGAAATTCGCACCCCAATGAATGGTGTAATTGGCTTTACCAATGTATTGCTGGAAAGCAAACTGGATCCGCTGCAATTAGATTATGTAAAAACCATTAAATCCTCAGCTCAGGATTTATTAGGCATTATTAATGACATCCTCGATTTTTCAAAAATTGATGCGGGTAAACTGCATTTAGACTGCATTCCCCTAAATATTCGTCATTGCATTGATGAAGTACTCGTTCTGGCAGGGCCCAACGCACATAAAAAGAGCATTGATTTAATCCCAATCACCAATGTAAAAGTGCCTAAAGTTGTGTTAGGCGACTCATTTAGAGTCAAGCAAATTATCAGCAATCTGGTGACCAATGCGGTTAAATTCACCGACCACGGCTATGTTTTAATTCGCACTACCGTAGAGCAGGAAACGGATAAAGGCTACACCTTATGCATCTCCGTTACAGATACTGGGCTTGGTATTTCACCTGAAGATCAAGGTAAATTATTTACAGCTTTTAATCAAGCGGACACCAGTATTACACGTCGTTATGGTGGTTCTGGTTTAGGTTTGGTAATCAGTCAAAAGCTTTGTGAAGAAATGAAAGGTAAAATAAGCCTTACCAGCGAGCTAAATAAAGGTTCTGCCTTTACCGCGCATATAAAAGTTGAGAAACTGCCAGCCTATGAAATAGAAAAAGACCAAACTCATCGGTTCGCCAATTTAAAAATGCTGTGCTTTGATGATAATCCGCTGCATTTAGAAGCCTTATGCAGTGGTTTAGGTTATTGGGGAATAGACTATGTTGCGGTTAATTCGATTAGCCAGCTGGAAAAAGCTTTAGAGGATAATCAAGACTGTAAAATTGCCTTTATCAACGTAAATCAAGGTTGTGAACAGCAAATTGCAAAAATCATCGGCAATCACCGCTCTGCTCGTTATGTTCTGATGTCCAAATGGCATATTAACGATTATAAAAGCATTGGCGCTCATGGATTTTTATTTAAACCATTAAGTATTCAAAAACTACAAAACATTATTGAGTCCTTAAATAATGAAAATACTACCGGAAAAACAAATTACCATGAACTGGATGGCTTACGAGAGCAATTACGCTTTCTGCATCCGGACTTGCTGATTGCTGAAGACAATCCAGTAAACAAGATGTTGCTGGACTCACTATTAGGAACGAATGCCAATGTAGTCACCGTAGATGATGGTGAGATGGCTGTTAATGCCTGCAATGAGCGTAAATACAACGTGATTCTGCTCGATTTACAAATGCCTAAATTAAATGGCATGGAAGCGGCTCGAATGATTCGCCAAAAATCACAGCTGAACCGACACACCCCCATAGTTTTAATCAGTGCCAACAGCAGTGATGTAAACAATATAGACTTAAAAAAATCCGGGATAGAGCTCTGTCTGCAAAAACCCATTGATGAAAAACAATTATTAACCCACATTCTGCGCATTGCAGACAAAGCAAAACACGCTGCGATTGATTGGCAGTTATGTGTGCAAAAAGTCTCTGGAAATCAAGAACTTGCTGAAGAGTTCCTAGCTCAGTTCGTCATTGAACTACATAAAAACCGAGAAGAATTCATTCAGTTAATGCATCAAAAAAATATTAAAAAATTAGGCGAAGCAGCTCATAAACTTCACGGAGCCTGCTGCTTTTCTGGTGTACCTACACTGCAGAAAAAAGTAACCCAGATAGAAAATATGGCAGCGCGATCTGCTTCCATTGATGAATTAACCGTACCTTTTGCTGAATTAATTCAAAGCATTGATGCGGTAATTAATGAATATGAACATTTACCTGAAAAAAAATAATTAATTAGGGTCTGTTAACATTTCGCTAGCTTGAGTCGAAATAGGCTGATTTTCGAGCACCGAAACGCAGCATACAGGAGTGTGTGAGTATCGGAACGCAGTAAATCGGCCTATTTCGGCCAAGATAGTAGAAATGTTAACCGACCCTAGAATAAGCGAGATGAAAATGACTATTAAAAACGCGATTTATGCTCAATCAGGCGGAGTCACGGCCGTAATTAATGCTTCTGCCTGTGCAGTAATCCAAACTGCTAAATTATACCCAGAACAAATCGGTACCGTATTTGCTGCTAAAAATGGGATTATTGGCGCCTTAAATGAAGAGCTAATTGATACCTCACTTGAAAACGATGCGGATATTGCCAAATTAATGCAAACCCCATCAGGTGCTTTTGGTTCTTGTCGTTACAAATTAAAAAGTGACGGTGATGAATACAAGCGCTTGATTGACGTTTTTAAAGCACACAACATCGGTTATTTTTTCTATAATGGCGGTGGTGACTCTCAAGATACAGCGCACAAAGTATCTCAATTGGGTGAAAAAATGGGTTATCCAATTACCTGCATCGGGATACCTAAAACAGTAGACAATGATCTTCCCTATACTGATGCCTGCCCAGGGTTTGGCTCAGTTGCCAAATACGTTGCCGTATCAACAAAAGAAGCAGGCTTTGATGTGGCTTCTATGGCGGCATCCTCCACGAAAGTATTTATCCTGGAAGTTATGGGACGCCATGCAGGATGGATTGCTGCAGCCAGCGGTTTAGCAAGCCAAAACGTGGGCGAGCCACCACACATTATTTTATTACCTGAAGTGACTTTTGACCCAGTGAAATTCCTGCTTAAAGTAGACACCTGCGTTAAAGAATACGGTTATTGTGTAGTGGTTGTTTCTGAAGGAATTCGCAATAAAGAAGGTAAATTTTTAAGTGATGCAGGCTTAGTAGATGCCTTTGGTCACGCGCAATTAGGCGGCGTTGCTCCAGTACTAGCTCAATTAGTTAAATCAGAATTAGGCTATAAATACCACTGGGCAGTAGCAGATTACCTGCAACGTGCAGCGCGTCATATCGCCTCAAAAGTGGACGTTGAACAAGCGTACGCTTTAGGTAAAGCAGCTGTTGAATACGCAGTAGAAGGTCAGAATGCCATTATGCCGATTATTGTCCGAGAGCAAGATGAGCCTTACCAATGGTCCATCAGTCATGTGCCTTTAGCTGATGTTGCCAATCAGGAAAAAGCCATGCCGGTGGAATACATTGCTGCAGATGGAATGGGCATTACTGATGCCTGCATGCGTTATTTATTGCCTTTGATTCAGGGTGAAGCCTATCCTGAGTATGTTAATGGTTTACCTGACTACGTGCGTTTAAAGAACCAATTAGTGGCAAAAAAACTCTAAAATGACAAAAATTGCCGGCAAGAATTTGCCGGTCTTGTGCCCCGTCATCCAGCGCGAAGCGAAGGATCTCCCTTCTACGCTCAGGATTCGCTCTTTGGAACTTGGGCTTATACATTGGCATTTTACTTGCATGTTTTTCAGTGTAATTTAATTATTTAGGAGCACAGCATGAGACAGAAGGGTTTTACTTTAATTGAATTAATGATTGTAGTGGCAATTATCGGTGTTCTTGCTGCAATTGCTATTCCTGCATATCAGGACTACATCATTAGAGCGCGTGTTACAGAAGGCTTAAGTATCGCTTCTTCAGCGAAAACTACAGTTTCTGAAAACGCAATGACCGGAAATGCTGATTTGGGCATGGGTTGGACACAGCCCGCACCAACGGCTATTGTAAACAGCGTTGTAGTTATTCCTGCATCTGGCGTAATTACTATTACCTACACCGCACTTGCGCAAGGTGTGGTACTTACATTGACCCCCAAAAATGGCGCTGCAGCTCTTGCGGCAGGTACTCCTCCAACCGGGCCAATTACCTGGACTTGTACCGTAGACAGTACAGCAAATAACAGATATGTTCCTGCAAACTGCAGAATTTAATCTTAATTATCCAAAAGCCGCTTTTTAGCGGCTTTTTTTATCCTGAATTGATATTAGAATTTAAAAGAGTAAAATATGTCACGTAAAAACCGAATAGAACTATTGTTAAATCAAGAATTAACTCCTGTTTATTTAAATGTTGAAGATGAGTCAGCCAATCATCATGTGCCTAAAGATGCAGAAACTCATTTTAAAGTTACCGCGGTTTCGCCTCGTTTCATTGAATTAACCCGAATTGCACGCCACCGATTATTAAATCAGTTGCTGAGTAATGAATTTGAATTGGGGTTGCATGCATTAAGTATGCATTTATATACGCCTGAAGAATGGGAAAAGAACGGTACTGTTTTAAAGTCCCCTTCATGTAAAGATGGATATAAGAACGGATAACACTCCGTCATCCAGAGCACAACGAAGGACCTCCTTTCAATAGAACCGTGCCACATCAAGGAGATCCTTCGCTTGCGCTCTGGACGACGAACTCTTCAGCAAAAAAATCCCCGTCATCCAGAGCGCAAGCGAAGGACCTCCCTTCAAATAGAACCGTGCTACATCCAGGAGTTCCTTCACTACGTTCAGGACGACGAAACCTCTTTTAACTTCGCACGAACGCCAGCCAGTCCCTCTAAAGCCAACGCCCTATTCGGATTAAATTTTAATTCATTTTTATACAGCACCAAGATTTGCGGCCAACATTTCTTATCGCCCAGCATAAGCTCACCATACAGCTCCTGCGCCGGAATATAAGGCAAGGTTAATGATTCATGCGATGATTGCAATTGCTCTTGAATTTTTTGTGCTTTATTAAGCTCATTACTCAAGGCATTAAAATCATGATCAATAAAGGCATGTTTATAAGCCAATACTTCTGCTTTAGCCAGCATACAAGCATCTTTATATCCTGTAGAAGAAGGATTCATAAGTTGCATCAGTATCTTATCAAGACGTTTATCAATTAAGCTTAAATAATCCAGCTGTTTATTATGAACAGCACTCACACCCTGCGCCAATAACAAACCACATTCAGAATACGCCGCCCAATTTTTATCCTTACTTACTTCTATTAATGGTTTTGGCATAGCAGAAACAGGCTTATAGGATTTTGTATATAAAATTTGCCGTGCCAGCATACGGTATGCCCAAAAATCATAAACGGGTTCATTTTCAATTCGAGCAATGCTTTGCATCTGCTTTACCAGTTGTTCTGCTTTAGCAGAGTACCCCATTTGTAAATAATCATAATGCAACCATTCCATTGAGTGATACACATTATCTGCATCACAGGCATACCAATCCTGCAGTGTCCAATCGTTTTTTTTGGAACCACCCTCTTGATCATTTGCATCAATCGCTGCAATGTGGTTTTTTTCCTTCTTTAAAAAACGACACATATGATGGCTGGCTTTAATAGACAAAGCATTGGCCTCTGCGGCTTCAGACCACATCCCTAAAGCAGTATATAAATGCGAAGGCATATGCAATACATGCGATGAATCACTTAAATACTGATACACATTACTGATTACAGTCATCCCTTCCCGAGGGTAGGGGCTATTAGGGACGTCATTTACATGCATGTAATAATGGATAATTCCTGGATGTGCCGGATAAGTACTAATAAATGCTTTTAAAAACTGGCGCGCCTCGTCCAGCAATTCAGTACCCGTTTTCTCATAAGGCGCATCCATCGCATAACCTATCATAGCCAAGGCATAAAAACTGATTACCTCTACATGTTTAGGGTATTGCTCATAAAGTACGCGCATCGCGTGCAGGTATTTTTTTTCATTTTCGAGATCCGTTCCTGGTTGGTACAGTTCCGAAACCGCATCCATCAAGCCTTTCTCTAAAGGCGTCATGCTCACCTTTTGCAGCGCCTGAAACGCTTGAATCACAGCCAAGCCCTTTTGCTTGTTTTCATAAGACCATAAGGACCATTTGTAACACATTGCCTGCCCCCAATAGCTTAAGGCAAAATTAGGATCTGCTTGTTGCGCAAGTTGGAATTCACGCAAGGCCAAAGGATACATAAAATTATGCAGGAATTTCACACCTAAATTAAAATGAGCTTTTGCTTTGAGAGAGCTACTCGATGTTTCAAATTGCACACGCCCAATTTTTAAATAATCATCTAAAGCATTAGTCTGAGCTAATGAAAAAGGGCAAGAAAAACCCAAAAAAACAAATACAAACACCTGAACACAAAATCGCATGAGAAAACCAAATATAGACCATCAAGCAAGCGGTAGATAGTACCATTAGAGCCAAAAAACCCAAAAATAATTTATCAAATGTGTTTGCCAGCGAATCATTATGCCGTTAATTATGTCATTCTCGCGAAGGCGGGAAACTATTTTACCAGCAAAGTGAGGGATTACCGTGAAAGATGGTTTCCCGCCTTCGCGAGAATGACGTAATTTTAAAACAGTTTGATCTCATTTATACCGAAAACCATTTGAAAAGATATATCAGTGCTGAGAAAGTAGAACTTTTGACTCCATTATCCGAAACTCATGCGAACTTAATGACAGTGAACTGGACTCTATGCAAATAAATAGTAACGTTGCGCTATAACTTCCTATATAATGTCTACCAATTTAACAAATCGAACGAATTAATGAAAAACTGGTCTTCCGAAAAAATCTCTGTTTTTGCCTTGGTTTTGCTTATAACTGGTGCCATTGACAGCATCAGGAACTTACCTGGCACAGCCTTGTTCGGAGCCTCTTTAATATTTTTCTTTATATTTTCAGCGATAGTTTTTCTTATTCCAGTTGCATTGGTTTCTGCAGAGCTCTCATCAACCTGGTCTGAAGAAGAAGGCGGTATTTACAGCTGGGTTAACCACGCCTATGGCGAAAATGTCGCTTTTTTTACTATTTGGTTGCAGTGGATTAACACTCTAGTCTGGTATCCCACGATTTTGTCCTTTATTGCTGGCGCCTTGGCATATCTTGTGAACCCTGAGTTAGCACAGAACAAATACTACCTTATTGGCGTTATCCTCACTATTTTTTGGTCTTTGACCTTGGTTGGATTATCTGGACTACGCGCTTCAGCACATTTTGCTGGTATTTGCGCCGTTTTAGGAATGATAGTTCCTATGGGTTGTATTATCATTCTGGCCATTATTTGGGTGATTAGAGGCAATCCTATCGCCATTGAATTAAGCTGGGCCCACCTAATTCCACAGTGGAAAGACAGCCAATCCTGGGTGTCACTTACAGCTATTATGACTTCATTTTTAGGAATGGAATTGGCTGCGGTGCACGTGCGTAATGTTAAAAACCCACAAACCAACTTTCCACGTGCCATGTTTTTTTCAGTCATATTGATTCTAACTACGATGATTCTAGGCTCTTTAGCGATTGCCTTTGTACTTCCTAAAGATCAAATCAGTCTGGTTGATGGTGTGATGCAGGCTTTTAATAACTTTTTCCAAGCCTATCATCTAACCTGGCTCATGCCTGTACTCGTTCTCCTTTTATTATTAGGCAGCTTGGGCAGCATGATTAACTGGATTATTTCACCAGCCAAAGGCTTGCTGATGGCCGCAAATCATAATTTTTTACCGCAATTTATGTGCAAACTTAATAAGCATGGAGTCGCTTCACGTATTTTAATTACCCAAGCTGTTTTAGTAACCATTCTATGCAGCGGCTTTCTTTTATTCCCCAGCGTGAATGCGATTTATTGGCTGTTTACTGATTTAAGTACAGAGCTCTATATCATGATGTATGTTTTGATGTTTATCGCAGCCTGGAAGCTCAAAAGCAAATTTGTCCATTTAAAGCGCCCTTTTGCCATACCTGGTGGTAAAATAGGTTATTATTTAACTTGTCTATTAGGTTTATTTGGTTGCACTATAACGCTTATCATAGGCTTTATCCCACCAGAAGGATTTATGAATTTTGGCGGTGCAGCACATTTCCGCATGGTATTTTCAATAGGAATCGCCATGATGATGTTTCCTGCTTTACTGCTTTACGGACGTAAAAAATACATGGAACGGTCTAACTAATATAATATAGGTTGGTGCTAAACGAAGTGCAGCCCAACACAGGGAGGTCGCTACGCTCCGTTGTTGGGCACGCAATGCCCAACCTACATTTAAAACTCCATTCTGCTATAATCAAAATCCCACTAAAAAGGACTTTAATATGACAATTACTCTTGGCAAAAATCATTTAATTGCTGGTGCATTAGCGCTGCTTTTCGTATCAACATCTCATGCTGCAGCGGTAAGCAGTAAAGTGTATGCCACTGATGGTACTACCTTATTAGGAAAAGTTGTTTTTGAAGACAGCGACTTCGGCTTACTCATCAAACCTCAGCTTTCTGGATTACCCGCAGGTAACCTGCATGGATTCCACATTCATGAACACCCAGATTGCGGTGATCACGGTATGAGTGCCGGCGGCCATTTTGATCCTGAAAAAACCAACAGCCATCAGGGACCTTATGGTAAAGGACATTTAGGTGACTTACCTGTCTTAGCAGTGGATAGCAAAGGAGCTGCAAACACACCCATATTAGCACCTCGTTTAAAAACCAGTGACATTCAAGGCCATGCTTTAATGATTCATGCAGGTGGTGATAATTACAGCGACACACCTCCTTTAGGTGGTGGCGGTGCGCGTATTGGTTGTGGAAAAATCCCATCTTAAAGATTATTGCCGTGTAGCCCATAATCAATTTGGGCTACACAAACCACATTTACAGTTTATCTTTTTCTTCTAAACTAAGTACGCGCGCTTCATGTTCTAACATCACTGGAATGCCATCGTGAACTGGGAAAGCCAGTCTGTCAAACTTACATATAAGCTCTTTCTTTTTATTAATAAGTTTTCCTTTGCATAAAGGACAAACCAATATCTCCAATAATCTCTTATCCACAAAAATCTCCTTGAACGGTAATTATGGTTTTTTACTATAAGTCACTTGATTACGTACATATACCGGTTGTGCGTTGGCGGCTGAAACCGATTGTATTACTTTAGTGCGTGCTAATTGAAGCATTGCTGCTGCGTTAGGATGCACGTTGATTTGGGTGCTTATCTTCTCTTTAAGCGCCTCAGGAAAATCCATCCAATATGTATCAATTCCAACACCTGCCAAGACAAAAGACTGCTCATGGGGCAAGATAATTTCAGACGCTGCATTAACCCGCTCCTCTGCTACCAATTGTTCTGGCGCATAATAAGCCCAATAAAGCTCATGCATACGCGCATCCAATACAGCCAATACTGGGAGTGTGGTTTCTTGTCTTGCAGCCCAAACTACGGCAGAAAGGCTACTTACCGGAATCAAATCCAAATCATGTGCGTAAGCCAAACCTTTGGCAATACTGCAGGCAATACGCAAACCTGTAAAACTTCCAGGACCACAACCAAAAACAATCCCATCTAATTGATTCATTTGCAAACCTGAATCATGCATTAATTGGTCAATCATCGGCAAGATAAATTGCGCGTGTGTTTTTTGGCTCCCCTGCTCTTCATGAAATAATTTATCACCCAGCAATACAGCCACGCTGGCTACTTCAGTTGAGGTATCAATCGCTAACAGGTTCATAATCTAATGCCAACTCTCTAATAAATTTTAAAACATTCTGCTCATCACGAGTTTTCGGTAGTTTGGGTAAACTGGCCAAAATACGCTGACCGTATTCTCGGCTAGTCAAACGCGGATCGGCAATAACCAAAACGCCTTTATCCGTATTATCCCGAATTAAACGCCCAACACCTTGCTTCAACGCAATTACTGCGTTGGGCAAAGACAACTCATCAAAACCTGATAAACCTTTTTCTTTCAAATAAGCCATTTTACCGCGTGTCACGGGATCAACTGGACTGCCAAAGGGCAATTTATCAATAATAACACAAGAAAGTGCTTCCCCTTTAACATCGACACCTTCCCAAAAGGTTGCCGTGCCCAACAAGACCGCATTACCTAATTGCCTAAAACGTTCTAACAGAATATGTTTTGCTTCGCTACCTTGAATTAATAATGGATAGTTTAAAACAGTGCTCATCATTTGAGCAACCTGTTTTAAGGCTCTATGACTGGTAAAAAGGAAAAAACAACGTCCTCCCAAAGCTTCAATCAGCGGTACAACCCGCTTAAGTAATAAATCATAGTATTCCGGTGATTTAGGATCGGGCAATCCTCGCGGCAAATAAAGTAAAGCCTGCTGCTGAAAATCAAAGGGACTTGGTAAGAGTAAGGTTTTCGCATCATCTAAGCCCAGTGGCTTGCAAAAGCAATCAAATGAATCGGCCATGGTTAAAGTGGCTGAGGTAAAAATATAAGCACAAGATTGTCGTTTTAATAATTCACTGAAAGGCTCAGCTACAGTATAAGGTGTGGCATGAAATACCAAGGTATGTTTAAAACGCTCCAGCCAGCGAATTTTGTCGCTTTGTCCGCGATTAAAAAACTGTAAGACTTGAGAGAATTCATCCAGACGCTCTTTACAACGCAAAAGCCCCGGAACTTCGGCAATGCGTTCTGCATCGAAGCATTCACCAAACTCCTCTTGCATCGTCAACCAGTTATCCCAGACGCTCATAAAGGTTTTATTGCGTTTTATCTCATCCCAACTGATTCGTTCGTCAAAAACAGACAAACTGCTCACCAGCTCATCCATGAGCTTATCCGCTTTATGGCTTAAGGCTTTTAATGGTTGACTCGCCAAATCTAATGTAGGCCATTCGCGAATCGTATCGTCAATCAAATCTCTAAACTGACGCGTGCCGACTCGCTCGCCATTAAAATGAATGGCAATTTCAGCTAATTGATGTGCCTCATCGAAAATAACGACATCAACACCTGGTAATAATTCACCAAAGCCTTCCTCTTTCAAACGAGAGTCTGCAAAAAATAGATGATGATTAATGACCACAATATCCGCTTCCATCGCGCGTTTACGTGCTTTAATCAAAAAACAGCTTTCATAATTCGGGCACTCAGCACCTAAACAATTTTCAACTGTAGACGTAACGTAAGGCCAAACAGGAGAGTCGTCATTAAGCTCGGGAAGTTCGGAGCGATCTCCAGAGTTCATTTGCGACATTTTACTGCGTACATGCGCTACTTCATGAGCGCATTGCGGGCTTTGAAATTGCCCTTCTTCAGCATGCAAGTCCACACGGTATTGGCAAATATAATTAGCTCGGCCTTTTAAATTCTGAATACGAGCAGATAAGCCTAAAGCCCGAACTAAAGTAGGTAAATCTTTTTGGAACAATTGGTCTTGTAAGGTTTTTGTAGCAGTAGAGATAATCGCCTTTTTTCCACTCAGCAGGCAAGGTAACAGGTAAGCAAAGGTCTTACCTGTTCCTGTACCTGCCTCAGCAACCAAAGTAGATTTAGCCTCAATTGCTGCGGCAATTGCTTCAGCTAAATCAGTTTGTGGTGTACGAGTAACAAATCCGGGAATTGCTGTAGAAAGTCGGCCTTTTTCACTTAGAATTTGCCGGCAGGATGCTGCAAGAGCGGTTATGTCTACCACTCTTTCTGCAAATACTGGAGTTTGTCTTTAACGTCGTCCCAATCTTTCGCATCAGCGGGGCTGTCTTTCTTAGCCGTAATATTGGGCCAGCTTTGAGCAAGCTCTTCGTTTAAGGCCATAAATTGTTGCTGTTCAGAAGTTAAATCGTCTTCAGAAACAATCGCATTTACCGGGCATTCGGGCTCGCATAAAGCACAGTCAATGCATTCATCAGGATGAATAACTAAAAAGTTAGGTCCTTCATAAAAGCAATCCACAGGACAGACCTCAACACAATCGGTGTATTTACATTTAATACAACTTTCGGTGACTACAAAAGTCATGATAAACCTTTCAATTTGGCGGGGTAGATGTTGCATATTAAAGCATAAAAGAGGCCAATGAGGATAGTATTTAGCCCCGCAAACGCCTAAATTTAATTATCTAAGACTATAGCTCTGCACGAACGGTTCTGTGGTAAGTGGTAGCTCTAATCGTCCTCCAATCTCAAATGCCCTACATAGTTTCAAAGATAAACTAGCTCAGATCCAAAAATAAAATACACCCCAAAAAAATATTTCTACTAATTGATCAAAAATTGTCTATATTTAAATATAGGTTTTATTGGTTTTATAAAGGATTAACCGGTAAAGCATGCATTAAAAAAATGTTGTGTTGAAGGAACAACTGCACTTAGCGCAAGTAATCGAGTAAATGGAGTTATTATGCCAATTCATGAAAGACGTCAGCATTTTCGTATAGAAGATCATGTATATTTCAATTACCGGATAATGAAACCAGGGGAAATATGCTCCGATCGTGCCGTTTCCGATGAGCTTTTGGGGAAAAACAGCCAAAGATATCTGGAAGCATCGCATTATTTTCAAAATATAGACTATGAGTTAGCAGAACTAACTCAAGCCATAGCACTCAAAGATCCGGCTTTGGTTCATTATCTTAATCTATTAAATTCCAAAATAGATTATTTATCACGGCAAATGCTCATGACCAACACGGTACAAATGCATAAAGTGAACATCAGTCTTGGCGGTATGGCTTTCAAAACCCCAGAGTTGCTTAAAGAACACACCAATTTAAAAATGGTGATTTACACCAAACCGAGAATGATACCGATTATTGTCGAAGCAACCGTAGTATACAGCCAATACCAAGATGAGCATCATTACCGTACTGCAGTGACTTTTAATAATTTAACTGAAGAACAAGAACAGATCCTTTCGCAGCATATTTTATTAGGACAGGCGAAGATGCGTTCGGACTAATACTTAAGAGAACAGGTGACAAAATTGCCCAATAACTCGTAAACTATGCACTTAAATTGGCATATTTATCAGAAAGAGGCAAAAGATGAGTAGAATAATCCATTGTTGCAAATTAAACCAAGACGCAGAAGGCATGCAAAAAGCACCCTTCCCCGGTGCCTTAGGCGAACGAATTTATAATGAAGTGTCTAAAGAAGCATGGAACATGTGGTTGACTCATCAAACCATGCTCATTAATGAATACCGTCTGAATTTACTTGAGCCCAAGTCCCGAGAATTTTTAAAAGAAGAAATGCAGAAGTTTTTCTTTGGCGAAGGCTGTGAAAAACCATCCGGTTTTACTCCAAAATAGACCCTATTGATAATTAGCTAACCAAATTGTCACATGCGTCTGATTTTTTTTAAAAAAAATGCAAGCAACGCTTGACTCAAAACACGTATCGGAGTTTAATAGCAACCCATTGGGGCCAGATAGCTCAGTCGGTAGAGCAGAGGATTGAAAATCCTCGTGTCGGCGGTTCGATTCCGTCTCTGGCCACCATGTAAATCAATGACTTACGTGGTGGCGCTCCAAAATCAAAATACCTTCTTCCAAAAAAAGCCATTTGGCAACCACTTATGAGATTACGCTTGGGGCGTGCCACTGGTCATTTCTTCAGGATTCAACGTAATGTCTCCCTCCTTTATTTCTCGGACTTTATTTTTATAATGTTCTGTGATTTGGGCTCCACACAGGATGTCGCTGCTTTTAAAAACCGCAACCACCTCTGCGTGCCCCATGATGTGGGCAATTTCTTCTGGCGTAGTGGTAATATGGTCTTCTTTTTCACCCGTTTGAAGCTTAAATTTTATATGCTCATCCATCCTCTCAATAGCATCATTTCCTATATTACTAGCAAATACAGTTAATGAATCGCGAGTTGATATAAACGGGATTTTTTGAATGGTGGGGTGCTGGAGTAGAAAGCGCACCTCTGGAAGCAGCCCATTTTGAGCGGCAACAAAAAGAGGACTGACGCCCGCCTTATCGGTTTTATTCAGATCAGCACCTTTTGCCGCTAAAGCAATTACTGCATTTAGCTGGCCCAAACTCACGGCGGCCCAGACAGGGGTTGTTCCATTATTATTCGCTATATTTAGATCCGCACCATTAGTCGCTAAGGCGTTAAGTACATTTAGATGGCCTTTAACCGAAGCGGCATAAACTGGAGTGACTCCATCATTATTCGCTATATTTACATCCGCATCATTAGCCATTAACACGTTAAGTACTTTTAGGCGGTCATTAACCGAGGCGGCAAAAACTGGGGTAACTCCCTTTATATTCGCTTTATTTAGATCAGCACCATTGGCCACTAAAGCGTTCAGGGCATTAATGTGGCCCAGAACCGCGGCATTCCAAACTGGCGTTACGCCATCGATACCGGCTATATTCAGATCAGCTTTAAACAATGCAAGCTCTTCAATGGCATTTCCACGATCACAAATTGTAGCAACATAAGCAGCTGTTCTTCCCTGAACATCTACTTTATTAAGATCAGCTCCAAGGACCCCAAGTGTCCTGATGACATTAACATGACCATTCTGCGCCGCGGAATGTGCAACTACCCGTCCTCCCTCATCATTAGGGAAATCTAGGTCAACACCTTGATTTACTAGTTCAGTTATTACTTCAGCCTGTCCGAACAATGCAGCATGAACGACAAGAGACTTACCATCAAATTTGGCCTTAAGGTTAACTTCATTTACACCTAGCTTTTTAATTAATGCGACATCCCCTTCAGTAGCAGCTAAAAATGCAACTCTCTCTATTTGTTTTTTTTTACAGAACTCATTGGTTACCTTATTTAAAGCCGATGTGGTTAAATGGGCGTCAAATTCCTGGAATTGTTCTTGTTTATTATTAAGCGATTGGGCAGTAGTAATCATAGTGGTTTCCAATGCCATGTGCGTATCCTCCCCACTAGAGAGGCTATAAAATATACTTTTAGCGATTGTTTGTTTATCAACTGAATCATACTGATCTCGGGGCCATACATTTATATCCATGACCGACCAGCGTTTTAAGATAGGCTCGTAAGTCAAACCGATCGCGTGCTTCCCAGAGCGCATCAATAGAGCAATCTTATTTTCGTCTCGCAGTCCGTTTGCCACGATTTCAGCTTCAATATCGCTCAGATAGTTTTCCAAGTCATCAATAGAATAAATGCTGATATCGGAGTGTATAGGGGACAATTCACCTAGAGTCTCCATCGCTTTAGAAGAGGCCATCTTTGATATTGGAGCTATATCCTGCTTCCTTTGAGAATAAAAGGTATAGTCGTTAAACATAGAGAGACCATTCGGTTTTTGGTACAATGCTACTTGTTCAAAAAAGGCGGGAATTTCGAGCAATTCTTCTTCATCCTCGGTAAGATGTTCATGCCGTTTTACTTTCTCTTTTACCTGTTGAATGTCCAGATGCAGGGTAGCGCCGTTCTCATAATCATCTTCAATACGTTGAATGCGCTTAAGAAATTTCTCCTCCTCGTTAATCATACAAGCCGAAATCCATGCCAACGTGACCCCGTTACAAACGCCTCCACGTTCATCGTTATTTACATATCCGAGTGCGCATCCAAGTTCAACAATAGCTTGATGTGCCATAGCAGGGTCCTCTGATCACTATTTAATTAATTGTAGCTTATTTAATCTAACTAAATAAACAATGAACAGAAATAACTGTGTATGCTATACAACTGCAGTCACTAAATTGCATTAAGGGCATTGAGCTTACCCACAGCCGCGGCCATCCACACTGGTGTTACGCCATCATCATTTGCCCTATTCAGATCAGCGTGCTGCACAGCAAGCTCGTCAACAGCACTTCCCCGGTCGCATACCACCGCCAAGAACGTAGGTGAGCGGCCACTATCATCAACTTTATTAAGGTCAGCTTCATGCGCTGCAAGTGACCTGATGACGTTAACATGATCATGTTGTGCCGCCGCATTAGCAGCGACACTGCCGCCACTATCACAGGGCTGATCTAGGTCAACATGATGATTGGCAATAAAGCAATCTTATTTCATCTTGCAGCCCGTTAGCAACGATTGCAGTCTAATTTCGCTCAGATAATGTGCAATGTCATCTAAGGTATAAATGCCTATATTGGAGTGTAAGACGGATAATCCCCCTATACTCTCCATCGCTTCTGAGGAGGCAACACTGGATATGGAGGCTATGTCTTTGGGCTGTTGAGAATAAAACGTATGATCGTTGAAAATCTCAAGTCTATCAGGTTTTTGGTGTAATGCTACTTGTTCAAAAAAAGCGGGAATTTCGAGCAATTCATCCTCTTCGTCTGTGGGCCGTTCATTTCGTTTAATTTTTTCTCCTCGTTAATCATACAAGCTGATATCCAAGCTAAGGTGACACCATGGCAAACACCTGCTAAATCCTCGTTATTTATATATCCGAGTTCGCTTCCTAGTTGAAGAATAACCTCATGTGCCATGGCACAGCTCCTGATCACTATTTAGTTAATTCTAGCTTATTTGATCGAATTAATTATATTATGAACATGCAGATAGGAGTAGACTAGATAACTGCCGTAACTAGATTGGAGCATAATCATAATCCAGACACTTATGCTTATACCGGAATGAAAACCTTTAATTGCTTGGCATTCATTGCCCCAACCGTCTAATGATCACATTTGGGGCAAACTACCCCGGTCAATTTCGTCAGAATTTCCAGCACCTTCTTCCTGCTTTAATTCCCGTATATTGTTTTTGTAATGATCGGTGATTTGGGCACCAGGCAAAATGTCCTTGCTTTTAAAAACAGCAACGACTTCGGACTGCCCCATAATGTGAGCAATCTCCTCTGGTGTGGTGGTTATTTGATCTTCATTCTCTCCCATTTGAAGTTTGGATTTAATATGTTCCTTCATCCTCTCCATAATATCGCCCCCTTTATCACTAGCAAACGTAGTTAATGAATCGCGAGTCGATATGAATGGGGTCTTTTGAATAGAAGGTTGCTGAAGTAGAAATTGCACCATAGGAACCCGTCCGTCTTGTGCGGCTAGAAAAAGTGGACTGACTCCCGCCTTATCGGGTTTATTAATATCAGCGCCTTTTGACGCTAAAGCTGTAAGAGACTGAAGCTTGCCCACACCTGCGGCGATCCAGAAGGGGGTAGTTCCAGCACACGGTTTGTTTAAATCCGCCCCATGGTCTGCTAAAGCGTTTAGTGCATTTAGCTTGCCTGTAGCTGCGGCCCACCAAAGCGGTGTTGTTCCTTGATTATTCGCTTTATCCAGATCAGCGTGATTTAATGCAAGCTCTGCAATGGCATTTCCTCGATCGAATTCTACCGCTTCAATAATGGGTGTTCTTCCACGATCATCAACTTTGTTAAGGTCCGCTTTATACTCTCCAAGCACTCTGATGACATTAACATGACCCTTTCGTGCCGCCGCATGAGTAGCGGTTAGCCCAGAATCCGCTGGCTGATCGAGGTCAATTTTGTGCTTCACTAGTTCCTTTATTACGTCAGCCTGCCCATTCATTGCAGCATGAATAGCAAGCGATTGGCCATCGTATTTAGCCGTTAAGTCTACTTCAGATTCCGCCATTTTTTTTATCAGGGCTATATCACCTAGCGAAGCTGCTAACGCTGCAGCATCCAGTATTTGTTCATTTTTAAAAAATTCTTTAGTTCTTCTATTCGAAGCTAATGTAGTCAAGCTGGCGTCTAGTTTTTCGAATTTTTCTTTTTTATTTTCAAGAGCTTTTGTGGTGGTTACTATCGTTGATTGGAGTGCAATTTTCCCATCCTGGCGCTCAGTGAAGCTCGTAAATATTTCTTGCGCAATAGCTTGTTTATCAGCGGAATGAAACTGCTTTCGGGGCCACCCATTAATATTCATGAGTGACCAACGCTTTGAGTTGGGCTCATAGATTAACCCTATGGCATGACGTTCAGCGCCTAATAATAGAGCGATTTTATTTTCGTCCTGCAGTCCATTTGCCACTATTTCAGCTTCAATTTCTGCTAAATAATGAGCTATGTCATCAACGCTATCAATGCTGATATTAGGATGTAAGGCAGACAATCCCTCCAATGCTTCCATCGCTTTTGAAGAGGCTATCTTTGATATAGGAGCTATGTATTCAGGTCTCTGAGAATAAGCAGTATGGTCGTTAAAAATATCAAGCGTATGGGGTTTTTGGTGCAGCACAACTTGTTCCAAAAAAGCAGGTATTTCGAGTAATTTTTCTTGAATATCTGTTAGTTGTTCCTTTCGTTTTACAGCTTCTCTTGCCTCTAAAATATCCAGGTGCAAACGCGCGTCTTCATCTTCCTCAAAATCGTCCTCGATACGCTCAATGCGATGAAGAAACGCCTCCTCCTCATTAATCATACAAGCCGATACCCAAGCTAATGTGACGCCGTGGCAAAGGCCTTCCATTTCATTTTCATTGATGTAACCGAGTTTGCTTGCCAGTTGAAGAATAGCAGTATGTGCCATAGCCGCCTCTGATGCCAACCATTTAATTAAAGTGTAGTCTATTATTTAATGATGAACAACGGTGACGTACGGTAGCCTGGTTGCTTGCAACTCATGAAATGCTAGAATCAGCTCTCGTTTATAACCGTCAAAAGATTATGGCCAAACTCTATTTCTCAGCAATGAATGCCGGTAAAAGCACGGTGCTTCTCCAGTCGAGTTACAATTACCACGAGCGTGGGATGCAAACCGTATTGTTTACCCCCATTATTGATACGCGTTATCACCAAGGTCTAATTCATTCGCGCATTGGTTTATCAGAACCGGCACTTTCGTTTCATGATCAGGATGATTTACATCAATTGGTTAAAGACCAGCCGCAAAAAATTGCTTGTGTTTTAATTGATGAAGCGCAGTTTTTAACCCGCGCACAAGTCTATCAACTTAACTTTTTATATGTTTGCTAACCATAATTTTAAAAATCATGAATTGAAAATTGGCAATTATTGGATAAAGTTCATCAACCCATAATTTAAAAGGATGTGAGTTCAGGATAAATTATTGATCAATTAATTCAGCAATAGCACATTCATTTCGTTCAACAAATTTTGCCATAATTGCATTAAAATTCGTAGCAATTTGTTCTTTACACTCTATTGTTAAAGGTCCATTAATTGACAACAAATATTCTCCTTGCTGATTTTTAGAAAAATAAATCCATAAAGTGCGATTACCCGTAGGACGATCCATACAGCTAAAGTGGTTAGGAAAGTTGTATTTAAGATCAGCAAAATTCATACTAGGATGCTCTTTAGTGAAAAAACTGGGCGTGATGCTAAGAAGAACCCGTAATCCCTCCGGTTTCTGCAAAGGGATAGTCCAATCAAATAATTTATTGAGCTTATATTTCAGCATAATACTTTTTCTACTTGCTGACACTCGACTTAAATAGTGTAAATAATAGTCAATAATTAACGTACTTAATTTGCTCTTTTTGAAGTGGTTCGCGAGGAACAGTTTGTTCCACGTAAAAGTTAAATATTGGCTTATTGATAAGCGGGAACCTTGTAATCCATCGTCTTTAATAATATGAGAGATTTTTTGATAATGGGCTGTTTTTAATAATTGTTTTTCAATTGATTGGATGTAATCGATGAGCTTTTCTTCTTCTTTAAGTTCAACATTTATCCTTTTGTATTCCGAGAATAGTCCTACTATGGATTTATACTGACTCCCCTCTCGTCCACTATGAATGAGAATAATGGGTATTTTGTTTTGATCAGTCATTTTATAAAAAGCAATTTGGCACAGCGCGATTAATCCGGTACTCACATTCAGATTTTTTTCTTTATGCCAAGCCATAAAACACGTTACTAAGTGAGAAGCAAGCGGAAAATGAAATAAATGCTGGGGTTGAGATGCTGCGTTAGGTAGATGATGCGCATACCCAAAATGCAGCATTCGATAACCTTTATTATAGTTTTTCCAAAAATTAATTTTACTGGTTAGATTTTTTTCATAGAGATTAATATTACGCATAACAAAATTGAGATAAGAGTCTTTTTCAACGATGGGGCTAGGTTGTTTTCCTAATAGTAACTCTGCATAATTACTCTTAAATTGATTAAGAATAATCTCGCATGAAGCATCATCTACTATTATATGAGGAATAATAATATGCAGTTCATGTACATTATTATTGATTTTATAAAGATGAACTCGAATCAAGGGTTGGTGGTCCAAAGGGATAAAGGCCATTATATTTTTAGTGAATTCTTTATTAAGAATATTTAGTTCATTACTTAAGGAAATATCCTCATAAATTAATTTGAATTCGCCCTTTTTATTTACTATTTGAATGGGCGCCTCTTTATTAAAACTCAACCAAAAAGCACTGTTTTGTTTAACAACCAAATCAAAAGCCTGGAAAAGAATTTCTTGATTTAAATTGCCGTGTAATTGCAATTGCATACCAATATTAAAACTGGAATCAAGTTTATTAAGCACCCAGAATAGATACTGGAAATCATATAAAGCTATATCCTTTGAGAAAACGGCACAGGGGGGATCATCCACGGTATTAGGTAGTTGATGCGCAATATTTCGAGCAATACTCTCAATTGTAGGATCATTTATAAAATATTCTATCGATAAATTTAGGGTGGGACATTGCAACTTATCATGAATTCGATGCCTCATTTCTATAGACATGAGTGAATCAAGACCAAGGGAAAATAAACCTGTTTTAGGGGTAATCTGCTCTGTATTTTCTAATGCTAATACATCCGCAGTAATCTCACATAAAACCTGGCTGAGAATGGTAATGCGCTCATCTGGTGTATGTTGCTGCAGTGAGTTTAAAAAATACTGGTCTGAAACTGGAGTACTTTTAACGAAATCTGATAGCCAGTTTGATTTGGATTCATGTTTAAAATAAACCTCCCAATGAATAGGGCATGGCGCAATTTGGGTAAGATGGCTATTCAATAAAAGATCAAGGATTTCAATGCTCTGTTCATTTAATAATATAAAACCATGATGCTGCAAATTCTCCGCTAGATTTTCTGCCATGCCAAGAGAAAAAGGCCCCCAATTAATGCTCAGAGCAGGCAAACCCTGCTGATGCCGTAAATGAGCTAATCCATCTAAAAATCCATTTGCGGCAACATAGTTTGATTGTCCACGTGCACCCAGTAACGAAGCAGAGGACGAAAATAAAACAAACATATCCAATGGTGTATTACAGGTTAATTGATGCAGAATTAATGCACTGTCCATTTTTGCATTTAATACGCGTTGAACATCGTCATTGGTTAAATTAACAATTAAACCATCTTGAATAACCCCAGCCAAATGAAACACCCCTTTTAAGGGATGGGGACTGGATTTAATAGTCTTAAATAGATAGTCCATTTGCTGATAATTACTGCCATCGACTTCATAATGCCTAATCAATACATTTTTTTGTTTGGCACTATCAATTAATGCTTTTGTTTCTTCTGAATAAGCACAACGGCTGGTGATAACAATATGGTGCACACCCTGACGCATCAGATAGGCAATTAAAGGTTTTGCTAAACCGCCTGTGCCACCAACAATGAGGTATGTCGCATTCTTATCAAATGAGGTTATTTGATGATTTGTTGATACCCGTTTTTTCTTTAACTTCGGTATAAATACAGAATCTCTAATCGCAAATTGCTTTTCATCGCTTTTGGTATGAATTATATGATTAATAATTGGCTCTAAAGTGGTTTGCTCATTTAGATCAATCGTATAATTTTCATCAAGTCCAAGTTCATTACTAAAACTTTTCCAGAATGAGCTGGCCATTGTATGATATGGATTTACTGTATCATGTTCATGAATGGCATACGCATGTTCTGTAACTAAAATAAAACGCTTAACCACTGCGCGAAACAGTATTTTACAACAACGAAATAGCGCCTCAAATTGTCCTTGTTCATATAGGAACACTATGGTTTTATTTTCAATCTCTTTAATTAAACTAATTTCTGGGATTAATTGATAATTCAGTTGACCGAAGATTTTTTCAGCCTTAATTTTATCTTGAGAAATAACTAAAAAATCAGGATGTTGTACTAATGATGGCGTTTCTAAATTAATAGGCAACCATTGGGTTTGATATAAATGTTTAATAGTTGATTCATAAGAGGTAAAGTTTTGAGGGGTTACTCTTCTGAATTTTAATTCCTCAATTTCGCCAATGAGTAAGCCTGAAGTATCGTAAAGTTTTATATCGACCCAAAGCTCTTTCGCATGTTCAGAATCACATCGGGTTAAATATACCCACATAGTTCTAGGTGTCGCTTGATAAGTGGAAATTCGACTTAAGGCATAAGGTACGTAGGTAATGTGTTCTCCACTAGTGTTACTAAGAAGCATAAGACTTTGCATCGCCCCATCAAGCATTACTGGATGATAGTAATATTCCGTCCCAGGTAACGTAGCTAAGGTAACCTGTGCTAAGACGCTATCCGCCCGAACATAACCTTCCTGGAGCACCTGGAATTCATCTCCATAAAATAACCCCTTAGCTTTAAGCTCTTCATAAATCTGGGATAAATCTATCCTTGTACCAAAAAGCGATTTTAGGTGATTTATAGTGACCGATTGGGAAGGAGTTAAATTGGGAGAACTTACTTCCATTTCTGCAAATAATTGCCAATTATCATCGTGTTGGGCAAATATATTTATTTTAAACCGCTTATCACTTTTGGGCTTTACTTGAAGTTGAAAATTCTGGCCTTGGACCGGGTATAAAGGCCGTTGGATGGTGAATTGTTCTATCTGAAATGCATTTTTTTTAAATAGAATTTTTGCTACAGCTAAACCGGATTCAATATATGCTGTAGCAGGAAAAACCATTTTTTCAAAAACACAATGATGCTTGATGTAATTTAAATTATCTAAATCCAGCTTATTGCTAAAAAGATACTCATTATTCGGCATGAGCACCATATGCCCTAAAAGAGGATGGACTTGTTCTTCGCCTCTTGCATGCACTCTCTTTTTTTCAGGCCAAAATTCTTTGCGATCAAAGGTATAATTAGGCAACGCCACTTTTATAAAATCCTCATCATACTCTTGGTAGAAGGATGCCCAATCTATTTTTTCTCCCATCAAATAGTTAATAATAGATGGAACAACCTCACTGCTGTCATTTTGGATTAGATTATTTTCTCCATAAGTTGCAGAAAAGTGTTTTTCTTTTAGCAATTGGCCAGCTTCTACCGTGTCTTTAGCAATTAATGCCAAACGATAATGATACTGTTCACGACAGGTAGCTGCTGTGAAACATATATTGCAAAAATCATCCGATGTCGTTGCTAAATAGTGTTGATATCGATGGATTAAACGAGTTAAAGCAGTCCGAGACTTAGCTGATAAAATCAATACACATGCTTTAGCCGAGCGAGCTATGAGAGGTTGATTATTTTTCGGAAATTCCTGAAGGATTACATGGGCATTTGTCCCACTAAAGCCAAAAGCATTTACAGCAGCGCTTTTAAGTGGCAAATTATGAGGCCAATCAATAGTGTGCGACGCAATATGTGCATTTTCAATTTTTATCTTGGGATTTAATGTTTTAAAATTTAAATGTTTATAAATTTTACTTTTTTGTAAGCCAATGATTGTTTTAATCATCCCTGCAATGCCAGAAGCGCTTTCCAGGTGCCCTATATTTGTTTTAACTGTGCCAAGGTATAACGGATTATTTGTGGTACGTTGAGTTCCATAGACCTGATTAATAGCGTGAACTTCTATAGGATCACCCAACGGAGTCCCTGTTCCATGAGCCTCGATGTAACTGATATCGTTACTTGATAAATCAGTTTGACTTAAAGCTTTCATCATGACTTCTTCTTGGCTTTTGCCATTAGGGACAGTTAGCCCCGCAGACTTGCCATCATTATTAACCGCTGAAGCTTTAATAACTGCTAAAATAGTATCTTTATCTCGTATAGCGTCTGATAAACGCTTCAGAAGAATCACGCCGCACCCTTCTGCTCTGACGTATCCATCTGCCTGCGCATCAAAGGTTTTGCATTGCCCTTCGGGTGATAAGGCGTTCGCTTTACACAATGTTATGTTGGATTCAGGCATAAGTAAAATATTCACCCCACCTGCCAACGCATAATCTGTTTCCCCATTTTTTAAGCCTTGACACGCATAATGAATAGCTACTAATGATGAGGAACAGGCTGTATCAACACTGATTGATGGCCCTTTAAAATCAAAAGTATACGCCACGCGGCCAGGAATAAGATTTAACACATTGCCTGTAATCGAATAATTACTTAATTCCTCATTAGAAAACCCCGATTTTTCTAATTGGGCATAATATTCATTGGGACCAACACCTGCATACACTCCCGTTAAGCTGCCTCGTAACGTCTCTGAATGATAATTTGCATTTTCTAAAGCTTTGTAGCAGCACTCTAAAAAAAGACGTTGCTGAGGTTCCATTAACTTTGCTTCGCGAGGACTAATTCCAAAAAAATGAGCATCAAAATTTTTTATATTCTCTATAAGACCCATTTTAGTTACATAAGATTTTCCAGGCATATCTTTATTGGGATGGTAATATTTACTATTATCCCAACGTTCAAGAGGAATGTCTTTAATCCCACTGCGCCCTTCTTCAAGTAAACGTTCTAAGGCCAGAATATCTGGTGCGTTAGGTAGTGAACAGCTCATACCAATAATAGCAATATCATTATTTTCTGATTCTAAATTGGATGTTGGCACGCGCAGCTTGATTGCCTGTTTATTCAGTTCCGTTTCAATGTATTGTGCTAATTTGTTAATTGATGGGTAATCAAAACCAATAGTGGCATTGATTTTAAGTGAAGGTTCCAGCTTTTCTTTTAGCTCTGTTGCCAATTCTGTGATCATAAGCGAATCAAAACCAAGCTCAAAAAAACCTTCATCATCATCTAAATCGTCTGTCGCTGAAAGTTCCAATATTTTTTTGCAGATCCCAGATAGCATCTCTTTGCATGCGTTACATTGTTTCAGGGTTTCAATTTTAAAATAATCATTTAACCAAGAAGATACATCTTTGTTTTCTTCAATAGTAACAGGAATAAGATCGTGCGCTAAAGCGTTATAAAAAGCAGGGGATGGTTTAGGAACAAAATCCAGCATAAATTTAAGATATTCAGGAGATATAACGGTTATATGACTGAATTGGTTATTAATAAGCGCTTTAATTAAAGCATGACCTTGATCGTTATTAATTAAAGCCTGTTTTAGGCCTTGATCACGCGATCGTTTTTGAGCCATACCTACTTCGCCCCATGGGCCCCATTGGATGGCGGTACCAACCAATCCCAAACGTTGTCGCTCAGCAATTAAACCATCTAAAAAACTATTTGTGGCACTGTAAACTGACTCTTTATTACTTCCAAACACTGAAGCAATAGATGAGTAGACCACAAAAAAATCCAAATTACAGGTTTGGCTTAGTTCATGTAAATACCAAGCTCCTTTTACTTTAGCGGAAAATAAATAATCAATGTCATCGTCTTGATGATCAATTAATGATGCTTTAATAACAGAGCCTGCTGCATGAATAATTCCTTTTAATAAACCATCTCGATTAAGCTCAAACAATAAATCCGCTAACTTTTCTTTATCGGTTACATCGAGGCTGATAACACGAATAGTTCGCCTCGGGTAATCTGCCTGAATTTTTTTTATGGCTGAAATGACTGAGGGTTTATCTACACTGCGCGAAAGTAAAATTAATTCTCTCGCCCCTGACGATAGTAATGCTTGCGCTGTAATCAATCCTAACCCACCACATCCTCCAGTAATAAGATAGCGCCCTGCCCCATGTAATGAGTACTTTTTATCAATCAAAGTTATTCTCTTTAAACGAGCTACCAAGCGTTTACCTTCACGGTAAGCAACTATATGTTCATAATGTGACCCGTGGTTATAGCGTATCTCGTCAACAATGAATGCTAAGTCTTTTTCATACTGTTCCAAATCAATAAGAATGGGATGAAACTGAGGTAATTCTAAAGCCAATGTTCGGCAGAATCCGACCATAGGACTATTGCGAATAGTCGTCTCTCCAGCAAGTTCTGCAATAGCATTCGTAGTAAGAACTAATAGCGGTACATGAATTGCTTGCTGATTTAAGTTTTTAATTAAATTTAATAATTTTTTTAGGGTGTGCTTTTGAAATTCAATACTGGCATCAATATCGGCGAGAAATGCAGATTCAAGGCCTGTTGCAAAAATAACCCCGGCTAATTGTTCCAGTGGATACTGCTCCTCTTCCAAGAGAATGTTTAAACCCAAATTTATAAAATTCGCGGCTAACTTTTTATCCCCAATTAAAAGCCAATTATTATTTTGTATGGTGCGATTACTTTGATTGCAGGATTGATGGTGCCACTGTACTTGGAAATACCAGTCTTTGGGTAAGGAAACATTTTTTATGGTGTCTGTATCATTAAACCAATATTCTTCCCGAATGAATTCATATAAGGGTAAATTAATTTTTTCAAATGGTGTATTTAACGATTTATAAAAATCGGACCAATTAACTCTAAGACCTTCTTGATGCGCTATGTGCATGTGTTCTAGAGTGATTGGTGCCGCTACTACCCCATCCTTTTCCTTTTTAATTTGCGTTATGGTGTATTCATTACGTTGAATCATCAATGCAGCTTGTTTTGCACTACTGGCTTTTATTGCAACTCGAAATAAAAAATGGCTACGGCATGTCGCGGCGGTGTAACATATATCAGCAAATTCATCTTGTGTGTTTGAAAGATATTTTTGATAACTGACAAGAAGTAATTCCAGAGACGCTTTCTTTTTTGCCGAGAGAATCAATAGAGACTCTTCAGGGAGAATACGATTTTCCTTTTTTGGTTTAGGCCATTGCTGCACGATTACATGGGCATTGGCACCACTAAATCCAAAGGAACTAACTCCTGCGCAGCGTAAGTCCTCATCATCGTCCCAATCCATGGTTGATAAGGGAATGACCGTATTGGTCAATTGAATGGCCGGATTAAGTTTTCGAAAATTAAGATGCTTAAATAATTGTTTTGTTTGAAGACTTAAAATCGCTTTAATAATTCCTGCAGCCCCTGAAGCACTTTCACAATGGCCTATATTTGTTTTGACAGAACTTATAAACAGGGGTTTTTCTTTAGTATGAAATTCACTAAAAATTTTAGTAAGCACATTTACTTCTATAGGATCAGCTAAGGGAGTACCTGTTCCATGTACTTCAATATAATCAATGTCACTAGGCGATAATTTTGCTTTAGCCAAAGCACTGCGAATCACCTCTTCTTGAGCACTTCCGTTAGGAACGGTAAATCCGCCGCTTTTACCATCACTATTAATAGCCGAACCTTTTATTACGGCAATAATATTATCTGTATCAGCAATGGCACTGGACAATCGTTTTAAAACGACCATTCCACACCCTTCGCTACGCGCATAGCCATCCGCATCGTCACTAAATGTTTTACATCGACTTTCAGGTGATAGCATACGCGCTTTTGAGAGTGTGATATTTGAATCAGGCACTAACAAAATATTTACGCCGCCAGCAATCGCCATATCGCAATCCCCGGATTGCAAACTAAGACATGCATTATGGATGGCCGTCATTGCGGAAGAACACGCCGTATCAATTGCTTGGATTGGGCCATGAAAATCAAAAGCGTAAGCGACTCGTCCAGCTAAGGCATTTAACACATTTCCCGTAGCAAAATAAATATTTAAATCGTCTAAACTCACCCCTTGATTGACTAAGACTTTGGGATATTCATTAGTTCCACTGCCAACAAAAACTCCAGTATTACTGTTTTTTATGGAATCAAGAGACAGATTGGCGTTTTCAAGCGCATGGTAACTTGTCTCCATAAATACACGTAACTGCGGTGCCATAAGTTTGGCTTCTCGTGGGCTTATATTAAAAAAGTCCGCATCAAAATTTTTTACGTTTTCAATTAAACCCAGTTGTTTAATATAGAGTCGGCCTAAGGCATCCATATTGGCATCATAGTATTTATCATTGTCCCATCGTTCTAAAGGGATATCAGTCATACCACTTTCACCGCGTTCTAATAATTTTAAAAACTCATCAATGTTAGCGGCTTTAGGGAAGCGACAACTCATTCCTATAATAGCAATTGGCTCAACGTCTAGAACATTTACTACCGGTTGTCTATCCAACCAATGATTAGGGGAGGTTTTTCTGGGCTCATGCCAATAGGATCTCCTATCAAAATGATATAAAGGTAAATCCACCTTATTCCATTGCTCATTATTAAGATCTAATTTTATATTTATTCCAGCGAGATAAGCCTCAAAAATTCGATTAGCATCATTAGAAATGATGGTACTTTCTTTATTGAGAGTAACTTTGGTTATCTCATACTCTTCAGACTGAATTTTTTTGATTAGACTATTGGTATCGCTAACTAGGAGTGCACAACGAAATTTATAGTGATTTCTGCAATTAATTAAGGTGTGACAGATGTCATCAAGACTAGAGGTTGTTTCCTGCAAATAGCTCAGATGGCGCGCCATCATTTGTTTTAAAGAATAATCACTATGCGCTGAAATAACAAAGCATTTCAGCTGATGTGTATCTGTTGAAACATGGAAATCAGAAACAGGGGCTTCTTCAATGATGACACTAACATTAGTACCACTAAAACTAAAATTAGATACTTGAGCATATCTTTTTTTATTATTAGTCTTGATAAAAGGTACTGCTGCAACGGGTAATAATGCCGGCACACTTTCCGGATTAATTGCTTTGTTTGGGGTCGTGTAATGGAGATTTGGAGGAATGCACTCATAGTTTAAAGAACAAATAGCTTTGATCAAGGAGGCAATACCCGAAGAAGAAATCGTGTGTCCCAAATTGCTTTTTAATGCGCCTATAATTAATGGATCATCTTTGGGGCGTTGTCCTTTGTGTACGTACTCAATAGCATTAAATTCAACTGAGTCACCTAAAACTGTACCCGTTCCATGCGCTTCAATATAATTGATATCACCTGGCGTTAAATTCGCTTGCTCTAATACAGCGTGATGCATAGCAATTTGGGATTCAATATTAGGTGCAACCAAACCCGTTCCATCACCGTCTTGATTCATCACAATGCTTTTAAGCACCGCATAAATTTTATTATTATCTTTTAAAGCATCCTTTAGCCGTTTGACAACGACTACGCCACATCCTTCACTTCGTACAAAACCATCAGCTTTTTCATCGAAACTGCTGCATCGACCTTTAGCCGATAACATATTTGCCTTAGATAAGCTAATAAAACTATCAGGAGTCAGGCTAAGATGAACACCGCCTACAATAGCCATATCACACTGCTGTGCTCTTAAGGCTGACATTGCAAGATAAAGAGCAGATAAAGAGGAAGAACATGCTGTATCTACAGCCATGCTAGGCCCTTTTAAATTGAGAAAATGGCACAGTCGCCCTACTGCGGCGCTGTTTGCTACACCTATAGGAGTGTAGGCATTAAATTGAATGTTATCCTTATAATTGAGTTGGCTGTATTCATGGGTAGAGATACCGCAGTATACCCCTGTATTGGAATTTTTTATGGCATCAAATGTGATATTAGCGTGATTCAACGCTCTTATAGCAACCTCTAAAAAGAGGCGATGTTGCGGATCAATTTGTTTGGCTTCCGCCGAGGAAATTTTAAAAAATGGTGCGTCAAATAAGTGAGTATTATGTAAAAATCCACCCTGGCGACTAATGATTTTATCCGCTTTTTTTCTATCGGCATCGTAATAATCATTAATATTCCAGCGATTTTTAGGGACTTCTTTAATAGGCGTTTTTCCGGTGAACAACATCTCATAAAAAGTATTTACGTCTTCAATATCTGATTCAACTCCTGGAAACTGGCAATTCATTCCAACCACTGCAATAGGTTCGTGGAACACATCTGTAGCAGTGCTTTTTTGATTTTTATTGACCACTTAATGCTCCAATGCCTAGTTGTCTTTTATTGATATTAAAAGGTAAGAGTAACTATCGCTTGCGTAGTGCTGTAGGCACACCGCTATAAGATCCTAAAAGAATCTTCTCATTTCAATCAACATCTAGCAATAAATTTTTAATCTATTGAATATTAAGAATAAGTCACCCCATGATATAAAATTATTTTTTATTATTTAATATCGTAAAGTACTCAAAAATCCTGAATTGCCTCAGCTACTTTTATTCTATATCCTAAGTATATTGCTCCCCTTCCTTATAAGAAAGGTAAACAGTCTATAGCTTATTGTTCTGTATTATTAGCTCAAAAATAGTTGACATTCGAGACACACAACCCCTTATCCCAGACCAAGTTACGTTATCGAATATATTCCGTCATACAGGAATACAGCAGCCTATTACCTTGATGCGGTTGTTTTCCATGCATCAAAGTTAAATTATCAACCACCATAAAATCCCCTCTTTCCCAATAATGCACTTGCGAATGAGACTGCAGAATACGCTTGATTTGTACTATATCATCAGCCGAAAATGCCTGATCATTTCCATAATGACAAATTAAAGGGAATCTATCCTTTGACATGAAATAACGGCTGGCAAGATAGTGATGTACGCGTAAGTTTCTTAACTCAGCATAAATTAAATTGGAAGAATAATTCAAATAAGCGGAAGAATTAAACCAGAGAGTTTGTTCAGTAATGGGGTGTTTTAGTGCGCCAGGTAAATGATTTAACACGACCAAATCATTGCCTTTATTAGCCCAATTCCAATCAACACCGTCTCGCCTTAACCGTTCTTCAATGGTTTTTTTATCCTGCGTATCAAAATATTCATTCCAATTTTTCACCCACTTACTACCAAGAATTTTTTTTAACACTAAGTATTGCGACGATTGACCATGATAAAATTGCTTATAAAGAACGCCATGCTTAATAAGTTCATTTTGAATTACTGACGGCATATCCGCCCATATCCGAGCTGCATTAGCAAAAATAGTTCCCCCATCTGCTTCGGGAGGCGTAACACAACAAAAATAAAGATGATTGGGAGGATTTATTGAGCGTGGCTTTTCATGATGAAGAGGCAAAGGAATAGACCCCGGAAGATCACTTGATGTATATATGTCATTGGCTAATACAGTTCGAGCTAAATCATAATCGTGAGTGCTGCATCGTCTTCCCAAGCCAAATGACGCTATTGCGCTTGAAAAAGATTCGGGATCATAACAGGAAAAACCTCTAAATAAGATGGCGCCATAACGATTAATCTGTTCAATAAATGTCATTTTATGCGTTTCAATCACTTGATGTAATGACTCATCATTAGGATTAACTATCATGGGGATATCCAGTCCTGGAGCCATACAAAAATTGATCATTATTTAATAGCCTCTAAAAAAATAGGACGCGTTTCATAATATAAATCTCCATTAAACTGACGCTGACAAATCCGTTGAAAGGCAATAAGCATGTGTTCAATAAATTCGTCCAAAAGATCTTTAGGAATTTTTTTCATAAAAGGCATGGTGAGGAGTAAACTTTTAAAATAATCAATATCGGGAAGAGGAATTCGCACTGTTTTCAAATTTAATTTAACATGTGTAAAGGGTATATGATTCAATGTATTAATCACATTATAAAAATAACTACTATTTGAATAATTTAAATTAATATACTTATCTATTTCTTTATTATATTTATCGCTTTTTATTAACTCACGCCAAGTATGCAAAATACTGTTATCTGAGAATGAAGAAAACACTGCATATACTTTACCACGTGGTTTCAACGCTGCAAAAATATTAGGAAAAGACAAACTAATATTGGTCCAATGCAAGCACCAAAAAGACAGAACAAAATCAAATACCAGCGGCTTTTGATATTCTTCAATAGAATGCACCTCAAAAGAGCTATTCTGACTTACCCAATGTTCTTTTGCATGCTGAATCATTTTTACCGAACTATCAATCCCTAATATATGTCCCCTTTTTAAGTTTTTAGCGAGTCGATGAGTATACTGCCCATCACCACAGCCTACGTCTAAAATGGTACCTCCTAATTTGACATGCAAATCCTTGCGAAATAATTCATTTATTTCACTTTGAAAATAGTTTCCACGCACGTATTCTTCAGGCTCCCATGCCACTCGATTCCCCATCTAATCAGTATGTTAATCAGTATAACGCAAATAATCTTTAATTCGAATAATCCTCTAAAAAACCAGGTCAGGCGTGTTAATTTACATCCAAAATATTCGTACCCATAGGTACAACAGTGACATCCCAATAATTGGAATAATGACGAAATCATACATACCTGAAAGAAACGACATTATTTGGCTGGACTTCGAACCGACAAAAGGTAAAGAAATTGGTAAGTATCGCCCGGCTTTGGTCTTATCTTCTAAAGAATACAATCAAGCAACTGGATCACTTATCTGCTGCCCAATAAGTACCAGTATTTGTGGAGGCACTACTGAAGTTCCAGTAGCTAATCTCGATGTGCCCTCGGTTGTCACTGCCAGTTTGATTCAAACACTATTCTGGAACGATCGAAAAGCAAAGTTTATTGTTGAAGCCGAGCCTTTAGTTATGGAAGAAGTATTATATCGAATTATTCCCTTAATAGGCGCTGATAGGCTTTTTCAAGAGTTGGAGTAATAATCTTGTTAGGTGTTCGCCGGTCTTATTGAGAAGTAACCAAAGTTCACGCTAATTTGCGCTTTTTAAGCTAAAATGATTCTATTGAACCGGTGTGTACTCAATTTCAAGATGCTATGAAAGGAAAATTATTTTTTATTATTGCGATACTATGTTCATATACCTTTTTTAAAGTGACCCAGACTGTACCTAATGCTCCATTAGGCTCCGCGCTATTTACTGTAGCCTTGTTTGGCTTAATGATTTCATGGGTGCTACTTTATCATGCCAAACCTGAGTTGGTAGATGACCATAAACTGTTGTTATTCATATGGATGGGTTCTTTAACCATGGGATTTTGGACAACGTTTATGATGTTATCCATTCCTATTGATCTCGTTTTTCTAATTCATTATTTACTAAGCACGGTTTTTAAAACTTATTCATATAACACTCAAGATATGATAATTCTTAGTCAAAAAATTAATTATGTCCTGTTAGTTATGTCAGCTTGTCTTGCATTTTGGGGCCTTTTTGCAGCTTTACGTGCACCACGAGTTAAAGAGGTAACTGTCCCTATCATTAATTTGCCTCTAGAATTAAATAATTTAATAATCGCTCAAATTAGTGATTTACATATAGGACCGACAATTCGTGAAGGCTTCGTGCAAAAGGTAGTCAATCGAACTAATGCAACAAACCCCGATATTATTGTGATTACCGGTGATCTGGCTGATGCGAAAGCTGATGCTATAAGCAAACATTTACAACCGCTTGCTGAACTCAAATCTCGTTTTGGCGTTTATTATGTAACTGGAAATCATGAATATTACTGGGGGATTCAAACATGGATTGATACAGTAAAAAATTTAGGATTTATTCCTTTAATTAATGAAAATCAAATTATAGATATGAATGGTATATCCCTATTGATTGCTGGAATAACTGATCATATTGGGGGACAATTTCTTAAAGAACATCATCCGGATATATCTAAAGCGGCTGTAAGCGAACAAAAATCAGCATTTAAAATTTTATTAGCTCACCGGCCAGATGTTTATATAGTCGCCGAAAAATTAGGCTTTGATTTACAATTATCTGGACACACTCACGCCGGCCAGTTTTTTCCTTTTAATCTACTACTACCCATGGTCTATAAATATTATCGTCGTCTAAACAAACACGGTGCATTATGGCTCTATGTTAATCCTGGCACGGGTTATTGGGGGCCAGCAAATAGAGTTGGCGTGCCCCCTGAAATTACCTTGTTGCAACTAAAGACAGATTAACTGTGTCACTGTGCAGTGACGCGGAAACGAAAGCAAAAAAAACTAGAGCCTCCGAAGAGGCTCAGTGCCAGAAATAGCCATTACTGTACAATCAATAACCTATGCTTTAGTAATATTTAAACTATTAGCACTATCTGGCTGATAACACTGATTGGGAGTGCCTCCCTGGCATACTACGGGGCCACCAACCACATCGCCTGTTAAGGCACTGCCATTGATGGTTAAATTCAAAGTACATGATTGTTGGTGCCCTAAAACAAAGGGATTGGGGCAATTACCTGCCGTGGTCACCTGGGTAATGCCAGGAATGGACTGCATCGCCAGCGTAAGCGGGCCAATCAATTGGTTGGAAACTTGGTATTGCACCGTGGCCGTGTCATGTGCAGAAACAATGATTGTGGTTGGAGTTAATGGCAGGAATGTAACCCCACCGGAATTGGTCGCACAAGTCACGATGATATTTGTTACCTTGGCATTGGTTATCGTGCCACTGCCGTTGCTCACCGTACACGTCTGATCGGCAGGTTGGCTCTGTACTGTCACTGAATAGACGCCTCCTGGTGGCAGAGCATTGGAAAAAGTAAATGGCCCATTCGCGTTAAGGGTGAGTGCTTCACCGCCATTATTCTCCAGGACCAAAGTCCCTTGAAGACCAAAAATAGAGCCTCCCACTGTATAATCAGAAACCGGTCCTTTGGTAATATTTAAGCTATTGGCGCTACTTGGCTGATAACACTGATTGGGAGAGCCTCCCTGGCATACTATAGGGCCACCAGTCACATTGCCTGTTAAGGCACTGCCATCGATGGTTAAATTCAAAATACATGGTTGCAGAGATCCTAGAACAATGGGATTAGAGCAATTGCCCGCCGTGGTCACCTGGGTAATGCCAGGAATAGACTGCATCATCAGGATATGCGATCTTTTTGATTGATTGGTGACTTGGTATCGCACTGTGCGCGTGTCATTTGTAGGAACAGTGATTGTGGTTGCTGACAATGGTGCGAACGTCCATAAAGGCGTTCCTGCGTAAGCCAGGACCACAGTGAGCATTGCCAACACTCCAACACCTATTTTGTTGATTAAGTTTATCCCTTTCATGATGTCCCTAAATAAGATAAGTAAGATTAAAACCATTAGTGTAAAAATGATTAAGAATATGGATATGTAGATAGTATGTCAAACATGAAAGCAAACTGCGCTATTGCACATATGACATTACATGCAAAAATTCAAAAATGGGACAACAGCTTAACCCTATGCATAGGAGGTACCATGCGTGAGAAGAACCGACCGTCCTAAATTAAATGAATTACTATTAAAATCTGGTGACACATTAGTCATATGGAGCAGCTGAAAAAGCGCTTTATCGACAAGGTGAGTTGACTTCTGAGAAAATAACTCAGCAATTAGATATTTCGAAACAACTTTATATAAATACCTTAAATTTAACGCCAGTTCTGGATAAGAGCAGTCGAAATCGTTGTAGGTTGGGCTTTTAGCCCATAGCCGTCAGGCTAAGGGCCAAGGCCCAACCTACATTGAATTGTTCTCTTTCCTTATCCAGAACTCGCGTTAAATTTAGATCCGCACCTATAGGTTTTAAAAGATACCCCATAAATTTTCTTTTTAGTTTTATAACGTACTGGCTGCAATGATTAAATCCACCAAATTCACATGGCGTTTAAACAGAGTGTTTAAAAACCCCTATAAGTTTATTGCTAACACAATTAAATAGTAATAATGTGCGGATTACGGTACAAAATTGATTATTTAATAGTATATTTAAGCAATTAACGGAGGCTGTTATGCTGGATTTTATCCTTATTGTAGGCACTTTAGTCTTTTTTGGTTTTTCTTTTGGTTTAATGACTTTTTTTGATTCATTATCACGGAGTGAACAATGATCACTTATATAATTTGTGGAATAATAACGCTCGCATTACTTGTCTATTTATTATTCGTTTTATTTAAACCAGAATTATTTTAATCTGGATTACACGGAAAGGACTCTATGATCACTGAAATTGGTTTATTCCAAATCATTTTTTATCTTTTTATTCTCGCACTTCTTGTCAAGCCACTCGGTTGGTACATGGCACAGGTTTACGAGGGGAAATCCTCCTGGCTCAATCGTATTGGAGGTCCCGAACGTTTTTTATATCGTCTGTGCGGTATTAACACCAAACAGGAAATGAATTGGAAATCCTATTTATTGGCTATGCTCGTGTTCAATTTATTGGGATTGTTAGCGGTTTATGTACTCCAAAGAATGCAAGCTTACCTGCCTTTAAATCCGCAGAATTTTGTGGCACCGTCCTCCCATCTTGCCTTTAATACAGCAGCAAGTTTTGCCACCAACACCAATTGGCAATCTTATGGTGGAGAGACCACTATGAGCTATTTTACTCAAATGCTAGCTCTCACAACGCAAAATTTCCTTTCTGCGGCAACCGGAATGTCTTTACTCATTGCTTTAAGTCGGGGGATTGCCCAGCATGAGAGTAGCAATCTAGGTAATTTTTGGGTCGACACTGTTCGTGGCACGCTTTATATTCTTCTTCCATTATCACTTCTCTTTGCTTTAATTTTGGTGTCTCAGGGGGTTATTCAAAATTTGAAACCGAATGAAAAAATTAGCCTTATTCAGCCAATAAGTTATCAACAACCCCTTCTTGATAAGGACGGCCAGGCGGTTAAAGACAGTAACAATAATCCTAAAATCGAGACCAGAACAGTAACGGAGCAAATCATTCCTATGGGGCCAGTTGCCTCCCAAATTGCTATTAAACAATTAGGAACCAATGGCGGAGGATTTTTTAATGTAAATTCTGCCCATCCTTTTGAAAACCCCACTCCTTTGACCAACTTCCTAGAAATGCTTGCGCTTTTAATGATTCCTGCCGCACTTTGTTACGCCTTCGGGATTATAGTGAAGGATAAACGCCAAGGTTGGGGCATTCTCGCTGCTATGTACCTTATGTTCATTCCCTTCATCGCAGTAGCGGTGATTTCAGAACAGGCGGGTAATCCTGCTCTGACCGCAATAGGTGTTACCCCTATAGCCAATTCCGCTGATTATCCAGGCGGTAACATGGAGGGAAAAGAAACACGTTTTGGAATAATTAATTCAGCTCTTTGGGCGGTAGCTACGACCGCTTCATCAAACGGTTCAGTGAATTCTATGCATGACTCCTATACACCTCTTGGCGGACTAGCTCCTTTATGGATGATGCATTTAGGAGAAGTGGTTTTTGGTGGAGTAGGCTCTGGTTTGTATGGGATGTTAATGCTGGTTATCCTTACCGTTTTTATTGCTGGTTTAATGGTAGGACGAACGCCAGAATATTTAGGGAAAAAAATTGAACCCTATGAAATGAAAATGGCATCGATTGCTGTATTAATTATGCCACTTATAGTGCTTCTTTCCACTGCCATCGCCTCAGTGACAACAGCAGGGATTAGTTCAATTGCAAATCCCGGAATGCATGGTTTTAGTGAAATCCTCTATGCCTTTACTTCCATGGGAAACAATAATGGCAGCGCTTTTGCAGGGCTTAATGCGAACACGCCATTCTATAATTTAGTTGGGGGATTCATGATGCTCATCTCACGCTATTGGATTGCCATTCCCGCGATTGCTATTGCAGGTTCGCTGGCTCGAAAAAAAATTATTCCTCAGACTTCAGGAACCTTAGCAACACATACCCCTCTTTTTGTTATTCTTCTGATGAGCGTGACTATCCTTATAGGCGCTTTATCATTTCTTCCAGCACTCGCATTGGGACCAATTGTGGAACAGTTAAACCTTTGGGGGCAACATGGGCACTAAACATAAATCCAGTTTGTGGGATAGCAAGATTATTAGAGTTGCCATTCGAAATTCATTTTTAAAATTAACTCCATTGCATCAAATTCGCAATCCAGTCATGTTTACCGTTTATATAGCATCCTTAACTACAACCGCTCTGTTTATCCAAGCTTTAGCAGGTGAAGGAGAAAGTTCTTCAGGGTTTATTTTAGCTGTAACTCTTTGGCTTTGGTTTACACTCCTTTTTGCAAATTTTGCCGAAAGCATGGCCGAGGGGCGCGGTAAAGCCCAAGCTCAAGCTTTAAAAAAAGCCAGGCGTGAAATTCAAGCAAAGAAACTAGCCAAACCATCTAAAGATGCCTCAGTAACCCTAATTCAATCTGCTTTGTTACGTTCTGGTGATATTATCTTTGTTGAAGCCGGTGACTTTATCCCCAGTGATGGAGAAGTTATTGAAGGAATAGCCTCAGTTAATGAAAGCGCTATTACAGGGGAAAGCGCGCCGGTTATTCGTGAAAGTGGTGGCGATAGAAGTGCAGTAACTGGAGGAACTCAGGTTATTTCAGACTGGCTTATTATTCGGATTACCTCTAATCCAGGAGAAACATTTTTAGATAAAATGATTTCCCTAGTAGAAGGGGCTAAACGCCAAAAAACCCCTAATGAACTGGCGCTTAGTATTTTATTGGCAGCCCTCACTATTGTATTTTTATTGGTTTGCGCCACACTCCTACCTTTTTCCATTTACAGTGTTGCAAGTGCTGGTATGGGGAACGTAGTAACCATTACCGTGTTGGTTGCTCTTTTTGTGTGCCTAGCACCAACCACCATTGGTGGTTTGCTTTCAGCAATTGGTATTGCAGGCATGGATCGAATGATTCAAGCTAATGTCATTGCTATGTCAGGACATGCGGTCGAGGCAGCAGGTGATGTCGATGTCTTGTTGTTAGATAAAACTGGCACTGTCACTTTAGGTAATCGTGAGGCTATAGAATTTATTCCAGCAGAAGGGATTTCGGTTGAGACTTTAGCAGATGCAGCACAACTCTCCTCCTTAGCTGATGAAACACCTGAAGGACGAAGCATTGTCATTCTAGCTAAAGAAAAATACGGCTTAAGAGGCCGTGATATCCAAGGGTTAGGAGCCACATTCATTCCCTTCACTGCAGAAACACGAATGAGTGGTGCCAATCTTCCTGGCCGTCAAATTCGAAAAGGAGCCGCCCAGACTATTGAAGAGTATATTCAAGAAATTGGCGGTGTTTTTCCAGATTCAGTACAGCAAAGTGTGGAACATATTTCACGCCAAGGCGGTACGGCTCTTGTCGTTGCGGAAGAAAACAAAGTATTAGGTGTTATTCATCTTAAAGACATCATTAAAGGCGGGATTCGTGAACGTTTTGCCGAGCTTCGGCGCATGGGCATTAAAACCATTATGGTCACAGGGGATAACCCTTTAACTGCAGCAGCCATTGCTGCCGAAGCAGGAATTGATGATTTTTTAGCAAATGCGAAACCTGAAGAAAAATTAAAACTCATTCGGAGTTTGCAAGCCCAAGGGCATTTAGTCGCTATGGCAGGCGATGGTACTAATGATGCCCCAGCACTAGCGCAAGCAGATGTAGCCGTAGCGATGAACACCGGTACTCAAGCTGCTAAAGAAGCTGGGAACCTTATTGATTTGGATTCTAACCCCACCAAGCTCATTGAAATCGTTGAAATTGGTAAGCAACTATTAATGACTAGAGGCTCACTCACTACCTTTAGTATTGCCAATGATATCGCCAAATATTTTGCTATTTTACCTGCGGCTTTTGCCAGCACCTATCCTGTATTAAACACCTTAAATATTATGCATTTGGCAACGCCTCAGAGCGCTATTTTATCGGCCGTTATTTTTAATGCGCTGATTATTATTTTCCTTATTCCTCTGGCTTTACGCGGAGTAAGGTATCGTCATGTTGAGGCAGCAAAATTATTGCGAAGCAATGTACTTATCTACGGTTTAGGTGGTCTCATTGTACCTTTTATAGGTATCAAGCTGATTGATTTGTTTTTACTAGGACTTGGATTGGTATAAGGATTAGCAATGTTTAAAGAAATAATGACACAAATGAAAACAGCTTTAAGACTCCTCATTGTATTGACTGTTCTAACCGGCTTACTTTATCCGCTTGCAGTCACGGGCTTAGCTCAGCTCTTTTTTCCACAAAAAGCCAACGGTAGCCTTATGGTGCAAAATACTCGGATCATCGGTTCTCGATTGATTGGACAATCGTTCACCTCTCAAGCCTATTTTTGGGGTCGCCCTTCAGCCACAAGCCCCTATCCCTATAATGGAGAAGCTTCATCGGGATCGAATTCAGGACCAACAAATCCGAGCTTTTTAGCCACAGTAAAAGACAGAATCACTCAGTTAAAACAAGCATCGCCTCAAAATAATAATGCAATACCTGTTGATTTAGTCACCGCGTCAGGTAGCGGGCTTGATCCTGAAATTAGCCCTCAAGCTGCATTTTACCAAGTGGCGCGTATTGTCAAAGCACGTCATCTAACCGCAAAAGAAGTACAAGCTTTGATACAACAGCACATTCAACATCGCACTTTGGGACTCTTAGGCGAACCGCGTATTAATGTTTTGGAGTTAAATCTTGCGTTAGATAATTTAAGGACGAGTCATGAAATCCCGCCCAAATCCTGAGCAATTATTAAAGCGCGTTAAAGATGAAGAGCAGCAAGAAAATCGCGGAAAACTTAAAATTTATTTAGGGGCAGCCCCGGGTGTAGGCAAAACACATGAAATGCTTCATGATGCGCTTGAAAAGAGAAATCAAGGCTTTGATGTGGTTTTAGGAATAGCAGAAACACATGGGCGTGAAGACATTGAGCGTTTAGTACAACACTTTGAAACGCTACCCCGCCAAACAATAGTGTATCGAGATACAAACTGCTTGGAGTTCAATCTGGACGGTGCCATTAAACGACATCCAGGCTTAATTTTAGTCGATGAAATGGCCCATACCAACGCCCCAGGGTTACGTCATACCAAACGCTGGCAAGATATTCAAGAGCTATTAGAACGCGGCATTGATGTGTATACCACTTTAAATGTGCAACACATCGAAAGTTTAAAAGATGATGTGGCACAAATTATTCACACAACTATCCATGAAACCGTCCCGGATTCCATGTTAGAAAGAGCGGATACTATAGAACTTGTTGATTTACCACCGGAGGATTTACTAAGGCGCCTACAAGAAGGGAAAGTATATTTCCCGCAGCAAGCAGAGCTTGCTCAAGAGCATTTTTTTCGCAAAGGCAATCTTACTGCTTTGCGTGAATTAGCACTGCGTGCCACAGCAGAACGAGTCAATAGCGATGTTTTATGGTATAGACAAGGAGAAGGCATTAAAGAAATTTGGCCAGTCAAAGACAAAATCCTAGTCTGCGTGGGGCCAAAACCAGAAGCACTGAAGCTTATTCGTGCAGCAAAGCGCTTAGCTCAAAGCTTACAAGCAGAATGGCTTGCCGTTTATATTGATATTCCCTCCCAATCGGTAGAAAACGGTCGGAATCGAGCTATTAAAAATTTGAGCTTGGCTGAACTTTTAGGAGCAGAAACACATGTTCTAGCTGGTTTTGATATCGTTAAAGAAACCATGCACTTTGCCCGTGAACAAAATATAACCCAAATTATGATTTGGAAGCATATTGGTAGCCGATGGCGAGGGTGGTTTCGGCGCAATTTAGCTGATGAAATTGTACGTCATAGTGATGAAATCGATGTATTTCTGATGACCGGAACCTCTACTGAACCACCTTATCAAAGAAATGGGTTGTCTAAATCAACCCCCTGGAGTAGTTATGGCATCTCTATCGGAGTGGTTGCTCTCTGCACCCTCTTAAATGCCTTCCTTTATGACCTACTTGCTCCTAGTAGTTTAGTTATGGTTTATTTACTAGGAGTAACTCTTATCGCATTATTGGGAAAAACAGGTGTCTCTGTTCTTGCCTCCATATTAAGTGTTCTTGCCTATGATTTTTTCTTCATCCCACCTTTCTATAGTTTTGAAGTTGCTGATGTTGAATATTTCTTTACTCTATTGGTGATGCTGATAGTCACTCAAATTATTAGCCATTTAACTATTCTTATTCGATATCAAGCCACATCAGCTCGTCTGACGCAACATCAAACAACAGCAATGTATACCTTTAGTCGTAAGCTCACTACAACTCGAGGAACTAATAAAATATTAGAGCTTGGTGCACAACAAATAGCTAACTTATTTAACAGTAATACCCTTATTTTGCTCTCGAAAAATAACCGACTTAAAGTTCAGACCAGTGTTCCTTTGGGCTTAAGTTTAAACGCAAAAGAATTGAGTATCGCACAATGGGTTTTTGATACACGTCTTCCCGCAGGTCTAGGCACGGATACACTCAATTCATCCGATGCACTTTACTTACCACTCATTGGTTCGACTAATGTTCAAGGAGTTTTAAGAGTCCAACCTCAGCAATTATTTACCCCTGAGCAAAAAGAATTTTTAGCATCTTGCGCCAATCAATTCGCATTAGCATTAGAAGTAGATAGACTGCATGAGCAAGCAAGAACACAGGAATTAGAAATTGCAAAAGATCGTGCGCAAACCGTTCTCCTAGCCTCTATTTTTCATGATTTATGTTTTCCCTTAAAGCGAGTTATTAGCGTGATTAATGATTTAAATGCTACTAAAGAAGATAAGAGTGCGCTAATTGAACATAATATTGACAATGAAATCAACAAACTCAATCGTCTAAATAACAACCTGTATCAGATTATTCGGTTAGAAACAGAAGGAGTCGAGCTCAAAAAAGAGCTCTCTTCTTTAAAAAAAATTATCGACGGTGCAATCAAAACGGCCCATAAAACACTGGAGAACAGACCGATTGAGCTAACTCTTCCTGATAATCTACCGCTCATGCCTTTAGATAATAAACTGATTACCGAAGTATTGGTGCACTTATTAGATAACGCCATTAAATTTTCACCTAAGAAATCAAAAATTCATCTTGCCGTACAAATAACTAATGAAAAAGTAATAATCAGCGTGGAGGATTTTGGTTCGGGTATTATTCCTGATGAAAAAAATAAATTATTTAAAAAATTTTATCGTGGTAAAAAAGTTCTTTCTGAGCATGGCCTAGGTTTGGGTTTGGCTATTTGTGAAAAAATAATTACTGCTCACAATGGAGTAATTTGGGTTGAAAATCTAAAACCTCAAGGAGCTGCTGTTCGCTTTACTCTTCCACTAAACACTAAAGAATCAAATGAAAATTAGCCCGTCCCTAGATCAAATTTTTTTTACGACCAGGAGTCTTAAAGATGTATCAGCTAATTTGTTTTACCCTTTTTATTTTATTAGTACCAGGGGTAGTCTCAGCAGAGAACACTCCATCTGACTTCAAAATGTCGGGTTATGTTGATGGTTCCTATAATTATCTTCAGAACAACAATAAATTCTCTAGTGGTTCCTATAATCGTGTCTTTGATACTAATCCGAATGGTGTGACACTCCAACAAGCGGGTATCACGATGGCTTATCAACCAAAACAAGGGTTTGGCGGTTTAATTACTTCTGTAGAAGGAAGAGACTCCATTATTTTCGCACCCTATGGTTGGTTTCCTAATAATACGTCTCAAACGTTTGGGGTTGCAGTGCCACAAGCATTTTTACAATATGCGGTAGGTTCCTTCACCTTTATGGGAGGGAATTTTATCGAATTAGCGGGCACTGAAAATATCTTCTCATATAATGACACCAATTTTTCTCGCTCTATTCTTTGGGGCTATGCAGAACCTTTTACAGTGACGGGCTTCAGAGCTTCATATGACCCAAATGATAAACTCACATTGATAGGTGGTATAGACAATGGCTGGGACAGTATCCGTGATACGGGTCGGCAGAAAACCATTGAACTAGGGGCTTCTTATAAGTTTAACTCCATGTTTTCATTGGCCACTTATGGTTATTCTGGCCAACAACGCATTGCTGATAGAACATCTAGTGGTCCTACAGGTCAGCGCACCCTCATTGATTTAATAGCCACTTTAAATGTCACTGAAAAATTAACTCTTGTAGCCAATTACGATGGAGCCCTGCAAACTAAAGCAGCTCTGCCAAGTGGTGCTGTAGCACAAGCAGTTTGGCAAGGAATTGCTGGTTATATCAATTATCAATTGAGTGATAAATGGCGAACTTCTCTTCGTGGTGAGCTCTTTAACGATAGTGATGGTTATCGTACTGGTGTGGTGCAGAAGTGGGATGAACTTACTCTAACGGTGGGTTATATTGTGCTAAAGGATTTTGAGCTGCGCGCGGAAACAAGACATGATTTTTCTAACGTCAACTCCTTTCTCAGGACTAATGGAATAGGGACAAGCAATTATCAACAATCCTATGCCTTAGAGGGTGTGCTTAAATTTTCCTAAATTGAGCCCTTTACAGCTATAAATTAGATAACTAAATCGCGCTAGAGTACATAATATTCACCTTAAATAGGACTATAATTAAAGGTAACAACGCATTATGGAGATTGAGAATGGATAAAATAATACAAGAGCCTTTAGAGCAACCGAGGCCTCTTGAACCACCAGAACCAGAACCGATTCATAATCCCGAAGAGCCTTTAGTCCATTAATTAAAATAGTGATACTAAAAAGAGCGTGCCTCCATTTCAGGCGCGCAATGAAGTAATAATTCAGAGCCTAGCTTACAGAATGATCATATGAAAATGTTCCTACTACTGGAGGTAACGTAGGAGAAAAGTCGAGGTCTTGCCGTAGGGTCTGTAGAGTAATAGCTTGAAGGAGCACTGTTGATATCCCTAAGGCGGAACAAGCGCCTTTGGCAGTATAAAAACACCAGAGTACAACTACTTAGGACATTTATTGATTAGAAAAATAAGTTTTATACAAATCCAGGTAAGTATCATCTTGTTCCATTTCATCTAAGACCCCATTTATTTTTTCAATTAATTCTTGTTTCTCAGGTAAAGCCATAATTGCTAGGCCCTCACCCAAGGTAACTACGGGTCCCAAGGGTTTAAACATATTGCCGCCATTATGATTCCAGTAATTCACATCAGAGCGGTACAAAAACACCGCTGCAATTGTTTTATTGCTTAAGGCCGCAAACATATTTTCCACACTTTCATACGACTTGATTCTAAATTGATCCGGGTGATTCTTGATTAGGTAGTTATAAAAAACTCGCCCACTAAGAGAGTCGATTATCACCCCTACAGTAGTTCCATTTAAATCATTTATAGAGTTGATACTACTGCCTTTAAGCGTCAAAAACTGCCCTTGACTAAACATATAGGGCAAACTAAAAATAAACTCTTTTTGGAGTTCAGGAGAAATAGTAATTCCAGCAATTGCTATATCGATTTTCCCGTTTTTTAATTCTTGATATATCTGCTTTGCCCCCATCGGAATGATGTTACACTGTTCTTTCAGACGCTGACACAGCATGCGAGACAGATCTATGTCAAACCCTTCATGGGGAGAAATAATATAGGGAGGGTCATAAGGTAAAGTACCTATATTAATAGTACTGTGACCGGCTATAGAAAATAAAAAACAAAAGACCAAGACGAGTAATCCTTTAATTTGCCTCATGTTTCAATCCTTTTGAGAAACACCAATCAACTTGTTATACCTATAGTTTAATACATTATTTAATTAAAGCTTCAATCAAGAGCCATATATAATAAAATGCCAGACAAAATATGATTCATTTTTAAACGCTTTTAAAGAAGCATTCCAGTGAGTATATCAGGAGGGTGGAGAAAAGAGGTGAGTAATAAAGAATCCCCTCACCATGATTTTTTTCTTCACTAGTTCATAAAACCAAAGTGTGACGATTTGAGCGTCACACTCTATTTTCATAGTTTGAAGACTAGTTATGCAGTAGCCATTTTCAAAGTCAGATAAGGTCCATTAAAACCAAAATTTCTACTTCTTGCTTCTGTCGCATTAATAGCCATTGTTCCAGTAGCAAACTCAGGCGTCGATTGGATAGTGCCCGCTTGTACTAATGAAGAAGGACTTACTTCTGAGATGGCATTGTTATAAAACGCCATACGGTAACCGGCCTCGATAGTCAGGTTATGTATAAAATCCCCTGAATATCTATAAAACACACCTAATTTACCATCAACGCCAGAAACAACTTGTGTTGAATCCGGTGAAGTTATTCTTTGATGGGTAGGTGCTATTCCTGAAGCCATCATGACTGATGAATTAGAATTAAACTGATCAATAACCTTGTTTGTTCCAGCAGTTACTGTACCTAAAATCTCGCCAATTAAACCAAAACCACGGTATGCATTATAAGCGACATTTAGACCCAGATCAGGACCCGCTCCGGTATATTGTGAACGATTTTGTGTTTCAAAAATAAACGCAGGATCGGGTTGTAAAGCATAACTGTAAGGCGTAGGAAGTGCACCGGGCAAATCACTAAATACAGTTGTCAGCTTTTGATTTAAACGGATTATGTTCACACCACCAAAGACGCGAGCCTGAACGTTAGAGCTGTATTCGAATAATCGGCTCACATTAAGCTTAATATCATCAAAATCAAACTGTACGTTACTGTCTGCTCTTTTGATACCAAATACTGGCGGCCCTACTTCATAAGCAGGAACAACAAACTCAACATTCTTAAGAGTGACCTCTTGTGAAGCCTGTGCTGAACTTGAATCGCTCGTATTCAAACGCAACCAACTAACAGATGCCTGATAAGGAGACGCTGCAAAATTATAATTTACGCCCACTTCAAATGAAGGCGAGTAAGAGGGGTTAATCGCCTGATAATGCCAGCTTTGATAATACGGCTGTTGGCCTGAAACAAGTACCGCATATCTTAAATTATCACTGCTTGGCTGCAAGTATAATAAGCTTCCAAACACTTCTGTACTGCTTTTACTAATCGCCGCATCTTTAGAAAGTCCTGCAAAAGCACCTGAATAAACAGCACTTAAACTTAATCCGCAAAAAACGCTGACTAATTTTGTTACATTCATTAAAATATTCCTTACCTTAATAGTTAATGTTGTTCCTTTATTTTAATAATATGCCTGATGGACCACCAAACCCACTTCCATGAGTGTCTCTACATAATAATAAAGCGCCACTATTCTGATTAACCGAACAGACGAACACTTTATTAAGCACTAAATTAGGAACATAAGCCCTCGTCCCCATTGCATTAAATGCAATAGCACCAAAACCATTAAAATGGCCGCCCGTTACGGAACAAGACTTTAAATGACCAGTAATTACATCAATCTGACACAGCGTGATCGTGTTATTGCCATTATTTGCTACGTAAGCAAATCGACCTGAAGGATGCAGGGTAATACCTTCCGGTTTATTAAATCCAAAGGTTTTATCATTACAGTTTAATAAGCCGGTACTGGCATCAATGTCGCATGAAGAAACTGAGCTGCTTATCAGATTGGAAATATAAGCTTTAGTTCCCAAGGCATTAATAGTCATATCAGAAGGAGTCTGAAAGCCACTACCCGAGCTAGTACACGAGCTACTTAACGCCCCTGAAATACTATCAACAGGACATACTGAAACTGTATTACCAGCAGCATTAGATACATAAGCCAATGTATTCGCAGAGTTTATTGAAACACCATCTGCCCCATTAAATGGGCCTCCGTTAGTATTAGCACAGTTGCTTAATGCTCCTGTTGTACTATTAACCTCACAAAAAGTAACTGTCGATGCAGCCATATTTGCGGCACTGATATTGGCAACATACAGCAAAGAGTTATCAGGATTAAGCCCTACTGCTTCCGGATTATTAAACGGACCACTCGCGGTAATGCTGCAATTTTCAAAAGAACCATCCAAAGGTCTTACATCACAAAGTGAAATGCTATTATTAGCCCAATTGGTCACATAAGCGTGTTGTGTAGGGATTGCCGGTATTATAGAAACAGATAAAACATCGTAAATTTCTGGCCGCGCGCAAAGTCCCGAGTCAGGTTGGTTATTACCGGGGCCTTGAGTCTTGCATATCACAGGACCACCACTAATATGAGTAGGGATTTGATTGCCATTAACCTGCAAGGTAAGTCGACAGCTATGTTGAGGTGCTAGTATAAAAGGATTACTACAGCCTTCTGCAGTCTGGATAACACCAGGTATTGGTTGCATGGTCAAAGTACGTGTTGTATTGGTTTGATTGGTGACTTGATACTGCACCATCTCTGAGCTGTTCGCTGGCAGCAAAAAAGCTGTTGGTGTGATAGGAGTAATGCTAAAAACCGCTTTAGCCGTGGCATGTGCACAGTTTGAACTCGAAAGCGCTATAAGTCCAATACTCCCAATAGAGCGGATGATGTTTCTCTTAATCATTGATTTGATCCTTAAATCATAAAACTAATTGGGAAGGTAATGCTGAGTATAAGCTATTGAATTGAAGCGTTGAGACAAAAAGCAGCGTAAGTCCTTTACACATTTAATTCGGTTTCCTATTACTACACAATATTACAATTCCTGGAGTCAGTTTTTCGAAAAAAAACAATCATACAAGGCAATAAACTAATATGCCAATAAAATTTAAACGTATAGCCTTATCGTCATTAAATTAAGAAAATTCCGTCGTCCAGAGCGCAGCGAAGGATCTCCCTTCAGATACACCGAGCCACCTTCAGGAGATCAACTATGTTTAAAAAATATTTTTTTAAACATAGTTGAGTAAACTTTAGTCAGGGTTAAGCTCCAATGAGTATCAATGGTTTTAATCGAGCATTTGCAATAACAATGATTTTTCGCATTAAAGCAGTGAGA
>JARLJQ010000038.1 GCA_031291115.1 Legionella sp.
AGACATAGACACAATTTGTTTCGGGTGCGTAAAACACTCTCTTTAACACATTCTCAAAAATAGGCAGTTGGTGGTTGCTATTTGTCGTCGCTTTATATTTTTTATGATAGCGCACAAACACACCAGCCTCCTTCATTAATTTCGGAACTTTGAAAATTATAGAACTCGTGTTAGGGTTCTTTGTTGTTAAATGGTGAGTGCCCCCGCAATTGGGAAAGACCCTACAAAGACGGGCTTATGGATTTCGGAACTTTGAAAATTATAGAACTCGTGTTAGGGTTCTTTGTTGTTAAATGGTGAGTGCCCCCGCAATTGGGAAAGACCCTTGATTTCATTGGTGTCCCGGGCAGGATTTGAACCTGCGACCTGCCCCTTAGGAGGGGGCTGCGCTATCCAGCTGTGCCACCGGGACGTTGGGGTAAGTTTACCTTTGTTGGAGTTTAAATAAAAGGGCGGGAAGGGTTTTTTGTGCTGTGCTATACTCGCTGACCGTTGATTTAGAGGCGCGCAAATGGGTAATTCTGATATTAAGTATCCTTTTAATTCTCCCTGGAATTTTTTGTGGCAGGTGATCAGGCCTTATCGTTGGTGGTATGTTCTGATGTTTCTTGCGCCGGTGTTTACTGCGTTTTATATTTTTGCGAATAACTATTCGTTTAAATTATTAATTGATGCTTTTTCTACGGAAACAGTTACTTCTTATTCCCAGCTCCTGTTCCCCATTACTTTATTTACCGTATCGCAAATTGCCTTGGATGTATTTTGGCGGTTGAGTAATTATGCGGAGTGGAAGGCTGAGCCTTATGTTCGGCAGCGTTTGTTATCTACCGCTTATGATTACATTCAGCATCATTCTTATAGATATTTTCAAAATACGCCAAGTGGTACGGTGATTAGTAAGTTGAAAGGTATTTTAGATGGTTATGACAGTGTCTTTGCTAATCTTCATCATATGGTGGGTAAGCACTTTTGTGTGGTTGTTGTTTCTATTTTTGTGCTTTTGATTGTCAATATAGCTGTGTTTTGGTTTATGTTAATTTGGTGTTTGCTGGTTATGGCGGTGATGTTGCCTATGGCTTTGAAGCTGAATCAATTGTCTAACAATGCTGCTGAAAGTAAGCATCGTTTGATGGGTACTTTTTCCGACAATATTACTAATATCTTTTCTTTGTTTTATTTTGCTAAACGTCGTGTGGAATATAAGCGCGTGAATCTTTTGATGGAAGATGATTTTATTCCTCAGCAAATTCAGCTTTATAAATACGACTTTAAATTTAATATGGTGGGCTCCGTTCTTTATTGGTTTATGCTGATTTCGGTTTTCTTCTTTATGATTTATTTGCGCAAAAACGGCTATATTTCAACCGGAGATTTCCTCTTTGTAATGTTAACGGCTATTACCATATCGTTTGATTTATGGACCTTAATGGGTGGTTTATGCACATTTCTGAAAGAGATTGGGGATTTTAAATCGTCTTTTTCTATTTTGGCGGCACCGCATGATGGTGAGGATGATCCTCGCGCAAAAGATTTTCAAGTGCGTCAGGGGAAAATTGAATTTCGGGATTTGTGTTTTTCTTATGACAGTGGGGCGCCTATATTTGCCAATCTTAATTTATTGATTAATCCTGGTGAAAAAATTGGCTTGGTTGGGCATTCGGGTGCCGGCAAGTCGACTTTGATTTCCATATTGTTGAAAAATTTCAAACCCACTTCGGGGCAGATTTTAGTAGATGATGAGCCTGTATCTAATATTACTTCCGATTCCTTGCGTCAGCAAATTTCATTGATTCCTCAGGACATTATGCTGTTTCATCGTTCTATCGGTGAAAATATTGGTTATGCCAAAGAAAATGCAACATTGGCGGAGATTAAGCAGGCTGCGTCTATGGCTAATATTGATCAATTTATTGAGTCATTGTCTGAAAAATACGATACGCAAGTTGGTGAGCGTGGAGTGAAGCTTTCGGGTGGTCAACGTCAGCGTATTGCGATTGCCAGGGCGTTTTTAAAAAACTCGTCCATTGTTATTCTGGATGAGGCTACTTCAAGTCTGGATAGTATTTCTGAACATGAAATTCAACAGTCTATTAATGCGATGCTGGAGCAAAATAATGCAACCGTTATTGCAATCGCTCATCGACTGTCTACGATTCGCCATATGGATAAAATTGTGGTGATGGAAGGAGGCGTTATTATTGAGGCCGGAACTTTTGATGACTTGCTTAATGATAAACACAGTTACTTTAAAAAACTCTGGGACAGTCAGGTGAATGGGATGGTTTTGTAATATGCGTAATACAGTATGGTATCTCCTTGGATTGTGTATCAGCACTTTAAGCTGGGCCAATTCTGATTGTTTCATTGCCAAAGAAAAGAATGTGATAATTAAACAGGAAGGAACGTGCACTAAGCACCAGGCGCCTTGTTCCACTTTTAAAATTGCCATTAGTTTGATGGGCTATGATGCGGGAATTTTAATTGATGAAACGCATCCTGAGTGGCCTTTTAAAAAGGGATATTCCGATTATTTGTCGATTTGGAAACAGCCTCATAATCCTCAACTTTGGTTGCAGAATAGTTGTGTTTGGTACAGTCAGCTGATTACACAAAAACTAGGGATGGCGCGTTTTAAACATTATGTTCATGCTTTTAATTATGGAAATCAGGATGTATCAGGAGATAAGGGGGCGCATAATGGTTTGTCTCGTTCCTGGCTTTCCAGCTCTTTACGTATATCACCTATAGAGCAACTCGAATTTTTATCGCGATTAGCTAATAATAAGTTGCCGGTGAGTCAGCATGCTTTGGATAAGACAAAAAATATTTTATTTGTTGATAATTTGCAGGACGGTTGGACGCTTTTTGGTAAAACGGGTGCAGGTTATTTTTTAAATGATGATGGCTCGCGTCAAGCGGATAAACAAATTGGCTGGTTTGTTGGTTGGATGCAAAAGGATTCGCGAAAATTGTTTTTTGCTCAATATGTTGAGGAAATGAACAATAAGGATTTTTCTACTGGGAAGCATGCCAGGGACATGGTGAAGCAGAAATTGACGGGGTTGATTCAAAAAGGCCTGCATTGAAAATGGGATGTATTTTCAATGCAGTTTTGTTCTTTAATGTGTTTAATGTTGGCTAGGTCGTTTACGCAGATTTTCTGACTTATCGCCTTGCAGTTCTTCTTTCGGAGAGGCAGGGCGGAAAAAAGTATTCGGTTCTCTTTCCATACCCGAAAAGGAGCTGCTACTCGAACTGGATGCAGGGGTATTTTCTTGTGTACTTGGCTGATGATCTTTTTTGGCTTTTTTGTTCGGTTTTACATTTACCCATTTAATCTCATCAGTAGTATATTGTTCGAATAAACACAGTTCATTTTTTGAGTTAATGACAAGAAAATCGTGAGGCATATCAATAAATTGAGGGATGATGTTAAATCGCTTAAGGTTTTTTGCCAATTCTTTGAGGTATTCATCATCGGTGTTCTTCATATATTGTTCTACTGTTTCGTATGTGTCGTTTGGATTGTGCAACTTTTCTTCTGCTTGGTCTTCTGCGAACGAAGCCTTACTTCTTACTAAAATTATATTTACTTCATCGTTCGGAGCGGCTGACTTTAGATTATTTATTGCTTGCCTTGTTTCTTTTCCACAGGCATCAAGTCCGATGCATATATGCCATAAAACGCTGTCAGTGCTGTTTCTTACAATTAGTGCATAACACGAGGCCTGTCCTACGCTGCAAATACCCTCTTTATGAGTGCTTAACTGTTTGGATTCTTCGTCCATTCTCGCTTCAGCTAATCCTTCATAAAGGGTTTCTGTTCCTGCTTTTTTACTTGAAATAGTAATAGTCAATTTAAAGCCCTCTTTGTGTGCTAATTTTATTCATTTTAGGGGTGATTGCACCGTTATTCAAGTAAATAGTGTTTTTAATTTGTTGTTATTGAACAAAATTGGTGTGATCATGGGTTTTTTTGAGGGAACTTAGAGTGCAACTGGGCTGTACAGCCCAGCTGATGCTCTTGTGATTAATGATGTTCGTGCAATGTTTGAGGATACTTAGTGACCATGCATGTGTGATGCTGCAGAGTGGCTAGGCATATGAGATGATACAGCGTGACCATGCGTATTTAATGCTGGAAAGTGACTGTGCGTGTTTGATGATACAGAGTGACCATGCGTATTTGATGCTGGAAAGTGACTATGAGTGTTTGATGATACAGAGTGACCATGCATATTTAATGACGCAGAGTTAGGACGTGCTCCAGATACGTACGTGGTACCTCCTGAGTAATAGTTTCTGTACGCTGGGGAATAACCATTCGAGAAAAATGCACCCCCATAAGGACGAGTACCACCCATATGGACCGTGGTATTGGTATTGTTATTATCACTACATAAATAGGCTAAAAGGCAAACTAAACCGATGCAAGTAAGTGCGATAGGGATTATTGGTGCGAAGGCTGATGATGATGCGAGCATAAAGGAGCCTGTTGTTCCTGCATTTAACGATGCTGCGGCAATAATTCCTGCGATAAATAAAGCGGCTGCAGTCACTGCGGCCAAGCATTTTAATAAAAAACTATAATTAGTACGGTCTTCTTGTGCCATTTTTCACCTCGTGTGGTTATTTATTGTGTGAAAATGTAACAGGAGCTTGGCTGAAAGTGAAGTTGTATTTAGGGCTATGACGGATGTTTTTTTTAATGCAGCTTAGTGCGGGTTAATATTTATTTAATAATTAAGTACTAAACTAGAGTTATATAGTTTATGTTGAGGGTAACTATGTCCAGTACTAATGAACATACAACTGAGTTAATAACCAGCGAACTTCTTCATAATAGAAATTGCTTTAATTACCTAAGAACGCTTAAGTTACCTGATTTGGTGTTAGATAACTTGAGTGACTCACTGTCTGAAAAAATGCGCTCTCTTCGTGGTCAAACGAAGGATGATTATGATCCATCTATTCCTTATGCTGATTTATATACCGAATTTTTTGATTTTATTGAAGAACATATTCGTCTTATTTATGCAGAAGATCGAAGTAAATTAGTTCTTGATCAGGAACGAATTAAAAACTATCAAGAGACGCTGAAGTCTTCAGAACCCTCACTCATGTCTAGTTTTCTAAAAAGATATATCAATTCTTTAGGCTATTTACCCGAAATTAAAAAGATCCAAGCAGTGCAAGCCACAGCCGATACGCCTGAAATCACTTTTGAGCAATCACTTGATCTTAAGGTGGCACGAATTCAGCAAGAGGTTGATGCTTTAGATGATTTTATTCTTTCTCTTTATAATAATGATAATTACATTTTGGAAGATACGTTTGACGCAGTAAAAGATATTGTGCTCTCGCATGCTCCTGTTTCAAAGGCAATTGAAAGCTCCATTGCCTCACATCTTAGTGATAAAGGTGATCGTATTAATTCACAAGCACAATCACCCGCTCAAGCAGGCTCCATGTATGGGCGGTTTACGGCTATGATGTCTGATAATTTTAAACCACAGCATACAACCAGTTTATCTACTGTTCGGCATTATCAATATAATGAGCACGAACCAGTGCGCGAATATCGTTTCGGTACTCAAGGTCAGCGTCATGAAGGCGTGGAGCGTGTTAGTCCTTTGTTTGAGCAATTTCTGGAAGTTCAAGCTTTAAAAGTTCAGGATGGCCCTAAGATCACCCATATTTATTTTAATAATTTGGCTAGAGACAGACATGATGCTGAAGGTTTAAAAGAAAAAGCGTTAACGCTTCAACTGGAAGGACTTGAAGCGACTCATTCTAATGTGGCTGTCATTACATTGCCAGCAGACAAAGGGCTGATGGATAAAAACAGCTATCTAAAAACGACCCCTGAATATGAGTTAGAGGAAGTTAAAAAAGAGTTTTTACAAATTGCTATGGAAAGCCCTGATGCTTCTCGAGAAATTAAAGATTTTCATATCAGTAGATCTATTCGTGGCAAAATATTTTGTGATGCTAATGGACGATATACGCCTGAAATAGAACAGGCTAAATTAATAGCGTTGATTGATAAAAGTATCCAGGCTTTAGGTTTTGATCAATCTGTTCAACTATCTAGTGCACAGCGCCAGGCCGTATGGTTTCATTTTCTTAAATTTGAGTTAACGAACCATATTATCACTGCTTTAAAACCCGATGGAATTAATTTTTCATGTAAAGATGCTATTGATAGAGGCGGCGTTTCCTCTGCTTATTACAACCTTGTAAAGTCTTTCGAGCCTGGGAAAATCCCAATGGATCGTGACGAGTTTGAACGTGCTTTACATGCGGCACCCTCGATGGTTAAAGCGCGGGGTATGAATCATCATATTAATGTAATCTGGAATGCAGTAAATGCTTATGTAAATCAAAATGATGAAACTTTAAGTAACGATCCTGGTAAGACCTGGCTTTGTGAGTGGCGGGATTTAAATTGTCCTCATGAGCTTGTACAGGATTTGTTAACGCAGCGTGTGGAGCAATTTAAGCTCACATTAAATCAAGCTTTAGAAGAGTCGTTTGATCCAAGTAAAACTAGGACTATTAAAAATGGTTTGGCTATTTTGAATGAAATTGAAAAACAAAGTATTAGTGAGGTCAGTGGTAAACGCTTGTTATTAGAAACCGCTGTTCGGACTACAGCAATGGCATTGGATCCTAAGGTTCAATCTGAGGCCAGTGTGGCGCGATATAAGGAATTAACTAAAGAGCTTTCGGTTAATTACCCCAAACTGCAAATTTTATGTGGCTTGATGAAAACAATAGTTGGGGCTGTTTTAGCAGTTGTTTCTTTTGGCAAGGCAACAGGAGTTTATTCTGCTGGTTTGGCTACAATGAAGGCTGGTATGGCCGCTGATTCAAGACGTGAAATCATTACTCATCAAAAGGAAATGATAGAGCATCAACACGACATGAAAGCTCAATTAGCTGAGTTTAAAGATAGTGCTGTTAGGGTTGTTGATAAGGAGGATGTTGTGCCTGATGCTGGTTTAAAGCTTTGATAGATGTATCAATATGTTGAGCGGGTAGGGCGCTGCAATTAAGTTAATGTGAGTTTCGGATAAGAACGTAGCCTCACTGTCATTAAGTTAATGCCAGTTCTGGATAAGGGAGCCATTAGATCCAGTCTCTACCGTGATCTGTTCGTGCTGAGGAGGAGCAATAGCAACGTCTCGAAGCATTTGCGCCAAGACTATAACCTTGTGCGAATGCTTCGAGATGGCGTAAACGCCTCCTCAGCACGAACGATTTTTTGGTAGGAGAAAGAGCTTGTGGCTCCCTTATCCAGAACTGACGTTAAGTTAAGGACTTTTCATCGTCGCCAACGTCTCGTAGCTTGTTTGTGGGATCCGTGGATTTTACGTACAAGCTGCGGGACGACGGGGATTTTTTGGGGATGATGAGCGCTTATTGCTCGTCATCCTCCCAGCTTAAAGTACCGCCAGCTTGGTATTCAATAACGCGTGTTTCGAAGAAGTTTTTCTCTTTCTTCAAATCAAGCATTTCACTCATCCATGGGAATGGATTTTCAGCACCTGGGTATTGCTCTGGTAAGCCAATTTGACTTAAACGACGGTTTGCGATGAAGTGTAAATACTCTTCAAACATTTCCGCGTTCATTCCCAAAATACCATGAGGCATGGTGTCTTGTGCGTATTGATATTCCATAGCCACACCGTCTTTGATGAGCTGAATCATTTCTTCTTTAAACTCAGGCGTCCATAGATGTGGGTTTTCGATTTTAATTTGGTTAATCACATCAATACCAAAGTTCATGTGCATGGATTCATCACGTAGAATGTATTGGAATTGCTCTGATGTACCTACCATCTTATTACGACGGCCCATAGACAGAATTTGCGTGAAACCAACGTAGAAGAAGATCCCTTCGAAAATAACGTAGAAGGCAATTAAGTCACGTAATAAACGCTGATCCATTTCTGGAGTACCGGTATGAAATGTCTCATCACCTAAGCTTTGAGTGTAAGGTAAAGCCCACGATGCTTTAGTCGCAACAGAAGGAATCTCACGGTACATATTAAAGACTTCAGCTTCATCAAGCCCCAAGCTTTCAATAACGTATTGGTACGCATGAGTATGCAATGCTTCTTCAAAGGCCTGACGTAACAGGTATTGTCTGCATTCTGGATTAGTAATGTGTTTGTAAACAGCCAGTACCAGATTGTTAGCAACTAATGAATCTGCTGTAGAGAAAAAACCTAAGTTACGTTTGATGATTAAACGCTCATCATCAGTCAGTCCATTAGGATCTTTCCAAAGTGCAACGTCTGCGCTCATGCTGATTTCATTGGGCATCCAATGGTTAGCGCAAGCAGATAGGTATTTATCCCAGGCCCATTTATATTTAAAGGGAACCAGTTGGTTTAAATCGGCACGGCAATTGATAATTTGTTTGTCGTCTACATGAATACGTGCAGCGCCCATCTCAAGAGATTCGTAGCCTTTCGCCCCTAAGATAGGGGCTTCATTTTGTCGTGTATTTTGTTCTTGCATTAAATTTCTCCTGGTTTATTGGCACGCTTCGCAATCTGGATCAAGTATGGAACATACTTTCGGTTCGTCAGATATAAGCTTAACTGCGTTGAGTGCACCATCGGTAATTGTAGATTTTTCAGCATTGGTTGCGCCTAAGCTACGTAAGTAGTAAGTGGTTTTTAAGCCACGTGTCCAGGCATGCATGTACAGCTGATCCAGTTTTTTACCAGAAGGTTGGGCCATGTAAATGTTAAGTGATTGAGCCTGATCTATCCATTTTTGTCGACGAGAAGCTGCGTCTACTAACCAGATAGGATCAATTTCAAAAGAGGTTGCGTAACGCTTTTTCAATTCAGCAGGAATACGGCTGATTGGTTGCACGCTTCCGTTGAAATATTTCAAATCGTTAACCATTACTTCATCCCACAAATCCAGAGCTTTTAAATCAGCAACCAGATATGGGTTGATTACCGTAAATTCGCCGGATAGGTTGGATTTTACGTATAAGTTTTGGTAAGTCGGTTCAATGGATTGTGCCACGCCGCAGATGTTGGAAATAGTCGCTGTTGGCGCTATAGCCATTACGTTGGAGTTACGCATGCCTTGAGTACGCACTTTAACACGTAAAGTTTCCCAGTCCAGACGTTGAGAACGGTCTTGTTCCAGGTACTTGCTTCGTGCTTGCTGTAGCAAGTTAATGGAGTCGATTGGTAATATACCTTTGCTCCATAAAGACCCTTCATAACTTGAATAGCTGCCGCGCTCTTTAGCTAGGTCACAAGACGCTTCAATTGCGTAGTAGCTGATTAATTCCATGGAAGAGTCAGCAAACTCAACCGCTTCTTGAGATGCGTAGTCAATTTTCAACTCATACAGTGCATCCTGGAAGCCCATTAAGCCTAGACCAATTGGTCTGTGTTTCAGGTTTGAGTTACGGGCTTGTGGTACTGAATAATAGTTAATATCAATCACGTTATCCAACATGCGAAGCGCTGTTGTGATCGTACGCTTTAACTTATCTTTATCCAGAGCGCCATTGATGATGTGTGCTGGGAGGTTAACACTACCCAGATTACATACCGCAATCTCTTCTTCAGACGTGTTCAGTGTAATTTCAGTACATAAATTCGAACTGTGAACCACACCAGCATGTTGCTGTGGTGAACGTAGGTTGCATGGGTCTTTAAACGTCATCCATGGATGGCCTGTTTCAAACAACATGGACAGCATTTTGCGCCATAATTTGACTGCAGAAAGTGTCTTGCAGTTGGTAATAAGACCTTGACGCGTTTTTTCTTCGTATGATTTGTACAGTGTTTCAAAAGCTTTACCGTATTGATCATGTAGTCCAGGCACTTCTTCTGGTGAGAATAAAGTCCATTCACCGTCTTCACGAACACGCATCATAAATAAGTCAGGTATCCATAGAGCAGTATTCATGTCATGCGTACGGCGACGATCATCTCCAGTATTTTTTCTTAATTCCAGGAACTCTTCGACGTCTTTATGCCAGCATTCAAGGTACGCACAAACAGCGCCTTTACGCTTGCCGCCTTGGTTTACTGCAACGGCTGTCGCATCAGCAACGTTTAAGAACGGTACAACACCTTGTGATTTACCGTTGGTGCCTTTGATGTGTGCACCCATAGCACGTACTGGAGTCCAGTCATTGCCCAGGCCGCCAGCAAATTTAGAAAGCAGGGCGTTGTCTTTAATCGCACTGTAAATACCATCTAAATGGTCAGGTACTGTTGTTAAATAACAGCTCGACAGTTGTGGACGAATAGTGCCAGAGTTAAATAGAGTCGGCGTAGAAGACATATAGTCAAAAGAAGAAATTAGGAGATAGAATTCAATCGCTTTCTCTTCTTTATTTTGTTCACGCATGGCAAGGCCCATAGCAACGCGCATGAAAAAGGCTTGGGGTAATTCATAACGGATGCCTTTATCGTGAATAAAATAACGGTCGTATAATGTTTGCAGACTCAAGTAGGTGAATTGCATATCACGTTGAGGTAATAAGGCTTTGCCTAATTTATCTAAATCGAAGTCAGCCATTTTAACGTCAATCATGCCCTGGTTGATACCGTGGCTGATGTAGGTTTTAAAGTACGCTGGGTATAGGTTAGTCATTTCATCAAAAGTTGCATCTGATTGAATGCGTAACATGCTGAGCGCTTCTACACGCATGCTGTCGAGTAATAAACGCGCACTGACGTAGCTGTAGTTAGGTTCTTTTTCAACTAAAGAACGAGCAGACATAGTTAATGCTTTATGCACGTCTTCAAATTTCGCATGGTTGTAAAGATTACGCATGGCGTCTTTAATAACGGGTTCAGCAGAGACATTATCTAGATTACGGCATGATTCTTCAACAATTGTATTCACTCGGTTCATGTCTAATGGCTTTAAATCACCATCAGGCATTGTGATTAACAATGTTTTGCTGTCGCTGGCTTGCTGTTCTAACTCAGTATGACGCGCTTTACGGTGTTCTTCACGATACAGCACGTAAGAGCGGGCAACTTTATAGTGACCACTTCTCATTAAAGCCAGTTCTACCTGGTCTTGAATTTCTTCAATATGAATTGCACCACCGCTTGGTAAGCGGCGTTTAAACGCTTGAGATATCTGACGAGTCAGTTCTTCAATCTGTTGATGAATTCGATCGGAGGAAGGAGCTGAGCCGCCCTCGTCTGCAATAAACGCTTTTGTAATGGCGACTTTGATTTTAGAGTCATCATAATTTACTACTTTGCCATTACGTTTTATCGTTTTTAGCACACCTGGAGCATTAGCTGTCAATTCCATTTGACTTGTTAGCGGTATGTCATTTACCGGATCAAGAATAGCGGACATGTTTCCTCCACGAAGTATGTTAATTGTTATCAACAGTCGAGTGCAATTTATTCACTGTTATATATTAGATTATAGCTAAAAACCCAATATGTAGGGTTTTTATCGGGCGTAATAACAAGATAATGTGTTTTCGCTTAATGGTCAATAGAAAAAGCTGGGAGTATATTGTGGATAAGTTGTGGGTTTATTATTAATTTGTGATTTGAGCCCTATTTTGTGGATAACCTTGTGGTTTTGGCTTTGTTTTGTACAAATGCATCCCGTCATCCAGAGCGAAGAGAAGGACCTCCCGTCAGATGGAACTGAGCCACATTCAGGAGGTCCTTCGCTCCGCTCAGGATGACGTATCTTTAAGTCGCTTTAACAATAATCGCATCCGTAACATTGGAAAAGCTATGCACGTTCAGTAAAAAAGAACCTATATGCGCGTACAATTGGCTTGAGCTGCCGCCATCGAGATTAATTGCATCAACGCAGGATAAAGGGGCTGATCTAAGAAGACGAGCTAATTTATCAGTAGACATGGCTGCATTGGCGGTCACTAAAATAATTACCTTACCATCTGCGGTAATACCTAAGGCGGATCGATCTGCCTCACCGGGTTTTAACGAAGGAATTTTCTTTTTAATTAATAAACGTGGTCCGCTTTGCATTGCAAAATCTATATCACTGTCATGCTGAAAATGATTAAGACTGGAAATAGCCGCTTTGTTATCTTTAATATAAAAAACACCCCACCAACTGATTCGTTTTATAGGGTTTTCCAGTTTTTTATTATTGATTCTCAGACCCAGCGGATTAAATTCATGGTCAAAAAAACCGCCATTGATACTTAATAGCGCTTGATTGTTCTCCGCAAACTGCGCTGCAGAGGCATTTTTAAGCGCTAAAGATTTAGCGTTGACGATGGCCAGTTTATTTTTATTCAGATCAATACGAAAGGCATAGATATGCGACCAGGGAATAAGTATTCCTCCGGCAAGATCCTGATACTCAACGCCTGGGCTTAATTTTTTCCATTTTCCTGTAGCATGAGCGCCAAAAGGGCTTAGCTGAAGCAGTAAAAAAAAGAGCGCAGAGAACAAATATAATTTGTTTGCAGGATAATCATTGGTTTGCGAAGACATGTTATTGTATCCTTATGTACATCATTCAACACCACGGAATCTCTTATGCAAATTAAAACGCAACATAACAATAGTGAAGTACATAAGTCAACCTCTGAATTAACTCGTTTGATGAATGAAGTGTTGGATTTAGCTAAAAAAGAGGGCGCAACGGATGCCACGGTCGTGGTGAACAATGATCGAGGCTTTTCCGTTGATGTCCGCATGGGCTCTGTTGAAACGGTCGCTTTTAGCGAAGATAAAGGGGTGGGTTTGACCGTTTATATTGGCCAACGAAAAGGTGGCGCAAGCAGTACGGATACTTCACCTGAAGCCTTGCATGCAATGGTTAAAGCCGCTTGTGATATTGCTGCAGTCAGTGCGGAAGACCCTTGTTTTGGTTTAGCTGATAAAGAGCTGATGACCAGTGAGCATGCTGATCTTGATTTATTTCATCCCTGGGATATAAATCCACAAAAAGCTATTGAGATGGCATTAAAATGCGAAACCTATGCTTTGTCTTTGGATAAACGAATCACTAACTCGGATGGGGTTAATGTATCGTCTTATGAATCGCATCATGGTTTTGTGAACACTTATGGTGGTTCAGGCTTTATTCATACAACGCGTCATAGTTTAAGTTGTTCTTTGATTGCCACAGAAGGTGAGGCGATGCAAAGGGATTATGATTACACTACAGTGCGTAATGCTAAAGACTTGGTTGATCCGCGTACGATTGCTAAAAATGCTGTGGAGCGTGCTCTAAGCCGTTTGGGCGCGAAACAAATTGCCACTCAAAAGACACCGGTTATTTTTTCTTCTCGTGTTTCCAGTGGATTGTTTGGTAGTTTTCTTAATGCGATTAGTGGTTCCAATCTTTATAGAAAAAATACATTTTTGTTAGATTCCATTGATCAACAGGTATTTCCTGAATTTATTCGTATTTATGAACAGCCTTATTTGCTCGGTGCTTTGGGAAGTTCGTCTTTTGATAGTGAGGGCGTACCTACTCGTCCTAATGTGTTCGTTGAAAAGGGGCGTGTGAAGCAATATGCATTGGGTAGTTATTCTGCACGTAGAATGGGATTAAAAACTACTGCCAATAGTGATGGTGTGCATAATTTAACTATTGATCCTACGGCTGGTGATTTGTCCGATTTATTAAAAAAAATGGGCACCGGTTTATTAGTTACTGAGTTAATGGGACAGGGTATTAATGGTATTACTGGTGATTATTCACGTGGTGCTAGTGGTTATTGGGTTGAGAATGGCGACATTCAGTATCCTGTTGATGAAATTACGATTGCAGGTAATTTAAAAGATATGTTTTTATCAATTCTTGCTGTTGGTAATGATGTTAACCCTAATATATCAACACGCTGTGGTTCTGTGTTACTTAAAGAAATGATGATCGCCGGGAAGTAAAATATCCGTCATCCAGAGCGTAGCGAAGGACCTCCTTTCAGATGGCACCGTGCCACATTCAGGAGGTCCTTCGCTACGCTCTGGATGACATGGGATTTTTTTGATGGTGTTACGTCCGCACTTAATCATGATTTTATTAACAAATCCCTCTAAATCACTGCCTAAAAAATATCTATCCTGTTCAAAAAACTTGCTTTGCTGATTCTTTACTCTACTATTTTAGGTAAGGGAACCGAAATGGAGTCGGTATGCGCAGCATAATCTTTGCCGCATTATTGTTCATGATGAATGCTGTGTTTGCAGATGAGATTGTTGGTTTTTCTGCTTTTGAAAATGGTGATTACACCACCGCCTATCCGCATTTAATGGCGTCTGCCAAAGAGGGTAATGCCGAAGCAATGTATCTATTAGGGCGTATGTATCAATACGGACAAGGCGTACCTAAAAACTATACAGAAGCACTTAACTGGTATCAAAAATCCGCCGAGAAGAATAATGTATTAGCTCAACTGAGTATGGGATTTCTATACGATCTGGGGGAGGGCGTGAAGCAAAATTTCTCTGAGGCGTTTAAGTGGTATATGAAATCAGCAAAGCAAGGCAATGCGATTGCGCAGAGAAATATTGGTTTAATGTATGCTTCTGGTGATGGAGTGAAGGCTAATGGCACAACAGCCTTAAATTGGTTTAAAAAGTCAGCGGAGCAGGGCTATAGTAAAGCACAAGTGAATTTAGCATATAACTATATTATGGGCATAGGCACTGCCAAGAATCTTAATAAAGCAATGTATTGGTATCAAAAAGCGGCAGATCAAGGCGATACTCAGGCTGCATACAGTTTGGGCTTACTTTATACCGGCCAACAACCTGGTGTTGTTGCTGATGATAACGCTGCATTTTATTGGTTTGCCCAAGCGGCCAATCAAGGTCATGTTAAAGCACAATCGTACTTAGCTTATTATTATCTACATGGATACGGTGTAGAGGCTGATCCACAAAAAGCTGCTTATTGGTATCAAGTCGCAGCAAAAGACGGGCAATCTGATGCACAGGCGCAAATAGGCCAATTATTGCTTACGGGCGTTGGCATCGATAAGGATTACGAGCAGGCTGCCTTTTGGTTCACCAAATCTGCTGAGCAAGGTGATTCTATGGGGCAGGCTAAATTAGGTTATATGTATTTGGCAGGCTTAGGTGTGGAGCGCAATTGGGTGAAGGCATATGCTTGGCTTAAATTAGCCGCAGATAATAAAAATACAGATGCGGCAAAAGAACTTAAAAAATTGAGAGGTAAATTATCTGCTGAAGATTTAAAAGAGGCAAATCAATTAGTTAAAAAACTGATTCCGGTTAAAAAAGAAGGAGCTACTGCTGCATCAAGTGAGTAAATATAGGCCAGTTGCCTCATAAGTAAATGTTACCGAAGGGTCTTTTCGTTGCCTCATAACTCATGTTACTGAACAGGGACGAAATTAACATAAAAATACTCTCTAAAAATATCCTAGCGGGGTGAAGGGGCCGGCAATGAGGC